>JARLHN010000008.1 GCA_031292255.1 Oryzomonas sp. | reverse complement strand
AAGGAAAAAATGATGGCCGGTCGGCAGGGTACCCCCCTAAAGGGAGGAAACCCCGCCGATCCGGCCATCATCTTAATTCACTGTTGCTCGTTTTGAAAATGTGATATTGAGGGAATGTATTTGGAAGGCCCCGTGTTACTGAAACGGGGGAATATGATAAGGCCTGAAACATGAAAAGTATGAAAAAAGAAGTTCCCGCTAAGAAGTTGGACCGGGTCGAAAACCGCACGTCAGTCAACTCCCGCAACGTTGTCGGCAATGAGAAATTACTATGACGAGGAAAAATATCGCACCGTTGCTCTGCCTGGGATTGTCCGTTACTTTGTTCTTACAAGGTTGTTCCACTAAACTTGTTGGGCGGAGTAGCAACACCCCGTCAGATGCTTATGCAGATGTCCGGATTCAGGTATGTCTGCCAAGCAAACGAATCTACTTCAATGATCTTGAACTGGATCAACTCGAAAATCATCCATCATTCACAAAATATTCTCAGCAACAGCTAGAACTTGCCCCAAAGATAGTTCGACGTGTGGCAAGTTCCAGCAACCCTAGAGTAATCAACGATTCCAGAGTCATACACGTTTATGGTATTAGAATTAGAGAGGTTTTAAGCCAACGCGGGTTATTTAGCTGGAATTCTGGATTTATGCCTTTAAAGGATTCTACGATCCTGGATCAACCGGTATATGAGAAAGAATATGGACACCCGACTCAGGACTATGTTGCAATTAGTGTGAGTGAAAATGGACCTGAAGGCACAGTTGAATATTGGTTCAAACTTCCGAAGAGAATTTCCACCGACAGTTTTACTGATTGGCTTGATCCGGTTTCAATGGAAACAGATAAAACGAGGAGTGGAGACCGCTTTGACATAGCGTTTAAGCTAACGCATGGGATAGAAATGCCGATCTATCCCGTTTCCGAAGATTCGCCGAAGATGCGAGTCACTTTGTATAGACATCACACTGAGCACAATGATCCGACTAGCGACTCGTTGCCCGCGTTAACTACAGCGAGGATGAAATACAGAAATGCAGGTGTTTACGAATTTGTTCCCAAGACCAATGAAGAAATTCCTAAGTGCGATTAACACTGCGGACGGCGTAGCCCTGGACTGTGGTTTGGATCAAGACCAATGAAGAAATTCCTAAGTGCGATTAACACGGAGGGATCAGCCCATTTCGGAAAAAATGACTCCCAACCAAAATAATACACCTGACCAAAAGGCCGTCAGGTGATTTTCTGCGAAATTACAATGATAAGTGCTCTTCCCAGTGCCCAGATTTGTCCGCGCTGGGGAGCCAGCATGGACTCGAACCGCCCTTTTTCTCCCGTGACAACATTTATTGACATTTGTGCTTTATCCTACTTCGGTATACTCCCTGACGCGGAACTCCACGCCCAACGACCCGGCCAGACGGCGGCAGGCTTCCATATCGACCCCCGGTACGGTTACCGCGCTGGCTACGACCTGCGGAACATACTCCCGTGCCACGCGGATGAAGTCGCAGACGCCTTCGAATCCGGCCTCGCCGAAGGGGGTGTTGCAGAGCCTGTCGTAGGTGGCGCTATCCGGGGCGTTCAGGCTGACCGAGATGCTGTCCACCAGCCCGGCCAGCTCGGGCAGGATGTTACGTTTGTGGACCAGGTTGGCCTGTCCGTCGGTATTGATGCGGATGTGGTAGCCGCGCTGTTTGAGTTCGGCCGCCACCTGCTTGACCAGATCCAGCCGGATCAACGACTCGCCGTAGCCGCAGAAAACCACTTCATCGATCCCCTCCGGGCTGCCGACAGCCGCCATAATCTCTTCAAAGGAAGGTTCACCGTCCAGAAGAAGGTTGTGCCCCTTGACGGTGAAATCGTCAAACTTGGCGCAGAAACTGCACCGGTTCGAGCAGCGGTTGGTGATGTTCAGGTAGAGGGAGTTCCTGATCATGTAGGCGATCTTGGCGGACTGGTTCCACAGGTGGATGCCGAACAGGTTGCGGCAGTTCTTGGTGGTGATTCGGGCCACATCCTCCAGCGACAAACCTTTGATTTCGGACACTTTCTCCGCCGCCAGGCGCACATAGGCCGGCTCGTTGCGTCTCCCCCGGTGGGGGGCGGGCGTCAGGTAGGGGCAGTCGGTCTCGACCAACAGGCGGTCGATGCTGACGCTGCGCACCACGTTGCGCAACGCCTCGTTGGACGGATAGGTAACCGTGCCGGGGATGGAGAGGTAAAATCCCATGGCGATGGCTTCGGCGGCCATGGCAGCATCACCGGAGAAGCAGTGCAGCACCCCGCGCCGTACCCCTTCTTCCCTCAGGATTGCCAGCACGCACTCATGGGCGTCACGGTCATGGATGACGACAGGCATCTCCAACTCATTTGCCAGGCGCAAGAAACGGCGAAATACGATTTCCTGCTCATCCCGGGGGCACAGGTCGCGGTAGAAGTCCAGGCCGATCTCTCCGATGGCCACCACCTTTGCACTGGAACGGGCCAGGTCGCGAATGATGCTGTAGCACTGCTCCGTCACCCGGCCGGCATCATGGGGATGGATACCCACCGCCGCATACATTTGGGGATACTTCTCCGCCAGTTCGACCGATTCGCGGCTCGATTCGATGTCGGTACCCACTACCACCATGGCGCCCACCCCGGCATCGGCAGCGCGTTTCAGCATTTCGTCGAAGTCGCCGGCATAGTCGCGGTAGTAGATATGAGCGTGAGAATCGATCAGGATGCTGTTGTTAGTCATACTATTATGTTCCTTTTGCTGAGGAGGCTAGCAACAATAACATGAACATCGTGCATCTCATCTTCCGGCCATCTTTGACCGCAGCTCAATCACAAAATCCTCGACGTCGCCCTGCCACGCCTGCGGTTTTGTTCAATCGCTACTGCCAAATCCGACCAAAATCCGAGCGCAATTTCGTTCAACTTGTTATTGCTAGCCTCCTTTGTCTTCCCTTTGTGTAATCAGAAGGTCTTGGTGATCTCCCGGATCAGTGATGTTGCATAACTCCCCTTGACCAGACAGAACTCCAATTCCAACCTGTCTGCCTCGATCCGAAAGGAGGGCTTTTCCAGCGGTATCCGCAACGGCCGCCGTTCGCCTTCCATCCTCAAACCGCCCTCCATGTCGAAATCAGCCGGTCCTATATGCTCATTGTCGAGTATCTGCTGCTCAATTTCAAGCGGCTTTCCTGCCGGTTGTTTCATCTTGCAGCCGAACATCGGCCCGCTGGCGGATATTTCAAGGTTGACGGCCCGCTCCGCCTCCAGATCCGCATCCTCCACCAGAAAACAGGCGCCGTTCACGTGCTTCCACGCCAGATCTCCCGGCAGTATGGCGTCGATGTCTTCGATGCGGTGTTTCACAACCCGGTCGAAGAGCCAGGACTGAAAGGCCGAGAGATAGAGCTTTTTAAGGCGGGGGTGGATGGCGGCAAAGGCCCGTTCAAACCCATCCGGCCGGGAGATGAGCCGCTGAAGCACCTCCCGCTCGCTGCGGCAGTGGCGCGGAAACTGCTCCAGCGCCCGGGCCAGATCGCCCTGTTGATACGCCTCGATCCCGGCTTGCCACTGTTCGTCGCGCACCGCCTCCGGTTCGCCCATCAGCCGGTCCGTCGCCCCCTGCCAGTCTCGCCTGATCATGGCTGCGCCGATCAGGTGGGAATTCCCCTGGCTGCCGTAGCGTTGGTAGCCGAAATAGTTGGGCACGCCCCGCTGTTCAAGGATTTTCAGGGCCGCGGGGACGACTTCATGGGCATGTGTCGCTATGCCACGGATTACGATGCGGAAACGGTTTCCCTTGAGGTGCCCCAGTTTGAGTTTATTGGTGTGGCGGCAGGCCGAAACGATCTTCAGTCCGTCGAGTTCCACCCCTGCAACCGCTTCCGGCTTGATATGTTCGATGGAAAGGGTTTGGCGGGTGACACCCGCGGCATCCTTCATCCCGGCGTAACCGATGGTGCGCTCCGCGACGTTGAGATGCCGGGCAATGCGGTGGATGGCCTCCAGGGTAGTGATGCCGCGTTTTTCCACAACCAGGTAGGCATGGTCACCGGAGCCGCAGGGCAGGTAGGAGGGGATCTCCTCGACCAGGAAATCGTCGCAGGACTCCTTGATTGTTCCTCCGATGCCGGGCAGGTCGGCGGTCAGATAGGGGCGCCCGAAGGCAGCGCTTTCCCGTGTCATGGTCATGATCAATGCCTCATCCGCATCATGCCGGAGATTGCGCCGCTGGTAAATGCGATCAGCCAGCAGGTATAGATGGTCAGGCTGACCCGATGGAAAACGCGGTTGACGGACTCGGTCTTGTGAGCGAGTGACGCCGCCAGGGCGAGCATGAAGTGGAATGCCATGCCGGCCAGGGAGGCGACGCCGGTAATGTTATGCCATTGGGGCGCTTTGCCGTAGGCCACGGCAAACAGGTTCATCTGGTGGGTTCCCAGGTAGTCGCAGAGGAGGCCGATACCAAAGATGATAAGGTGTTTGCGGTGCAGGCCCTGCCTGCGTCCGCTGAAGACCGCCCACGTGTAGAAGATCAGGGCCAGGTTCATCCAGATCACGGCTTGCATCAGCATCAGCCTATCCTCCCGCTCTGACGTAAAGCCTCATAAAGTACGATTCCCGCCGACGTTGACAGGTTCAGGCTGCGCACGACGCCGGCCGGCATGGGGATCGTGATGCAGGTGTCCGGATTCGCATTGAGCAACTCTTCGGGCAATCCCCTGGTTTCACGCCCAAAGACGAGAAAATCCCCCGGCTGAAAGGCGGCTGCCAGATAACTGCGGGCGACCTTGGTACTGAGATAGAAAAAACGGCCCTGGGATGCGCTCGACTGGAGTTCCTCAAGGCTGTCCCAGCGAACTACGGTAACGTGTTCCCAGTAATCGAGCCCGGCCCGTTTCAGGTGCTTGTCGTCGATGGCGAACCCGAGCCGCCCCACCAGATGCAGGATACTGCCGGTGGCAGCGCACAGACGGGCGATATTCCCCGTGTTGGGAGGGATCTCCGGTTCGACCAGTACGATGTTGAACGGTATGTCTGCGGTCACGGATCGTTCCTTTGCGCTCAGTGAAAAATATGAACCATAGACTAGTTACACCTCAAAATCAACCTTCCCCCCTTTGTATACCCTTCCGGCTCTTGCAATTTTCATCCGCCAAGGTTACTATGACCCCACAAATTTATTGATACTGGGGAGTTGCAATGAAGATTATCGTAACTGATGAGGTATCTGCGGAAGGTCTTGCCCTGTTGACCCAGGACGCGCGTATCCAGCTGGATGTGAGAGTTGGACTGAAGAAAGAGGAGTTGCTGGCGGTCATCGGCGATTATGAAGCGATCATCACCCGTAGCGGCACCACCGTTGACAAGGCTCTGCTCGACGCGGCCACCAAGCTGAAGATCGTTGCCCGTGCCGGTGTCGGCATCGACAACGTTGATGTGGATTATGCCAGCTCCAAGGGCGTCATCGTCGTAAACGCGCCATTCGGCAATACCAACAGCGCCGCAGAACATACCATGGCACTTTTGCTTTCCTTCTGCCGCAACGTCACGATTGCCAATGCCAGCCTGAAATCGGGCGAATGGAAGCGGGCTCCTTTCACCGGCCACGAGTTGAAGGGTAGGGTTGCCGGTGTGATCGGCCTCGGCAAGGTGGGCGGCCGGGTGGCGACACGGCTCAAGGCTTTCGAATGCGAGGTGCTGGCCTGCGACCCGTATATTTCCGTCAAGCGCGCCCACGACCTGGGGGTCAAGCTGGTGTCCCACGATGAGATCTTCAAGAACTGCGATATCATCACCGTTCACACCCCCCTGAACGACGAGACCCGTAACATGATAGGCCCCCGCGAATTCGGGCTGATGAAGAGCGGCGTCATCATCCTCAACGTGGCGCGGGGAGGCATCATCAACGAACAGGCGCTGCTGGACAATCTCCTTTCCGGCAAGGTCATGGGCGGCGCAGTGGACGTCTGGAGCGAGGAACCGCCCGCGTCCGAGACCCTCAAACACCTGATCGCCAACAAAAAGCTGGTGGTAACCCCCCACCTGGGAGCCAACACCTTCGAGGCCCAGGTCAACGTCGCCATTGACGTCTCCCGCGAGATCATCAATTACCTGGACGACAAGCCGCTGGAGAACGCCGTCAATATTCCCCGCTTCGATCTGGCCCTGATGGACCAGATGCGGCCGTTCCTCAACCTGATGAGCGTCATGTGCGACTTCGGCATCCAACTGGTGGACAACAACCTGGAAAAGGTCAGTTTCGGCTTTGCCGGCAGCATTGCCCATTACGACTGCTCACCACTGACGGTTTGCGGTCTCTCTGCGCTGCTGAACCGCAAGGTGGATCAGGACGTCAATATGGTCAATGCCTCGCTGATCGCCGAACAGATGGGCATCGTGGTAGATGAATCCAAGACGACTCAGGGGGGTGCTTTCTCCAACGTCATTACCCTGATCATCGAAGGGGAGGGCAAGCGCAGGCTGGTTTCCGGCACGCTCTTCGAAGGTTCGCCGCGCATCGTGCGGCTTCGCGATTATTCCATGGACTTCACCCCGGAAGAGCACATGCTGCTTCTGAACTACAATGACCGTCCCGGCATGATCGGCAAGATCGGCACCATCATGGGGCAGTACGACATCAATATCGGTTCCATGAACCTGGGGCGGCGCGAGAAGAAGGGCGAGGCCATGGTGCTGCTTTCCCTTGACTCGGCCGTGCCCGACAATGTGCTCCAGGAGTTAAAGGCCGCCACCGACGCCAGCTTCATCAAGGCGGTGCATATGCGCGTCGGAGCCTGCACCCGCAGTTGCGGCTGCGGCGCCTGAGGTTCCCGGCCCCATGCACTTTCCCCATATCAATCCTGTTTTCCTGAACATCGGCCCGCTCCAGTTCCGCTGGTACGGGCTGATGTACGTCCTGGGCTTCGTCGCCACCTATTTCATCCTCCAGTCAGAGGTGCGCCGCAAACAGCTCCCCCTGACCAGGGACGACGTGGCCGACCTGGTCTTTTTCGGTGCCATGGGGGTGGTGTTGGGAGGACGGCTCGGTTATATCCTGTTCTACGATCTGGGGGTCTATCTCGCCGATCCGTTGCAAATCTTTGCGGTTTGGAAAGGGGGCATGTCCTTCCACGGCGGCTTTCTGGGGGCCATCCTCTCCATTGTCCTGTTCGCCCGGCGTAAAAAGATCCCCTTCTGGGCGCTGACCGACATGGCGGCGCAGTGCGCGCCGGTCGGCCTGGGGCTCGGCAGGATCGGCAATTTCATTAATGGGGAGTTGTACGGCAGGCCGACGGATGTACCCTGGGGGATGATCTTTCCGGGAGGAGGCGAATTGCCGCGCCATCCTTCGCAGCTCTACGAAGCGTGCCTGGAGGGGGTTGTCCTGTTCTTCATTGTGCGCATCATGGCCCGCAGGTCCGATGTTACCGGCATTCCGGCCTGGACCTTCTGCGCCGGCTATGGGCTGTTCCGCTTCATCGTGGAGTTTTTCCGGCAACCCGATGCGCAGATCGGCACCTTTCTCGACTTCTTTTCCATGGGGCAACTTTTGAGCCTGCCCATGTTTCTCGTGGGCAGCTTCATGATCTTCTGGCTTTCCCGGCGCAAAAGACACCCCCTGCAACCGTAGCGCAAGGCAGTATGGGAACCGTTTTCAACCCTTTTACGCCTTGAGTCCTTTAGGCCCTCTGGGGCTCTGGATCTCAGATGGTCCTCTCTTCAAGGGGGACTTTAAGAAATATTTTATGTTATACTATAGATCCTGTTTCAAAGGTCTACTGGAATAAAACATCCGATAGGAGGCTCCTCCATGATAAGCAAAAAAATGGCTGATTCGCTCAACAATCACATGAATCTCGAACTCTATTCCTCGCACATCTATCTTTCCATGTCCTCCTGCGCCAACGAGATGGGGCTGAAGGGCGCTGCCAACTGGTTTATGGTGCAGTACCGCGAGGAAATGGTCCATTTCATTAAGTTCTATACCTACCTTGTCGACCAGGGGGTGAATGTCGAGTTTCTGCCCAGCAATGCCGTGCCGAACGCATACAAGTCGCTGTTGGAGATGATGCAGAGGACCCTGAGCCATGAGGAGCTCATTACCAAGTGCATCAACGAGTTGAGCGAGCAGGCCGTTCAGGATAAGGACCATGCCACTCAGATCTTCCTGCAGTGGTTCGTGACCGAACAGGTCGAGGAAGAGAACAATGACCGCGATCTGATCGCCAAGCTCAAGCTGGTAGGCGACAATGGCCACGGCATCCTGATGATTGATGCCGAGATGGCGACGCGCGTGTTTGTGCAGCCGGTCGGTGCTCCGTTGGCGGTGTAGACATTATGTCTGACTTGAAGATCCGTTTCTGTGAGCATAACAAGGGCAAAGGCAAGGTGTACCGCCGCCTGGAAGAGGCATTCCCCGATCTCGACATCAAGATCAAGGGCTGCATAAAACAGTGCTCTGCCTGCCGGGAGATGCCCATGGCCACGGTGGGCAAGAAGAAGATCACGGCCCGTGACGGAGACGAGTTGTTCGGCAAGATCGTTGCGGTGATTCGAGAAAAGCTGACAAAGGAAGAATAATACCGATTCCGAATTAAAGATGACATCACGGCGGTGAGGATTGAGGCGACACGAAGGCGTACAGATAGTACGTTGAGGAGCCGAAGACGAGCCAACGCAGATGCCGCTTTGGTTCGGAATGGGAATAACATGAAACGCCGGGTCCCCTCGGCGTTTTCCGTTTCAATGGCTTATGGGTGCGCAATTGCGGTTGCCGTCGGAGGAGTTTTATGCTACATATTACAACTCATTATTACCATAGTTTGACCTCGTAGCTCAGTTGGATAGAGCACATGCCTTCTAAGCCTGTGGTCGCAGGTTCGAATCCTGCCGGGGTCGCCAAATAAAAAAGGGGTTAGCCAAATCGGCCGACCCCTTTTTATTATGTTTCCTCATTGCTCATTCATGCTACGCTCCTGATCGGGCAAAAAAAACAGGCATAAATTATTTAACATATCGAAATCAAACAAAATAACTTGAATTGCTGCCGTCGGCGGAATAGCGGTAGCTGGCCGCCGTCTTTAAAAACCATGCCTGATATGAATAAAAATTTTTGTTCCCAGAGATACCTGATTCCATCCGCGTGTCTGGATATTATGTCGCTTTGTGCAGTAATAGTGGCGATCGGGGCATTCCTGATTAATCAATCCGACGACTATGACGTCTGGTGGCATGTCGTCATCGGTAAAAATATCCTTAGTGACCTGTCAATTCCAACGGTAGATCAATTTGCGCGAGCCTCACTCGGCAGACCCTATCATGATTCCCACTGGCTATTTCAGATAATGTTGGCGGTGTCCGACCGCTTTGGGGGGATGGTTGGTGTTGAAGCCTTTATGGTGGCAATCTGGACCGCTACCTTGGCGTTTTGCCGGAAAGCTGCGTCTCAATGGTCTTCGCCATTGACAAGTGATGTCCTCTTGTTTTTGGCCGCAATGGCTTCGGTGGAACGATTCATACCTCGTCCGGAAATCATTTCTTTTTTGATGATTTCTCTGTTTTACCTCCTGCTGCAAAAAGGGAAGTATAAAACATGGCCGGAAATGACCATATTTGCAGCATTGCAGGCAATCTGGGCCAACAGCCACGGCCTTTTTGTTTTTGGCCCTGTTATGGCCGGCTGCTATTTGCTGGTAGCGGTCGTCCGGTTCGTCAAGAACAAAGAGGAAAAGGAAATTTTTTCTCTGTCACGTCTCATGCTGGTTCTGCTTGCGGGGACTCTGGCGACTCCGTTTGGGTTGAACGGATGGAGGTATGCTCTGCTGCTTTTTACGGAAGCCACGTCTTCCTCATCGGTTATACTTAAAAGTGTTGGAGAGCTGAGACCGACCTTCTGCAGTGCTGCCATGTCAACCACGGCGTTCTGGTTTTATGTTGTTCTCCTGGTGGTCGCCATTATTGCTATTATTCCGGCGGCGCTTAGGAAATCTGTCCCCTTGGAACGGTTACTCATAGTCTGCGTGATGGGGGCGGCATCTCTAACCGGGCGCCGGAATGTGGTGCTGTTTGCGTTGGTAGCCGCTCCACTGATTTCGGAACTTTTGCCTGATTTCTTCTCGTTAAAAGGAAAATGTGCCCGCATTACCACTGTTGCAACCACGATTGTGATACTGGCGTGGAGTTGGTACCCTCTTTCCGGAAGATTCTACCTGGCGAACTCTATTCCTTCCCAATTTGGATGGGGGGCGTCGCCTCTGTTTTTCCCCCTCGGCTTACCGACTTTTCTCGAAAGAATAAACTTTAAAGGGCAGGTCTTCAACTCCAACGCACTCGGGGGATTCTACCTCTACCACAGATACCCGAACCAGATTCCACTGACGGACGGCCGCTGGGAGGTCTATGAGAACGGCAAACTGGAATCCATCTGGGAAGCACCACACAATAAGCTCAAATGGCGGCAACTGATTGAGGCGTACGATATCCGAGGACTTCTTATCGGGCACGCGTCCCCTGAAGCCAAAGCATTGCTTCCGTTTCTTCCCACGGATTCAGGATGGCGACTCGTCTACCTGGATTACGCTGCATCGTTCTGGTTGCGCACCGATGTCGCTCCCCTTCCGCCGGCGATCAGCCTTTCGGCAGGAACAAGCCTGGCGTTGCAGCCGCTGGGAGTGGAAAACGGACTGATGATGAATCATTTTTTTGAGTTGACCGGATCAAAGGAATTGCAGCTTCGTAACCTGCAACAGACTTTGGCATTCGCCAGGGATTCGGAATCTATCCCTGAACGTATCGGCACGATTGAAATCGAATCAGGGAAAATGGCGGAAGCGGAATATACGTTCAAAGAGTTGAATCAACGTTATCCAAAAAACATCATCGCCTTGAAAAATTTGGCTTTTCTCGCATATCAACGTGGCGATACGAAAAATGCCGAGTTGCTTTTACGTCACGTCCTCTCGATTAACCCCAATGACAAAGAGTCTCGGAAAAATCTGCTGCTTGTGGGGCACCGTTCAATTAAATGACTAACCGCACGGGACACTGGAATGCGACGCGGCTCGTCAGATTTTTCATCAACCCCGGTCAGTATTGACGACTTAATGGTAACTCCCCTTTTCGGGGCCGACATCATACCGATGCCGCTTTAAGCCGTCACACCCTTTCAGCAAAGCCTTCCCCGCATCCCCAATATCGCATCCGGAAAAAACGTAATTGACAAAGCCGTGCCAATCTGGTTTATTGTCGCCACGATTGGTGATATAACTATTTAAAATATCTGAATAAATTTAGTTTTGCTAAATGTTTTACGGTTTCAGACGCACGAATTTCAACCACGGTAAACGTTCCAGGCAATCATACACTTCGGAGGATATCCATGCAGAAACAGAAATTCCGCAAGGTCATGGCCGCAAACCGCGGCGAGATCGCCATCCGCATCTTTCGGGCCTGTACCGAGTTGGGCATCGGTACGGTAGCCATCTATTCCGAAGAAGATAAACTGTCGCTTCACCGCTACAAGGCCGACGAGGCCTATCTGGTCGGCAAGGGCAAGGCGCCGATCGACGCCTATCTGGGGATAGACGAGATCATTGCCCTGGCCCTCAAGGCCGATGTGGACGCCATTCACCCCGGTTACGGTTTCCTGGCCGAGAACGCCGAGTTCGCCGAGAAGTGCGAGGCCAACGGGATCGCTTTCATCGGCCCCACGGCCGAAATGCAGCGTGCCTTGGGAGACAAGGTGGCGGCACGCAAGGTGGCCTTTACCGCAGGTGTGCCGACCGTGCCCGGTACCGAGGACCCTATCCAAAAAGAGGAGGAGGCCTTAAGGTTTGCCAAGGAACACGGTTACCCGATCATCATCAAGGCTGCGGCGGGCGGCGGCGGACGCGGCATGCGCGTGGCCCACAACAAAAAGGAGCTGCTTGAGGGGCTGGTGACAGCGGGCAGCGAGGCCAAGGCGGCCTTCGGCAATTCGGCTGTGTTCCTGGAGCGTTACCTTGCCAATCCCAAGCATATCGAGGTACAGGTGCTGGGGGACAACTTCGGCAACCTGGTGCACTTCTACGAGCGGGACTGCTCCATCCAGCGCCGTCACCAGAAGGTGGTGGAGTTTGCCCCCTCCCTGTCCCTGTCCAAAAAGACCCGCGAGGAGTTGTGTGACGCGGCCCTCAAGATCGCCGGCCAGGTGAAGTACCGTAATGCCGGAACCGTGGAGTTCCTGCTGGACCAGGAGGGCAACTGGTATTTTATCGAGATGAACCCCCGCATCCAGGTTGAGCACACCGTGACCGAGATGATCACCGGCCGCAACCTGGTGCAGGACCAGATCCTTATCGCCTGCGGCCACAAACTGTCCGATCCGGAGATCAATATCTCCAGCCAGAGCGCCATCGACATGCGCGGCTATGCCATCCAGTGCCGCATAACCACCGAGGACCCGGCCAACGACTTTGCTCCGGACTTCGGCACCCTGACCACCTACCGCTCGGCGGCCGGCTGCGGGGTGCGGCTGGATGCGGGCAACGCCTTCACCGGCGCGCAGATCACGCCCCATTACGATTCCCTGCTGGTCAAGATCAGTTCCTGGGGACTGACCTTCCAGGCCGCGGCCAACATCATGAACCGTGCCCTGCAGGAGTTCCGGGTGCGCGGTGTCAAGACCAACATCGGTTTCCTGGAGAATGTCGTCACCCATCCGGTCTTTCTCAAGGGAGGGTGTGACACCTCGTTCATCGGGAAACACCCGGAGCTGCTCAAGGTCCGCGAGAAAAAAGACCGCGCCAGCAAGGTGCTCAAATTTCTGGGAGAGGTGATCGTCAACGGCTCGCCCGGCATAGCAAAGCCGCTCAGATCGGCTGACCTGCTGGAGGCCCGGGTGCCGGAAACCGACGTGACCAAACCCCGCCCGACCGGTTCCCGCGACCTGTTCATGACACTGGGCGCCGAGGGACTTTCCAAGTGGATACTGGAACAGGACAAGCTGCTTCTGACCGATACGACCATGCGCGACGCCCACCAGTCCAACCTGGCCACCCGTGTGCGCACCCACGACCTGCTCAGGATCGCCGAGCCGACCTCCCACCTGGGCGCCGGCCTGTTTTCTCTTGAGTGTTGGGGCGGCGCCACCTTTGACGTCTCCATGCGCTTTCTCCGTGAAGACCCCTGGCAACGGCTGCACAAACTCTCCGAACTGATCCCCAACATCCTGTTCCAGATGCTCCTGCGCGGCTCAAACGCCGTGGGCTACACCAACTACCCGGACAACGTGGTGCAGAAGTTCGTGGAAGAGGCCGCCAACTCGGGCGTCGACATCTTCCGCATTTTCGACTCTCTCAATTGGACCACCGGTATGGCGGTGGCCATGGAGGCGGTGCGCAAGACCGGCAAGATCTGCGAGGCGGCCATCTGCTACACCGGCGACATCACCGATCCCAAGCGGGACAAGTATCCGCTGGAATATTATGTGAACATGGCCAAAGAACTGGAAAAGATGGGCGCGCATATCCTGGCAATAAAGGACATGGCCGGCCTGCTCAAGCCCCTGGCCGCCTACAAACTGGTCAAGGCGCTGAAGGAAAGCATCGGCATCCCGGTCCATCTCCACACCCATGATACCTCCAGCAACGGCAGCGCCACCCTGCTCAAGGCCAGCGAGGCCGGGGTGGACATCGTCGATGCGTCCCTGTCGTCCCTTTCGGGGCTGACGGCCCAGCCCAACCTGAACGCCCTGGTGGCGGCTCTGGAAGGGAGCGAACGCGATCCAATGGTCAACGCTCCCGGCCTGCAAAAACTGGCCAACTACTGGGAGACGGTGCGCGACTACTACAGCCCCTTCGAGTCGGGTCTCAAGTCCGGCACGGCCGAGGTCTATCACCACGAGATACCGGGCGGCCAGTATTCCAACTACAAGCCCCAGGTGGCCGGTCTGGGGCTCCTGGAACGTTGGGACGAATGCAAGGAGATGTACCACAAGGTCAACCTCCTGTTCGGCGATATCGTCAAGGTTACGCCGTCATCCAAGGTGGTCGGCGACATGGCCATGTTCCTGGTCAAAAACAACCTTGAGCCCCAGGACGTCTTCACCAAGGGGGATGAACTGGCCTTCCCGGAATCGGTGGTGGGAATGTTCAAGGGGATGCTGGGCCAGCCCTACCAGGGATGGCCGCAGGAGTTGCAGAAGATCATCCTGAAGGGGGAACAACCCATTACCTGCCGCCCCGGCGAG
Source organism: Oryzomonas sp. (assembly GCA_031292255.1). GTDB lineage: Bacteria > Desulfobacterota > Desulfuromonadia > Geobacterales > Pseudopelobacteraceae > Oryzomonas. Next base: position 186,241 of record JARLHN010000008.1, on the reverse strand, counting down.
TTGCTGGAACCGGTGGATTTCGACGAGGAACGGCTCAAGCTGGAGGAAAAGCTGGAGCATGTGGTCAGCGACAAGGCGCTCGTATCGTATATCCTCTACCCCCACGTGTATCCCGAATTCGACCGTCACCGCCAGGAATACTCCGACACCTCGGTCATCCCCACGCCGATCTTCTTCTACGGCCTGGAGCCGGGCCAGGAGACCTCCATTGAAATCGAGCCGGGCAAGACCCTGATCATCAAGCTCAACACCGTGGGGCGCGTGCAGGCCGACGGTACCCGCACCGTGTACTTCGAGCTGAACGGCAACAACCGTTCGGTGGTCATACGCGACCAATCGGCACAGACCGACGAAGTGGTGCGCGTGAAGGCCGACAAGGGCAATCCCAACCACATCGGAGCCCCCATGCCGGGCAAGGTGCTCAAGGTTACCGTCAAGGCCGGCGATCCGGTCAAAGCCGGCGACGTGCTGATGGTGACCGAGGCCATGAAGATGGAGACCAACATCAAGGCCAAGGCCGATGCCACGGTGGCCGAGGTGAAGTTCAAGGAGGGGGAGAAGGTGGAAAAGGATGACCTGATTATCGTCTTGGGCTGATGTGAACGGGAATATGGTTAAAAAACAAATCGCCCCGTTTCGGATTTCCGAGGCGGGGCGATTTGTTTTGTGCATGTTGCCTCCTTTATCTCGTGAAACGGCAGCAATTTCACCCATAGTGCCGGGAAAGCGGTATACTGAATCAGATCATATAGCAGGCTGTGTTATGCAGTCGGGGGAGGTTGCTCTATGGATACCGAAAAAACACCCAACAATCGTGACGTTTCCCTTGCCGGCCGCATCGCCGGTGCGGTGTGGGGGCAGTTTGTGGGTGACGCCTTTTGCCTCGGAAGCCACTGGATCTACGACCTGGATGAATTGGATCGGCTTTTCCCCGGCGGGCCGCAAGGCTTTGACCCGCCGGCCGAGGGGCATTACCATTTCGGCAAGAGTCCGGGTGAACAGACCCACTACGGCGACGCAGCGCTGCTCCTGCTCCGCTCGTTGATGGAACGGGACGGTTTTGACGCCGCCGATTTCGGGAGCCGTTTCGTGGCGATGATGGAATGCCCGGCTTACATGGGGTACCGCGACCATGCCGCTACGGGGACGCTGGCCAACTACCGGGCATTCCGCGAGGCCCATCCCGATGCAGCCTACAGCTTCCAGGAGGGGGCCGACGACGACCAACCGGCCACAATCAGCCGGCTGGCGCCGCTGGCGGCGCACTATTTCCGCAACAGCGAATATCTGGTGCAAGTGGAGCGGGCCACACGGGTCTGCCAGAATAACGAACGGGCCGTGGCTTATCTCAAGGCTCATGCCGTGATCCTGCGCGAGCTGTTTTCGGGCCGCCCCCTGGAGGACGCATTCAACCAGGCGGCGGAACAGATGGCGCCGGAGGGGCCTTTGGGCACCGAGGTGAGCCGGAAGATCAGGGACGCCTTCTCGTCCCGCAGCCTGCCGGTCCGCGCGGCCACGGTGCGGTTCGGCCCGTCGTGTCCGTTAATCAATAGCTTTCCGGCGGCAGTTCACTGCGCCCTGCACCATGCCGACGATTTCAACGGGGCACTGAAGGCCACGGCAGCTGCCGGCGGCGACAATGCCGGCAGGGCTGCCATGATCGGGACCTGGCTGGGCGCGTCTTTGGGGGTTTCCGCCATCCCCGCTGAATGGCGCTTGCGCCTCAAGGCGCACGCTGAGATAGAGAACGGCGTGGGCCGTTTGATGAGGGTTGAGTGATACCAATTTTGGATTGAAATCGGCATAAATGGATGCAGGCGGCTTCGGCCGCCTTTTTATTGCTTTTGACTCACCGGCCCGTGTGACGTATAATCGCTTCCGGTCGGTCGCCAACGATGCCTGCCGCGCCATAATTCCAATTCCAAATCAAAGCGGCATCTCCGTAGGCTCGTCTTCGGCTCCTCAACGTACTACCTGTACGTCTTCGTCGCCTCGATCCTTGCCGCCTTGATGTCATCTTTGATTTGAAACCGGAATAAGACACTCATCGTTCCCACCGAGAGGAGCTCCATGCAATTCTTTATCGACCCTTACTTCCCCGATGACATATACGCTGTTGGCGACGCAGGCATGGCCGGGTTCGAAGAGAAACGGCCGTTGTATTTTTCCGGCTGCAAGAATTTTCTCGGCCACTACCGAGAAGAGATCAGAAAACTACACAATGATGGTGCATCCGGCAGCGAGGTTACCCACCTGATCTGCGACATGATGGATGAGCTCAACAACAAGCTCTTTCAGAGTATCCTGTATGACGTCGACGGCGGCGGCATGATGGAGCGTATCACCCTGGTGGCGGTGGGGGGGTATGGCCGCGGCGAATTGAACCCCTTCTCCGATATCGACATCATGTTCCTGCACGACGGCAGCATGCCGGCGGCGCGCGTGGAGGACGTGGCCCAGAAGCTCTTGTATTTCCTGTGGGACATGCGTCTGGACGTGGGCTATTCGGTCCGGAGGATCGCCGATTGCGTCGAAATGGCGGCTGCGGACAGCACGGTCAAGACCGCCCTGATGGATGCCCGCTACCTGAGCGGAAGCAGACCGTTGTTCGACAATCTCTTCAAGGTGATCTTCACCCAGATTCTGACCAAGTCCAGCGACAAGTTCGTCAAGGAGAAGATGGCCGACATGAAGAGCAGGCGGGAGAAATACGGCTCGACCGTCTACCTGCTTGAACCCAACCTGAAGGAGGGCGAGGGGGGATTGCGCGACCTGCAGACCGCCATGTGGGCGGCGCGCGTCAAGTACAAGTTTGCGAACCCCAGGGAGTTGATCATCAAGGGCATACTGACGGAGGAGGAATTGGACAGCTATAACGCCGCCCTTGATTACCTCTGGCGCATTCGCAATGAACTGCATTACTTCAACGGCCGCAAGAACGACCAGCTCACCTTTGACGCCCAGGTGCACCTGGCCCGTTTCATGGGTTACCATGACCACGGCAAGGTGCTCGGAGTGGAAGATTTCATGCGGGACTACTACCGTCACGCCAACCGGGTGGAACACTTTGCCTCAAGCCTGGTGTCGCAATGCATCTGGCGTGACGAGGGGGCACAGAAGATTCTCGGCTATTTCGTGCGCCGGCCGGTTGGAGACGGCTGTTACGTACTCAAAGGCGAGTTGATCATCCCGGACGAGACCGTGGTGGAGAAAAACCCGGTCGTCCTGATGCGCATATTCGAACTGGCCCAGAAGCACGGCGTCAGCCTGAACGTCCGCGTCAAGGCGTTGGTCCGCAAGAGCCTGCACCTGGTCAACGACAAGTTCCGCCGCAACCGCGACGTGAACCAGTCGTTTCTGACAATCCTCCGTTCGCCCAAGGGGGTGGCCGAAATCCTGCGGAGTATGCACCACCTGGAGTTCCTTAACCGCTACATCCCCGAACTTGAGCATATTTACTGCAAGGTGCAGCACGACGTCTACCATATCTATACCGTGGATATCCATACCCTGTTTGCCGTGGAAGAGGCCGAGAAGATGCTGACCGGCCAATCAAAGGGCGTGCTTCCCTTTCCGTGCGAGGTGGCTTCCCAGATCGGCAAGCGCGAACTGCTGCTTTTGGCGGTTCTTTTTCACGACATCGGCAAGGGGGAGGGGGGCGGCCACGCCGAAAAGGGCGCAGCCATGATCCCTACCATTGCCCGGCGCATGGGGCTTACCAAGGAAGGTTCCGAACGGCTGGAATTCCTGGTGCGGCAGCACCTGTTGTTTGCCCACATCTCCCAGCGCCGCGATCTGCACGACGAACGGATGGTGGTTCAGTTTGCACGCCAGATGGAAACCAGCGAAAACCTGAAGATGCTGTATCTGTTGACCATTGCCGACGTCAGGGCAGTGGGCTCGGATGTCTGGACCAACTGGAAGGCGCTCCTGTTCCAGGAGCTGTACGAAAAGGCCTTCAATGTGCTGGAACGGGGCGATTTTCACCTGGAAGCCAGCAGCGAGCGGGTCAAGGAGGTCATCAGGAGGGTTACGGAGCTGTTGCAGGACGAATTTCCGGTGGCGGCGGCGCGGGAAGAACTCAAGTCCATGCCGGTCCGGTTGCTGCTTTCCAACGACCTGGCACTGATCTCCGGCCATGCCCGGCTGCTGCTCGGCCTGGAAACGAGCGACCTCCTCATGAAGGTCGTCCATCAGCAGGAGAGCGGCTATTCCGAGTTCACCATCTGCACCCACGACATGCCGGGCCTGTTTTCGCGCATTACCGGTGTCATGGCCGCCAACGGCGTCAACATCCTGGGAGCCCAGATCAACACCAGCCGCAACGGCAAGGTGCTGGACATACTTCAGGTCAATTCGCCCCAAGGCATGGTCATCACCGACGAGCAGCGCTGGCAAAAGGTCCAGGGCGACATGCACCGGGCCCTGCATGGAGAAGTCAGCGTGGCGGAACTTGTGGAGAATCGTCAGCGTCCCTCGCTTCTCACAACCCGCTCCATCCCGCGTTTCCCGACCCGTGTCGAGATCGACAACGAGGTGTCGGAGGACTATACGGTCATCGATATCTACACCCATGACAAGGTCGGGCTTCTCTACCTGATCACCAGCACCCTGACCCACCTGGGGCTCTACATAGGTGTTTCCAAGATATCCACCAAGGTTGACCAGGTGGCAGACGTCTTTTACGTGCGCGATATCTTCGGCCAGAAGATCGTATTCGATGAGAAGCTGGAAGAGATCACGTCACGACTGATACAGGCCATCGACGACTGGGTGTGACCCCCGGTTGGGCAGTATCGTGACGGACGACCCCCAAAAGCGGATTTTGCGTCTTCACGGTGTTCCGTGCGGTTAGTCGTGGGAAATAATTCCTCTGCTGTTTTGGCTGGTGCCAAGACGCGGCGACGTAGGTGTAGCAGGGTCTACATCAAGGAGACGCAACGACGGCAGCAGTCAAAAGAGCCGGAATTACGAGCACGAACTAACCGCACGTGACACGAGGGCCAGAACATGACAGAAAAGCAATTCAGCGACCCTCTGCACGGCGTCACCCTGAAGATGATGCTGACCGAACTGGTCGATCATTACGGCTGGGCGGAATTGGGAAAAAAGATCGATATCAAATGTTTTACCCATGACCCGAGCATTGGGTCCAGTTTGAAGTTTTTGAGGAGAACCCCTTGGGCCAGGGATAAGGTTGATGAATTGTATTTGAGGTGGAAGACGACAACACCATGAACGACTACCTCGACCTGTTCATAAGTTATCTGGCCGTGGAAAAGGGGCTCTCGGCCAACACCCGGGAGGCCTACAGCCGCGACTTGGCCCGCTACCTCGATTTTCTCGATAAACAGGGGTGTACGGCTCCCGACAGCGTGAAGTCCACGGATATCGCACTCTTCATGGGACGGCTGAAAGACCGGGGGATCGGTCCGCGAAGCCGGGCGCGCGGCCTCTCCGCGATTCGCATGTTCCACAGGTTCCTGATGGTGGAAAACTACGCCGAAAACAATCCGGCCTCGATTATCGAAGCGCCCCGCATCCTGCACAAGCTGCCGGGGTTCCTCACGGCCCAGGAGGTGGATGCCCTGTTCGCCGCCTGCGCAGGTACCACGGCCGAGAACGTCCGCGACCTGGCCATGCTGGAGTTGCTCTATGCCACCGGCCTGCGGGTTTCGGAACTGGTCGGCCTCAAGCGGCGGGAGGTCAACCTGGACTCAGGTTACTTGATGACGGTGGGGAAGGGCAACAAGGAACGGCTGGTGCCGATCGGCGAATCGGCCCGCGACAAGGTCGGGACGTATCTTGCTGTTGTACGCGCCAAACTCGACCCGCCGGGGGCGAACCCCTTTCTTTTCCTTTCCCGCCTGGGCATGGACATGAGCCGCCAGGCATTCTGGAATATCGTCAAGAAACGGGCCTTGCTGGCCGGCATCCGCAAGAGCATTTCGCCCCACACCCTGCGGCACTCCTTTGCCACCCACCTGCTGGAAAACGGCGCCGACCTGCGCAGCGTGCAGATCATGCTTGGGCATGCCGACCTCTCCACAACCCAGATCTACACCCACGTCACCCGCGAGCGGCTGAAACGGCTGCACCAACAGATCCATCCACGGGGGTAAACGACCCCGATCAAACCTTGCCCAGCATTGTCGTGCTGGGCAAGGTCATGAAGGGCTATGGCGATATTACAAAGAAAACCTACCAGCACGTGCTCAATACCGATGACACTGCGATGGCCAACATCGAGAAGGCGATCAGCGAAGACCGGGAGCGAATTGATAAGGCGCTGAAGGATTATGAGCCGCTCGTCTCCGACGACAAGGACAAGAAAATGTTGGCCGATGATCGCGCGGTCCTTATCGAAGTGGCTACCGTAAGAGACAAGGTGCTGGCATTGTCGCGGCTAAACAAGACTGGCCGACCAGGCCCAGGAACTTCAAAATCTCGTCAGCCGCTTCCGGCTGGCCTAAGGGGACGACCATGAACAACTTGCCGGCTGTAAAAGGAGAAGTGACTAAAACATCCAACGAGATCATCCAGTTGGTCAGCTTCGAACTGGATGGGGAAGAGTACGGCATCGATGTACTGACGGTGCGGGAGATCATCCGCATGCCGTCCGTCACCAAGATGCCCAACACCCCGGATTATGTGGACGGCATCATCAACCTGCGCGGCATGGTGGTGCCGATCGTATCATTACGCAAACGCTTCAGTTTAATGGACCGGGACCACGACCGCCAGAGCCGTATCCTGGTGATGGAGGTGGGCGACAGCCTGACCGGCTTCATAGTGGATGCGGTGGCGGAGGTGATCCGCATATCCTCGGCCGAGATCCAGCCGCCGCCGGGCATCGTGCAGGGGAACACGGCCCAGGAGTGCATTACCGGGGTGGTCAACCACGCTGATCGGCTCTTGATAGTGCTCGATCTCAACCGTCTGTTCAGCGACGAGGAAAAGGCGGTCTTCGAGACGCTGGAATGACCTTGCCATGATTGCCCGCTTGAAACAGCGAAGAGCCGTCTCCGTGCTTCGTGGCAAGGATCGTGTCACGTGACCGCCATGATTAACCTTGAAACTATTCCGCTCTTCGAGTATAAAATAAAGGTTATCATCAAGCCGCATAAACGTCGTCGTGCGTTAACTTAACTATCTTATATTCTTCTGTTGTCGTGTCGTTCGCGACATGTGCTTCGTCAGTCCGGGAATCCTGGAGTCCGTGTGAAAATCTGTTCGCTGGCCAGCGGCAGCAAAGGAAACTGTCTGTACGTCGAAACCGGCGACACGCGCCTGTTGATCGACGTGGGGTTGTCGCTGCGCGAGACATTGCTGCGCATGGAGGCCCAGGGGATCGATGCCGCTCGTGTGCATGCCGTGCTGGTCAGTCACGAGCATATCGACCATATCCGGAGCGTGGGGGCCTTTGCCCGCAAGTTCAAGGTGCCGGTAATCGCCAGTCACCTGGTATGCAAAAAGGCGGAAAAATACCTGCACAAGGCGCACCTGATCGAGTTCGAGGCCGGTTGCGCCCTGATGCTTCGCGATGTTGAGGTCGATCCGTTCCCCATCACCCACGACGCCTGTGACCCGGTCGGCTTTGTCTTGGAGTCGCGGGAGGGACGTTGCGGTTCGGCCACCGATCTGGGGATCGTCACCCGGTTGGTGACGGAAAAGTTGCGTTGTTGCCGGGCGTTGAACCTGGAATCGAACCACGATGTGGAGATGCTGATGAACGGCCCCTATCCGTGGGAGTTGAAGCAGCGCATCAAGTCGCGCCACGGCCATCTCTCCAACGATGAGTCGCTGGAGCTGCTGTTCGATCTGGCCCACGCCGGGCTGGAGGCGCTGGTGATGGCCCACCTTTCCGAGATCAACAACCATCCGGACCACGTGGTCCGCACCACCGAAACCTTTCTGCGCGACCAGAACGTCTGCGACCCCCGGATCGTGATCGGCGACCAGTACAGCGCGAGTGCGGTTATGACGATCTGACTGCGCCAGAATCTGAAATTTACCATGGCACGCGGATCACATATGATAACTTCGGATTAACATCGGATCAAACGTTTTCAGGTTTAAAATCAGATTGTTATCAGAATTTATCCGATGGTATCCGCGTGTTGCGGTTTTAATTTTTCTTATCATCGACAACCCCCTTCTTGGCTGGAGGGGAGGCAAATTGCAACTGCCAAATCGAAAATTACTAAAATTTACCAGGAGTTAATTGCATGATACCTCGTTATACCCGCCCCGAAATGGCCCACATCTGGGAACCTGAAAACCGCTTCCGCATCTGGCTGGAGATAGAGACCCTGGCCTGCGAGGCCCAAGCCGAACTGGGCGTCATCCCCAAGGAGGTGGTGCCGGTCATTCGCGAAAAGGGGAACTTCGACATCGCCCGCATCGATGCCATCGAGGCCGAAGTCAAACACGACGTGATCGCATTCCTTACCTCTGTGGCCGAATATGTGGGGCCCGAGGCGCGTTTCATCCACCAGGGGATGACATCCTCCGACGTGCTGGACACTTGCCTGTCGGTGCAGTTGGTCCAGGCCGCCGACGAACTGCTGGCAGACTTGGACATGGTGCTCGCGTCGATCAAGGAGCGAGCCCTGGAACACAAGGATACCGTCTGCATCGGCCGCTCCCACGGCATCCATGCCGAACCGGTCACCTTCGGCCTCAAGCTGGCCTCCTGGTTTGCCGAGATGCAGCGCAACCGCCGGCGTCTGACCGCGGCCCGCGAGAACATCGCCACCGGCGCCATTTCCGGGGCGGTCGGCACCTTCGCCAACATCGACCCCTACGTGGAGGAGTACGTTTGTAAGAAGATGGGGCTCACGCCCGAGCCGGTCTCGACCCAAGTCATTCCCCGGGACCGTCATGCCGAATATTTTTGTGTCCTGGCACTGATCGCATCGTCCCTGGAGCGCATAGCCATCGAGGTCCGCCATCTGCAGCGCACCGAGGTGTTGGAGGCGGAGGAATTTTTCAGCAAGGGGCAGAAGGGGTCGTCGGCCATGCCCCACAAGCGCAACCCGATCCTCTCGGAAAATCTGACCGGGCAGGCCCGCTATATCCGTTCCATGTGCATTCCGGCGCTGGAAAACGTGGCCCTGTGGCACGAGCGGGACATCTCGCACTCCTCGGTGGAACGCTACATCGCCCCGGATGCCACGGTGGCGCTCGACTTCTCCCTGCGCCGCCTCAACGGCTTGATCAAAAACCTGGTGATCTATCCCGGGAATATGATGGACAACCTCAACAAGATGAAGGGACTGGTCTTCTCCCAGAAGATCCTCCTCGACCTGACCCAGGCGGGCGTGTCGCGCGAGGACGCCTACCGCTTGGTGCAGCGCAACGCCATGAAGGTATGGGAACAGGGCAAGGATTTCCAGGAGGAACTGCTGGCCGACCAGGATGTGGTCGGCGCCCTGGGCGAAGCCAAGATCCGCGAATCGTTCGATCTCGCCTATCACCTTAAACACGTCGATACCATCTTCAAGAGAGTCTTCGGTGAATAGTAGAATCCTGTCTTTTGTCCAGGCGCTCTTCCGGCCGCAGGGCGATGATGGCCCCATCCTGTTCTGGGCCAAGGAAATACTGGGTGCGCTGCTGATCCTGGCCTTTTTCTGGATGCTGGCCCAACTGATCGTCCTGATGCTGAACAAATGGGGCAAACGGCTGGCCGCCTTCACCAACACCGACCTGAACGACCGTCTCCTTCAGCGGGTCATCCCCCATGTCTCGCGGCTTCTGATCATGCTGGGCGTCTATCTGGCGATCCTCTCCCTGCCGCTGCATGAAAAACTGGTGGTGATCCTGTCCGGCATCCTTTTCATCGCCATGGTGGCCATCGTCTTCGTCCTGATCTACCACGCCTTTGACGAACTGTTGCAGTGGTATATCGCCGGCCAGCAGCACAACAGCGGTGCCCTGATCTCACTGCACATGATCCCGATCGCGGAAAAAACCGCCATGCTGTTTCTGATGGGTACGGCGCTGCTCGTCATCCTCAAGCATTTCCAGTACGACATCTTCTCGCTGATCACCGCACTCGGCATCGGTTCGCTGGCCATCGGCCTGGCGGCCAAGGACACCCTGGCCAACATGATCTCCGGGTTTACCCTCATGCTTGACCGGCCGTTCAGAATCGGCGACCGCATCCAGCTGGTGGGCGGCCAGGTGGGGGATGTGGGCGATATCGGCCTGCGAAGCACCAAGATCAGGACCCTGGACAACCAACTGCTGATCATCCCCAACTCGGACTTGTGCAATACCATGCTGATCAACCAGGCCTTCCCGGATGTCCGCGCCAAGGGGTGCATCAACATCGGCGTGGCTTACGGCAGTGACGTGGATAGGGTCAAGGAGATTCTGGTGTCGGCGGCCCTGGAGGTGGAGGACGTGCTGCGCGACCCGGCGCCGGAAGCATATTTTGTCTCTTTTGGCGATTCGGCCCTGAACATGTCGCTCTTTTTCTGGGTGCAGGAGTATTCCCAGCTGTTTTCCAACACCGATAAGGTCAATTCGCTGATCATCCGCCGCTTTAACGAAAACGGCATTGAAATCCCGTTCCCCATCAGGACGGTGATAATGGAGCCTCTGGCAAAACGTCATGAGGAGGCCGATATTTTGGTACGTTGAGTTTCCGAGCGAGCGGCAACACGGCAGATCGGTCCCGCAATAGTTTTGCAAGAGGCTTTAATGGAAAGCAACTATTCGGCATATTCTGAAAATAACTAAAACAATTGTGAAAAGTCCCCCCGCCCCTTGCGGGAGGGGGTTAGGGGGTGGGGAAAATTGCCATTTTTTCCCCTGTCGCCGCTTCACCCACCCCTCAATCCCTTTACCTCCCGTCAAGGGAGGGGAGGTTAAAACGTGCAGATTACTGCACTGTGCTGAATAGTTATAATGGAAAAAGGAATAAACTGACATGACGCACAGAATCGAAGTGGCCCTGAAGGAGAGCGTCCGCGACGCCCGCGGAGAACGGATCAAGCGGGAGATCGGTCATTTTCTGCACCTGCCGGTTGACGAGGTCCGCACCATCGACGTCTACACCGTGGATGCCACCCTGACGCAGGAAGAGCTCCAGCAGGCGGCCGCCGGACCGTTCAGCGACCCGGTGATCCAGGAGTGGAGCATTGATCGCCCCTTGGGGGCCGGCTTTGATTGTGCCGTCGAGGTGGGTTTCCGTCCCGGCGTGACCGACAACGTGGGGCGCACTGCCCGCGAAGCCGTCGAATATCTGACCGGCCGCCCTTTTGCCGCAGGCGAGGGGGTCTACTATTCAGTGCAGTTTTTGCTGAAAGGCGCCTTTGGGGTGTCCGATGTGGAGCGGATCGCCACCGGCCTTTTGTGCAACACCCTCATACAGCGCTACAGCGTACTTTCCGCGGCTGATTTCATGGCAAGGCGCGGTTTTTCGCCATTAGTCCCCAAGGTGCTGGGCGACATCAAGGCCGAAGTCAGGGAAATCGACCTTGACGTCTCCGACGAAGAACTGCTCCGGATCAGCAAGGAGGGGGTGCTGGCCCTGACCCTGGAAGAGATGCGGATCATCCAGGCCCATTATCGTGAGCCCCAAGTGGTGGCGGAACGTGCCACGGTGGGGCTGGGCGCCTGCCCGACCGACGTGGAGCTGGAGTGTCTGGCCCAGACCTGGTCGGAACATTGCAAACACAAGATCTTTTCCGGCACGGTGCAGTACGAGGATGAACATGGCAACAAGCAGGAGATCAAATCACTGTTCAAGTCGTTTATCCAGCGTACCACCAGTGACGTGCGCGCAAAGCTGGGCGACGGGGACTTCTGTCTATCGGTGTTCAAGGACAACGCCGGGGTGATCCGGTTCAACGATCAACAGTCGCTGGTCTTCAAGGTTGAAACCCATAACTCGCCGTCGGCCCTGGACCCCTATGGCGGGGCGCTGACCGGCATTGTCGGCGTCAACCGCGACCCCTTCGGCACCGGCCAGGGGGCCAGACTGATCTTCAATACCGACGTGTTCTGCTTTGCCGATCCGTTTTACGAAAAACCGCTCCCTGCGCGCCTGCTCCATCCCCGCCGCATCTACGAAGGGGTGGTGGAGGGTGTGGAGCATGGCGGCAACAAGAGCGGCATTCCCACGGTCAACGGTTCGCTGGTCTTTGACGAGCGTTTTGCCGGCAAGCCGCTGGTGTTCTGCGGTACGGCAGGGATCATGCCGCTTGAGATCAACGGCACTCCGGGCTATGAAAAGTCCATCCAGCCGGGGGACCTGATCGTGATGACCGGCGGCCGTATCGGCAAGGACGGCATTCACGGCGCGACCTTTTCGTCCGAAGAATTGAACGAGAACTCGCCGGTCACGGCGGTGCAGATCGGCGACCCCATCACCCAGAAGCGCATGTTCGACTTCCTGATCCGGGCGCGGGACAAGGCGCTCTACCGCTTCATCACCGACAACGGCGCCGGGGGGCTTTCCTCATCGGTGGGGGAGATGGCCGGCGAGTGCGGCGGCTGCCGGATGGACCTGGCAAAGGCGCCTCTCAAGTATCCGGGCCTCAACCCGTGGGAGATCCTCATCTCCGAAGCCCAGGAACGCATGTCCCTGGCGGTGCCGCCCGAGCGGATCGACGAGTTCCTGTCAATGGCCGCGCGTTTCGGCGTCGAGGCCACGGTGCTGGGGGAGTTTACCGACAACGGCGTATTCCATGTCCTCTACGATGGCCGCACCGTGGCCTGGCTGCCGATGGCGTTCATGCACGAGGGGCTGCCCCCCATGCAACTGCCCGCCAAATGGGAGCCGCCCCGGCATGCCGAGCCGGCCGTGGAGATCAAGGGTGACTACTCCGACGATCTGGCGGCCCTGCTCTCGTCGCTCAACATCTGCTCCAAGGAGTCGGTGGTGCGGCGGTATGACCACGAGGTCCAGGGGGGCTCGGTGGTCAAGCCGTTCAGCGGCGTTGCCAACGACGGGCCCTCCGACGCGGCCGTGGTGCGGCCGATCCTGGACTCCTTCGAAGGCGTGGTGACGGCCCATGGCATCTGTCCGCGCTATTCCGACATCGATACCTACCACATGACCGCCAATGCCATCGACGAGGCCCTGCGCAACTATGTGGCCGTTGGCGGCTCACTCGGCCTGGTGGCCGGCCTGGACAACTTCTGCTGGTGTGACCCGGTCCTGTCGGAAAAGACCCCGGACGGCCCCTACAAGATGGCCCAACTGGTGCGCTCCAACCAGGCGCTGTACGACATCTGCATGGACTACAACCTGCCCCTGATCTCGGGCAAGGATTCCATGAAGAACGATTTCTACGACGGCACAACCAAGATATCCATCCCGCCGACCCTTCTCTTCTCGGTGATCGGCAAGATCGAGGACGCCCGCAAGGCCGTCACCATGGACGTGAAAAGGCCCGGCGACATCGTGTACCTTTTGGGCAAGACCGGCGACGAACTGGGCGGATCGGAGTATTTCGCCCTCACGGGCGCCATCGGCAACAAGGTGCCCCAGGTGGACACCGGCCGGGCTTACCGGCGTTACCAGGCCTACCACCAGGCGGTCATGCAGGGGGCGGTGGCCTCCTGCCACGACCTTTCCGACGGAGGCCTGGCCGTGGCGGCTGCCGAATCGGCCTTTGCGGGGGGGTACGGCATCAGCCTGGATCTCTCGCGAGTGCTCTGGAAGGGGGACGTGGCGGGCAGATCCGATGCGACGCTGTTATTCAGCGAATCGGCATCACGCCACCTGGTCACGGTCCATCCCGAGAAGCGGGACGAGTTCGAGTCGGTCATGAGCGGCAACTGTTTCGCCTCCATCGGCGTGGTGACGGCTGAGCCGATGGTAACTATTGCCGGCCTTTCCAGTGCTCCCGTCGTCAAGGCGGGGCTGGCGGAGTTGAAGGAAGCCTGGCAGAAAACATTGAGGGAACTGTGATATGAAAAAGACCCGTGCCATCGTCATCACCGGAAACGGCACCAACTGCGAGGCCGAGGCGGCCCATGCCTGCCGCCTGGGGGGCTTCGACGAGGCGGTCATCGCCCATATCGCCGAGATCCTCTCCGGCGAGATCCGGCTTGACGATTTCCATTTCCTCAACCTGACCGGCGGTTTTCTGGACGGCGACGACCTGGGAAGCGCCAAGGCCCAGGCCAATCGCCTGAAACATGCCGGCGTCGCCGGTACGGGTGAGAAGCTGGTGGAGCAGTTCGGCCGCTTCATCGCTGCCGGCAAGCTGATCCTGGGGGTCTGCAACGGATTTCAGCTGATGGTCAAGATGGGCATGCTGCCCGGCTTTGACGGCGATTACCTGACACAGCGCACAACGCTTACCTTCAACGACTGCGGCCGCTTTCAGGACCGCTGGGTGTACCTGAAGGCCGACGCCGCGTCGCCCAGCGTCTTTACCAAGGGGATCGGGCCCGGTATCTACCTGCCGATGCGCCATGGCGAGGGGAAATTCCTCTGCGACGACGCCGCGACCCTGGAGCGGATCGAGCGGGAGCACCTGGCTGTGCTGAAGTATTCCGGCCCGGATTACGCGGCTTCGACCATGGAGTTTCCCCTGAATCCCAACGGGGCCCAGCATGCCATTGCCGGGCTGTGCGATCCGACCGGCCGCGTGATGGGTCTGATGCCCCATCCCGAGGCCTTTGTGCATTACACACACCACCCCCGCTGGACACGGGAAGAGCTGCCGGAAGAGGGGGACGGGCTGAAGCTGTTCCGCAACGCGGCGGAGTATGCTCGGAAGAATCTTGTGTAAAGAGACATGATGAGCACTCCTCTTCTGCCAAATTGTTCCCCCCTGTAAAAAAGGGGGGTTAGGGGGGATTTGCTTTTAAAGATCAAAGGTAAATCCCCCTTTTGTAAAGGGGGACATTATCGTCAGCGGAAGATCGATATCAATCAACTAAGAAGATGTGCTGTTTCAAGCTTAAGGAGCCTTAAGAAATGAACCTTACAAAGCCACACGAAGAATGCGGCGTTTTCGGTATCTACAATCATAGCGAGGCATCCAACCTGACCTATCTGGGGCTTTACGCCCTCCAGCACCGGGGGCAGGAGAGCTGCGGCATCGTCTCGTCGGACGGAACGACCCTGCATGCCCACAAGCGCATGGGATTGGTGGCCGATGTCTTCGGCAACCAGGAGATCTTCAAGAAACTGCCCGGAAAGTCCGCCATCGGCCATGTCCGCTACTCGACCGCCGGGGCCTCGGTGGAAAAGAACGTCCAGCCGATCATGGTGGATTACTCACGGGGTTCCATTGCCGTGGCCCACAACGGCAACCTGGTCAACGCCCAACTGCTCAAGGCCGAATTGGAGGCCTACGGCTCCATCTTCCAGACCACCATGGACACGGAGATCATCATCCACCTCCTGGCCATCACCCAAACCAATTCGCTGGTAGACCGCATCGTGGAGGCCCTCAACCGCATCAAGGGTGCCTACTGCCTCCTGTTTTTGACCGAAACCCGCATGATCGCCGTACGCGACCCCAACGGGTTCCGCCCCCTGTGCCTGGGCAAAGTGGGCGACGCTTGGGTCGTGGCTTCGGAAAGCTGCGCCCTGGACCTGATCGAGGCCGAGTTCGTGCGGGAGATCGAGCCGGGCGAGATGATCGTCTGCACCAAGGACGGCAACCTGAAGTCCCTGTTTCCCTTCAGGAAGGTCGAGCCGACCCCCTGTATCTTCGAATTTGTCTATTTTGCCCGGCCCGACTCCTATATCTTCGGTAAGAACGTTTACCTGGCCCGCAAGGAATTGGGCCGGCAACTGGCCCGGGAACACCCCGTTGACGCCGACATCGTCATCCCGGTGCCCGATTCCGGCGTGCCGGCCGCCATGGGCTACGCCGAGGAATCCGGGATCAGCTTCGAGATGGGCCTGATCCGCAACCATTACGTGGGCAGGACCTTCATCGAGCCGGCCCAGGCAATCCGCCATTTCGGGGTCAAGATCAAGCTCAACCCCGTACGGGAGATCCTCAAGGGCAAACGGGTCGTGGTGATCGACGACTCCATCGTGCGCGGCACCACCTCGCGCAAGATAGTCAAGATGGTGCGCAACGCCGGGGCCAAGGAGGTGCACATGCGCATCTCATCGCCCCCCACCAGTTATCCATGCTACTACGGCATCGATACCCCCAACCGCAAGGAACTGATCTCCTCCTCCCACACCATCGCCGAGATCTGCCGTTATATCACCGCCGATTCGCTGGGCTACCTGTCCGAAGAAGGCTTGGTCAATTCGGTCGGCATGGAGAATACCGGCTTTTGCAAGGCCTGTTTTGCCGGGACCTACCCGGTTGCATTCCCCAAACCGGTTCTGAAACCGCAGATGGGACTTTTCGAAGAGGAGTACAGCGAACATGAGTGACCGCGAACAACTGAAAAAGATCATCCTGGAACTGTCCTACGAAAAACGGCTCGTGACCCTGGCCTCGGGCCGGCAGAGCGACTTCTATTTTGACGGCAAGCAGACCACGTTGCACGCAGAGGGCGGCTTTCTGGTGGGCAAGCTGTTTTACGAGGCGATCAAGGGTGTGGAAGGGGTCGAAGCGGTGGGGGGCATCACCCTGGGCGCCGACCCGATCGCCACCGCCACCTCCATTGCCGCCCATCTCGACGGCACAAGGATGCATGCCTTCATCATCCGCAAGGAGCCCAAGGGACACGGCACCGGCCAGTGGCTGGAGGGGCGCAAGAACCTGCCGCCGGGAACCTGCGTGGTTATCGTTGAAGACGTGGTCACCACCGGCGGCTCCTCCATGAAGGCCGTGCGCCGTGCGGAAGAAGAGGGGCTGAAGGTGCTGGGCATCGTCACCCTGGTTGACCGCGAGGAGGGTGGCCGGGAGAATATCGAGGCCGAGGGGTATTGGCTGAAAACCATTTTCAACAAGTCGGAACTCGTAAATTAATGCCTGAATCCGTGACGCCTCCATGCCTTCGCTGGTCCGGAAGGCCTCTGCCTTTGCGTTTGAAGCGTTTGCGACGATCAGGCGGGTACCAACTAAGTGAATGATTTGTCACGACACGGCGGCGCGCTGGCCCCGGCTCTTCCGGACACTACGGCATTCCGGCGTCACGGATTCAGAAAATGGCGATAAAACAACGCCTGGATAAGCTGATGGTCGAACGCGGCCTGGCCCCTTCGCGTGAAAAGGCCCAGGCCCTGATCATGGCCGGCCAGGTGGTGGTGGGAGACCACGCCGCCGACAAGGCCGGACAGCAGGTGGCAGCCGATGCGGAGATCCGCATCAAGGGTGAAATCCTTCCCTATGTCGGCCGGGGCGGCCTTAAACTCAGGAAGGCGCTGGACGAATTCGGCGTCGATGTCAGCGGTCTCGTTGCCCTGGATGTGGGGGCGTCCACCGGCGGATTTACTGATTGCCTGTTGCAGGCCGGAGCCCGCAAGGTCTTCGCGGTGGACGTGGGGTATGGCCAGTTGGCCTGGAAGCTGCGTCAGGACCCGCGGGTCATCAGCCTTGAAAAGACCAATATCCGGTATCTCGCTTCGGATCAGCTCAATGAGGTGCCGGCAGTGGCGGTCATCGACGCCTCGTTCATCTCGCTCGGCAAGGTCCTGCCGGCCGTCGTCGGGCTGGTCAGGCCGGGCGGCCGCATCATCGCCCTGATCAAGCCGCAGTTCGAGGTCGGCCGGGGCGACGTGGGGAAGGGGGGCATCGTCCGCGACCCGGCTGCCCATGAAAAGGCCGTCGCAGGGGTCCGGCAGGCGGCAACGGAGCTTGGCATCCTGGTGCGCGGGGTGTGCGATTCACCCATCCTGGGAGCGGACGGCAACAAGGAGTTTCTGATACTGCTTGAGATTCCGGAGGGATCGACCATGGAAGCATGCATCTTCTGCAAGATCATACGCAATGAGATACCGTCAAAAAAGGTGTTCGAAGACGACCAGATCCTCGTCATCGAGGATATCACGCCCCAAGCGCCCCTGCATCTGCTCTTTCTGCCAAAGAGGCATCTTGTCAATTGTCTCGACATGACCGGGCAGGACGATGCCGTTGTCGGCTATGTTTTCAGAAAGGCGGGCGAAATCGCCCGTCAAATGGGTTATGCCGATTCCGGTTTCCGCATGGTGCAGAACAATGGCGAAGGGGTCGGGCAATCGGTGTTCCACATCCATTTCCACCTCCTGGCAGGACGTCATTTTACGTGGCCTCCAGGGTAATTCCAATTCCACGTCAGGGCGCTTTTCCTTGTCGGCTCGTCTTTGGGGTCAACTTATCATTGCCGGCCTCCTAAGAAAAAAGAGGATTCAACACCATGAAACGAATTGTAGCGCTTGTGGCGGTGATGCTGCTCCGGTCGCTGCCGGTAATGGCCGATACCTACACCTGGACCGACAAAAGCGGCACCGTCAACTTCAGCGACGATTATTCCCGCGTCCCGAAACAGTACCGCAAACATGTCCGCAAGCTGGGGGACATGGATGTCTCGCCGGCCCCGGCAGACGCCGGGAAGAGCGGAGGGGGGCAGTCTGCGCGGCCCGTGACGCCCAAGACGGACACCCCCGGCGCCCCAGGGGCGAAATCCGACGACAGCCTGTATGGCGGGAAAAAGGCCGAAACCTGGCGGCAGGAGTTCAGGGCCCGCGAGGCGGACTACAAACAATTGGATAGCCAGCTTACGCAATTAGTGGAGCTCAGTAAAAAACCTGTCGGGATATCAATGGAACGTTTCCAGGGACTTCCCCAGGAGTTCAAGGATACTCAGAAACGGTATAATGAAGCCATCAAGGCGTACAACGACTTAAACGATGCCGCCAACAAGGCCGAGCTGCCTGCCGAATACCGAAAATAAGGAAATACCTCTAAGGATGGCTACCACCCCCGGCCCCTCCTAAACTAGG
Organism: Oryzomonas sp.; assembly: GCA_031292255.1. GTDB lineage: Bacteria > Desulfobacterota > Desulfuromonadia > Geobacterales > Pseudopelobacteraceae > Oryzomonas. Next base: position 167,376 of record JARLHN010000008.1, on the reverse strand, counting down.
AGGGGAGAAAAAACTCACAGCTCTTTCCCCTCCTTGATAAGGAGGGGGTCAGGGGGTGGTCGAGGTTGTGGATGGCTACCACCCCCGGCCCTTCCTAAACTAGGAGGGGAGATAAAATTTGCAGATATTTCCCCTCCTTGATAAGAAGGACCCTCTGGGGCTTAAAGGGACAAAAAGCGTAACTTCATGTATTGCAAGGTACGATGCAATAAGGCCCGCCGGATATTCCGGCGGGCCTATTGTCATACAGCCGTCCTCTTCTGAGTCTTCCGTGTTGCGTCGATTTCAGGCGCCTCTTTCGATGGTGGTATCTAACGTCGCACGTATGTTGACCAGCCTCCTTCATGCTGAAATGAGGCGTCCTGGCGAACTTTTTCCACAGTTTGTCGTACTCTCTCAGTAACGGCTGTATTCTCCGGTTTGCCGTCCTCTCATCCCACCGCTTGAATACCTTTTCATCAGTGGAAACCTGCCGCTTCTCCATGGTTTCAGCGGTTACCGATTCCACATCAATACACCATGATTTGAAATCGGTTTTACTTCATGACCAGCAACCCAGAGGTTTTCAAAGAACTTTTTGTTTTCTCTAATACTATGATAGCACTTGCCCCAATATTGTCAACAAAGGCGATGTTTCGAAAAAATTACTGTTCTGGGATGCAGGATATGGTTTCCCTTTCAGGGTTTGTTTTGCTATGATTAACTTCATGGGTGAAAAGCTGATCTGCAATAACAAGAAGGCCTATCATGAATATTTTATCGAGGAGAAGCTTGAAGCGGGGATGGTGCTTCAGGGGACCGAGGTAAAATCGTTGCGGGCCGGAAATGTCAATCTCACCGACTCCTTCATGCTGATCCGTGAAGGAGAGGCTTTTCTGCACAACCTGCACATCTCGCCGTACGACTTCGGCAACCGCGCGAATCATCAGCCGGACCGCCAGCGCAAGCTGCTCTTGCACAGCAAGGAGATCAGCTGGCTGAACGGCAGGGTCAGGGAGCAGGGCTATTCCATCATACCGCTTCGGCTCTATTTCAAGGACGGTTTGGTAAAGGTGGAGATTGGCCTTGCCAAAGGCAAGAAACTGTACGATAAACGCGAGGACCTCAAGAAGAAGGATACGCAGCGCGAGATATCCCAGGCACTGAAGGCGCGCAACAGGAATTGAGAGTAAGGCAGTGAATTGGGGAACGGATTATTTTGAAAGAGGGGCGTAAAAGCTTCGACGGGGATGTGAATATCTGGGGTGTACCTGGTCGGGGCAGGCGGCCGACCCTAATAAACCTGCAACGGCTTAATTGCCGACAATTATAACACTCCTGTAGCACCCAAGCGGCCCCCGCGTGAACTTCCGGGCTAACCTATACGAGCAAGGAATCGGGTCTTCCATGAACCATCTGGGAGACCCACCTTGTTGGAATCTCGTGCAAATTATTTGATAATGGTGTAAGCTTAATAAATAGCAATAGTGATTCTCGTTTGCGGGTTTCAACTTCATGGGGGTGTAAAGGTTTCGACAGGCGAAGATAAATACTGATTGCGCTGGGAGGATGGTGGTTGGCCTCTAGAATAATCCACTACACAATAAATGCAAACAATACAACTGCTGCAGACAATTACGCCTTTGCGGGTGCAATTGCTGCTTAGTACCAGCCTTGGATTCTTCGGAATCTAAGCGAGCTAGAGGGTAGACTTAATCTCCTGTGTAACCCTTCGGCTGTCAAAAAGAAGTAACTGTAATGGAGCGGCGAGGATGGTCCGATAATCGTCGTATTTAGGAATCGATTCTTGGTGCCGTGAGTGATGGCTTACCTCGAATTTAAACCCATAATCAATCTATCAGCGTAGAGGTTAGTATTGAAGAGCGTTTGGACCAGGGTTCGACTCCCTGCACCTCCACCATATTTTAGTTCGGTAACTTGTTACCGAGTTAGCTCATGGCGCCGTAGCAATGCGGCGCTATTTTATTATCTACAAAAATGCGGGATTCATGATGGATTCATGGGGACGCCCTTCATATTTTCACATCCGGCAATTCAGGGACGGCATGTATATTAGATGAATTTGTCTCGTGTCAAGGGCAGGCCCCTCTGGTTTCTAGGTTCTTTTTCAACAGCAACGAATAGAACCGCTTGCACGTCCATATTCAAACTCCAGATGGGGTTGCGAAATTCTGGTTGGAACCGATTGTTGCCCATGCCGAATCATACAGACTCAGCCAGAAAACATTACGAACCCTGGCGCAGCTTGTAGAGGAGAACGCCGATGAATTCAGGAAAGCGTGGAAAGAACATTTGCGTAAGTGAAGTCAGTGCCATTGGACGATATGGATTCTGGATCGTCAGCAATGACCAGGAATTTTTCGTTGCCTTTGGTAATTATCCAATATTTAGACAGGCTTCCGTGGAGCAGATATACAGCATGGAAGAAATTGGCCCTGGTCAACTGCGCTGGGAGGAACTGGATGTTGACATCGAGGTTGCGGCCCTTGAGCATCCCGAGCATTTCCCTTTGAAGTTTGCGGCATAAGTCACGTGCCCTCGTCGAATACAGCAAATAGCGCAAATAGCGGGGTCCAAGTTGATAATTTAATGGTTTAAGTTGGCATCTTGGAAGACCCTGCTGTCTTTCTTGAAAATGCTTTTAAACCAAATAATTACAGGCTTTACGTAATTTTGTTTGCATAAAAATGTCTCGTGTCAAGGGCAGACCCTTCGGGTTTGCCCATTTGAGGGTTGCGGCGGCCTGAAAATATCTTGTGGCCGGAATTCTGCCACGATTTGACAATCTGAATATTTAAACAGAAAAAGCCGCATCCGAAGACGCGGCTTTTTCGTTAACGGCTGGTGCCAGTGCGAAAAGATTACTTCGCAGCAGGTGCTTCAGCCGGAGTTGCCGGAGTTGCAGGAGCAGCTGCATCTGTGGCTGCTTTCTTGGCTTTCTTGTGGTGTTTGTGGTGTTTCTTGACGGTTTTCTTAACTTCCTTCTTCTCAACTTTCACTTCACCGGAAGGGCTGGTAGTGGTGGTTTCGGATTTGGTGTCAGTCTTAACTTCAGCGGCGGAAACAATGCCAGCGAAAGAAACGGCAACAAGAGCGGCAACGATGGTGGACAATACTTTTTTCATTTGAATTCTCCTGTACCAGGTAATTTTGATTGCTTCTTATCCATATAACAGCATAGTACATGCCAAGGTGTTGAATCGGTGTAACTTGCCGATATCACTTATGGTCATTGTTGATGAGTTGAATTATATCGGTGGAATCCACCTTATAACCTCTTATGGATACCGTATATAAGGTGAACATGTTGTGATGGGTTACACGGACATACAACATAAGAAGGGCGGCACATAAATTTATTGTTATGACCTGAATAATGACCTAAATTAAGTGCCATATGTAAAGCCAGGAGTTGGTCATGCAACAAATACATGCTCGTTCTTCGGTAAGCATCAGCGACCTTAAAAAGAATCCGTCCGGTATCATCAACCAGGCCCATGGCGAACCGGTCGCTATTCTCAATCATAACCGCCCCACCGCCTACCTGCCGCCGGCAGAAACCTTCGACATCATCATGGAGCAGCTCGACGATCTCGATCTTGTCCGCCTGGTACGCGAGCGCCAGGCTGAAGCCACCGTCGGGGTGCCCCTGGATGAACTATAGCCTGCAATTAAAGGAAAGAGTGGCATAAGCTCGACAAGAGCATACGGGAGCAGTTCAAGAAACGTTTGGCCGAACGGCTCCAAGAACCGCGCATTGAATCGGCACGTCTCTCCGATACGCCGGACTGTTATAAGATCAAATTGCGTAGCGCCGGGTTCCGGCTTGTGTATCAGGTATTCGACGACTGCGTGCTGGTTGTGGTGATTGCCGTGGGGAAGCGCGAAAATAACCTGGTGTATCGTCTGGCCAATGAAAGGCTCTGATTCTCCCCAAGCGGTGTGAAAATATCTTGGGGCCGGAGATCGAAAAACAGAAGTCATAGGGGGTAAGCAAATACTTTATGGGTATATTGGGGGATTTCTCCAATTTTTGAACTTATAGAAAACGATGCATCACTAATAGTTACGCAATCAGTTATATGCCCGGCACCCCACCAATAAGTAGTCTGGCTATGTCCGGACAAGACCAAAAGCCCTTGATAATTCAGGGGCTTTTCTTTTGGAGATGCTGCAAGGGGGCTTTATTCCACGTAATGGAAAAGCTAACGCGACCCCTATATATTTCTATACGCGCGGGCGCACGTTCTGGGTCTTTACACTTCTGTCACCTTTACACTTTTATGTAAACTACCAACCGGTTAAAAACGCTAGCATTAACCTGTAAATGTAAAGAAACATGTAAAATACGACAGCGCCCCGCTTTACAGGCACCATAACTAAGCGGCATAACTGGCTGATATTGCATGCTATTAAATTGGCATACACCCTGCTTTGCAAACCCGTAGGCAGTAACGTCAACATTATTGCAGAAAGGGGTTGATGAACATGCCTTGGTACAATAATCCGGCTCTTACCTGTAAAGTAATGGAAAAAATTGCCAAACGCATCTCGTTTGAAAACCTTCAAGAGCTCGACAGGACTCTGGATCGTGCCACTGAATTGATCTGGAGCAAACAGGAGGACTACAATGTACGGAACTCGGAGGATAAGGTAGTGTGAGGAAGAAAATCCACAACCGGTGGCCTCAATCGGCTGCCCTGTAAGGAGCAACAGACCACACAAAATGATTTGATCGAAGGTTAAGCAAAACTTTTTGGAGTATTTTTTTGGGCATCCATGTTTATGTGACCTGTTAAAAGGTTTGTATTACAGTATGTTATATAATAAGGTGTATGGAAGGCGCCCGCATTGTCCGGGCGAGTTTAAAAGCCCCTGAGAAATCGGGGCTTTTGTTTTTGTCTGGTTTTCGCCCCATGACCAATAATGCGATCAATACCGCTCCCCGGCGTATGTGGTATGCATCCGATGAAATGACAGGCCACAGTTTCAGGGCCATGGCGCGAACGACCCTTGATGAAGTGGCGGTGGGGTCTTCCAAGATGCTAAGTTTGTTTTCAAGGCCAGCTTTAAAAGACCAAGCCAGCGCCGTCAAGGCGGGAGCCTTGCTCATTAATAACGATATATAGATTTTACAAGTTATCGTCGTGGAAGCCTGCCCCTGCTGTTTCTTCCTGCTAAGAAAAAAGCGAAAAATTCTTTACACTCCCGGGAAGGCAGACCTGTCGGCGGAAACAGCATTGGCACAACGTATTGGTATAATCGATAGTAATGCTTAGTATCAGCCGGATTATCGATTTGCAATGTTATGCATTATGATGATATAAAAATATAAATATCTTAATAAAGGGGTTTGTGCATGTTTAAGAAGAGTTTGTTGACGCTGGCAATTGCCCTACTCACGGCAACCGCGGCCTTGGCTGCTAATTACATTGAACCCGAGGAGTTGAAGGATTTGTTGGCCAAGAAGACGCCGGTCATTTTGGTTGATATACAGCCCGCTGCTGATTTTGAAAAACAGCATCTGCCGGGCTCCATTGAGACCAATGCTTTCCCTGCTAAGACAGATGAGGAGAGGGCACGTCTAGACAAGGTATTGGCTGTCATTAAAGCGTCTCAGTATCCGGTAGTGGTGATCTGTCCCCGTGGGAAATCAGGAGCAAAGAACAGTTACAACTACCTTGAGTCAAAAGGCGTGCCTGAGGACAGGATGACAATTCTTGAAGGCGGCATTTATGAATGGCCCTACAAGGATATGTTTACAAAAGGCCGATAATCTGAAGGGTAGGCAGCCGGATATCCATTCAGCCATAGCGTCTCTAGCGGCTGGCTTGTACTTCTTGTGCAGAGTGCTTTCGCCTATGAGCATACCAGTGGGGCTTCCAAGATGCTGCGTTTGTTTTCAAGTAAGTTTTATATGACCAAGCCAGCGCCGTCAAGGCGGGAGCCTTGCTCATTAGTAACGTTAGATCGACTTTACAATTTATCATCTTGGAAGACCGCCCCTGCTGCTCTCCCCCTTTTCAACCTGCACCCATCCGAATTTGTAGAGAGTTGGACCCGGCCCCTGTTCGTTTCCGGCAGAGCTACTTCGCCTCGATCTTGAAGAACTGCTTACCGGTGGCCACTCGCGCCTGCAACTCGGGCCCTTCCATCTCGGCGGCCACGTTGGCCAGGAAGTCCGGGACCGGGATATGCTGGGGACACTTGTCCAGGCAGGCGCCGCAGGCGATGCACTGGGACGCGTACCCCGGCTTGTCGTTGAGCAGTTCGTCGCTCATCCTGACGGCGTACATGAACTTCGCCGCCTCCGGGTTGCCGAACAGGTGCATCCTGTTGTAGGAATCGAAGCAGCCCGGGATATCCACGCCCGCGGGGCAGGGCATGCAGTAGCCGCAGCCGGTGCAACCCACCTTCATCAATTCCTGATACTTGCGGCTGACCCGGTCCACCAGGGCCAGTTCTTCACCGGTCAGAGACCCGCTCTTTGCCGAATCCGCGATGGCGAGATTCTCCTCGATATGGCTCTCCTCGTTCATGCCGGAGAGCAGGAGTGTAACCTCCGGGTGGTTCCATACCCAGCGCAGCGCCCAGTCCACGGGCGTGCGCCGGACCTTTGCCTCGTTCCAAATCTCCGCCACGGCGGGCGGCGGTGTGGGCAACCCCAGATTTCCCCCGCGCAGCGGTTCCATCACGATCACCCCCAGGCCCTTGGCGGCGGCGTATTGCATCCCTTCGGTGCCGGCCTGGAACTCCCGGTCCAGGAAGTTGTACTGGATCTGGCAGAATACCCAGGGGTAGGCATCCACGATCCTCTTAAAGTCCGGCCCCAGCCCATGGAAGGAAAAACCGGCATTGACGATCCGCCCGTCCGACTGGGCCCGGTCGAGGAAATCCGCGACGCCCAGGCCTTCCATGGTATCCCACTTGAGGCCGTCCAGGCTATGGACCAGGTAGTAGTCGATGTGGTCCGTGCCCAGTTTTTCCATCTGGGCGGCCAGATACCGATCCATGTCGGCGCGGCTCTTGATCATCCACGAGGGGAGCTTGGTCGCCACCTTGACCCGATCCCGATAGCCGTCCTTCAGTGCCTTCCCCAGAAGCGGCTCGCTCTCGCCGCCGTGGTAGGGCCAGGCCGTGTCCATGTAGTTGACGCCGTTGTCGATGGCAGAGCGGATCTGGGCGATCGCCCGCGCCTCATCGATCTTTCTCTCCTTCATGGGCAGGCGCATGCACCCGAATCCCAGCACAGAGAGTTCATCACCGTTCTTCGGCATGGTTCTGTATTGCATGGTATTCTCCTTTGCGTCATGGACGCTTCGTATCAAAGTTTGCCTATATATTAGGCCAGGATGGGCCGAAAACTCAATACCTGTTCCTGTCGATAGCTTGCCTGATTCTCTTGAATGCTGCAAGGCCGGGCCGATCAAAAAATACCTAAAGGGTGACTCATATGGGTTTCCCCTGGGTGGCCGGCAGGCTAAAGGAGGTGGGTAGCGGAGTGGCAATGTAGTCGGTTGCCGGCAGACCCGTGCGATACGTGCCTTCAGGGCGACATGGTCGTCTTATGCAGATTGTTTGTCAACAATGTGGCGAATTCCTCGGCAGGCACAGGTTGGCCGAAGTAATAACCTTGTCCCTCGGGACAGTGATGGGATTGCAGGAAAGCAAGCTGGTTTCGTGTTTCGATGCCTTCGGCCACGACCCGCTGCTTGAGACTCGCGCCCATCGCAATAACGGCACTGACGATGGTTTCCGCATCGCCGGCATCGCCGTTGATGGCCTGCACAAACGACTGGTCGATCTTGAGCTCGTCGATCGGGAAACGCCACAGATAGCTCAGGCTGGAATAGCCGGTGCCAAAGTCATCGATGGCAATCTTCACGCCGAGATTTTTGAGTGCACACAAGATTTCCGTTGTCTGTTCCGTGTCCTGCATCAGACCGCTTTCGGTCAGCTCAAATTCAAGGTGGTGCGGGTCCAGGCCGGTTTCGCCCAGAATGGTATGGACACCGGCAAGAAAATCATTGCCGTGGAACTCGACCGCCGAGACGTTGACAGCGATCAGGCCTGGGTTGAGGCCGGCTTGCAGCCACGCTTGGGTCTGGCGGCAGGTTTCATGCAGCACCCACCTGCCGATCGGCTGAATCAGGCCGCACTCTTCGGCGATGCTCACGAACTGTGCCGGGCGGACGAGCCGATGGGCGAAGCGCTGCCAGCGGAGAAGCGCCTCGGCACCGATAATAGCGCCGGTAACGAGATTCACCTTCGGCTGGTAATGCAACACAAATTCGTGTTGCTCAAGCGCACGGTGCAGCGCCTGTTCGATGGATTGCCGTGCAACCGCATGGGTATTCATGTCCGGAGTGAACACCTGGTACTTGTTGCGCCCGGTTTTTTTGGCGTGATACATCGCGGTGTCGGCGTTCCTGATCACCGTTTCGACGTCCTTGCCATCGTCCGGGTAGAGGCTGATGCCGATGCTCAGGGTGACGTGAAGCTGGTGGTCTCCGATGAGATGAGGCTTGGCCATCGCCTTTATCAATTTTTCGGCGGTAAGGACAGCGTCCAGCACATCCTCGACCTCGGCCAGCAGTATCACGAATTCGTCGCCCCCGTGGCGACTAACGGTATCGGAGAGGCGCACGCACTCTTGCAAGCGCCTTGCGGCTGACTGCAACAGCCGGTCGCCGATCTCATGCCCGAGCGAATCGTTGATGTGCTTGAAATGGTCGAGGTCCAGGTACATCAGGGCAACCTTCTTGCCGCCATGACGCTTCGCGAGTACCATGGACTGCATCAGGCGGTCGGTCAGCAGCGCGCGGTTCGGCAGCCCGGTGAGAAAGTCATGCTCGGCCATATAGGCCATCTGCTCGGTAGCCTTTTCGGCAGCTTCAGTCATCGCCTGGGCGCGAACAGTCGCGACGACAAGGTTTTCGTTCGCTTCGAGCAACTGCGCCTTGGCGCGCACGCTATGCTCGGCAATTGCCCTCCCGGTCTCTTCGCGCAGGTCGGCCGCCTCTTGGCGTAGATCGGCGGTATCCTGGCGTTGGTCAGCAGTAACTTGGCGCAGATCAGCGGTTTCTTGGCGCAGGTCGGCGGTGTCTTGGCGCAGATCAGCGGTGTCTTCGCGCAGATCAGCGGTGTCTTCACGCAGATCGGCGGTGTCTTCGCGCAGATCGGCGGTATCTTCACGCAGATTGGCGGTATCTTCACGCAGATTGGCGGTGTCTTCACGTTGATCTGCGGTTTCTGTGCGCTGGCCAGCGATATCTTTGCGCACGTCAGCGGTAGCTCTGCGCTGGCCGGCTGCCTCTTTACGCCGGTCGGCCGCTTCTTTGCGCAGATCGGCCGCCTCTTTGCCGGTGATGACCGCCGCCTTACGCTTGGAGAGAGTATTCTCGGCCGCCGATACCGGGGGCTGAACGTTTTCGCTTGCCTCAAGCGGCCGCCCGGCCAAGTTTTTTCGATGAGTGCTGATCTTCCTGGTCATCACCGTTCCCCTTGTCCGACCGTATCAAACGCTGGTGTCCGTGTCGGCCGCCCGGCGAGGAGCCCCTCGTAGTCGAGCACCGGTTCGCCGATAACGATACCGTCATCGGTGATCTCAAACTGCCGAATCTCGTTGCTGTGGTTGCTGGCACGCACCTTGACTACAGCCATGACGCGCTTCAGGCGGCTCTCGACCTCGATGTAACGCTGAACGATGATCGCATCGGTGAGAAATGCCGATCCGTAGGGGCTGAAACGCAGATCGACATAGCGGTCTTCTAATTCCGACGTCAACAACACCGTCACGCCAAGGCCGGACAGAATGGTGACCATGCGAAACAGCGACTCGCGAAAGTCCTCGCGGAAAGTCGGCGCTATTGCCAGTTCGAACCCGGACAACGAGTCGATCACCACCCGGGTGGCTTTCATCTTATGTATGAGGGTGGTCAGATGCTGAACGATCTCGTCCATCGACAGATCCAGGGAGCGGGTATTGATCAGGCCGATCTGCCCGGCGCGGATCATATCGTCGAGTGTGCGAATCCAGGACTGGCTCGGCGTCTGCTCAAACGCGACGATCACGCCCGGTTCGCCCAGGCGCACGCCTTCGGCCAGAAAGGCCCTGGCGAGGATGGTCTTGCCCGATCCTGAAGGCCCCGCGACCAGCAGCGAATAGCCCGATGGCAAGCCGCCGCCCAGCATTTCGTCGAGGAGCGGCACGCCCATGGTCAGCCGTTTGTCGCTGCCAAACACCTTGGAGATCGTGGCCGCGTCCTCGGTATCGACGTGAATGACCGCCGCTGGAAAGATTTCGATCCCGGCACCGGTGATGCGGAAAGTGTGCATCCCCGGCCGGGTCGCCTGACCGCGCATTTTCAGAACCTGCATCTTGCGCACCATCGAATTCCGGTAGACACTTTGGTCCAGCGACAGCAAGCCGTCGGCCACCGTTAAGACCGGATGGGGGGCACTCTCCGACATATATTCTCCGATCAGGAAGGTGGTGGCCTGCCAGCCGCTCAACTGCATCCCGAGTTGCTGGATAAACAGTTGCAGACTGATCGTGCCTTCGGGTCTGTGTCGCGCCTCCAGCATGACCGGGCGGAACGAATCGACGAAAACCAGCGCCGGAGAGTAGGCCTCGACCTCCTGCGTGATGCGCGTCATCACCTGTTCGAGATTACCCGTCACGAAGTCGTCGCTCAGATTGACGAAACGAATCGACTCATTGATCTTGTCGAAATCGAAGAACGAGAACTGTTGCTGATAACGCAGCATCTTAAACGGGGGTTCGCCGAGCACGGTGAAGAACAGCGCCGGTCGTTCCCGAGTCGCCAGGGCGAACATGATTTGGTGCGCCAGCGTCGTCTTGCCGGATCCCGGAGGCCCTACAATGAGGTTGAAGGAAAATTCCGGCAGGCCGCCACCCAGGATCTCATCGAGTCCCGGCACGCCAGTCGCAAGTCTTCGTATGGTCACTTTGTTGCTCATGATTCGTTCTCCTGTTCAGACGGCGGTGACGATGGTTCCCAGACCGAGCTCAACAGGCGCTCGGTCAAGGAATCTCCAATCATGGACATCAGCAGTTCGATGAAGGTCACCAGCAGGGTATAGCTCGCCTCTGCGGCGGCATCCGGCTCACGGCCCGCAAGTTGCTCCTTGAGGTTTGCAAGCAGAACGGTGCTATCCCTGTGATCGCCGGGAATTGTAAGCCACGGGAAGGTGGTGCATGTCAGGTGCAGCGAGCGGTTGAAGAGAACGTTGGCCCCCCCGATGCCGATCACCGGTACGATCTGGGCGGCCACCTGCTGCCATGTGCCGATGGCGGCTTCGGCGATTGCGCTTGCACCGGGAGCGTCTCCGGCACGATCCGCCAGCACTATTCGTATCGTTTTTCGATAACTGTCAGTTGGTGACATAAAAACGGCTCCAGGAACCCGGCGATGATTATGTAACATTTTACCTCGGGCTGGTTGAAAGACAATGGAGTCAAGGCGCGATTTCTTTGATAGGCTGGAAAGCATTTTAAGCTAAAAAAAGCCCACTGACCAAGATCAGGGGGCACAACGCCGTCAAGATGTGAGATTTGCTCATAAGTAACGATATATCGATTTTACTAAGTAGTTTCCATCCGGAAAGGGGTCTTTTTCGCCCAGGCGGCGCCAATCTTCGGGTTTGCTTGTGCGGCGTACTAATGTACGCCTCCGCGCAATCCCTTGATTTCCTTGCCGGGACAAAAATACCCTCCTTTCCGAATCGGAAACCAATAGTTTCTCATCCGAAGTTTCCGGATGGAAACTAATTAACAACTTGAAAGCCTGACATGCTGCCTACTCCTATGGATACTTATACCTTTCCGCGTCGACGCCACGTTACAAATGCGATTCCTGTCAGCCCTGCTCCTACGAGAAGAAGTGTTGAAGGCTCCGGGACTGGAGCTGACGACGATATTTCCCACGTTCCTATAGGATTGGAATAATTGTCGGGGCCATCAGTGAACCCACCAGTTATATCAAAAGATGTCGATTGAATAGGGATAAGCGACTCACCGGGCCCATAAAAACCACAATTTTGGAGTAAAAGAGACCCCCATTGACCGTTGGTGTATGAAACTAATCCATTAATGCTGATACCAATTGTATTGGTTACCTTTATATCAAATTCCCATGTAGTACTATCGCCTGGATGTTTAGGAACAGTTGGGTCTCCATAGGTATATCCCGGAGGAGGCCATCCATTCGGCTGTTCATACAAATCAAAATTGATTTCTGCAATTGCAATTGTATCTGATGGGTTTAAGGATAACGTAATATAAGCCGGTGTAGCTTGAGCATTTGGCGTAAGAATGGCCACAACGAGAAGGGCATAGAGAGAGTGCAACAAGAATTTCACGGATTGATGTGACCACAACAGTCCCATTGTTCGCTCCTATCGGCTTCAAGGTTAATGGCAGCGAATTACAAGCAATGACATGCCAATACGTATCTAATCAAGATCACAGCGCTGAGCGCATGCCTGTGAGGTCAGGCTCCCAAGATGCTAAAGTTGTTTTCAAGGTCAGCTTTAAAAGACCAAGCCAACGCCGTCAAGACGGGAGCCTTGCTCATTAGTAACGATATGTCGATTTTACAAGTTATCATCTTGGAAGCCCGACACTGCTGCTTCTTCGTTATGCGTGTGCAAATTATACCACTTATCGGTGTCCTTACTTATTTTAGCCCAATAATTTGTAGGTCAGTTACCTCTTTAGTCATTTGACTTTGACATGACGGTGCAGCAGATTTATCGAATCGTCGAGGTGGTTGGGGTTAGAGATGGGTCAGAAGTGGAGATGGGTCAGAAGTGGAGATGGGGCAGAAGTGGAGATGGGGCAGAAGATGTTAAGTTTGTTTTCAAGGCCAGCTTTAAATGACCAAGCCAGCGCCGTCAAAGCTGGAGACTTGCTCATTAGTAACGATAGTAGGCATCCATGCCGGTGTCCACACATGTTACCTTGTTCCCTATCAGGGCAAGGTAACAAAATCCCCATCAGCTTCATCGCTGATGGGGATTCAATAGAGTACATAACCGGCTAGCCGTGACGGGCCCTTTTCATTGGTTACCGAATTGTCGCACCAGTACTACTGGTACTGGACATAGAGCGGCTTCGGCTCCAGGCGCAGCACCTCGGCCGGGGTCAGCATCGAGTCCCCCTTCTTGGTGTCGTTGTGGTAGAAGAGCTTGAACCCGGTATACTCCACCGGCTCCTTGACCACATATTCGCGGTAGGAGTTGCGCTTCAGCCACGGCGCGCCCCAGCCGTCCATGTTCATGACGATCTGCACCTCCGGCCGCGGCCGGATCTTCTCCGCGTTGGTCACGCCGTTTTTCGTAAAACGGTGGACGATGAATACCTTGGGCGGCAGTTGGTATTTCTTCACCAGCCCTTCGAGGAAGCCGGCGGCAAAGTTGATGTCCGCCGCGTCGTAGGTGCCGATCTTGGTGCCCGGAACCTTCTTGCAGGTGCACAGGTTGAACTCCGGGTCCATCCCCAGATGGACGTCCGGGTTCTTCAGGATCCACTCGAAGCGGGGCAACAGGGTACGGATGTTCTCATGCCCCGTCTGGATGTCGATGAAGAGCAGCGCATGGTTGGCCTTGGCCAGGTCGTAGATCTCGTTCACGACCTTGTCCGGCATCACCATGCGGTACAGACCCGCCTTGCCCGGCACCCCTTGGGCCACGGTCGCCACCAGGTGCAGCGCCGGCTGCACCTGATGCCCCGGATCGGCCTGTTGCCACTTGACCACCTCGCGCTGCAGGTGGCGCAACATCTCTGCATGGTCGTACTCGCCCAGGCACCCCATCTTCTTGGAGAGCGGGTTGCCGTAGTAGGCGACGATGCGGTGCGCCGGCAGGATTGAGCCGGGCAATTGCGCCGGCGTCTTGACCGGCCAGCCGTTGGCAGCGGCAAAGGCCGGGTCCTCACCGATGATGTACTTGCGGGCGGGCGCCTTGGCGGCCGATGATGCCTTGTCCTGACGCGCCGCCGCCGGCTGGCGCTGGCGGACGTTCACGGTGCTGGAATGCTGCTGCTGGACTGTCGCGACGGCCTGGAGCGGCGGCCCGGCAGCCTGAGATGTCTTAGCGCCGCTCGATCCGCACCCGCCCAACATCAGCCCCGGCATCAACAACGCCGCTGCCGCCAGCACCCCGCCGCCCACCTTCACTAGTCGCACTACCAAAAAACCACGCCCGTTCATTGCCCCTCCAGGGAAATAAGATACTCCTGGCTAGCAATGATTCTGCCGGAGAAGCGCCACTATGAGCAGCTTTATCAAAAAATCTAACTGAACTGTTTTGACCTTTGGTTACTTCGCCCAGTTTCGGAGCGGTCCGCTGTCGTTGTGAACGAAGTTCTGCCTGGGATAATAGCCAACTCCGCCGTAGCCGAAGTAGTTGCGCGCCAGCTGGGCATACTGGCATACCTTGCGGATCGGCACGCCTGGGATGGAGTAGTCAATCGCCTTGCCCTGCATGTGGAATGAGTTTCGCGCCACGTTCTCGTTTTTCCCGGAGAGAATGGCGTTGTATTCGGGCGTGCGGTAGGCGGAATTGATGTGGAGTTCCTTGACGCCCATCAACTGTGCGACATAGTTGATCATTTCGATGGCGGCAATGTCCATTTCAGTATAGCTGTTATCGTAGTTGCAGCGCATAAAGTAGTTGAGCGAGTTGAGGATCTGGGGGTCATACTCCCCGTAGCCGTTCCTGAATTTGAATAGGTGCCGCTCCTTGAAATGGGTGTTGTAGAGGATGATCTTACCCTCGTTGAACAGGGGCTGCCCTTTCACTTTGCGCTCCACCAAACCACCGACCAGCCGCTCCAGCGCTTTTTCGTCGCGCTGAGCTGCAATGAACTGCTCGGCGGTTATGTTCGGAGCAACTGCGATGTCCTTTGGGATGTCGCCGCTCTCGTCGTCAAGCTCAATTACTCTGCTCCGGTTGGCACTCTTTTTCATGAGTGCCGCCGCCAACGCGCTATGTGGTACCAACAAAAAGGTGGTCGATCCGACTATGAATTGTCTGCGAGTGAACATTTTATCTATTCTGCCACTTGATGACTGCCAAGGTCAAGATAAACAAAACCGAATTTTTTGAAACGGCTGGCGGCCGGCAGCTCGATCAGTTGCGGTGATACTGCCCGGTGGTGTAATGAGTACGTTGGGCGATGGTGGGATGCGTGACATTTATTTTAGCCGCAAGTCGAGTCGCACTGACAATTTTCGTCAGTTGAATCGGAGACGTCTCCTCTGATATGCAAAACAGGCACGGGTAAATTTCCATACAGCGGTTCCATCGGTTCAAATATGCAGCGACATTCTCAGTACATCCATTTTTAAGGACATAAATGGATACATCAATCCCACCCCCTTGACATTACCGGTACGCTTTATGCTGAACCCCCATCCATATGAGGAAATCAGGGGGGGCTGATATGAAAAACGCACTATTGGCTGTTATCGGTCTGCTATTATTGGGTTGTAGCGGAGGACAGTCGTCAAGCACCAATGCCGCGACGGTTTCGGGTGTTGCCGCAACAGGGGCCGCCGTGTCCGGGACCATCTTCCTCAAGGATTCGACGGGACATGAGTTGTCGATGGCTACAACAGACGGGACATTTTCATTTGACGTGTCGGCACTCACACCCCCGTTTATGCTCAAAGCAAGCTGGGGTGGCAATACGATGTACTCGTTCGCTGCTGCTGCCGGTACGGCGAACATCACCCCATTGACTCAGATAATTGTTGCCGCGGCAGCGAGTAGCACGGATCTGGATGCCATGTACCTGGCCCCGACTCCAGCTGCCTTCAGTGCCGTCGCCACGAATCTTCAAGCCGCAACGGCGAGTCTCCGGAATAGCCTGAAACCTCTTCTTGCAAGCTATAACGCCGATATGGACCCGATTTCCGGGACATTTGCGGCGAATGGTTCCGGAATGGACGGTTTGCTTGACCATATAACGGTCACCTCGGTTTCGGGAACCGTATCGGTAACCGACAAGACTTCCGGATCGGCCCTGTTCAGTGCGCCGGCATCGCCAACGCTGGTCAACAGCGTTTCTTCGATGAGCTGGACAAATGGCATAGCGGCTATAGCCCAGGACCCGGACCTCAAGGTTTCCGGGGCTGGTGACGGGCTTGCCGTATGGTGGACATATACGGGGACCGGATACGGCTCAAGCGTAATCCAAGCCCAATGGTTGAATTCCGAATCATCCGCGACGCAGATCAGTACGGCTACCGGTTTCGCCATGGTGCCGAAAGTAGCGGTAGACGCGAGTGGAAATGCTATTGTTGTTTGGATGCAGTCCGACAATCAACTCAACAACGTCTGGGTGAATCGCTATACCGTTGGTTTGGGATGGGACGTCCCGAAGAAACTGACGAATGCCGTATCCGCGGCTACCGGTCCATCCGGGGTTCCGTCGATCTCAATCGATGGGGCCGGGAATGCCGTGATCATGTGGAATCAGTCGGATGCATCCATCAGCAGCCACTTTGACGTGTACACCAGCCAGTATTCCGTGGCAAACAACAGTTGGTCGGCACCGGCAATGCTGTCCACCGGCATAAACTGCGCCTATGGCTACAAGGTCGTTTCCAACGGTTCCGGTAATGTTGCGCTGATTTACAACCAGTTCCAGAGAACCGACGGAATCGGCGGAAATGGCGACGCGAGCGATATCTGGGTAGCGACGGGAACGACAACCAACGGATTTACGACTCGCACGAAGGTGAGCAGTAGTCCAAACCTGCTCTATGGCCAAGCCTCGCTGGCAATTGACCCGGCCGGAGATGTTCTTGCGGCATGGATTCAGGGTAACAACTCCGGATACTTCGATGTCTGGGTCAGCCGGCAGCTAAGCGGAGGAAAGTGGGATACCCCGAAGACCATAGCGAACAGCGTGACAGGGGAATGCTATTCCCCGGAAGTCGCGTTCGATGCCAATGGAAATGCATTCGCGACATGGGAACAGCAGTCGGATGCAAATGGAAGTCAGTATGTCGCGGTAAGTCATTTCAGCGCGGTCAGCGGGCTTTGGAACTCCCCGGCGCAAATCAGCGAGAATATCGGCAACACGTACGACCAACACATTGCAGTGGATCCATCCGGAAATGCAACGCTTGTTTGGTATCAGATAGAATCCGCGGCCGTTACGGTGAGATCGGCCCAATACCTCAAGGCGTCCGGCTGGAGCGCATCCAAACTGATTTCGACCATGGGGCCGACCTATGACGGGTACACCGTCTTTCCGGTACCGCGTGTAGACGTAAACGCTTCAGGGAAAAGCATGATAATTTGGGGAACAAGTTCAGATTAGAGTATGTAATAGGGAAGTGCAACGGTAGAGATTATCATTCCTGATTTCAATTATAGCAAAAAACGTTATGTGATCAACCGGATGCAAGCTTGTTTGACTGCCATCTCGGACCTCGGACGTGCAGTGGCTGATTGACGAACCGCACAATCGAATGGGCATCAGGGGTGAGATGCGAGCGCCAGCCATAATGGGGGTTGCCCTGAATATCTCAAAACAGCAATTACCCGAGGTGTAAAATGTTAATCCGTCGTTGATTTATGAGTGGACAACCCCAGCCCTATTTGCTATTTAACTCAACGTTGTATAAATAATTCAGCTCTTCGGATAACTGCTTTGTCAGATACTGATAATTCCACGCTGCATCCGAATTCATTTCAAAAACTCATCCTTGTCCTGCTGACGCTCCTGTTTGGTAATATTGTACCTGTTTTTGCCGACGACGATCCCCTTGCGACTCTCGGGTTCACGGACACGTCCGATGCCCAGCTTGTCTCAACCTTCCGCGCCCCCAAACCGCTTTCCCAAACCGCCGAGAACGTGACCGTAGTGACCTCGACAGAGATCGAGGCACTTAACGCCCATACCCTGGCCGATATCTTGGATACTGTTCCCGGTATTCAGGTGCAGCACAACGGCGGGCCGGGGATCACAGCCTATACCACCATCCAAAGCATCAGCTACAACTTTACGCAAGTGTACGTGGACGGGGTCTCGATCACCAACCTGGGTGCCGGTTTTTCCGATGTTTCGCTGATCCCGGCCCGCATCATCGAGCGGATCGAAATCGTCAAGGGTGCCGCCTCCTCGGTTTGGGGACAATCCTTGGGCGGGGTGATCAATGTCATCACCAAGTCGCCTGAACAACGTGCCTTGGGTGGTATTGCCAGTGCCTCCATCGGTTCTCGTGTTACGACCGACAACAGCCTCCAATTGAGCGGCACCAGCGGCCATACGGGATACTATCTCTCCGGAGGTTTTCTTGGCTCCAACGGCCTGCTCCCCAATACTCAGGACGCTATCAATAACGCCTATGGCAAGCTGACTTACGACCTCCCGAATCATGGGTTGCTGTGGGGCACCTTCTTTTATACCCACGCCGACATGGGGGACCTGTTTGCCCCGGCGTATGACCTGAAAGAGCTGGGATATAAGAGATACCTGCTCGGTTCGGTCGGGTTGCGCTATCCACTCAACAACAGGCTTGAGTTGGAGGTGAGTGGGCACCACACTTACAATAAAGATGCCGAGTCTTATTTCAACATAAGTAACGGTGCACCTTGGTCCGGTTCGCCGGACTTGCCGACAAGCATCGCCACGGAGTTGCAGAGCGGCGGCAACATCAAACTGACATGGCGGGGTGATAACAATCTGCTGGTGGTCGGCAGCGACTACGATCACCTGGAAGAGTACTATAACTCCAGCGATGGCAGTACGGCCAGCCCGTTCAGCCGGCGGGTGGACCGCTGGGGAATCTTCCTGAACGATACCGTCACCTTCGGTCCCGTGGCTGTAATCCCCGGTGTCCGCATTGACCATACCCAGACCGCGGGCGACCAGTTCAGCCCGGCCTTGGGCGCCACGTGGCAACTGACCGACAGCACGCTGCTGCGCGCATACACGGCTCGCGGCTACGGACTCAACGTTTTGGGCACTACCGATACTCCGGCCATAAAGATCTGGACCATGCAGGTTGGGGTGGAGAGCAAGGCCGTGCCCTACCTCTGGTTGAAAGGCACCCTGTTTCGCAACCAGACCTGGAACGATGCCGTTGGGCAGCAACTGGCCCTGGGAACTGAATTCGAGGTGCGTACCACGCCGGTATTTCACACTTCGCTTGCCGCCGGATATACCTTCACCGACACCACCATGGCCGGCTACGAGGTAAACGACCTGGCCCGTCATACGGTACAATTGGCCCTGCGTTACGACGACAAAACCTATCGGGGGGTATTGACCGGCCGCCATATTTTCTGGAACGCACTACCATCCGAAGAAGGCAGCTACGACGGCCTGATGTGGGATCTGCACCTGGGGGCAACCCTCTACCGGCATGAGGACAATTCACTGGAGGTCTTCTTCTCGGGGCACAACCTGTTCAATGGCGCCCAGTATGATACCAATCAAATACCGAGTACTCCTCGTTGGTTCGAGGGCGGCGTGAAGGTGGCGTTCTGATGAAGCGCCGCCTTGTCCTGCTGATACTTGCCCTGGCAACCCTGCTCCCCTCTCTGGCTGAAGCCTATGATGTACTCGTGCTCCAGAGCCGCCGCGGTGCCGCTTTTGAAAATGTGCTGAATGGCTTCCGCACCAGATACAACGTCTCGCAACGCACCATCGTGTTGTCCGACTATGCCGATGTCGACGTCGCCCGAATCGTACGCGAGGACCAACCCCTGTTGCTACTGGCCATTGGCGACAGCGCCGTGAGAAGCGCCCGCGTTGTGCGCACCACACCGATTATTGCCGTGATGGCGCTCGACAACGGCTCCCAGTCCAACCTGAGTTCCATTGCCATGTTCGCTGCGCCGGACCGTTTTTGCCGTCTGCTGAAAAAATTGAAAGTGCGCCGCGCCGGAGTCCTCTTTGACCCTGCCAAAACCGGCTGGTATTTGAAACTTGCCCGCCTGGCGGCCGAAAATGCCGGCATCAGGCTGGTGGAACGCAAAGTGTCAACATCAAGGGAAACCATACCCCAGATATTGTCTCTGGCCGGCAAAGCGGATGCGCTCTGGATACTCCCCGATGTCACCACAGTCACTCAGGAAACAATAGAGGGTTTTTTCCGTTTTGGCCTGGAGCAGGCCATTCCGGTAGTCTCCTTTACCGACAGACATTTGGGACTGGGGGCCGCCGCGGTTATCGAGGTCAACCTCACGGAGGTGGGACACCAGGCCGGTGAAATGGCTGAGACACTACTCAAGCGTGGCACAGCTCCCGATACTACCCTTGTTTTCCCGCGTGGTACGCCCCTTAGAACCAACCCTGCGGTACTGGAAAAGCTCGGCCACACCAATTTGGAGTAGAATATCTCATCGGCATATTGAAGGTGGCGACATGCTAAATCATATTCAATTTTCATCATTGCGGTCGAGTTTCCAGCTAAAGCTTTTTGCTATCTTCACATTGCTGACAGCCCTCATTACGATACTCTTCCTAAGCCTCTACATATCCAACGAAATCCGGGAACACAAACTCTATCTGCGCGAGCAGCTACACCTGCAGGCGCTGTACTTGGGCGAGAGTATCCGTCTCACCCTCTATGCCGAGAACAAAGCAACACTGCAACTGCTTGCCGAAACGGCTGCCCGCGCTCCTGAAATGCGAGCAGTGGAGATCTATGCCAAAGACGGCCGGATGCTGGCGGGAATTCGCCGTTCCGGCCTACACACTGAAGCGGATCTGATCCTGGATACGGTGGAGGTTCGCACCGACCCTTTGATTTCAAACGGTTCAATCTTGAGCGAGAGCCTGAATCCCAAGGGGGAACTGGTCGGCACCATCCACATGGAGCGCGGTACGGGAGACCTGGCTCACTTGATACGCCGCATGGCCTTGGTTTCCTCCGGCATTGCGGTCTGCTTCTGGATGGCCTGCACCCTGTTCGGTTATCTGGTCCTGCAACGGGTAACTCGGTCATTCAGGTCACTTATGCATGGCATACAGGCCTTGCACGATGGTGATCTCACCACCCGGATCAATATCGAATCCGATGATGAACCGGGTATGGCGGCACGCGCAATCAACAATCTGGCAACGGTACTGCAGCAGCGTAACCAGGAAAACAAACGCCTCCATGAGGAACGGCTGGACTTTGAACGGCAGATGTTCCAGACTCAAAAGCTTGAGAGCCTGGGAGTCATGGCAGGTGGTATCGCCCACGATTTCAACAATCTACTGCAGGTTATTCTCGGCAATATGGAAATGGCCACCTTAGAACTTACTCCTGACACAAGGTCCTACAATTTTATTATCAATGCCATAAACTCGGGTAGACGGGCGGCTCATCTTTCCAGCTTGATGCTGACCTATGCGGGCAAGGGGCTTGTCAGCAAAAAATCGCTGGACCTGAATGAGTTGGTCAGAGACAACATCGACATGTTAAAAACAGCGGCCGCTTCAACGGTTTCAATGGAGCTGTGCCTCTCGGATAAGTTGCCTGCCATAATGGCTGGTGAGCCCCAAATCCTGCAGATTGTCATGAATCTGGTCACCAATGCGGTGGAATCAATCGAAAAACAGCCAGGTTTTGTCATAATCACCACCGGCGTCCAGAACTGCGATAAGACCGCCCTGGATGCAAGCCTTCTGGACGTGAAACCCCAGCCAGGCACATTTGTGTTTCTCGAAGTCGGCGATAACGGCTGCGGCATGAGCAAAGACACAATCAATCGTCTCTTCGACCCCTTCTTTACAACGAAATTTACCGGGCGAGGGCTGGGCATGTCGGCGGTACTTGGGGTGATGCGATCACACGGTGGTGCCCTGTTTGTGGAGAGCGAACCTGGCAAGGGCACAACCTTCAGGGTGTTGTTCCCGATCGTTGCATCCGGACAACCGGCCACCGCAACCGAGTCCACGATACCGCCACCGGAAATCCCAACACTTCCGGAGAGTCAGTTGTTCGGTTCGGTCCTTGTCGTCGATGACGAAAAACCTGTTCTGGATGTCTGCGCCAAGATGGTCAAACTCTGCGGCTTCACGGTGATTACCGCGCGCGATGGCATCGATGCCGTCAGCAAGTACCGCGAACATGCCGATGAGATTGTCGTTGTGCTGATGGATCAGGCAATGCCGAACATGGATGGCATAGCTGCCATGAACAAAATCTACAGCATCCGGCCCGATGCCAAGGTAATCATTTCCAGCGGTTTCAACAAAGATGAACTGAGTAAACGCATTACCGATCGACCTCCTGCCGGCTTCATCGTCAAGCCGTACACCATGAGTAGCCTTGAAGCGGAACTGAAGAGGGTGTTGCGGGTAGGGTGAAGGAGCTTTTCACGGCAGGCGGGAAGCGGCGACAATGAATGCACAGGCGCTGACTACTCCTGTCTTCATGATGAAGATGCTTGTAACAGAATCACTGCCGATAATCTTCCTCCCACCGCAAACGGGACCAGTTTACGGTGGGAGGGTAAATCGGAACTGGATCAAATGGGGATTATGGTTTCATCATTTACCCAGAATAGGGTTGAATACTTGATAAGTCAGATAGGCCATCAGTGCTGATGCCGGTATGGTTAATACCCATGCCACAACGATTCGCTGGGCCACCTTCCAGTTGACTGCGGTAAGGCGTTTTGATAGCCCCACTCCCAGAATGGCCGAAGTAATTACGTGAGTTGTGCTGGTGGGCATCCCAAAGGCCGATGCTCCCAGTATGACTCCAGCTGATGCGGTTTCCACACAGAACCCATGTACAGGATGAAGTTTGACAAAGTCACGTCCTACCGTTTTGATAATCCTCCAGCCGCCAGCCGCAGTCCCAAATGCCATAGCTGTTGCGCACGCCACCATAACCTGCCAGGGTACGGAAAATGTCGATATGACTCCGTAGCTTAATAATGCCATGGTGATGACGCCCATCGATTTTTGGGCATCCGCGGTTCCATGGGAAAAAGCCATGAAAGCCGCCGAGAACACCTGAAGCATACGGAATTTTTTATTGAGCCCGCCGGGGGAACAGTTCCGGAATATTCGGTAAAGCAACATCATTAAAGAGAAGCCGACAATTGTTCCCATAATCGGGGAAACAAGCAAGGCGAGAATGATCAGCTTCAGGCCGCCCCATTTCAGAGCGCCCATACCGGCATGGGCAAATACCGATCCCATGATGCCCCCGATGATTGCGTGAGAGGAAGAGGATGGGAGTCCATAGTACCAGGTGATAAGATTCCAGATAATGGCCCCCGAGATACCGGCGAGCACCACCATCTGGGTGATGTTGTCCTTGTCGACTATGCCTTTGCCAATTGTTGATGCAACCTTTGTTGAGATCATTGCCCCGGTAAAGTTGAGAATGGCAGCCATGATAATTGCTGCTTTCACCGATAGTGCCCGGGTCGAGACACAAGTGGCAATAGCGTTGGCTGTATCATGAAAACCGTTGATATAGTCGAATAGAAGCGCTGCCAGAATGACCAGGCAGAGCATCATCAGGGCCGGATCAAGCATTTTTCACCACCACGCTCTCGAGTATGTTGGCTGCGTCTTCGCACTTGTCGGTGGCTCTTTCGAGCGTTTCGTAGATCTCTTTCCATTTGATAAGTTGAATGGGGTCCTTCTCTTCATCAAACAGACGGCCAATCGCTTCACGGGAGACTCGATCCGCTTCATTCTCCAGGGCATTGATTTCAACGCATGCTTCAAAGATCTGCTCATTGGACTTCTTGCCCAGCATTGCAACCGCTTTGTCTACTGCCAAACAGGATTGCAGAATGATAAATCCAAGGGATTTGGCTTCTGGCGGAATATGTTCAACATTGTACATGATCATGCGCTGAGACGATGCGTCGATGAGATCCAGAATGTCGTCAAGTTTCGAAGCCAGTGAATAAATATCCTCCCGATCAAGGGGAGTCACGAACGTTTTATTAAGTTTTTGGATGATCTCATGAGTTATGGAGTCCCCTTTGTGTTCAAGTTCTTTGATCTTGCTCTGGCTTTTACCGGGGTTCTCAAAAGTATCCAGCATTTCTTTGAGCAGTTTCGCTCCTTCAATGATGTTTATTGTCATCTCCTTGAAAAGCTGAAAAAATTTCTCCTCTTTGGGGATAAGTCCGAACATTAATGCCTCCGTTGGCGCAGGGTATGTAAAAATAAACTAAATTTTATAGCATAATTGTTGAAATCTTGCCACACAATTGTAACATTTCGGTAGTGAATGTTTAATTGCGGAGGTGTATACGATGTCAGGATATACTGGCCCTTCGGCAACCGACAACCGGAGATTTGAGGTTCATTGCACTGGCCCTGATCGATGCTCTTGCGAGACTCCCGCAAGCAATCCGGTAAAGAGCTAAAACAATAAAGAAAGAGCTTTCGGGCCTTTCTTTGTTGCCAACTGAAAGCATAATGCCTCATATTGTGCCAAAAATATTCAGGCAATCAGGGTAGTCGCATGCTGCGCGCCAATGAATTTGAAATGGGATGCCACCCGGTATATAGTAATACTTTATTGCGATATAGTTAATAAACAGAGACATGGGCGTTGCGCGGCCCCATCTCGTCTGGTCACCCGACCGCGTGCCATGGCAGGGATTTCGTCTGGTTTATCGCCGGCACGCGAGCTCAGGCATTTCTGCCGCAAGGATTGATGCATGTCCAACATCCTGATCATCGATGATGACGATGTGACCTGTTGTGCGTTGCGCCGGATGGCAGCCGACGAGGGGCACGACGTGTCTTGGAGGAACACCTTGCAGGATGGGGTGCAATTGGCCCTCTCTCGGCCATTCGACGTTGTCTTTCTCCCCGTCAGCATGCCCGACGGCAATGGGCTCGACATGCTGCCGGTCATCCAGGCGACCCCCTCCGCCCCTGAGATCATCATCATGACCGGGGTCGGCGAGCCGGACGCCGCTGAAACGGCCATCAAAAGCGGGGCCTGGGATTACGTGGAAAGGGGGGCCACCCCGGAGGAGATCAAGCTGCCGCTGGTACGGGCGTTACAGTATCGGCAGGAGAAGATTTACTGCTCCCGGAAGAACGTAACCGCCCTGAAACGCGAGGATATCGTCGGCAGCAGTCGGAAGCTGACCGCATGCCTCGACCTGGTCGCCCAGGCGGCGGTGAACGATACCACGGTCCTGATAACGGGCGAAACCGGCACGGGAAAGGAACTCATTGCCAGGGCCATCCACAAAAACAGCGGACGGGCAGGGGGCAATTTCGTAGTGGTGGATTGCGCCGCCCTGCCCGATACCCTGGTGGAAAGCCTCCTGTTCGGCCACGAAAAGGGGGCCTTTACCGGCGCGGAAAAGGGGCGCGACGGGCTGATCCTCCAAGCTCACGGAGGAACGCTGTTCCTCGACGAGGTGGGCGAACTTTCTGGTTCCGTGCAGAGGGCCTTTCTGCGGGTGCTCCAGGAACATAGCTTCCGGCCGCTGGGGGGGAGCCGGGAGGTGGAGAGTGATTTCAGGCTCGTGTCCGCCACCAACCGTGACTTGGACGCCATGGTGCAAGAAAACCAGTTCCGCAGCGACCTCCTCTTCCGGCTGCGCTCCTTTGCCATCGAGATCCCGCCGCTCAGGGACCGGAGAGACGACGTCAAGGAGTTGGTGCGCCATCACATGGACAGGCTGTGCGAGCGCTATGGCCTGGCCCACAAAGGTTTTGCCCCCGAATTTCTCCAAAGCCTGGCCGCCTATGGCTGGCCCGGCAATGTGAGGGAGCTGATCAACACCCTGGACCGGGTCATCGCTTCGGCGCGCCATGAACCGACCCTCTTTCCCAAGCATCTTCCCAGCGATATCCGCATCAAGGCGGCACGGGCCGCCAACGGCCATAACCGGGAGGCCGGCGGTGCTCCGGCCTCTTTACAAGGGCTTCCGCCGTTGCATGAATTCCGGAACGAGGCCGCATGCCGGGCTGAAAATCATTATCTCCACGAACTGATCGCCCTCACGAACGGAGACATCGACGAGGCCTGCCGCATCTCCGGCCTTTCCCGGTCGCGTCTATATGCCCTGATGAAGAGCCACAACATCCATCGTCACTATTTCTGCCCGGACACTGGCGAGGACTACCCCTAGTACCTTGTAACACTAACAAGTTCGGGAAAAACCTTTTAGGCCCCAGAGGGTGGAAAAACGCCCTGCTCTTCCCTCGCCTTGTGTCCTGCCGAACAGTACAATATCCTGATTTACAATATTATTCCTGACCCCGCAGGAAAATCCCTGTCCCCACTATCCCCGACTCTGCTGGCAACAATATGAAATCATGCGCCTATTTGCTTTGCGTGGCGCCGGTGTTTTTCGGTACGCCTGATGCTACTGATGAACTGATACTAATGGCCTGCGCACCCAAGAGCACTCATACACCCCGACAGGTTGTGGCGGTATTGGGACGGCAGGTTGCCATCCACAATACACTGATCGTTGCTGCGAGGAGGAGAGTATGGAATCAAACGGCAGAAGTATGGCACGGGGATGTTTCCTGGTATTGGCGGCGGTACTCCTGGTTGCGCAGCCATCCTTCGGTGCGCGGTTAAACGACGAGTGCCTTCAATGTCACGGTAAACAAAACATCAGCAGACGGGGAGGCGCTCACCTCTATATCGATCCGGTGCAATTCGCCGACACCACCCATAATGCCGTCGGCTGCACCACGTGCCACGACTCGGTGACCGACCGCCATCCCTATGACGGCACCAAACCCTCCCATGCCACCTGCAAGGAATGCCACGCCGCGGTTGCACAGGAGTACGCCCAAAGCCTGCACGCCAGAAACGCCACTTGCGCCGACTGTCACAATCCGCACAAGGCGCGTGGATCTGCCTATGTATCTGGCGTGGCGATCAACGCGGTCTGCTCCCGCTGCCACATACTGTCGGCGACCGTGAAAAGCCACCAGAAATGGCTGCCCCAGGCAGGGCTGCACCTGGATAGTCTGCCGTGCGTCACCTGCCATACAGGTTCAAAGGGTTATTACATCAATCTTTTCGTGGAAAAGGAGGACCAGAAGGGGGGCTTCCATCTGGCTACCTACGACGAACTGACGCGGCTGGCCGGAGAGAACAGCGTTTCATCCCTGATAGATGCCAACGGCGACAGCCGCGTCTCGTTAAAGGAATTGCGGAGGTTCAACATAAAGTCCCGTGACGACGGTCTTCGCCTGCGGGGCATGATGATGCCGGAGGTGATGACCCACAGCTACCAGATCCTGGACAACCGTTGGGACTGCACGTTCTGCCATGTCTCAGGGGTACAGACCCAGCAGACCAGTTTTGTGTCCTTTCCCACCAAGAGCGGGGCCTACAGCCGGATGCCCGTTGAAAAGGGGGCTATCCTGGATGTTCTTTACGGCACCCCCGATTTCTACATGACCGGCGCGACCCGGAGTTTGGCGTTCAGCATCATCGGCGGCCTCATCATCGCCTGCGGCATCGTCATTCCGCTTGGCCACGGGTTCGTGCGCTTCCTGACCCGCAGGAGGAGGGAACACAGCCACCACGAGCCCGCCCATGAGGTCATCGTCTACCTGCAACCCACCCCGGTCAGGATCTGGCACTGGATTCACGCCCTCAGCATCGTGACCCTGTGCGTCACCGGCATCCAGATCAGGTTCGCCGATGCGGTCAACCTGTTCGGCAGTTACCGGGCGGCGGTGTACCTGCATAATGCGGCCGGGATCGTGGTGGGACTCTCCATGGTGTACTGGGTTCTCTATTATATCGTCATCTCCCACACCATCGGCAGGATCTACTTCCCAACCGGAGATGAGGTGAAGCACGGGCTTGTACGGCAGGCGGTCTTTTATGCCTTCAACTACTTCCGGGGCAAGCCGAACCCCTTCCACGCCACGCCGGAAAACAAGTTCAATGCGCTCCAGAAGATGGCCTATCTCGTGATCATGTTTGTCTTCATGCCGCTGGTGATCGTAACCGGCATTCTGCTGCTCGATATCCAGCCGTTGCGCAGGATGTTGTTCATGTTGGGGGGCATCAAGCTGATCGACGGACTTCATTTCTTTGCCGCCTGTTGTCTGTGCGCCTTTGCCTTCTTCCATTTTTACCTGACGACCCTCGGCCCCACACCGTTTTCCGAGATCAGGACCATGTGGACCGGGTGGGAGAAGGAGGAGGAACCGGAGGAGGCCGCGAAACCGGTTGTTGATTAGTATCTTGTAACACTTGAAATTACGTATATAGTTCCCTCCCTCAGCGGGGGAGGGTTAGGGAGGGGGAAATCAGGACTGCCCCCACCCAGCCTCCTCCCGCTGGTGGGAGGGGCCTTTTCCGACATTGTTAATGTTACAAGGTATTAGTGTCCGGCTGGAAGAACAGGTTGAGTTGTCCAGTCCGGATTGGGACCGGCAGAGAGAAATCCTGCCGAGAGAGGATCTAACGCCATGCGGATATTCATGTTCGCACGGGATGGGGTCGGTGATCACATCCATGATGCCGTGATGCGGGCCGTGCCTGAAACCGAAGTGTTTTGCACCATGGACGACCTGGTCGGCCGGTTAAGGCACCCATCCGGGGATACGGTAATTGCTGTGCTGATCGCCGGCTCCGGAAACGACCTTGCCGGCTTGCGGCAGATGAAGTGGTTGCTGCATGATGTCCGCACCCTTCTGATCCTGCCGGACCGGAGGGTGGAGACCGTGTCTACCGGGCACTATCTCCATCCTCGTTTTCTGGGGTGCCTGGATGATAACGGGGAGGAGATCGCCGCGGTACTGTGTAATATGCTGGGCCGGCCGGTTCCGGACCAAGCCGCGTGGAGGAGGATGAGTTACCCGAAGGGGGGTTGACATGGAGCAGGCGATCCTGAACACGGTATTCAAGGAGGAGAGGGAGATCCGGGAGATGGTCGCTGCCGAGCAGCAGCGGGCGGACGAGAATCTGGCCGAGCTGCGCAGGGAGTGCGCTGACATGGCGGCACAGGAAGAGGTGCGGCTGAAGGGAGAGCTTGCCGCCGCAGTGGAGGCTGTGGGGACTGGGGAGGCGCGCAGACGGGCCGAAGCCGTTCTGGCGGAGGCTGAGGAGCGGACGAAACGGCTGGCTGGATTTGGGGACGACCTGCTGAGGGGGTTCCTGCAGCGAGGAATCAGGTCCATATTACCGGGAGAATGACATGATCGTCGCCATGTCCAAGGTTGAGATCATCGGGCCGATGGAACTCCTGTTCCCGGTGCTGGACCAGGTCCGCAGCCTGGGGATGTTCCAAGTCGAGCAGGATATGCGCGGCTTTGTTGACAAGGAAGAGGAAAAGGCGTTCCAGCCGGTCGGGTTGGATAAAAAGACCTTGACGGAACGGCTGTACTTCGAGAATCTGTCCGCGCGGATCGATCAGCTTGCGACCTTCCTGCCGAAGTTGCCCCTGCGGTGCAGCTACCTTGAACCGCAGAGTGTGGTGGCGACCGTGGCCGACGTTATAGACAAGCATACTGCCCTGTGCGGCGGGCTCTGCCGCCTGCAGGATACCCTGAGGGGGGAGCGGGAGGAACTGCTCCGTCAGACCGCCTTTCTCGATGCCCTCGAACCGCTCTTCAGGACGGCCGGAGAAGGAATGGGGCTCGATTTCATCGGGGTCTCCCTGAAGAGCAGCGAGGCAGTTGACCCTCTCTATCAGCTGATTTCCCGCCTGACGGACGGCGCCTTTGCCTTTGTCACGGCCAACGGCCCGGAAGGGACGGTCATCGTGCTGATCACCGTGCCTGCCGGATTGGCGGGCCAGGTGCGGGACGTGCTGAATGGGGAACGCATACCGGAACTCGTTTTTCCGGCCTCTATCGGCCAGCTTCCGTTCCCGGACAAGGTGAAAAAGGCGCGCCAGCGGATCAGCGACATATCCGGCGAACTGGAACGCATCAACGCCGAGCTGCAACGGTTCGCCGCCCGCTGGGGGCCTACCTATCACTGCGTGCGGGAATGGGTGTTGGACCGCCTGGGCCTCCTCACGACCACCGTGGCCATACACAAGACCGATTTCTGTTTCTTCATCCATGGGTGGATGCCCTCCCCGGACGTAAAAAAACTCCGGGCCGCGCTGAACGGGCATTTTTGCGGGCGGGTGATAGTGGAGGAACGGGAAGTCCTGGAGGAAGAGATGGATGCCATCCCCATCGCCATCAGGAACCCACCTTATTTCCGCCCCTTCGAGTTGTTTTCGCGCATCTTGCCGCTCCCCTCCTACCGTTCCTACGACCCGACCCCCTTCATCGGCATCTTCTTCCCGATCTTCTTCGGCATGATTCTGGGGGATGTTGGGTACGGATTGCTTCTCCTTGTCGGCGCCTTGGTCATGCTGAAGCTGTTCCGTACGCGGAGGAACCTGCACGATGCCGCCCTGATCCTGCTGGTTTCCTCCTGTTATGCCGTTGTGTTCGGCTTTCTGTACGGCGAATGTTTCGGTGGGTCTGCCGGGGGGTGGAGTCTTCTGAAAAAGACCTGCGTCATCGAACGGAGTCGTTCGATAATGCCGATGCTGGCGTTCTCCCTTTCCATCGGCGTCGTTCACATTACCCTCGGCCTGGCCCTTGGCCTCTGGTCGGCCCTGAGGAGGAAGGCGGCCAGGGAATCCCTGGCAAAGTTCGTGAGCATCCTGATGTTGCTCTGTCTCACGGCCCTGGCGGCATCGCTGTTCACCCCGTTTCCGTACCCGGTCAGGATGACCCTCAATGTCGCTGTTCTGGCGGCCATTCCGCTCATGCTCCTGACGGGCGGGCTCCTGGCGCCGCTGGAGATGATGAAGAATGTAGGCAACATCATCTCCTATGCCCGTATCATGGCGATCGGGCTGGCCTCGGTGCTGATCGCCCAAGTGGCGAACCGTTTCGCGGGTCTGACCGGGGATGTTTTGACCGGCGCCGTAGCCGCCGGCCTGATCCACGTGATCAACATCGCTCTGGGAATCTTCTCTCCGACCATCCATGCCCTGCGGCTGCATTATGTGGAGTTTTTCGACAAATTCATCGTCTACGGCGGCCGGAGGTTCGAGCCGTTCAAAAAAACGTCCTGATAGCCGCTGCCTGGGGACACAGGCGGGTTGCCGCGTTCGAAAGGGGGTAAGAAAATGGAAAAGGTATTGCTCGGTTTTGCCGCTGCCCTTGCCGTCGGGCTCTGTGCCATAGCCACAGGGTTGGCCCAGTCCAGGATCGGGTCGGCCGGTGCGGGCACTTTGGCCGAAAAGCCCGAGCTTACGGGAACAATCATCATCCTGCTGGCCATCCCTGAAACCATGGTGATATTGGGTTTCGTGGTGGCGGCCATGATTCTCTATCTTTAGCAGGCTGTTGAAAAACTATTGAGGAGAGCCGTCTGCGGCGTTGCGCGGTACCCGCGATCTCGACTAACCGCTTGTTATGCCTCTGCTGCTCCGTTCCGGGCGCCTGGCATCTAGCCTTCCTCATGACGTTTTTCAACAACCTGCTTAGGAGGAAAACCACATGGGATACCATGAACTCATTGCCTCTTTACGGCGGGAAGGGGAGGAACAGGCGGACGAGATCCGCAGGACGGCCGTAGCGGAGGCAGACCGGATCAAGGTGGAGTCCGTCGCTGAGTTGCAGGCGCTACGTGACGGCTATGCCAGGCGCAGGGCCGATGCCGTTGCCGCCGAAGAAGGAAGGCTGGCGGCAGATAGCCGGCGTCAGGCCGAACGAATCAGGTTATATGCCGAGGCGGCCCTGGTGGAGCGGCTGTATGGCTTGGCGCAAGATTGCCTGGCCGAACTGCGGGATGAACGCTATGCCGGGCAGTTCGCCCGTTTGGTTGGGGAGCTGCTCCCCTGTGCCTGGGCTACCGTCCGGGTCAATCCGGTTGATGTGGAGTTGGCCCGAAGCCACTTTCCCCACGCCCGCATAGAGCCGGACGGCGCCATCTCCGGCGGCGTGCGGGTGTCGGGGGAGGGAGGGCGGCTCACCAACGACAACACCTTTGAAAAGCGGCTGGAGCGCTGCTGGCCCGAACTTGCCACCGACGTGACGGCGACGGTCCTGCGCCTGGTGTGACCCATGGGACTCCTGACCGAGCATGGGGGGAACGGTGTGCCGCTTCCCTACCTCCTGGCACGTATCGCGGGCCGCCGAGCCTACCTGGTGGCGGACTGGCCCCAGGTGCTGGCTGCGGCTGAACCGTTGGCCGACCTCCCACCTTCCCCCTATCGCCTGGCCCCGGAAGGGGGGACGGATGCGGGGCTCTGGAGCGGCCTCCAGCGTGAGTTCGCCTGGATCCACCACCAGATGGGTCGCGGCCTGCAAACGATCTTTGAGCCGTTTTTCCTCCCCTTGGAGTTGCGCACACTCTTCATGGTTCTGCGTCTGCGCTCCAGAGGGGAAGAGGGGCCCACCCCGGCCTCGGTCCTCCGTTTCAGCCTGCTCTGCAGCCCAGTGAAAAGGCTTCTCCTGGAGGAGACGGACCTGCCGGCAATCATGGCCGGGGTGGGCGCGAACATGGATTTCTGGCCGGGTGCGGGGCGGGTTTTGCCGGGAATCCTTCAACAACAGGGCATGGTGGGGTGTGAAAAACGCCTGGTGGACGCTTGCCTGGGGCACACCGCCGGCAGCCGCCTCCACCCTGCCGTTGCTCTGTTTGTAACCCGGCTTGTCGATTTGGAGAATATTGTTTTACTTGCCAAAATATTGCGCTGGAGGATGGCCGAGCACGGCTTCATCAAGGGAGGGAACATCCCTGAGGCACACCTTAGGGAGGCTGCACGGGATTTGGATGGTGGGCAGGCGCGACGCCTCATCGGCCGCGTGCTGGGGGTGGAGGCGGACCTCGCCTCGGCTGCTGGGCTGGTCCCGCTCATGGCGGCCCGGCTAGGCAGGATACTGCGCCGCCAGGGACAGGAACCCGACGGGGTCGGCCTGATCCTCGATTACCTCTGGCGGCGCCTGACCGAGACACGCAACCTGTCCCTGTTGCTGCACGGCGCGGACCTGGACCGGTTGACCCTGGAGAAGGAGATGGTGTCATGAGGCGGATCGTCTTCATCACCCCCGGAGATGCCCGGCCCGGTTTCGCCCTGGCAGGATTCCAACAACGCACGTCCACCATCGCCGGGATCGAAGAGGCTCTCCACGAGGTGCTGTCCGACCCGGAGACCAGGGTGGCGGTGGTGGATGAACGGTTGTTGGCGGGCATGGCTGAGGAGCGTTTCAAGGAGATGGGTGCCCGATGGCCCGGGGTGCTGGTCGTACTGCCGGCGCCGGAGCAGACGGGGGCGGAGGCCGGAGAGGACTACGCCCTGCGGATTATCAGGAAGGCCATCGGTTATCACGTGCGTTTGCAGCGCTAGTGTTCTGCACAGCCAGTGTCCCGTGCAGTTAGTTCGTACTTGTCATTCCGGCTCCTTGATGTAGACCCTGCCATACCTACATCGCCGCGCCTGGGCACCAGCCGAAAGAGCAAAGGAATTACTTCCCGCGACCAACCGCACGGGACTCTAGCAGGGAAAAGGACCTTGTCATGGACGGGATCATTACCGGCATATCCGGCCCTACGGTGACCGTTGTCATCAGCGGCGTGAAGCTTTGTGACATGGTGCTGGTCGGCCATGCCGGGCTGATCGGCGAGATAGTGCGGCTGGAAGAGGAAAAGGCGATTGTCCAGGTCTTCGAGAACACACTGGGGCTGGGGATCGGGGAACCGGTCGCGGGGACCGGGAGGCAACTTACCGTCTCCCTCGGGCCGGGGTTGGTCTCGAATATGTACGACGGGTTGCAACGACCCCTGGAAAGGGTGCGCGCCGCCGTGGGTCCCTTTATCCAACACTGTCGGGGCATCCCGCCCCTGGAGACTGCCGCGGAGTGGAACTTCGAGCCAGACAGGAAAGCCGGGGACAAGGTTATGGCC
Organism: Oryzomonas sp.; assembly: GCA_031292255.1. Classification (GTDB taxonomy): domain Bacteria; phylum Desulfobacterota; class Desulfuromonadia; order Geobacterales; family Pseudopelobacteraceae; genus Oryzomonas. The sequence continues at coordinate 133,498 of JARLHN010000008.1, read as the reverse complement.
GGCGAGGTGATCGGCCGTATCAGGGAGGGGCCGTTCGTACACTTGGTGACCGCCCCATGCGCCGGCAGGCTGGAGCAAGTGCAATCGGGGGCCTGCACACTGGCGGGACCGGTGGCGCGCTACGCAGACGGCAGTGGGGTATTCGCCCAACAGCAATGGCCTGTGCGCCGGCCGCGCCCCTTCCGGCGCAAGCTCCCTCCTGTGCTGCCGCTTGTCACCGGCCAGCGGGTTATCGACTTTCTCTTCCCTCTGGTTCGGGGCGGCACCGCCATATTCCCGGGAGGCTTCGGCACGGGCAAGACCATCCTGGAACAGACCATAGCCAAGTATGCCGACGCGGATCTGGTGGTGTACGTGGGGTGCGGCGAGCGGGGCAACGAAATGGCCGAACTGCTGGAGGAGTTCCGCAGCCTGAGAGACCAGCGAAGCGGCGCCTCGCTCCTGTCGCGCACCATCGTGGTGGTAAACACCTCCAACATGCCTGTGGCCGCCCGTGAGGCGTCCATCTATACGGCCGTTACCATGGCGGAATATTACCGGGACCTTGGGCTGCACGTGCTGCTCCTGGCCGACAGTATCTCCCGCTGGGGGGAAGCCTTGCGGGAGATCTCCTCATCCCTGGAGGAGATGCCTGGGGAGGAGGGGTATCCCACCTACCTCTCGTCCCGGCTGGCGGCCTTTTTCGAGCGCGCCGGGGCGGTAGAGACCCTGAACGGCGCCATCGGCTCCCTTACCATGATCCTCTCCGTCTCTCCCCCGGGAGGCGACTTCTCCGAGCCGGTCACCCAGGCCTGCCTCCGCACCACCGGCGTGTTCCTGATGCTGGACACCTCCCTGGCCCACAGCCGCCATTACCCGGCTATCAACTGGTCACAGAGCTATTCCTTGTACGCCGCGGGGGTGACGGGCCACTTCACGGCCCAAGTGTCGCCCGCCTGGGGGGAGATGCAGCAGCGCTGCCGGGAGCTGTTGCAGCGGGAGGCCACCCTGCGGGAGGTGGCCGAGATCGTGGGGGCCGAAGGGTTGCAGGATGGGGACCGGCTCCTGATGATGACCACGGAACGGATACGGAACGAGTTCTTGCGCCAGAACGCCTATGGCGACGATGCCTTTTGCTCCCCCGAGCGGACGGCGGCGCGCATGGGCGCCATTCTGGAGTTCCACGACCGGGTCGAGACCGGCCTCAAGCAGGGGCTTCCGCTGGATGTAGCACTGGACAATGGGGCGCGATTGCCCGTGAACTGATCCCGTTCAACACGAGGTGACTATGAGGTTGTGCGAACACCGATACCGCACCGTTTCTTCGGTCGGCGGGCCGCTTATGTTCGTGGAGGGGGTCTTCAGTGTCCGCATGGGCGAGATGGTGAGGATCATCTACCCCGACGGCACGGACGTGGCCGGCGAGGTGTTGAAGATCTCGGGCCGGACCGTGCTGATCCAGGTATTCGGGGAGACCGCCGGCATCGATCTGGGAGCCGAGGTCATTTTTAGCGATTCGGTCCGCCGTGCCCCCCTCGCCCGCTCCATCGTCGGGAGGGTCTTCAACGGCTCGTTCGAACCCATCGATGACCTTCCTCCGTTTATCCCCGAACAGTGGGGCGAGGTGAACGGACTCCCCATCAATCCCACGGCCCGGGCCTGCCCCGAAGAGTTCATCGAGACCGGATTTACAGCCATCGATACCCTCAACACCTTGGTCAAGGGGCAGAAGCTGCCGATCTTCTCCTGCGCCGGGCTCCCCTCCCGGGAGGTGGCGGCGGGCATCCTGCGCAATGCGCGCCTTGCGGGGGGAGGCGAGTTCGTGGTGGTGTTCGTAGCGCTGGGGCTGACCCACCACGACTACTCCTTTTATATGGACGCGCTCCGGGAGATGGGGACCGGGTTCGTGGCCTTTGTGAACCGGGCCGACGAGCCGGTGGTGGAGCGGCTTCTGGCTCCCCGTTTTGGCCTCACCTGCGCCGAATACCTTGCCTTTGGCTGCGCCATGGACGTGCTGGTGGTTGTGACGGATATCACCAACTATTGCGACGCCCTGCGGGAGGTCTCAACCGCCCGGGAGGAACTTCCCGGCCGGCGAGGCTACCCCGGATACATGTACTCCGACCTGGCCTCTCTCTACGAACGGGCCGGGCGGATCCAGGGGACGGTCGGGTCGGTCACCATGTTGCCGGTGGTGACCATGCCGGAGGACGACATCACCCATCCCATCCCGGACCTGACCGGCTACATTACCGAGGGGCAGATCGTGCTGTCCAGGGAGTTGCACCAGCGAGGGGTGTTTCCGCCGATTGACGTGCTGCCAAGCCTTTCACGGCTGATGCAGCACGGAATCGGCGCCGACCATACCCGAGAAGACCACCGCCGAATTGCCGATGCCCTGTACCGACACTATGCCAAGGGGCGTTATGCCCGCGGCCTGGAGGCTGTGGTGGGCAGGGAGGGGATGATCGAGGCCGACCGGGTAATGCTCGATTTTGCGGACGCCTTCGAGGCGGAAGTCATCGGACAGGGCGCGGCCCGGCGTGCGATCGGCGCTAGCCTCGATGCCGGCACGGCCCTGTTGCGACGATTTTCCCTGGAGGTCACATGATTCATCCCACCCGGACCAACCTGCTGTTGCTCAAGGAAAAGGCCCGCTCGGTGTCCGGGAGCGTCGGAATCCTCACGGCCCGCCGCCTGGCCCTGATCAGAGAGATCCTGGCCATCTCCTCCCCCTTTCTCCAGTCACGGGCAGAGGTCAAGAGGGCCTACACCAGGGCGCTGACCGAGATGGCCCTGACGAGCGGCCTGGAAGGGGACGATTTTGTCGGGTCGTTGCCCATGGAGGCCGCACGAGACGTCGGTGTGGAGGTGGCGGAACGGAACGTCCTGGGGCTTCGCTACCGGGAGATATGGGTCCGGGGAGAGGTGCGTCGGCCCCCCGACGAACGGGGGTATGATTGCCGCTTCACCACGCCGCACCTGGAGGAGGCCATCGGCCTCTTCGAGGATATCGTGACGCAGATGCTGGCGGTCGCCGCCTTTGAGGTCAAGATGAAACGGCTGGGAGAGGAGGTCGTGCGGGTGACGCGGCGGATCAGGGTGCTGGAGGAGCGGGTGCTGCCCGGCCTACGGAGCAAGATCAAGGATATCGCCCATTATATCGGCGAGCGGGAACGGGAATCCTTCTACCGACTGAAGCGGTTCAAGGAGATGAGAAAAGCTTGAGCCGGCTCGTGGAATAATGGCCGGTTTCGCGAGAAACCGGCCATTCGCAATCATGCTGTTTTGTTGTTTGATTCGATGATAAGGGTACCGGCCAGTTTAGCCGGGGTAAGGCGTTTAGGATTCCTTGGGTTTGATCTCGATCTCGTCCTTGCCTTCGGATGCCTTCCGGAAGTTGTTGATGGTCTTGCCCAGCGCGTTGCCCAACTCGGGCAGCCAGCCGACACCGAAGATCAAGGTGACGATGACAAGAATGATGCTTAATTCAGGTATGCCGATTCCAAACATGGTAATCACCTCTTCATGGTTTCAGATTTTTCCGGTGCTCATGCAAACCCCCGAGGTTTTTGCAAACTTCGGGGGTATCTGAATTTAAAAGCTTTGTTCTTGCCTAGACGCCGGCCACGGCGGCGAAATAGCCGTTGTAGGTGATGACTGCCCAAACGGTGCCGCTGGCCGTGTCGATACCGTAGGTCGGCGGCTGGACCTCTAACCATACTATTTTTATATTCACGTCGAGTAGTGTCTTTTTCTCATGATAGGGTATTATTGAAGAGGAAAGAGTCGATTATTCTCGAATGGAGCATTAAACCATGTGTGGGCGCTTTACATCATTACTATCACAGGAACTCCTGGCCGCGATCTGGGAGTTGTTCGGCGTTTCGGTGTCCGAGGCAGCCGAACCCCGGTATAACATCGCCCCAACGCAGAATGCCTGGGTTGTCCGTAACGAGGGAGACCATAACCGGCTGGACCTGATGAAGTGGGGGCTGGTTCCTTTCTGGTCGAAAGACCCGTCCATCGGCAGTCGGATGATCAATGCCAGGTGCGAGACCGTTGCCGAGAAGCCCGCGTTTAGGCAGGCGATCAAGCTCCGGCGGTGCATCGTGCCGGCGGCAGGTTTCTACGAGTGGGCGCCGCCTGCGGTCGAAGGCGGCCGGAAGCAGCCCCTCTATATCCACATGGCCGATGCTTCACCTATGTTTTTCGCAGGTCTGTGGGAACAGTGGAAGCGGCCAGGGGAGGAAGGATTCCTGGAATCCTTTGCGATCATTACGACGAAGGCCAACGAACTGGTGTTGCCGCTCCATGACCGGATGCCGGTGATCCTCCAACCTAATGACTTCGGTCTTTGGCTCAGCCACAATATGCATGACCCGGAGCAGTTGCGGGAGATGTATCAGCCTTTATCGGCCAAACTTCTTGAAGCCTACAAGGTATCCGACTTGGTGAACAACGTGCGCTTCGACTCACCGGCTTGTATTGCGCGGGTCTGAAACACTTGGCGCAGGACTGGCATTACCGGGACGCCACACCCATATTTTTAACTTTTTACACTAACCGGTATGATGTCCATACGCAATTAACCGGGCCAATCACTGCACGACAACGCTTACCCCGGGGATCACGTTACCGTTGAGGTCAACGACCTCCATCTGGCTAACGGCAGAGGCAAAATCGGCGCTCGTATAACTGGAACCGGGCGGCAGGTCGCAGATAACCGTGGCGAATTCGCCCACGGGCCAGCTGGCGGCCGAACCTACCGCCAGTGTCAAGTAGGCCGGCTGGCCTCCCGCCGCCGGCGTGTATTTGCCGTCAAAAGTAATGATATCGGCCGGGGCTACTCCTGAGGAATACACAACCAGGGGATCCGCCTGGTTGTCGCTGAAATCGCTGACCCGAATGGTAACCCCAGCCGGCAAGGTTAGGGTTAATTGCACCCCGTAGATCGAGACCCCCGCCGGCAGTTGGCTCGTGGTAACCAGCTTTAACGTCAGGGCTTGCCCGCCGGCGTTCACCAGATTGGTGGCGTTTATATCGCTCACCCCGGTCTTGTTGTTGGAGGAGGCGAGGAAGTGGCTCAAGGCGGTGGTGAACTGCAGCGCGGTAGCGCTACTCAGTGTCTTATAATTCGTGATGTCGTTATTCATGGCGTTCAGGACGGCCAGCACCCCGGAGAGGCTTCCGTTGCCGTTGTAGTATTCAACAGCCATCTGGGAGATGCCCGCCAGGGCTAAAGTGTAGTCCTTCTGGGACTGAGTTATTACGGCCGTCTGGGCGAAGGCGTCGGCGGTCGGCGCCAGGGGTTGGGTGGCAACGATATCGAACTTGAAGAGGCTGGACACCAACTGGTTGGCACTGGCGATATTGGTGGCCATCAGCAGCGGGCCTGCTTGCTCGACCGCCAGTTCTGTCAGGGGTGTGATGGCTATACTCATGACTGGCGACACCGTGTCCATGGCTGCTCGTAGTGGCGTCGCGGTCGGAATGGACATGGTCTGGCCGGTGGCTTCATCGGTATAGCTGCCGCCGGTGGCGACATACAGTGATGGCCCCGTAGTCGCCACGCTGCTTGAGTACCGGCCCAAAACATCGGTGCTGGCGGTCTTTAGCAGTTGCTTGGATCCGTCGCTGTTCAGATTGTAGATCGCTACCTGGCCGCCGGCTACAGGCCCGAGCGAGACAAAACCGCCCACCCTGTTTGACTGAGGACTCGACGGGGCGTTGCTGTTGGTATTGTCCGGGCCCTGAAAGCCACCGACCCCGCAGCCGGAGAGCATGACAAGCACAATCCCCATGATCAGAAAATGCATAACCCAACCTTGCGTTTGTAGTAACCGCCGGGGCGGCACAAACTACTTCTTTAACGTCACCGATCCGACTGAGATCCGCAGGATTACAACGGCGTCCGAGATGTCGATCTTCCAGTCCGGGGCCGGGTTCCCGTCCGGTCCCAGTGGCCCCACATCCCCGTAGACCAGATAGCTGTCCGACGGTTTCCGCAAGCCGACCGCCACTTGCAGGGCCATCAGGGCATCGGCGGCGTTGACGATGCCGTCGCCGTTGATGTCCCCGGTCGGTGCGACGTTGATGACCCGACGGGTCAACGTTGTCTGGTTGCCCGCCTCGTTGGTCGCCTGCACCGTAATCGTGTGGACATCATTGGTTGCCAGCGGTACCGCCTGGGAATAGGTGCCGTTCACCAACTCGGGCTGGTTGGGCGCGGCTATACCATCGACCAGGATCGTTACCGCGACGTCGGTCATGGGATCCGAAGCGGTACCGCCGACGGTGATGCTGTTTGTGATCGACCGGACGTCGCCGGCCGGGCTGTCTACCGTAAGCACCGGTTTGGCGGTCTCGTAGGTCACCGATACGTCCTTGGTCGATACCAAAGCGGCCTGGGTGGCGGCGGTGATCGTGATCGTCGATCGCCCCAGGGGTAGACTGTCGATTTTCTGGGTAAATGAGTAGGAGGTATTGGACGGCGTCACCGTCACGTTCGTGATGGTTTGGAGTGTCTGGGGCGGGTTGCCGGAGTCGCTCACCGTTATTGTCACGGTGCACTGGGTGCCCACCATGCCACCGATGGTTATGCTTGACTGGTTGGTATAGTAGTCGTCGCTGGACGGAGCTGTGAGGGTAATCTGCGGCACAGTGGGATCGTAGTTGACGGTCAAGGTTTGGGTGGCGACGTTGCCGGCGAGATCGATAGCGTACGCCGTGATGACATTGGCCCCAAGGTTCAACGTCACACTGGTGCTGTAGGCGCCCGCGGGATCGAGGGCTATCGTGGTGCCGTTGATGGTGAAGTGGTCGATGCCGGACGTTTGGTCGGTCACCACCCCGTTGAGTGTCAGGGTGTTGTCCGCGGTAAATGAGCCGTCAAGCTTGGCCGGCAGGGTGATGACGGGAGGAGACTGGTCCCAGGTCAGGGTCATAGTGCTGGCGGCTACATTGCCGGCGCTGTCGGTGGCGGTCAATTGGAGCGTGTAGACCCCGTCCTGATTGGCCGTGATCTGGGTCGTGAGACTGTTGGGGGCGCTGAAGGTTACAGTGCCCGGCCCGGGGGAGACCGAAACCTGGCTCCATTGATACGTGAGGCCCAACGTATCGCTGGCGCTGCCGGTGATGGTAATGGTGCCGTTTGTGACCCGGTTTGTCCCTGCTACGACCACCGGTTTGACCGTGTCCCAGGTCAGGGTCGTGGTAGCGGATCCCACGTTGCCGGCACTGTCGGTAGCGGTCAACTGCAGCACATACTGGCCGTCCTGGCTTGCGCTGACCGTGGTGGAGAGGGCCGTCGGCGTGCCGAAGGTGATCGTTCCCGGCCCGGAGACCTGACTCCATTGAACGGTGGTCACCTGCAGAGAGTCGCTCGCCGTGCCGGTCTGGGTGAACTGGATGCCGTAGGTCTGGTTCGCTCCTGCGGAGACCACCGGTTTGACCGTGTCCCAGGTCAGGTTCATAGTGCTGGTGGCCGTGTTGCCGGCCGCGTCGGTCGCGGTCAAAAGCAGCACGTACTGGCCGTCCTGGCTTGCGTTGACCGTGGTGGCAAGAGCCGTCGCCGTGCCGAAGGTGATCTGCCCCGGCCCGGACTGCTTGCTCCACTGCACGGTGGTCACCTGCAGAGAGTCGCTCGCCGTGCCGGTTTGGGTGAACTGGATGCCGGAGGTCACGTTGGAACCGGCCGAGACGTTCGGTGGGATGGTGTCGATGGCGATCTGTACTTTATTGCCGATATTGACCGCAGGCGCTCCCGGGGCCGGGTTCTGATTACCGGCCAGGTCGCTGATAGTGCCGGTGATGGCCGTCACGTTCAACTGAGCCGTATTCTGGCCGGCGGCCACCACGTAGGTGGTGTCGAAGGAGGTTGCCGCCGAGAGGGCGCCGGTGGTCAGGGTGGCCCCGGAGCTGAGGGTGATCGTCAACCCCGAAGAATTGACCGGTACGGAGAAGGCAAGGCTGACATCGACCTTGCTCCCCGTGCCGTAATAGCCGGCAGCGGTGGTTGATGCCGCTTGGGTGATCGTGGGCTGGGTGGTTTCGATGGCGATCTGCACCACATTGCCGATATTGGCCCCCGTCGGCACTCCCGGGTTCAGGCTCTGATTGCCTGCCAAGTCGCTGATCGTGCCGGTGACGGCCGTCACGTTCAACTGAGCCGTATTCTGGCCGGCGGCCACCACGTATGAGGTGTCGAAGGAGGTCACGGCCGAGAGAGGGCCGGTGGTCAGAGTTGCCCCGGAGCTGAGGGTGATCGTCAACCCCGAAGAAGAATAGACCGGCTCGGAGAAGGCAAGGCTGACATCGACCTTGTTTCCTACGTCGTAGTAGCCGGCAGCGGTGGTTGACGCTGCCTGGGTGATGGTGGGCGGGATATTGTCGAACGTGATATTGCGGGTGGCGCTGGCCTGGTTGCCGGCCGCGTCGGTGGCGGTCGCCACCACCTGGTAGCTCTTGTTGACGGTCAAGGGCACGCTCAACTCGAAGGCGCCGGACGAGGATACCGTGACGGGCGAGGATTGGCCATCGACCGAGACCACGACGGTAACCGAGGTCTGGGGGTCGCTGACCGTGCCTTGCACCAGGTAGTTTGCCTGGTTGGTGACCAGGTCCTGGGGCGGTTCGGTGATCTGGATCGTCGGGTTGACGGTGTCGTAGAGCACCGTCCGCTTGGCGGTAGTGAAATTACCGGCTTGGTCGGTGGCGGTGATGGTTATGGTGTTGGTGCCCGCCGCCAAAGGCACTTGGACTGTGAAGCCGTTATTATCCTGGGGGGTCGCCGCCAGGGACGAACCGCCGTTGACCGCGACGTTGACCGAGGCGGTTTTATTGACGCTTCCGCTGACCGTGAGCGGTGACACATTGGTGGCGCTGTTGTCGGCGGGCTGCGCGATCGTGATCTGTGGCGCGGTCTCGTCCAGGGTAATGGTCCGCGTGTCGGTCGTGGTGTTGCCGGCCTGGTCGGAGGCCACTGTGGTGATGATGTTGGCGCCCACCGCCAGGGTAACGCTCGTGCTGAAACTGCCGTTCGTTACGGTGACGGCCTTCCCATTGACCGTCACCTGTGCCAGGCCGCTGCCGCTGTCGCCGGCCGTTCCGGCGACGTTCAGGATCGGGTTGTTGGTGTAGGCGCCATTCTGCAGCGCCGATACCGTCATGCTGGGCGGCGTGGTGTCCCAGGTCAAGGTCATGGTGCTGGTAGCCGTATTGCCGGCAGCGTCGGTGGCGGTCAGTTGCAGCGTATAGAGCCCGTCCTGGCTGGCCGTGACCTGGGTAGCGAGACTGTTGGAGGCGGTGAAGGATACAGTGCCCGGCCCGGGGGAGACCGAGACCTGGTTCCATTGATACGTGAGGCCCAACGCATCGCTGGCGCTGCCGGTGATGGTAATGGTACCGGTGCCGTTGGTGACCAGGTTCGGCCCTGCCGAGACAACCGGACTGACGGTGTCCCAGGTCAGGTTCATAGTGCTGGCGGCCGTGTTGCCGGCGCTGTCGGTGGCAGTCAATTGTAGGACATATTGGCCATTCTGGTTGGCCGTGACCTGGGTCGTGAGACTGTTGGGGGCGCTGAAGCTTACCGTGCCCGGTCCCGAGGTCTGGCTCCAATGGTAGGTCTGATTCAGGGTATCGCTGGCGCTGCCGGTAATGGTAATGGAGCTGTTGGCTACCTGGTTTGTCCCGGCCGAGACCACCGGCTTGACCGTGTCCCAGGTCAGGGACATGGTAGCGGATCCCACGTTGCCGGCACTGTCGGTGGCGGTCAACAGCAGCACGTACTGGCCGTCCTGGGTGGCGCTGACTTGGGTCGTCAGACTCGTCGGTGCGGTAAAAGCGACTGTGCCCGGTCCGGAGACCTGGCTCCACTGTTCAGTCACGGGCAGGGAATCACTTACCGTGCCGGTTTGGGTGAACTGAATGCCGTAGGTCTGGTTCGCCCCGGCGTTGACCAGCGGCTTGACCGTGTCCCAGGTCAGGGTCATGGTGCTGGCGGCTACATTGCCGGCGCTATCGGTCGCCGTGAGCTGCAGCACATACTGGCCGTCCTGGCTGGCGCTGACCGTGGTGGTCAGGGCAGTCGGTGAACCAAAGGTGACAGTCCCCGGTCCGGATACCCGGCTCCACTGCACAGTCACGGGCAGGGAATCACTCACCGTGCCGGTCTGACTAAACGAGATGCCGGAGGTCTTGTTCGCCCCGGCGTTGACCAGCGGCTTTACCGTGTCCCAGATAAGGGTCATGGTATTTGTGGCCGTGTTGCCGGCAGCATCGGTCGCGGTCAAAAGCAGCACGTACTGGCCGTCCTGGCTGGCGCTGACCGTGGTGGAGAGGGCCGTCGGCGTGCCGAAGGTAATCGTCCCCGGCCCGGATTGTTGACTCCATTGCACGGTGTATGCCGAGGCATCGCTCACCGTGCCGGTCTGGGTGAACTGGCTGCTGGAGGTCTTGTCCGGTCCGGCTGACACGGTAGGGGACGTGGTATTGATGGTCCAGGAATAGGTGTTGACGGCGCCGACGTTGCCTACCTGGTCAATGCCGCGCACGCTGAAGGTGTGGTTGCCGTCCGGCTGGTTACTGAAATCGAAGGCGAACGGCGAGCTGCAGGTGTTGAAGGCGGAGACGCTGTCAATGGCGCACTGGGCCGTCGCCCCGGCGACGCTGAGCGTAAAGGTGAAGCTGCCGCTTTTGATGTTGGTCGGATTAGCCGGTTTGGAGGTGAAAGTGACGGTCGGCGGGGTGGTCTCGATGACGATCTGCACCTTGTTGCCGATATTGGACCCCGCAGGCACTAGTGGTGCCTGGTTCTGATTGCCTGCCAGGTCGCTGATCGTGCCGGTGACGGACGTCACGTTCAACTGAGCCGTATTCTGGCCGGCAGCCACCACGTAGGTGGTGTCGATGGAGGTCGCGGCCGAGAGGGCGCCGGTGGTCAGGGTGGCCCCGGAACTCAGCGTGATCGTCAACCCCGAAGAATTGACCGGTTCGGAGAAGGCAAGGCTGACATCGATGCTTTTCTGCGGGCCGTAATAGCCGGCAGCGGTCGTTGATGCCGCTTGGGTGATCGTGGGCGGCGTGGTGTCGATGGCCCAGGAATAGCTGTTCGGTGTTCCGATATTGCCTGCCTGGTCCACGCCGCGCACGCTGAAGGTGTGGCTGCCGTCCGGTTGGTTACTGAGATCAAAGGCGAACGGCGAGCTGCAGGTGTTGAAGACGGTGTTGTCCAGGGCGCACTGGGCCGTCGCCCCGGCGACGTCGAGCGTAAAGGTGAAACTGCCGGTTTTGGTGTTGGCCGGATTAGCCGGCTCGGAGGTCAACGTGGCGGTCGGTGGGGTGGTTTCGATGGCGATCTGCACCACATTGCCGATATTGGCCCCAACCGGCACTGACGGGTTCTGGTTCTGGTTGCCTGCCAGGTCGCTGATGGTGCCGGTGACGTTTGTAACGTTCAACTGAGCCGTATTCTGGCCGGCGGCCACTTGGTACGAGGTGTCGAAGGAGGTCACGGCCGAGAGGGCGCCGGTGGTCAGGGCAGCCCCGGAACTGAGCGTGATCGTCAACCCCGAAGAATAGACCGGCTCGGAGAAGGAAAGGCTGACATCGACGCTGCTACCCGGGCCGTAATAGCCGGTAGAGGTGCTTGACGCTGCCTTGGTGATGGTGGGTGGGATATTGTCGAACGTAATATTGCGGGTGGCGCTGGCTTGGTTGCCGGCTGTGTCGGTGGCGGTGGCCACCACCTGGTAGAGCTCGTTGACGGTCAAGGGCACGCTTAACTGGAAGGTGCCGGAGGATACCGTGACGGGCGTGGATTGGCCATTGACCGCGACTGCGACGGTGACCGAGGTCTCCGGGTCGCTGACCGTGCCTTGCACCAGGTAGTTTGCCTGGTTGGTGACCAGGTCCTGGGGCGGCTCGGTGATCTGGATCGTCGGGCTGATGGTGTCGTAGAGCACCGTCCGCTTGGCGCTAGCGATATTACCGGCCTGGTCGGTGGCGGTGATGCTTATGGTGTTGGTGCCCTCCGCCAGCGGCACTTGGACGGTAAAGCCGTCATTGTCCTGGGTTGCCGCCTGGGACGAGCCGCCGTTAACCGCGACATTGACCACGGCGGTCTTGTCGACCGTGCCGCTGACCGTGAGCGGTGACACATTGGTGGCGCTGTTGTCGGCAGGCTGAGCGATTGTGATTTGTGGCGCGGTCTCGTCCAGGGTGATGGTCCGCGTGTCGGTCTCGGTGTTGCCGGCCTGGTCGGAGGCCACCGTGGTGATGGTGTTGGTGCCCAGCGCCAGGGTCACACTCGTGCTGAAACTGCCGTTCGTCACGGTGACGGGCGTCCTATTGACCGTCACCTGTGCCAGGCCGCTGCCGCTGTCGCTTGCCGTTCCGGAGATGTTCAAAATTGGATTATTGGTGTAGGCGCCGTCGGGGAGCGCCGATACCGACAGGCTGGGCGGCGTGGTGTCGACCAGGATTGTCGCCTGGGCATTAGGCGGGTCTTCGCCATCCGCGGTGGCGGTAATCGTGCTCGTTCCCTCCGGGAGACCCGACACCTGCACACTCCATGTGGTGGGGGTCGGATTATTGACGGAGCCCAGCGATGCCCCCGGGCACGTCACGGTCACCTGGTCATTGCTATCCATGGTGCCGGTAACCGTAATGGTGGTAATGTTGACCGGCGTAGCCACCGGGTCAATAGTAACGGCACCGGCGCTGCCCGTGCTTAAGAGCACGAACAGCGCCGCACACCCCCCCCAGAATGCAAAAAAACGGCCGCTTCGGCGCATTAACCCACCTCGTTAACCACTTTAGATAGCCTCGCCGGCGCACCTCCGGCGCCAAGTTGCTATAAGTGTAACCCATCATAAGTCATGGTCAAGCCGGCGCCTGCTAATTAGTTTTTATCCGGAAACTCCGGATAAAAACTAATTAATGCAGGCCACTGATCATCTGTTGGCGGAGCGCGTTGGAGAGGTTGGTATCTCGGACCAGGCCCATGTTGGCCAGCGAGGCATTGATGACGGTGGAGTTGGTGATCACCTGCTGGTTAAGGGTGTTCTGGATCACTGTTAAGCTCCTCGATAGGCCCAAGGTTGGCGTCGTGCTCGGCAGAAAGGTGTTTGAGCCCTGCGGGCCGATCTGAATCACGCGCAAGCCGTTATTGCCCATCTGGCTTGCCACCTGGAGCGCCGGATTTGCGCCGGTGCTGCCGCCTTGGGTCACGGTAAAACTATTTGTACTGTCGAGTATGCCGTTGACGTATGTGGCCTGGGTGATGCCAAAAGAGACCAGAATGCCGTCCGGCGTGGTAAATCCGCCGCGCAGGGTCGCCAACTCGGCATCGCTTACAGGGACTTGGGATGCAAGCTCAAAAACCCCGGCGCCACCAGATGCCACACCAGCCAGCATCGCGAGCAGGGCGCCGGCCAAGGCTAGTTGTAAATAGTGTCGTTTCATAGGTGTGCCTCCCGGCACAGTGGGCCTAATGGCCACCGATAATTGACATATACAATGTCGGGCTGAGCAGTCGGTCGCTTACCAGCGGCACGAAATTCGTCAATCGGCCCGAAGAGGGCCACTCTGCGGCCTGGTTGAAGTGGCGCACGGCCACCTCTTTGTGGGAGCGCACCAGGAAGACCAGGCCATTCCAGGATTCTTCAAACTCCTTACGGGCCATTACCCTGGCGCCCAGCGCCGGGTCGCCCAGGAGCACCGTGCGGGCGGCCACTCCCTTGAGGACGACGAAATGCTTGTAACCATGATTACTGATGAGTACCAGCGCCGGCACGCCAACCTGACGAACCTTGTCCAGGCTGATCTTGAACCCGTCGGACTGGTACCCGCGGCGCTGCAGGTAATTTTTCATATCCAGGAGCGAAAAGCCCTCCCGGCGGATCTTGTCCTTGTCGCCAGCGTTGTACATGGCCATAAAGATCTCCGCTTCCGGGACCCGATCCTCGTAATGATAAGTAAGAAGCGTTGCCAAGGCCGCCGAGCCGCAACTGAAATCGTACTGTTGCTGGACGGTGCGGCGGAACTTAAGCTCCTTCAGACTGGTGACCTTGACCGCCACAGGTCCAAGAAAAGCGGCGGGCGCGTAGATCGTACCCGCGTCGCCCTCCCTGGCCCTTGCCAGGCAGCAGGCCGTTAGCAGGAGCATGCCAACCAAGACCCGGGTGATCATTTGACACTCAGGTTCAGGATAAAGGAACTCTGAATGACGTTCTGGTTGCCGCTGTTCTGGATCACCGTGGCGACGCCGCTGGTATTACCGAAGGCGTTGTCGCTGACGATATTGGTGCCGGTTGCCGCCGAGGTCAGTATGTTGCTGCTGACTGTGCCGGTCGGGTCCGACGTGTTCAGTGTGTTGTTCAACTCGTCGATGGACACACCCTGCCGGCCTGTCTGCTGCGCCATGCTGGCCGCCGGCAGGGCGGGCCCAAGATCACTCGCGTCGAGGCTGGCCGAAAGCGGCTTGCCGTTGTCCGCCGCCCAGCCTGCCATCGCGCCGGTGCCCAAGAGCGCTATTGCCAGTAAGAATGTTTTCATATCGCAACCTCCGTGGATCTTCCTCATGCAACAGGGAGGCGCCACCCGCCGTAAATCCGGGTGGCGCCGCTGTTTCGTGTTGCGACCGGTCGATTAGTGGGCGGGGCTCATGGTCAGGTTGGACTGCACGTTAATCGACGGCTGGATCAACGAGTTGACGCCGCTGTTCTGGGTTACGGTGCTGATCCCGGAAGCGCCCTGGAAGGCGTTGCCGTCGATATTATTGTAGCCGGTGGAGATATAGGAAGATGCGCCGAGAGACATGCTGTTGCCGGTCACAGCGCCTGTCAGTGTGGTGCTGGCCACGGCCACGGCAATGTCGCCGATGGTAACGGCATGGCTGTCATTGCTGGTATTGCCTGTGTCCTTGTTGGTGGTGATGGTGTTGTTTGAGTCCTTGGTCAAGTTGGTGGTGTCGGTCTTGGTCGTGGTCGTGGTGTTGTCCGAGTCCTTGTTCAAGGTGGTGGTGTTGTCTGAGTCCTTGGTCAGGTTGGTGGTAGTGGTGTCAGTCTTGGTTGTGGTGTTGTTTGAATCCTTGGTCAGGTTGGTGGTGTCGGTCTTGGTCGTGGTGTTGTTTGAGTCCTTGGTCAGGTTGGTGGTAGTGGTGTCAGTCTTGGTGGTGGTGTTGTTTGAGTCCTTGGTCACGTTGGTGGTGTCGGTCTTGTTCGAGGTGTTGTCGGATGCTACCGTGTTCCCCGAATCCTTGGTGTTGACCGAATTGTTGGTGTCAGTACTGGTCTTGGTGGAAGTGTTGGTGTTGGTCTTGGTGGAAGTGTTGCCGGAGTCCTTGTTGACAGTCAAGGTGTTGTTTGAGTCCTTGGTATTGACCGAATTGTCGGTGGCAGTGCTGGTCTTGGTGGAAGTGTTGGTGACAGTGTTGGTTTTGCTGGATGTGTTGTCGGAGGCTACCGTGTTGCCGGAGTCTTTGGACACCGAAGTTGTGTCATTGATGGTTTTGGTTGATGTATTGTCGGATGCTACCGTGTTCCCCGAATCCTTGGTGTTGGTCGAATTGTTGGTGGCAGTGCTGGTTTTGGTGGAAGTGTTGGTGTTGGTTTTGGTGGAAGTGTTGTCTGAGGCTACCGTGTTGTCGGAGGCGGTAGTGTTTCCGGCATCCTTGGTGTTCGTCGAATTGTTGGTGGCGGTGTTGGTCTTGGTGGAAGTGTTGTCGGAGGCTACCGTGTTGTCGGAGTTTTTGTTGACCGAAGTTGTGTCAGTGCTGGTTTTGGTGGAAGTGTTGTCTGAGGCTACCGTGTTGTCGGAGGCTGTCGTGTTTCCGGCATCCTTGGTGTTGGTCGAATTGTTGGTGGCAGTGTTGGTTTTGGTGGAAGTGTTGGTGTTGGTTTTGGTGGAAGTGTTGTCGGAGGCTATCGCGTTGTCGGAGTTTTTGTTGACCGAAGTTGTGTCAGTGCTTGTCTTGGTGTTGGTCGCCGAGTTGTCGGAGGCGATGGTGGCACCATTTTGTTTGCTGACGGTTGTGGGGTCCGAAGTGCTGGTGTTATTGGTGGTGTTGCTGGTCGTCGTGCTGGAGACCGAGCTGCTGCCGACCGCGGTGCCGGCCGAGCCGGTGCCGTTGTTTGTTGTGGTGGCAGCCAATGCGAGACCGGTGCCTGATGCCAATGCCGCTACTGCGAGGATGCCGATAAAACGTGTTTTCATGGTGTTCTCCTTTTCTGGGTTGACTGCACAATAGGAAAACTTCGCCAAATTACACTGCTGACTTCATAACCACGTTGTTTCACCACTAATCAAATTGTGGTCCACTTCACGCCTGGGCCGCTGCCATTAATGAAACAGCGTCTGTTGCACCGAGACGTTGCTCGGAATCTGTCCCGGTCCCGAGTCCACGGTGCTGGCCGGCCTCATGCGAGCCTCATCCCAAAGCTTGACACCCGCCGCAGATTGCTGTAGCTGCTCTGGGCTGAGCAGGGTCAGGGCACCGCCGGATACCTGCCCCAGTTCTTCCATGGAGAGGGGCGGCACATAACAACCGGCAAGCAGGTCGACGGCCGGGGCCTCTTGAGTCGTTGGTGATGTAACGCTGGTTGCCGGAGCCTGCTCGGCACCACAGACCGGTGCCGTAACAAGGGCCAGGACAACAAGCAGACCACTGACAGCCGGGTGCGTGGCAACCATATAAACCCCCACCATAATTTAGATCACTTACCTGCTATCATTAAAGCAGGGCGCGTGCCAAATTTAAACACAAGTAATATCAAAGAGTTATGCTGTATGTTTGCGGTGCCTGTAAAACAGGGTGCTGTCGTATTTTACATGTTTCTTTACAGTTGCCGGCTAATGCCAGCGTTTTCAACTAGTTGGAAATTTACATAAAAGTGTAAAATAGACTGAAGTGTAAAAGACCCCGCTGGATCTGGATGACGATCGCTTGCAGGCGGATCATGAGCGCGGTGGTGGGCAGTAACTTTTGGATGGGGGGAGAGTTGCGGGCTAATACCGATTTCAAATCAAGGCGCTATCTTGACGAGTCCTTCGGTCTCCCCCTGTGGGGCGCCTTCGCGGTCCAATTTGCTTCGCAAATTGTGACGAGTCCTTCGGTCTCCCCCTGCGGGGCGCCTTCGCGGTCCAATTTGCTTCGCAAATTGTCATTGGATCGTCTTTGGTTCCTCAACGAGCTGTTTCGGTTGATGCCAAGGCGAGGCGACGTGGATGTAGCAGGGTCAACATCAGGGAGCCGCAACGACGGCAGCGGTCAAAAGAGCCGGAATTACGAGTACGAACTAACCGCGCGAGACACGAGTTTTTGTCCTGGATTTGGAATCGGCATAAAGAGGAGAGGGTGGGTTTTTTTGTTGTTATGTTTTGTCTTGCGTCTAGCACATTCGCTTCGGCAGGCCGATCTGATGGCGGCGCAGCAGGTGGTACAGGGTCGGACGGCTCACGCCGAGTGCCCGGGCGGCCCGGGCCACGACATAGCCGGACGATTCCAGGGCGGCACAAACCAGCTCCCGTTCGCTCCCCGGTACGGCGGCAGCGATGCCGCCGGCCGGCAGGACCGGGGCGAGCTCCAGATCCGCCGGTTCGATCCATTCGCTACGGGCCATGACGATTGCGCGGCGGATCTTGTTGATTAACTCTCGGACATTGCCCGGCCAATCATGGCGCCGGATCGCCTCCAGGGCCGCATCGGACAAGCCGGCCAGGGGTGACTGTTCGATGCGGCCGATTTTCTGGAACAGGTACTTGGCCAGGATCACCTTGTCTTCGCCGCGGTCCCGCAGCGGCGGCAGCTTGATGGTGAAGCTGTTGAGCCGGTAGAAGAGGTCGCCACGGAAACCGGCGGCGGCGACCATCCCTTCGAGATCGCAGTTGGTGGCGGCGATGATCCGCACATCGACCCGGACGCCGTTCTTGCCGCCTATCCGCTCCACGACCCGGTCCTCCAGGAAACGGAGTAGCTTGGCCTGCAGTGGTGTCGGCAGGTCGCCGATCTCGTCGAGAAAGATCGTGCCGCCGTTGGCCAACTCAAAGCGTCCTTTTTTGGCCGCATGGGCGCCGGTGAAAGCCCCTTTCTCATGGCCGAACAGTTCTCCCTCCAACAGCCCCTCGGGGATGGCGGCACAATTTACCACTACCAATGGTCCCTCCCGGCGCAGACTCTTCTCATGGATCGCCTTGGCGGTCAACTCCTTGCCGGTGCCGGATTCGCCCAGGATGAGTATATTCATGTCGGTCGCCGCTGCGCGGCGGATCATGGCGAATACATCGAGCATGGCCGGGGTTGTGCCGACGAATTCTTCATCGGCACGCGCCTCGACTTCGCCGATGATGGCTCTGTCCATCATGGCCATGATCCGCTGGATGAAACTGGTGTCGAGGTGCTCGAGTCTGGGCGCCAGCCGTTCGGTCAGGGTGGCCTGGAGATGCTGGTCGAGGTACGTGGTGGCCAACAACTCCAGACAACGGCCGCAAAAAATACAGTTATTCCGAGCGCTTGACACGGGACGGGCGCAGTAGGGGCAAAGTCCCGGCTCCTGGGGCTGGGTGCGGATAAAGGCCCATAGGCTTGCCATGGCCTGGCGCTGCGGGAAGAAGAACCGCACTACGTGCTGGCCGTCATTGCCACGTAATGCCTCGGCGGCCAGTTCAACCCGGCCGCGGTCGGGCAGGGCGATCTTGATCAAAAACGGCACCTCCGGCACCGAATCCAGGCCGGACAGAACGCCGCTGGAGAGGCTCAGCTCCTTAACCTTGATGCGCACCTCTTGGTTTCGGGCGTCGTCATGGCGTACCGCGAGGGCGGTGATCTCGGTCTTGCTGCGTACATCGAGTCGTGGCATGCGACCCTCCTTGGCTATAGTTCGTTACAGACTATAGGGCATTTTGAAGGTGAGCTGGACGCCGGGGGCGTCATTGGTCAGTCCGGCGCCCAGGGTGACACTGAAACTGACATGGTCGTTTTCCCGATAGGAGTAGCCGACCAGAAGCGTGCCCAGTTGGCTGACCATGGTACCCTCCAGGTAGGCGCCGTTGACCTTGACCCGGCCGACGATGCTGTGATCGTAGCCAATGCTGATGGAGGTTTTTTCGTTCAAGGCGAAGCCCAGGCCAAAGTTCAAATCAATGATGTCGCCTGGGTCGACCCGGCCGATTACGTTGGCGCTGGGATCGGAAACGTTGCGATCGAAATTTATCATATAACTGACGCTGCCGAAGAAGACCGCCGGATCGGACGGGACGATCACGGTTAGCCCCGGCTGCAGCCCCCAAAAACCCGATCCTGTGGGGAGCTTGCTCTCCAGATTGTTCGCCTGATTGATCGGCACATCAAAGGGACCCTTGCCGGTGTTGGACTTAACCCGCAACCCCAGCAGATAGTACGCGTTGCCTCCGGATTTGTTGAGCTGGTAGCGCAGGCCGAATTCCACGTCCCCGAGGCCATCGCCGTCGGCGTTGAAGACATTGTTTGTGTTCTTGCCGTTGCTGCCGGCAGAGTTCCAACCAGTGGAATTGGTCCGGTAAACGTAAGGTACCTTGACCTCTCCCTCAAGCCGGTTGGTCAATCCGTAGCGAAGCGACATGATGCCAACCAAGGTGTCGCTCTCGACATTCGTGATGTTGATCTGACCGATGAGGAGCGAGATAATGGAATAGCCGACCACGGAGACCTGGTTCGACGAGGAGTGGGCATACTGAAAGGATGGCTCGATGATCAGCTTACCCCGAGGCGTCAGGGCGCCGCCCTGATCGAATATGGCAGTGCTGTCAAGTGCCTGGGTGTCGTCGGTCTTAGGCGCGACGCCGACCGGCTGGTCGGGCGGCCGGGTTTCGGCCGGGGTGGGTGCGGCAGCGGCGGGTGCCGCTGGTGCTGCTGGTGCCGCTGATGCCGCTGATGCCGCTGATGCCGCTGATGCCGCTGATGCCGCAGCGGCGGGTTTAGCGGGTTTGGCAGCGGCGGGTTCCGGTGTGGTGTCATCGGCCAACAGGGCGCAGGGTGTCAGGAGCATGATGAGGGCCGCCGCAAGGGTGATTGTTGCCTTTTTTCCCATAACTGTTCCGATCTCGGCAAAATAACTTTATTAAAGTAATTACACTAATTATGGATCTGTCAAGCGGGTTTCGGAAATATATGTTGCAGACGATGCGCCTACCACACAATTGCAACCCGGTGTAGCAATATTCGACTTTACCAAATGAGGCGATTGTTACAATGGTAACCCGTCTTCTATTGCTCCAAACTACCAAGCTTGCACTAATGGGGTATTATGCGCGCGGAAGCATTCAACTTAAAAATGGTAGTCAGTAACCGCAAATACGCAAACAGTATAAAATTATTCTAATTCTTATGAAACAATGTCTCAAGCCTATCAGGCTAAAGACTTTTTTAAGACAAGTGACTGATATTGCTTGGCGTTAATAGTTTGTTGCGGTTAAAATTATTTTTATTGAGAGTATTACGTTTAAAGCCCATTGCTGAGTTCTACCTTTTAGAATATGCAAATCTGAAAATATCACCATTGATGGAGTATGTAGTGAATTATACACCAATAAATTGGATGATGTTCCCAGTACTAGCATGGTTTGCGCTTACAGTCCGTTTTCCATCGTATGAATAAACCATGATAGAGTAAAAGTCAAAAACATGACAGGTTGGCGCGCTCCCACACCATATTCGGTCGGTTAAGCAGATAGCCTTTGACACTTCTAACGATAACATGCTGATGTCACGGCATGTTATTTTATGTAGTGTCTGGCATATATGTTGCTTAAATACTGCTTGTCAGTTTAATGACTGGGGTGTGATCAGGCATCGCAGATGATGGTAATAGAGTCGGGAGGCAGCTATGAGGACGGAAACCAATTACAAAAAAAGACAGGTTGGGATCGAATCCCAAATCTTGTGTGACGATGGCGGATGCCTATCGGAAAACTTTCAGGCTCAACTCGAAGAGGCACGTTTCATCAGCAGTTTTATGACTGCTGTCAGCACTTCCTTGGAGCTTGACGGTATCTGTTCTATCGCCGCTCGTGCTCTTTATGCACAGGCCCCCTACAGCCGGATTGTCTTTGCTTTTTCAGCGGAACTCGAAGGTAGGACCATTGTGTTTTCCCCAATGGCTCAAGAGGGGATAGTTGCTGTCAGACCAAAAATCATCGTGGGCAAAGTGTATTCACCTTCCTCATTGCCCGAGAGTTCATGTGACTCCACACACTTTAACCTGCATGACAACCTTGGCACCATTGCAATCTACTATAAAGCAGGTCAAGGAAAAACCTTCTCCGCTTCGCTTCATGCCAACATTGTGGCCTGTTTCAGTCAGGCGATCAAAAACGCTCGGCAACACAGCAGAATGAAAGACCTTGCGATGCGTGATGGCCTCACCGGGCTATTCAACCGCAGAATTTTTGATGAAACCCTGGTCCAACAGGCAAAAAGTCCGAACATGCGTCCGGTTTCACTCCTCCTCTTCGACCTTGACAATTTCAAACAGTTGAACGACACCTTCGGGCATCAATCAGGTGATCAGGTTTTGAAGTCTTTTGCGGGAATTCTTAAAGAAAGCTGCCGTGGCCACGATCTGGTCGCCCGCTTCGGCGGTGAAGAATTTGCAATCATTCTTTCTCAGACCAAAGCCGCCGCTGCCCATGTCATTGCGCAACGGATTAGAAACCGGTTGGCGAAAACTGTCTTTACCTTTGACGGCCGGCGAATTCAGATAACAGTCAGCATAGGTTTGGCAACCAGCGAAGATGGTGGCACTATTTTCACTGCCAACCTTGTAAAACAAGCTGACCAAGCTCTTTATCTGGCCAAGAGGACGGGCAAAAACAAGGTTTGCATGTTCCCGCCCGATTTATTGATGGATTCATCGCTCTCTCTTGCCGGGGAAAACTTCGGTTCATTAGCTCCGGCCGCCTGCTGACAGAAAGCGCAGGCATATCAGGGGGGAATCTCTTCACTCTTTGTGATTCCATCATTGCCATCGGGGTAAAAAACGGAAATTTGATTTTTGCCGCTGTTTTTTGATCGCAGGAGTGCCTTGTCTGCCATTAGAATTAATCTCTTTTTGTCCATGGTCTGGACAGCGGGGTGGTAACTGGAGACGCCTATACTTATTTGAGCCTTGATAATCTCATCGTCCGCCTGAATGTCCAGGCTTTCCACGCAACTCTTCAGATGTGCGGCGGCAATCAGAACCCTGTCCGCGTCAGTTTCCGGCATTATGATGGAAAACTCATCTCCTCCGCACCGGGCAAAGATGTCGCTGGCGCGTATGATCTTGCCAACGGCCCTGCAAATCTCGACGAGCACAAGGTCGCCGGCCGGATGGCCATAATCGGTATTGATCGCTTTGAGGTTGTCGACATCGAACGAGATCAGCGAAAACTCTTTGCCATACCTTTTCGATCTGATTATCTCACGATCCATGGCCTCCTGGAACGAACGATAATTCAAGATCTCCGTCAAGCCATCTTTGGACGCAATTTCACGAAGTCTCGTATTTGCCCTGTTGAGTTCTTTGGTCTGTTTTTCCAGCATCTTCTTCGCCTGTTTCAGCTCAATAATCTGAAGCTCATAAGAGTCATACAACTCGCTGAGTTCTGAATTTGCCTCTTGCAGTATGTTGGAAAAGGGCCGAAGGGCGCCGGGAGCTATCTCAAATACCGAAAATAGTTCGAGGGTCGTTGTGGCAACGGATTCAATCAAGGTGTCTACGTCACTACCTTTAATTCCGAACTCCGTGTCGAGGATATGCTTAGCCTGCCTGATCTTGTCGACGTCTTCGGAGCCGTTGTAGAAGGAAGACAGATTCCTGGCGATAGAGAGGAGAGCGGTTGTAATCCGGTATTTTGGGGGGACCACGGCATCTTGGTGGTGATAACGTATCGGTTCGTAGATTTCTTCAGGAAGCAGCCAACTCCTGAGCAACTCAGACCCCACCTCCTGATGATCGCACGCAAAGATCATTCTTTCGATTTCCGGTAACGGCCGATGGCTTTCCTTTCTGCAATTGAATACCAGTTGATAGTCACGGGGGCGGTAACCTTGCATCACCAATATGCCGATATCCTGCATCAGCGCAGTGATGAAGAGGTCCTTACTGGGGGCGTGAACCAATGTGGCGGTTAATTCCGCGGCCACGGCTGACGATAGTGCGTGGCGCCAAAATATCGTGGCGTCGAACGTTTCGTAAGGGTCACACTGAAATTCGGAGCAGATAACGAATGACAGGGCAATATTCTTTACCGTATGTGTTCCAAGGATAGCCACAGACTTTTCAATGCTGGTTACCGTGCTTGACAGATGGTAATAAGGGGAATTGGCGGCTTTCAGAACTCTCGCCGCCAAGGCCGGATCCGACTCGATCACTCTGGCAAGGTCTTCGAAGGTGAAACTATCCCCGCGCACGGTATCAAGAATCTTGATGGCAATTGCCGGCGGAGTAGGCAGACGGATTTTGCCTGACAATAGTTCATTAACCGGACTCATCCTCTTCTCCTAAAGGCAATGCGGGAGTTTTTCAGCGTTTTCACAGCACCCTTCCTCTCATAGATCTTTATTCTACCCTCAACTGGTGTTTTGGGACATTAACTGTTTCGGAACATTCCCCTCCCCCAACGGGGGGAGGGGACCATATGCGTAACTTCAAGTGTTACAAGGTGCTAGATCCCTTTCGGGTGAAACCGCTGTGGTGGTCAAATCGGTGCCCTGAGAAAAGCTCAAATTGCCTGAGGAACTCAGTAGTGTTCCTCCACCAGCTCAAAATATGCCTGGGGATGTTTGCAGACAGGGCACACCTTGAGGGCTTCCGGGCCTTCATGGATATGGCCGCAATTACGGCATCTCCAGCGGACCGTTTCATCTTTGGCAAAGAAGGTGTTTGATTCCAGCTCCTCAAGTAATTTCTGGTAACGCTCTTTGTGCGTTTTTTCGATTTTACCTATGGACTCCAGCACGAAGGCGATATCGGGGAATCCTTCTTCCCGTGCTTCTCTTGCCATCTTCGGGTACATATCGGTGCATTCTTCAAGTTCGCCGGCAGCGGCGGACCGCAGGTTTTCGGCAGTTGAGCCGATTCCGCCTAGGTACTTGAAATGAAGCTTGGCATGTTCCTTCTCATTCTCGGCCGTCTCCAGGAAAAAAGCGGCAATCTTCTCATACCCCTCCTTCTTGGCAACCGAGGCGAAGTAGGTGTACTTGTTGCGGGCCTGGGATTCTCCGGCAAACGCATCCATGAGATTTTTTTCGGTTTTTGTTCCTTTGAGTTCGGGCATACGGTATTCCTCCTTTAGGAATTTCTCTGCTTCACCATGTTGAAAGCCTTCATTGTGTGTTCAAGTCACGTATCACAAATTGTATTTTATTTAACAGATTGTCGTTGGTAAACGGTTTCTGGATAAAGTTGATTCCCTCATCGAGAACACCATGATCGGCAATGCTATTATTTGTGTAACCCGACATAAATAGCACCTTTAGCAGAGGGTGTGAATCGGATAATTTTTTATGAAGTTCAGGTCCGTTCATATCCGGCATTACGACATCCGTTATAAGCAGATCAATGTGTTTGCCGTTGGCAAGCTCCAAGGCCTGTCTCGCGCTGTCCGACATGATCACATTGAATCCCTGATTATCCAATAGGTCATACACAACCTGTCTGACCTGATCATTGTCCTCAACCAGCAAAATGGTTCGATTGGCGGCATTAAACCAGATATGTTCCGAAACAACGGTCTGTTCCGCAACAGGCTTATCGCTGACGATCGGGAAGTAAATCTTGAAAGCGCTGCCTTTGCCGGGTTCGCTGTAAATCCATATGTTTCCCCCATGCTGTTTGACAAGGCCATA
This sequence comes from Oryzomonas sp., assembly GCA_031292255.1. Classification (GTDB taxonomy): domain Bacteria; phylum Desulfobacterota; class Desulfuromonadia; order Geobacterales; family Pseudopelobacteraceae; genus Oryzomonas. Next base: position 108,654 of record JARLHN010000008.1, on the reverse strand, counting down.
GACGGTGGCCAGCCCCAGCCCCGTTCCCTTGCCTTCAGCTTTTGTGGTGAAAAACGGTTCGAAAACATGGGAAATCGTTTCCTGGTCCATGCCGCTTCCCGTGTCGGTGACAACAAGCATCATGTACCTGCCCGGCTTGACCGCAACATGTTGACGAGCATATTCCTCATCAAGGGCAACCTCTGCCGTCTCGATAGTGATGACCCCTTTGTTCTCAATGGCGTCCTGGGCATTGATGATGAGGTTCATGATAATCTGCTCGATCTGGTGCCTGTCTGCACGGATTCCTGATGTTTCCTGTGTGAGATGGAGCCGGATATCGATGTTTTCGCGGATGGTCCTTTGCAGTATCTCGTAAATGGAGCTCACAACCTCGTTCAGGTCAATAATCTTCATCTCCAATATCTGCTTGCGGCCAAAGCCCAACAGCTGTTGGATCAATATTTTCGCTTTGTCTGCCGCCTGGATGATCTTGTTCACCTTCTCCACATCGGGATCGCCGGGCTGCATGTGCAATTTCAGCAATTCAGAGTAACCGTAAATCGGCATGAGCATGTTATTGAAGTCATGGGCAATGCCACCGGCTAAACGGCCTATGGATTCAATCTTTTGCGATTGGTTCAACTGAATCATGAGACTCTGCTTCTCGGCCTCAGCCTCTTTTCGTTCCGATAGATCCCGGACTATGGCGCAGTTATATTCCACGCCATTGTAGGTAAAATAATTAACCGTCACCTCAACGGGAATCTTGCGGCCATTATTCCCAAGATGCACTGTTTCAACGCAAAGGTGCCTTTCGGCCCTGAGTTTATCCAGGTTGGTTTGCCAGATTTCAGGCGAAAAATTCGGGTCTATATCCGGAACCCCCCTTGATAGCAGCTCTTCGCGGGTATATCCCAGCATTGCGCAAGCCGTATCATTGACTTCCCAGAATTGACCATCCACCGTAACCCAATAAATGGCATCCGTGAGGTTTTCCAAACTGAAATTTATCAATTCCAACTTCTGCTCTGCCAGCTCACACTCGGCAATCTGCTGCGCGAGTGACGAAGTCTTGTCCTCAACGTTTTTTTTCAATCCTTTCAGGTGGTTTTTGATAACGACGATCAACCGGACAATGACTAAAAACATGACGCATCTGGTAATAGCGTTCCAATATGCAACATACCCGTAAGAATAAGGAATATTACTCTTGATGTCGGCAACCAGACCGACCAGTGTGCCGATGACGGCAATGCTCCCTCCCGCGAAACCTCCTATGAACCAGGCAGCTATCAGGATAGGGATCAGATAAAATATGGTGAAGGACATTTCCCAACCGGTTATATAATCGTAATAACCTAACAGGAGGACAAAGGCCGACATCAGTAAAAAAAGCGTTTTTGGCGTTTTTTCAAGCGTTTCAAGCTTAATCATTAAACTCTTTCTTTATGGGTTGTTGTCTCTGTGATTTCATCTGTGTCTCTGCTTCTCCGTGGCGGAACTGCCGTTTTTAGGTTGTTGCGATCCGGGCGCCGGCATGAGCATCTGTCGATGCAACAGATAGAGGGCCTGTGGTTTGTCCACCGTAATTTGTTGATTCCTCGGCGACCCATTTCCTTATTATCCTGCCAGGCACGCGCACGTCAAGGAATTCGATAGGGAAACATCAAAAAGAGTGAAACAAGTTTGTGGGATAAAAACGGTAAGAGATTATCAATCCCGTCTTTCCCAATCGGGAACCGCTCGTTTCTCATCCGGAGTTTCCGGATGGAGACCGGGTCTAATGTGGGGGGCTATGCAGCCATTCAACAGCCTCTTCAAAGTCTCGGAAGGCTCTGTACGGGTAAGGTATGCCGGAAAACTCCGCCAATACCGAAAACATGCGCGTCATTCCATACGTGCTGTCGGCAGTGCTGACATAAGCTGTCTTGCCGCCTTCTTTGAATGGCAGGTATTCGTTGGCCGTCGAAATTATTTTCCTGAATTGATCCGGGGTAATCGGGGTCGCGTCTTCGTCCGTGAAATCCCAGATTATGTGACGCGTTGCCATGTGGTAATAATTCTTAATAGTGGAAATGGTTTCCTCAAACGTCAGTTTGCCGGAGATTTGAACGATAGTAACGCCATGCACCTGTTCGACTGATATGTTGGCCATTTCATTTTCCTCCGCGGAAAAATTGGAACTACCTACGTTGTGATGTGCATACCGACGAACCTGAGGGCAACATCAGCAGCCTCAACCCTTGCAATTTCACATAGATATTCGTAATTTTGGAGTCCATCCATTACCAGTTTGCAATTGTCACCGACATAAAAGCCGGGGATCGAGTCGTCGAAATGCACGAGAACACCCCCCAAAGAGATATTCTCGGCCCTGGCTGGATAAAACGAATCTCTCAGGTGCAGATGGCAGCGCTCTTTGCATTCAAGCCGTATGTGAAACCTCTGGTTTGCCATGGCAATTTCCCCATTCGAAAGGGCGTTTATAGTTCAACAATTCTCACATATATTTTTACCATAGAATTACATTATGGCAACACAGGGAGAAAAGCCGGCATCCGTTCCTGGAACCCCCGCATTGACCGTGGTGATTATCCTGAATCCGTGACACCTGCGCGGATTCAGGATAATGGGAATCTTGACATAAATCTACCGAATGGCTAACATGTGACATATATTCATTATGACAGCTATTCGGAGTCTCCATGCAGCCCATCACCGACCGGCAGCAACAGGTCCTCGATTTCGTCACGTCCCACCTGGAAGAACACGGATGCCCGCCGACACTGCGGGAAATCTCCGATCATATCGGCGTCAGGGGGACCGCCACCGCCACCCTGCATCTTGAAGCCTTGCAGCGCAAAGGGTATCTCCGCCGCCGAGAAGGAAGTCCCCGGAACATCTCCCTTACCAGCAGACCGGGCACCTTAGCCGTCCCTATCGTCGGCAGGGTGCGTGCGGGCAGTCCCGAGCCCGCAATCGAGGACGTTGAGGGGTACTACAATCTGGACATGTCGTGGGTCAATGACAAGGGGTGTTTCTTTCTGCGGGTCGAAGGCGACAGCATGATCGAAGCGAATATCCTCGATGGCGACCTGGCGCTGATTACCCCCCAGCCGACCGCTGAGAACGGGCAGATCGTCGTGGCGTTGATTGATGGCGAGGCGACCCTGAAGCGCTTTTACCGCGAGAAGGGGCATGTCAGGCTGCAACCGGAGAACCGTTCCATGCAGCCGATCATCATCCGTGAGGGTGAAGCGGAAACGGTCATTGCCGGCAGGTTGCTGAAGATCATTCGAAACTTCCCATGACAGGAGGGCAGCCGGTACGCATAGCCGTGGTGTTCCAACCCGGAGCCAAGGCCAAGCCGGTCTGGTTCGAACTGAACCGGCGGCAGCACAAGATCGCCAGGACGACCTACTTCTGGAAAGACAGGATTGGTGACACACCGCTTTTGCATTTTGCTGTTGTGACGGAAGACAATGCCCTGTATGAGCTGGTCTATAACTCGGAGGATCAGACCTGGATGCTGTATCCTCACACGACGGATTAGCCATGCCCAAGGGTCTGTCAAAAAATTGGCGTAGCAGGGCTACGTTGAGGATTTGACGATTGAAGTACGGTCAAAGACGGCCTGGAGATGCAATGCCGGATGTAACACCTTATTACTTGTCAGACCCTAAGCAACGAATCGTGATGCATCTGGATATGAATGCCTTCTTTGCGTCGGTGGAGCAAGCCGCCAACCCCGAGCTCCAGGGCAGACCCATAGCCGTCACTGGCTCCGGCAACCGCACCATCATCACCACCGCCTCCTACGAAGCCAGGAAGTTCGGGGTCAAGACCGGCATGGCGATCTGGGAGGCCAAGCGCCATTGTCCGCAACTGATCCTCGTCGTCGGTGACAACCGGAAATACACCTACACCTCCAGCCGCATCATGGAGATGATGCAGGAGTATACCCCCGAGGTGGAAATCTTCAGCATCGATGAAGCTTTCCTGGATGTCACCCACTCGCTGGCCATGTTCGGCACCCCGGAGAGGATCGCGCATCTTTTGAAGGCCCGCATCAGGGCATCTTTCGGCATCACCTGTTCCATCGGCATTGCCCCGAATAAACTGCTCGCCAAACTGGCCAGCGAGATGCAGAAACCGGACGGCCTCACCGTCATCAAGCCCGAAGACGTCGGCCGGGTAATGGAACGGCTGCCGATACAGGAACTCTGCGGCATCGGGAAGAAGATGCAGCGCCATCTGAACATGATGAGCATCCATACCTGCGGGGAGTTGGGCCGCTGCGACGAAGCACGCCTGACCCGGAAGTTCGGGATCATCGGGATGCGGCTCAAGCAGATGGGGCAGGGGTTCGACGATTCGCCGGTCATCCCGGTCGGCCGGGAGGACGACGTCAAGTCGGTTGGCCATAGCATGACCCTGGAGAAGGACATCGACCGCCGCGAAGATATTCTCCGGTTTCTGTTGCAGTTGTCGGAGATGGTCGGCCGGCGGGCCCGCAGGTATGGCGTGGCCGGCAGGACGGTTTCGCTGTATGTGCGGTATGCGGACTTTTTTACCAGCTGGGGCAAACAGACGACCCTCAGGAACTACATCAACCTGAGCAACGAGATCTACAAGGCCGCCCTGTCGATCCTGGACAGCGTCGAACTGGAACAGCCGATCCGCCTGATGGGCGTCAGCATCTCCAACCTCAACCACCAGGCGCAGCAGCCGTCGCTCTTCGAGGAGGAGCGGAAGAGGGCGGATGTGACGAAGGCCATGGATGAGGTGAATGAGCGTTTCGGGAATATGTCGGTGACGTTCGGGACTCTCTTGCCGGACAAGGAAAAACGGGGCTCGTTCGTGATTTCTCCGGCCTGGAGGCCGAAGGGGATCAGGAATGTAGATGTGGAATAAGGCTGCGGCCCTTTAGCTGTTTCACTGTAGGGTACTGGTGGAATTACGGGGATCAAACCTGTTTTTCCGACTGCATGAATTAACAGGTGTGGTGCCCTTCAATTATTCCAGGTTGAAATGATAGGTAATAATGTCCTCTTCCGTGAAAACGCCCTGCTTACGACGGAACATGCACTCGCCGGAACAATAATGGTGCGAGCCTGCAACCAACTCCCCGTTGACAATCTCCAGCAAAAAACCATTCCGGTCTACTTTGACGGAATACAGATCAGGATTATCCCGATCCTGTATCTCTCTTCCGCACTGTTCGCAGTATGCCCGCTCGATAGTCACAATGATTCATATTGCTCCCCATTCTGCGACTGCGTCAATAAATATTGTCTCCCTGCCGGTGGTCTGTGAAGCAAGGAGCCGTGAGGCATCCCCTAGTGTACCGTGCCGGCTTTCTTTTATCCCAATGTCACCCCACGCAATTGCAGGAATCGCAACTCTTGTCGTCGGTTTCGCACGTGGTTGGAAACAGGCGCTCTGCTGCATACTCGGTGATATCGGTGAAAAAATGCAGGTACAATTCATCGCTGCCGGCGAGGGGCACCCAGTAGGCATCGAATACGGCATCAGCCTGCTTGACATAACCAACCGCCCGTTTAGCGGTATGTTCCCGAAGAGCCTGATTTGCCAAGCATCCCTTGTGATCTTCTTTGCTACCGATATCGGCGCAGCGGCTGCCTATTATATAACCAACAGCCTCCCCGGCCTTGTTACGGTCGACAATTGTCCGATCCTTATGGACAAGCATGACGGGAAAGGGAAAATTGTCCCAAAATAAATGGAAATTCCGTTCTGTTTCCTCACTGACTGCTATGTGGCGCATGAAATGGCTTCCTTTCTATTGTTCTTTGTTCGTCATAGCCTACCAGAAATGCAAAATTCGGCAACGGCATCAGGGGGGATTGCTGGAAACAGATGATGGGCAGAATGACACGGCAGATTATGGAGCGGAATGGTTACTCGTTAGATCAAGCCGATGTGCGCATACTGGGCAGAGATCTCTTCACAGCCGCCGCACGTTACAAAAAGCCATGAGGAACAACGCGTTGCAGACCTTTGTCCTTACTTCCAGGTGATTGCGCTCACTGCGGAACACTCGTTTTTTTGGTTATGGTAGAAAGCTTATCGTGCCTATATTTTAAAACAGTATTAATAGAGGCTTCAATTTTAGCTTCCTTTGTATATACATTATTTGTATACATATTTTTTTCTTTATTATTTTGATTACTAGATAAACTATGTGCTTCAGCATTTGCATCATATTCGATCATGCAATAATTTGTAAGCGCGAGAGCAATTGTGCTCGCATCGGAATACCCATCGTCCAATTGATCAACAGATTTGACGGTGCAATTATTGAAATTGTCCATTGCAATTCTGCTTTTCTCTTTTGCCTCTTCAATTTTGTCTTTTTTATGTAATGTTGCACACGAGGATAACGCAACAACGCTTAATATTAAAATACTCAATAGTCTCATTTATGTATCACCAATCTTTCTATTGAATTAAACGGCGGAGTCCCCGTCGGTACGACATCTGTCGGCGCAGGCCAATTACCGCATGAATTTAACATAGAAACGGCCAAATGACGCATTATCTTTTCCGGGCCGCTTGTAATCAGGGCGGGAATCATCAAGAAAAGAGGAGATATAAGATGAAAGACACATTGACTGTCGGCTTGGAACATACCTTTACGTATCGTGTGCCGAAAGAAAGAACAGTTCCCTTTTTGTATCCCGAATCCGCTCTGTTTAGCGTCATGCCGGAGGTTTTCGCGACCGGCTACATGGTCGGCTTTATGGAATGGGCGTGCATGGAGGCGCTTGCACCATACATGGAAGAGGGAGAACGCACCGTGGGCACTATGATTAATGTAACCCATGAAGCCGCCACCCCGGCAGGCATGGAAGTATCGGCTACTGTTCGCCTTGTTGAAATCGACGGCAAAAAAACCGTTTGGGAAATTGTTGCCCGTGACGAGGTTGAAGTCATTGGTCGCGGGAAGCACGAACGCTTTGCCGTCAATTTCGAGAAATTCTCTGCCCGTGTTGCGGCAAAAGGTAACAAGTAGGATTAAGCTAGGGAGATAGCGGAATAGTGTTTTTATGAACAATAAATGGCATGTATGGCCCCCGAATATTTTTGAACATCCCTCATGACGCTCTTTATCCGGAAATCACCTTGATTTATACTTCTGAAAGGTATAATGTATGACATGGACGGTGAAACTGTCACGAAACGCCGAAAAGCAGAAAGCCAAGCTTACAAAACCATTACGGCAAATATTGTATGCCCTCATTGGTGACATTGAGGCGGGAGGCCCTGTGCGTGGCGATTGGCCGAATTACGGGAAGCTGTCAGACGTAAGGCATCATTGCCACCTGAAAAAAGGCAATACGACGTATGTAGCCGTTTGGGAAGTTCAAGACAAAAAAATAAAACTGGTTGAGGTGCAATATGTTGGAACGCACGAAAAAGCCCCGTACTGAGGTTGCCCGTTTCATCGGCCCTGCAAAGAAGCTTCAGGAACTCCGCGCCTATGCTGCAAAGATCGGTTTGCAGGAATCGGATGAAAGTATCCCTTGGCGTGACGTTTTTCCAGAATTTCAGGGCAATGAAGCAGGGGCAACGCTTTCCGGCTATCGCCACCGGGAGGGAATGACTCAGATGCAGCTTGCCGAAGCGACCGGCATACCGCAGCGGCATATCAGTGAGATGGAAAACGGTAAAAGGATTATTGGAGTTGTCAACGCCAAACGGCTGGCCGTGGTTCTGCATTGCGACCATAGGCGGTTACTGTGATGCGCACATGATATCTGAATCAATCTGAGGACATAGTGGAATTATTGCTTTTAGGGGGGTATAAGGGGACAGGCTGCTTATTGATGCCCCTTTTTTGCCCCTTTGGCCACCCGCGTGTCCTTAAAGTTGATTCGAGTCCCATTTGCTCGCACAAATGATTTCTCCAATCATCCTTCCCAAATGGTGTCTGCCGGTTCACGCTGTTTCTGAGTTTCTCTATCTCTGCGTCCGTCAATGGCATGTCCACGTAAGTGGTCCAATCATAGGGCAGCAAAATCGGGAGTGTGTCGGGGCGCATATTATTGATCGCAGCAATTCGCGCTGAATGCGATGACCAAGGCCATTGCGCGGCTGTCTCCGAGAGTCCAGCCCGAACAGGGTTGGCCTCAATATAGCGGGTTACAGTCAAGAGATGATCGTTGTCCTGAACGATAAAACTCTTGTATCTTCCTTGCCAGACATGTCCGCTGGTCCCATAATGCTGGTGATACCGGCGGACATGGCTCGTCATCAACCACTGCATACATTTGTTGAGTTGGTCCGCCTGCTCTGGTTGAACGAGTAAATGAAAATGGTTTGGCATAAGACACCAAGCGTGAAGTCTTACGGAATATGTTTCCCGTGCCTGTAGTGTGAGGTCCATAAACGCACGGTAGTCGCCGTCCTTGTGAAAAACCTGCTGCCTGCCGTTACCGCGATTGATGAGATGGTAACAACAGTTGTCAGCTAAAGCTCTTGCTATCCTCGGCATGCTGGCACCTCAATAAGTAGCCTGTCCCCTTATTGTCCCTTGGGTTCTACCTTTTTAAAGTTAAAAATCCAAACGTAGTGATTGCTGAACACTTTTCGGGAGCGGGATTATCTCCTTTACCTCTAATACTGTGTAATGACTGCTGATAACGTCACCATACTTGTCGTAATTCACTTTGACTTCAACCAATGCGCGAATTGAGTCACCCGGACCCAATTGAATTTCTTTGTTTTGAAATTTCTGAACCCACATGACATCTAATATTTTTGCAGGAACAAGCTTTCCTTCATGCTTGAATTCCCACATTGATTGACCGAGATAGTCTGGTTTTTTTACTTTGAGGAAAACTTCATATTGACCTGTCAGTACACGTTCTGTCAGTATATCTTCCATTGCATCCGGCGAAACCATAAATCCCTTGTTTATTAAAATAATTTCACTGTCTCCTGAGAATTTCACAGTATCGCTGTCGAGAAGTGGTGCCAAAGCATTTCCTAAATATTGCAAGTCTTTTATCAGTCTTGCCTCAGGTATTGGGTTGTAAAAAGGAAATTTTTTTATATCCGCCTCCTCAGCCAGATTAACCAGTGATTCACGGAGATCTTCGATTTGCTGACGATTGTCAATTTTATCTCTTTCTTCTAAGAACTTAAGAATCGTGTACTTACCTTTCACTAAATACGATCCAACAACTTTCTTCCAGTTGAGTTCTTTCAACCCCTCATCATCAATAGATTCAAGAATAGACCTCAGGCGAGCGCGGATGGAACCAGCTTCGATATCTTGCAGGATTAGTTTTGACTGTATTGTTGTTGCTATTGAAGATGATAGGTCTTGATCGATATGTCGGAAGGTATGGATGAGATCGGACATTGCCTGGAACACGCGCTCTGGGTTCTCAGTACCTTTTTGAAAGTCAATTTGCACATAAAAATCACTATCCATGTGCACCTCCTTTTATAGATATTACACGAAAAAACCGAAAGCTTGACCATATGCTCTTTTTTGACGATGCGTTTTTACCGTTACAATCATTTCGTTGAAGTTGACCATAGATTTTTGAGAGAGTCGCTGAATATAACTCCAAGGATAAAAAAAATGAGACCAGCTGCTATATTGATTCCAAAAGCGAACCAGCGTTCTTTCCAGGCATTTTTATCAAGAGTCGTCTCAATTTGAGTGAGTAACGCATGAGCTTTTGTTGATTCTATGTCTGCAAGCTGTGAGTAACGCTCGTGTTCCTGCTGTAACAGTTCGAGTTTTGCAGCTCTTTCTTTAAGGCTTTCTTCAAGTCGCGTAACCAGTGTGGAAGTCCTTTGAATAGATTCAATCGCTTCGGTGACTTGTGAATCAACATCATCTTGGGAACGCTTGACATCTCGAAGAAGGTCATAAATCTCTGGGGCAGGAATGATGGGTATCCATCGCAACAGCAACCGCCACATTTTGTCCTGCAATGCTCGATCTATTTTCATTTTTTGTCCCTATGAATCTAAATATAAAACTAATTATTGAGTATACCAAGAGGGGCAGGTCTCCATTATTCATATTTTGTGTGCAGTCCGTACACGAGACACGATATATCGAGGAACGAATAAGTGGTTAGGCATCTCGGCTCCTAAAACCATTTTGCCTCTAAATACGGCTCAACAGTCCTACATTCAGGATACTGAACACACACCCAGAATTTCTTCCCCACCTCATCTCCAGACTTCTTCTCTCTCACCTTCATCTCACTCCCACAAGTGGTACATCTTGCAATATCTTTCACCGGTTCCGGTTTTGCATCAACCGGCCCAGGCTCTGCCACCTCGACAACCTTACCCTCAACCGGCTCTTGCGTTGATACGACAAAATCCCCTAGCTTCGCTTGAAGCTCCCGCAGGGTATACGCCCGTTTGACCGGAAACCTGGCTATCGTAACATGTGCGGCACCCAGCGCCGTATCCAGAAACTCGTCCCTGGCTCTCCGCTCGCTTTGCTTATGTGTGCTGTCGTCAAGCTCAATCACCATCTCAATGGCAAGACTACGGGCATTGCAGATCACGAAATCCACGTGTTTGCTGCTGATCCTGTTAAACGCCCTCTGAAACGCCTTGTTGTCCAGGTTATTCTTCGTCTCAATGATGTCGCACAAGCGCACCTTGCCGTAAATCCGGTAATTCTTGTTCAGTGATTGTTCCAAGGTATTCAGGAAATTAAGCTCGGCGGGGGTAAAAAGGATTTCACGGCTTTTATAGGGTAGAACGTCGCTTTTGGATATTTGCCCGTGCAGGAACTTTTCTCGAATCAGCGAGAAAATCATTGCTCCGACAATAACGATTGAAAACAGGTTAGCTACAAGGGGCATAGCTTGAGCAAAAGCGCCGTGTATTGCAGGACCTAACGGTCCTTGGGTTCTGCCTCCTGAAAACCACGCTGGAATGATTAGCCGGATAAACAGATTTCCAAGGACAAGAACAGTTGCACTCACCCACCAAGGCGCTTTGATCAGACTTTCAAATAAACTCTCATCTTTTGCCATTCGATGATCCTGTTTTTAAATTCATTTTATTAAAAACCATATGCTCTTCTACTCCTCGTAAACACAAAATTCAATTACAATTTCAGTATGTTAATAATATTATTGCCATCCAAAAAGTGTCCAGAAAATGAACACATGGGGGTATTCACCAAGCCCTTTGATATCACACGAAAAAATCAGCTTTATGCAAAATGTGTCCAGAAAATGAACACATACGGGTATTCTCCAAACCATGTGATATCACATGAAAAATGCCACCTTATTCAAAAAGCGTTCAGAAAATGGACACATTGACGGCGTTTGTTTAGCCATAAGTAATTACACGATAAAGGCACTTGAAACACTTGCGGATGCCTCGATTTGCACCATTTTGATGCAACCCCAAATATTCGGATCATCTGCGCGCCATCCTGCTTCAGCATCTCAATTACCAGATCTTGAGCAATTTTATGGAAGCGGTGAACGCCGGTTTTTGGGGCGAGAAACGTCGATAGGCGTATACGTAGTTTGACTAATCGGGTTTTTGTATTACTTTTAAAAACGATCAGGAGGACTGCCGTGAGGGCCCTCGCGCTGGAGGGACGGGATGCAGAACACTATCATATGGGTTAACGACAACACTCTGGAACGCATCGTCAATATCGACGGCACGGTTGTGTGCACCCAGAGAGTGCGGATTGCCGACAAGGAGCGCTGCGAGGCCGTGATGACGAAGTTCTGGCAGCAATTGCTGAAGGAGCAAAAACAGAGCTTGCCGGGCGCCAAGCGCCGGCGGTGATGAAAATGCCCTGCAGCGAGCGTGGTTGAAAACCGGGATTCCCCCGGTTTTCTCATTTCTCCCTGATTGGCGCAACATTGTTGCCGTATTGCCTCACATGTTGTAAAGGTAGTTTTCACCCGGAAAGTCCGGATGAAAAACGAGCTGTTTTCGCTTCGGGAAAAAAAACTTTCCGGGCGGAAACCAGGGGACACTACCATGAACGACAATGGGGAAAATCCCTCACAGATTAGAGGACTGCATCTCGTAGCGCTCTTGGAGGGGGCCAAGGGGACTATCGTCCTTTTGACCGGCTTCGGGATACTGGCGCTCATCCACGAAGACGTTCATCTTGCTGTCGAACAACTCGTCCGGCACCTGCATATCAATCCGGCCCGTCATTATCCGCGCATTTTTATCGATTTGGCGACGCATGTAACGGATTTGCAGCTCTGGGTGCTTGCGTTTTCCGCGTTATGCTACTCCGTCGTGCGTTTCGTGGAGGCGTACGGGCTTTGGAAACGGATGGCGTGGGCGGAGTGGTTCGGCCTGTTGACAGGCGGGATGTACATACCTCTTGAGCTGTTTGAAGTCGCGCGCAGGGCAACGTGGCCCAAAATTACCATACTGGCCGTGAATCTGGTGGTTGTTGGGTATCTGGCCTATGTCCTGCTGCAGTCGAGACGGAAATGATTTTCATTCCCTGCCCGGCCATATCGGGAAGGTTCCGTATACATGATGTGCAATACATGTACAACGGGTTATAGTAAAGGGGGTGACACGAGGCGTACTGAACGGGGAGGTACTAAACTATGCGGGAATACAATTCCGTCAGTATTGTACTCAAGTTTGGGCATATAATTTCATCCTGTGTCTGGTTTGGGGCCGTGGTCAGTATCGGGGTGCTGCTCTATCTCAACCATGAATCCGGCAGCTCTGAGGAGTTGAACGCCTTCAACCTGGGGATACATTACCTGGACAACTTCCTGATCGGTCCCTCGGTGGCCGTCAGCATTATGAGCGGGGTATTTCTCTGCTTCAGCAATAACCTGCAGTTGTTTGCCTGCCGATGGGTCCTCAAGAAATGGTTGGGCAGCCTGATCGCCGTGGCATTCGGCCTCATATGGCTTGCCCCGTGGCTGAGGCAGATGGAGATCATCTGCAGGATCAATCAATTCATGGTCTTTACCATACCCGGCTACTACCGCACGTACTATCTGGACCATGCCAGCCTGTTGGTTCAGGAAGTCATGCTGCTCAACCTTATCCTCATCTCCCTTTTGAAGCCTTGTGCCGGCCATAAGAATTGCGTCCACTGCCGGGAGCGCTTCGCCTACAAGAAAGCGTGAAAAACCGCTTCAGGCGCAACTTTATTATACCGATTCCAAATCAAGGATGAAATCAAGGCGGCGAGGGTCGAAGGCGACGTAGGCGTACGGATAGCGCCTTGATTTGGAATCGGTATCAGGGGGCCGGGGCGACCAGGCGAAATCCCACGTCGTACGAATGTACATCCGGCGGCTGAGAGCTGCGCACGGACGCGCGGACATTCTTGGGGAGCATGAACCAGCTGCCTCCCCGGATAACCCGGCTTGAGCCTGACGAGGGCCCCTGCGGATTATCCTTGATGGTGGAGAACTTTTCGTCATACCAATCGCCGACCCATTCCCAAACATTGCCGCTCATGTCATAGATCCCCAGACCGTTTGGCCGCTTCATCCCTACGGGTTGGGTATGGTCTCCTGAGGTGCTGAAATACCAGGCCACCGCCATCACATCGTTGCCGCCGCAGAATTTCTCATCCTTGCCGCCGCTGCGGCAGGCGTATTCCCATTCCGATTCGGTGGGCAGCCGGTATTCCTTGCCGGTTTGCCTGTTGAGTTTGGTGATGAACTCCTGCACGTCATTCCAACTCACGTTCTCCACCGGGCATTCGTCGCCGCAGGTCTTGAAGAATGACGGATTGCCGCCCATCACCTTTTTCCATTGGCCCTGGGTGATTTTCAGTTTTGAGATGCTGAATTCGGCGACGCACACATCATGGGGAGGTTTCTCGTTGTCGGCGCCATCGCCAAAGGTGTCGCCCATCTTGTAACAGCCGCCGGGGACGTGGGCAAACTGGATGCCGACGACGGGATCCGTATAATCCTTGGCGGCATTCACGGCATTGACGGCATCCCCGAAGGACGGCGAGGCCGCAAGCATGGGCAAGAACCAGATGCAGGCCGTGACAAGCGACAGTCTCTTCATGACAAAGTCTCCTTTTGTGTCCCGTGCGGTTAGTCATGGGTACGAACCAGCCGTACGGGGCGCTATAGCATGATGCGCAGCCTGACGCTGCCGAGGGCGTAAAACGGCACGACCGGCTCGACGGGGGACGTGGCCCGGCCGGTCAGTTTCACACTATGCCTTATTTTTATCCTTTTTACATCATCAAAACTAGGGTTGTTTCCATACGGAAATTCCGGATGAAAACTAGGGTTGAAAGCGCCATGGATAATTGTTATAGTTTCCCGGTACACTACCACCGTGACATTGTCATGTCATCATTTAGGGAGGCGTTTCGTGGAGATCTCGGTTGTACCGTTACCTGTTGACAAGATGAAGGCAAAGTTCGAGGACGAATCACACTTAGGCTTTGGCAAAATATTTACCGATCGGATGTTTCTGGCCGAGTGGAGCACCGACAAGGGATGGCACGACGCACGCGTCAAACCGTATGAGCCGTTCGTGCTCGACCCGGCCTGTATTGTGTTTCACTATGCCCAGGAGATTTTCGAAGGACTCAAGGCGTATAAATGGGAGGACGGCAGAATCGCACTGTTCCGTCCCGAGATGAACGCCCGGCGTTTTCAGCGCTCGGCGGACCGCCTGTGCATGCCGGAGGTTCCCGAGGAGCTCTTTTTGAACGGCATCGAGAAGCTGGTGTCCCTGGAGCGCGACTGGATTCCCGGCATGCCGGGAACCTCGCTCTATATCCGGCCCACCATGATCGCCGTGGAGCCGGTGTTGGGAGTGAAAGCGTCCGCCCACTACTATTTTTACGTTCTCCTTTCTCCGGTGGGCGCCTATTATGCGGCCGGCTTCAACCCGGTCAGCATCCTGGTGGAAGACTCGTATGTCCGCGCCACCCCGGGCGGCACCGGCGAGGCCAAGACCGGCGGTAATTATGCCAGTTCGCTCAAGGCCGGTCTGGAAGCCAAGAAAAAAGGGTTCGATCAGGTGCTCTGGCTGGACGGCCGCGAACGGCGCTACATCGAAGAGGTCGGGGCCATGAATATGTTCTTTGCCTACGGTGATCACATCGTCACGGCTCCCCTGGGCGGTTCGATCCTCGCCGGCGTCACCCGCGACTCGGTGCTCAAGCTGGCCACGACCCTGGGGTGCACGGTGGAAGAGCGCCTGATCGATGTCAACGAGCTGATGGCCGATATCAGGAGCGGCAAGATCACCGAGGCATTCGGCAGCGGCACGGCAGCGGTGATTACCCCTGTCGGCAAGCTCTGCTACCGGGAGGAGTGCGTCTCGATGGGGCAGGGAGTGGGCCGCCTGACGCAGAAGCTGTATGACACCCTGACCGGCATCCAGACAGGCAAGATCGCCGACGAGTTCGGCTGGGTGCATTTTGTGGCCTGATTTTGGTTTTTGTGGGGGCGCAGCTCGCTGCGCCCCTACGTTCTCTGAAGGCTCGGACTAAGAGGGTAACCATGTCCCCCGTGAACAAGAAAAAACAACATACCTCCCCCAACCGGCTGTGCGGTTCATGCCGCCGCACGTGCAAGCAGGCGGCAAACGCAGTCGTTGCCAAGTGCCCCCGCTACTACCCTTTCAGCCGTACCACCCGGAAGCCGGAATTTACATGGAAACAGCTCGATCTGGGCCTCTTCTAGATTTCCCCTCGTCCGTACCCCATGTTGACGTCAATCGCTGCTCCGGTTGCGGCCGTTGCGTGGCAGCCTGCCTTTCGCGCCTGGTGACCCTGGACCGGCAGGGATACCGCAAGGTGGCCCGCATCATGTCCGCGGAGCGCTGCACCCGTTGTGGCGCCTGTGTCGGAAGCTGTCCCATTGGCGCTCTCTCGGGGCACTAACGCCGGCCCAGCTTTGACAGCAGAAGTCCCAGATACTTGTTGACGAAACTGTCGCGCGGCAATGCCGATATGACCGGCGGTTTCCGCACGCTGGTATGATCCAGCAGATCTTTAATCTCTTGATCGGGGGCGTGACACATCCCCTCCCTGAGAACCGTGATGGCGTCATGCATGTTATGCCCCAGCAGGTGGATGCGGGCCAGGTTCAGATAGTGAACCGTGGTGCCGGGTTCCTTTTCCAGCGCATCGAGGCACAGGGCAATCCCCATCTTGACATGGCCCCGTTCCTTTGCCATGCAGTAGGCGTAATAGGAGGCACAGAGGCTGGTCGGGTGCTCGGCCATAGCCTTTTCAAAGTGCCCCAACGCCCTCAAAATATTGCCTGCCTTGAACAAGGCCAAGCCGTTGTCGAATTCCTTGCGCGCATCAATATCGGCCATAAAGAACTCCCGGTGGATTGGTGGGGATGCGGTCCGGCCTTGCTTCCGGGGGCTTGTTCATCAAAAAGTTTCTCCGCGCAATGCCGGCGCTCAGCGGGATACTAACTTCGGAGCAGGGCGGGCGAGCCGGACCAGCAGCAGCGACAGGGCGGCCAGGAGCAGGTTCTGACCCATAGTCATCCAGGACAGGGGACGGGCGAGGAACGAACCGAAACAGCCGCAGTTGAGGATCGGCACCTTGCGCAGGAGCATGAAGGCGGCAAAGCCGGCATAGGTGACGTGCAGCGCCATCGTTGTCCAGGCCGCCTGCCGCAGATGGCGGCCCCAGCAAAGCCACGATCCGATCACGAGTTCGGAAACCGCGATGATGACGGCAGCCGGCCAGTGCAACCCCTGAGGGAGGAACCTGTAGGAGTGCAGCACCGCTACAAAGCCCGGCAGATTACTCAATTTTGCGATCGAGGTTGCCAGCAGGATCAGCCCGAGCAACATCCGCACCACGGTTTTCATGATCGGCCCCCATTCCGGCTTATTGATTGTCGTAACATATTCATCTAACACAATTTTACTTGGATGTAAATCCGGCATGCGGCGGCCTGTCGACACGGGGGTTGCGGGGCCTGTTTGACAATGGTGCATGCCATCCCTATACTAGTCTCCCGTGCGGTCGATTCGTACTCGTAATTCCGGCTCTTTTGACCGCTGCCGTCGTTGCGGCTCCTTGCTGCAGGCTCTGCCATACCTGCGTCGCCGCGCCTCGGCATCAGCCGAAATAGCAAAGGAATTGCTTCCCGCGACCAGCCGTACGGGACACTGGCTTCACAACAACGAGCGGAGCAGCCATGAACAAGCAGATTTATGTCATAGGACACAGAAATCCGGATACCGACTCCATAGCGGCGGCCATCGGCTATGCCGAACTGAAGAAGCGCACAGGCCACGACAATGTCGTGGCTGCCATGGCAGGTTCGCCCAACCCACAGACCCTCTATATCCTCGGTCGCCTCGGCATTCCATTGCCGGTCTATCTGGCCGATATCCACCCCAAGGTGCATGATGTCATCACGCGCCAGCCGGTCACCGTCCGGGCGGGAGTGTCGCTCAAGGAGGCCCTGGAACTGTTCCACCGCCACAGCATCCGGGTGCTGCCGGTGGTGGATGAAAGGGATGTGCCCATCGGCATCGTCTCACTGCTCAAGCTGTCGGAAAAATACCTGGTGGCCGGTTCGGACCGCAAACGGGGGGTGGACAGCACGCCCAGCACCCTGGCCGGCTGCCTGGATGCGACCTTTCTGTGCGGCGCCCCGTCGGACGTGCTGGAACACCTTCATCTCTTCATCGGCGCCATGGAGGCGGATTCCTTTCTCTCCAGGATTGCCGGCTATGATCCGGCGACCATGCTGGTCATGACCGGCGACCGGCCCTCCATTCAGCAGGCTGCCATCGACAGGGGGGTGCGGATGCTGGTGGTTACCGGCGGTCTGCCGGTCAAGGAGGAACTGGTCGCCAGGGGCAGGGCGGCCGGCATTACCATCCTTTCAACGCCCCACGATACCGCTACGGCGGCATGGCTGGCCCGGCTTTCCACGCCGCTCTCCTGTTTCATCGAACCGGGCTTTGAAAAGATCGGCGTAGGCGAGCCGTTGGAGCATCTGCGCCTCAAGCTGCTCCACTCGGGCGAACCGGCGGTGGTGGCCGTGGAAGAGGACGGCTCCATTGCCGGGGTTGCCACCAAGTCGTCGCTTTTGGCCTCATTTCCCCATGCCCTGATCCTGGTGGATCACAACGAACTGGGGCAGGCCGTTCCGGGGGCCGAAACGGTCGAGATCCTGGAGGTGATCGACCACCATAAGCTGGGCAATCCTCCCAGCAACCAGCCGATCACGTTCATGACGGCCCCCGTGGGGAGCACCTGCACGGTGGTCGCGACCCTCTACCGTGAACGGGGAGTGGAGCCTGAAACGTGCATTGCCGCCCTATTGCTGGCCGGCATCATGTCCGATACGGTCATCCTCAAGTCACCCACCACCACCGACCGGGACCGGGAGATGGTCGTCTGGCTGGAAGAGCGGGCCGGCCTGGATCATGTTGTTTTCGGCAGGGACATATTCTCGTCGTGCAGCGGATTCAAGGCCTATGCATCGCTGGCGACGGCTGTTCGTTCCGATTTCAAGCACTTCTCGGCCCATGAAACCCTCTTCGGTGTCGGCCAGGTGGAGGTGGTCGGTTTCGACGAGTTCTACGGGCTCAAGGAAGAGCTGCGCCAAGTGCTTAAACAGGTCAAGGACGAGGAAGGGCTGCACATGGCGGGGTTGATGGTGACGGACATCTACACCGAAAGCACGCTCTTCCTGGTGGAGGGGAAGAACGAACTGGCCCATACCATGGGGTATCCCCAGTTGGAACCCCGCCTGTACGAGCTGAAGGGGGTCATGTCGCGTAAAAAACAGATGGTGCCCCATCTCTTGAAGGTGCTGGGGGCGCTGTGACCGGCGCGACAGGGAAATGACATCGTCGATGGAGCTATCGTAATGACGCAAAAAGCAATGCTGTGTCCCCGCTGCCGGCAACTGATCGGCAGCGAGGAAGCCACCTGTTCCTGGTGCGGGGCGAAACGCTCCAGCGCCTGGTGGCGCCCAACGGCCTGGACCCGGGGCGGGGTTGATGGGGCCTGGCTGGTCAAGGCCATCATCACCGTCAACATCGTCGTCTACGCGTTTTCCATCCTCCTCAGCATGGGGCGGGGGAACGCCGCCGGTCCACTGGCCATTCTCAGCCCGGACCAGACGATCCTGAGACTGTTGGGGGCGACAGGAGCGGTGCCCATCGACCGTGGCTGGTACTGGACGTTGCTCACCGCCAACTACCTGCATGGCGGCATCCTGCACCTGATCTTCAACCTCATGGCTTTGCGCCAGATAGCTCCCTGGGTCAACCAGGAGTACGGGCCGAGCCGCATGTTCACCATCTATACTCTGGGAGGCGTCTTCAGCTACCTGATATCGTACCTGGCGGGGATCGGCTTCACCATAGGCGCCTCGGGGGCCATTTGCAGCCTGATCGGTGCTCTGCTCTACTATGGCCGCAGCCGCGGCGGCGTCTACGGCACCATGGTCTTCCGCGAGGTAAGCGGCTGGGTATTCAGCCTGGCGCTGTTCGGTTTCATCATGCCCGGCATCAACAACTGGGCTCATGGCGGCGGCATTGTGGGCGGGGTTATCCTTGGAAAGATCCTGGGATATGAGGAGCGGAACAAGGAGAACGCCTTCCATAGGCTTGTGGCCCTGGCGTGCGCCGCCGTGACGGTCGGCATGTTTGCATGGACGGCTTACGTCGTGGTGATCAACCTCAGGATGGGCTATTGATCGGGCATCGAGAGAGGGAGAGCAGGCCATGAAACGATTGCTGGTGGTCATGTTGCTGATGCAGGCATCCGGCGTTCGGGCCGATGTTTACACCTGGACCGATGTGCGGGGAACAGCCCATTATACCAACAAGGAGTATGAGATCCCCGTGCGCTACAGGCCCAAGGCAAAGCCCCTGCATTTGGAGGCGGTCGAGCCCGGAAGCGCACCCGCGTCCCAGCAGGGCACGCCCTCCCAGCCACAGGGAACCCCGCCCATCCCCCAGGCCGCACCATTGCCACCGCCTTCAGCCCCGGCCCCGCCACCGGTCGTCAGGGCGCCCTTTTCGCCGGCGCCGGCGGGCGGACAGGCAGCGCCAAAGAGCAGGCGCAGGGGTCAATCAGGGGATGGGTAGCGGCTATTCACAGGTGATTCAGCATCTCCTGGCCCGCCTAGTGGGCTGTGCGGTTAGTCGTGGGAAGTAATTCCGAGATATTTGGGTTGCCGCCAAGGCTCGGCGACGTAGGTGTACGAACTAACAGGACAGTACATTAGTATCTTGTAACTCTTGAATTAACGGATAAAATCCCCTCCCCCCTTGCGGGGGAGGGTTAGGGTGGAGGTTGCAATGGAATGAGCTCGGTTGCGGCTTCACCCACTCCCTAACCCCCTCCCGTCAAGGGAGGGGGGATTTTCCGATATATTTAATGTTATAAGGTACTAGACACTCTCCCTACGGTCGTCGTTCCGGCTGGTCGTCATCATTTCTCATCAACACAACCTTCAACCCTTGAAAATCAATTCCACTACCTCCTACGGTCTGCCCGCCTGTTGGAACACATTTGACAAACATGACTTCCCAGGTAGCATTTCTAGAAAACGTACCCATTTCATGCAAGGAGGAACACCATGAAGATGTTGACGGCAACTCTCACCATGTGGACTGTTTCGCTAAGTCTGGCAATGGCGGCCGGCCAGCCTTCCCTTGAGCGGGGCAAGGAGCTGTTTTACAGCACGGCCTTGGGGACAAACGGCAAAAGCTGCGCCAGTTGTCATGCAGGGGGGAATAAACTGGAAGAGGCTGCGGGCTATGACCAGAAGCAGTTCGAGGTGATTGTAAACCAGTGCATCGTAAAGGCGCTCAACGGGAGAGCCTTTGCTCCCGGCTCTCCCGACCTGTCCTCGCTTGTCGCCTACGTGAAGACGCTCACCCCCGTCGCAACGAAATAAGGGGAAATTCCACTGATCCCCCCTCCTATCCTCCCCCCGCTGGGGGGAGGAACAGCTTTTTTGATTGTTCGCACTCACTCCCAGGCAAAGGCGGCCATGGAGATGGCCCCGTAGGTGAAGGCCCGGTGCGCTACCTTCCCTTTGCCGCCGGCCCCCATGGCGACGAACAGGGGTAAAAAATGTTCCGGCGTCGGATGGTTGACCAGGGCATGGGGTCCTTTCTCCTGATAGTCCAACAGCGATTCCCGGTCGTCGGTGCCCACGGCGTTACAGAGCCAGTCATCAAACTCCCTGGCGTAATCCAATGGAGGCGAGTCAACGGCGCGCCCGAAGAAATCCTTGAGATTGTGGGTTGCCGAGCCGCTGGCCAGGATCAGCACCCCTTGCTCCCGCAAGGGACGAAGGGCGGCCCCGATTGCCGCGTGATGGGCCGGGGTCTGGCGTGGCTGCACCGACAGCTCGACCACCGGGATGTCGGCGCCGGGATACATCAGCTTGAGCGGCACCCAGGCCCCGTGATCGAACCCCCGTGCCGGCTCCCGGCCCGCTTCCATGCCCTGATCCTTCAACAGCAGGGCGATGCGTTCGGCAAGGGCCGGGTCGCCCGGTGCCGGGTAGGTCATGCGGTAGAGTTCATCGGGGAAACCGCCGAAATCATAGATAAGGTCCGGCCGTGACGCGGCGTTCACCATCGGGGCGGAGGTGTTCCAGTGAGCCGAGATGCAGACAATCGCCTGAGGCCGTTCCATTTCAGAACCCAGCTTGGCCAGGAATGCGTGTGTCGGCCCCTGCTCCGTCAGAAGGGTGGGGGCTCCGTGGGATATGAACAGTGCGGGTAATAGGGGCTTCATGGCGTCTAACCTCCTACAGACCCTAAGGGATGCCGGACGGGGACGGCATCCGGCACCCCTTGGGTCGTCATTTCTTCTGCAGCAATTCCACTTCCAGGGAGATGGTCACTTCGTCGCCGACCATCACGCCGCCCGATTCTATGGCCTTATTCCAGGACAACCCAAAGTCCTTGCGATTGATCCTGGTCGTTGCGCTGGCGCCCCGCTTGACGTTGCCCCAGGGGTCCTTGTAGGCTTTGGTGGGTCCTTCCACATCCAGGGCAACCTCCCTGGTCACACCGTGCAGGGTAAGATCTCCGTAGACCTTCAGTTTGTCGGTACCGGCCTTTTGGACCCTTTTTGAGACAAAGGTCATGGCCGGGAATTTGGCAACATCGAAGAAATCAGGGCTTTTCAGATGGTCGTCCCGCTTGGTCACCCCGGTGGTGATGGAGGGGGTGTCGATGTTGACAACGACCTTTGATTTGGTCACGTCTTTGTCGTTGATCTCAAGGGTGCCGTTGAAGCTGCGGAACTCACCTTTTACGTTGCTTACCATGAGATGCTTGACCTTGAAGCCCACATTGGAATGGTCCTGATCGATGGTCCAACTGGAGGCTGCCGCAAAGCCGGGCAGTGACAGGGCAATGATAGTGCTGACGGTTGTAATGATAGTGCTGACGGTTGTAATGATACGTTTCATGATGATGCTCCTTTCGATCCAAGTAAGTAATCCAAATTGACGTAATTTGAAATTGAACTATATGCTCAAATTTTTTGCCACCCCGCTTCTATCCCCTCCCTTCCCGTAAGCCGAGTTTTTTACACAGGACGCCCAAGGCCTCCTGCTCATCGTTGGTGAGCACCTGCATCTCCGCCACGATGGCCGCCTCAACTCTGGTAAAGACCTGGCGGATCAGCTCCAGCCCATGGCCGGTGAGCTGGATGGTCAGGTAGCGCCGGTCCACGCTGGTGCGTTCGCGCCGCACCAATGACCTCTTTTCCAGGTTGTCGATAACCAAGGTAATATTGCCGGTGCTCTTGAGGATTTTGGCCGCGATGTCCCGCTGGCACAGGGGGCCTTTATGCAACAGCGCTTCCAGCACCCCGAACTGGCTGATGGTCAGGTCGGCCGCCGCCATGGTGCGGCTGACGCGGCTGGTTACCGATTCCGCTGCGCGCATCAGCTTGGTGTAGGTATTCAAGGCGCGATAGGTTGTGGTGTCGGTCGGTTTCATACGATCTTTCCGGTAAATCGATTAATGTCATATTGTTTAATATTAAACTATATGAACCGCGCCAATCCGTCAACCTTTTTTTGCACGGCCATGCGCCATGGTGATCGGTCGTCCTGAATAGACCCAATTGAATAGGTTAGCTGTCGATGATCACAGGATGTTAAAATGTATAATTTGGTAAGTCATTGGCGACGGTAGATGCTTTGTCCAGCGGGGATCGGAGGTAACCGGAATAGATTATCGCTGGTTTATTGCTGTCATAGCAGACGCACCGAGGCAATGTAACGCGTTTCTTTGCCCTGGTGCGCCTGCGGACATAGGCGGGGTGTGAAGACGGGGTATTGCAACCACTATACGTCGTTCGGTTCAACTGAAGAGTTATTTCTTGTTCCTTTGGGTCTTGGCCCGCAGCATGTCTGCAAAGGTTCCCATCCCCTTGGGGGCCTCGTCCGCCTGGCGGCGGAAGTCGGCCAGGGTGGCCTCCTCCTCATCGGCTGCGCGCGCCACGCCGGCCAGGCTGAGGGAGATGCGGCGCTCGGCGCGGTCCACGCTCTCCACTTTGACCTCGATCGTTTCGCCCTCCTTGATCACCTCGCGCGGGTGAAGGATACGTTTGCCCCCTCCCAGCTTTGAGATGTGGATCAGCCCGTCGATCCCGTCGGCCAGGGTGACGAAAGCGCCGAAGGGGGCCAGGCGCGAAACAGTGCCGGTATGGAACGAACCCTCGGGGTAGGTCTGCACCGCCAGATCCCAGGGGTTGGCCAGGGTGTCCTTGAGGCTCAGGGACACGCGTTCCTTCTCCCGGTCGATGGTCTTGACCACCACCTTGACCTGCTGGCCAACACTCAGGACCTCGCTGACATCCTTGACCCTGCTCCAGCCGATCTCGGAGATGGGGATCAACCCCTCAAGGCCGCCGATATCCACAAAGGCGCCAAAGCCTTGCAGGGAGGTAACCGTGCCGGTGACGGTCATGCCTTCGCTGATGCCGGCTGCGGTCTCTTCCCTGAGCCGGCTCTGTTCCTCTTCCAGCAGGACCCGGCGGGAGACCACGATGTTGCGCCCCTTTTCGTCATAGGCGGTGATGCGGAACGACAGGCGAGTCCCGATAAGCGCCGCCGGGTCGTCGGTGCGGCGCAGCGCAATCTGGGAAAAGGGGCAAAAGGCGCGGGTCGTGCCGGCCAGCTTGATCTCGTACCCTCCCTTGATCTCCTTCTCCACCATCCCTTCCACCGGCACGCCGGTCTGGAATGCCTCTTCCAGTTGGGCGTTGCCCGATGCGCCGCCGCCGATCCTGGTCGTGAAGCGCATCTCGCCGTGGCTCGACGAGAGAAAGTAGGCGGCGATAGAGTCCCCAATCTTGACCGTGGCGTTGCCGTCCAGGTCCAGGAATTCCTTGGCATCGACGACGCCCTCGCCCTTCTGGCCGGTATTGATGAAGATCCAATCGCTATTGACCTTCAATACCTGGGCCGACACCTTCTGTCCCGGCTCCAGCCATCTGCTCTTCTGTTGCGCGCTCTGCTCGAACAGCTCGGCAAAGCTTTCGCCTTCGGTCTCTTCTTCGTTCGGTTGTTCGAGATCGTCGTTGTCTGTCATGGTGGTTTCCCGTTCCTGTGAATTGCTGTCGCGACTTGTCGGCCGCCACGCGGTCATACAAAGTATATCCTGATCAGCGCTCATCATCCAACACATGGTTCCCCCCTTTGTTAAAGGGGGACTTGATCGTCAGCAGAAGATCGACGCTTCTGAACGTATATTGCCATGATATGTTTCGGATGCAAATGTATTTTGCGCAAGAGCGAAAATGCCCCGCAGCGCATTTCCGGCGATCTGCTACAGGGTCAGTTCCGCATGGCCGTGGTACAGCTCGTCCCGTTCCCTGGTCACGTCCTCGCTCTCCAGGTATTCGTCGAATGCCATCACCCGGTCGATCAAGCCGCCGGGGGTAATTTCGATGATCCGGTTGGCAATGGTGGAGACGAACTCGTGATCGTGGGAGGCGAATAGAACTACCTCGGGGTAGGCGATCAGCCCGTCGTTCAGGGCGGTG
Source organism: Oryzomonas sp. (assembly GCA_031292255.1). Classification (GTDB taxonomy): domain Bacteria; phylum Desulfobacterota; class Desulfuromonadia; order Geobacterales; family Pseudopelobacteraceae; genus Oryzomonas. The sequence goes on along the minus strand of JARLHN010000008.1, from coordinate 83,648 downwards.
ATCGATTCCAGGTCCAGGTGGTTGGTCGGCTCGTCCAGGATCAGCGCGTTCGCGCCCGAGAGCATCATGCGGGACAGCATGCAGCGCACCCGCTCGCCGCCGGAGAGGACCGAGGTCTTCTTTGTCGCCTCGTCGCCGGAAAAGAGCATTCTCCCCAGGAACCCGCGGGCAAAGGTTTCCCCCTCGGTGGGTGGCGAATACTGGCCCAGCCAGTCGATCAGGCTCAGGTCCTTCTCGAAATAGCGGCTGTTCTCCTTGGGAAAATAAGCGTTGGTGATGGTCACGCCCCAGCGGAATGAACCGCTGTCCGGCTCCAGCTCACCGGCCAGGATCTGGAACAGGGTGGTGCGGGCCAGGGTGTTGCCGCCCACGAAGGCGATCTTGTCGTTCTTGCGCACGATCAGGTCCAGGTTGTTCAGCACCTTTTCACCGTCGATCTCCTTGGTGAGGCCGGATATCTCAAGGATGATATCGCCGCAGGGGCGCTCAGGCTTGAACATGATATGCGGGTACTTGCGCGACGACACCGGCATCTCTTCCAGGGTCAGCTTGTCCAGGAGCTTCTTGCGCGAGGTGGCCTGCTTGGCCTTGGAGGCGTTGGATGAGAAGCGCTGAATAAATGCCTTCAACTCCTCGGCCTTATCGGACACCTTGCGGTTTTCGTTCTGGCGCTGTTTCAGGTTCAACTGGCTGGCGTGGTACCAGAAGTCGTAGTTGCCCACGTAAACCTGGATGCGGCTGAAGTCGATATCGGCGGTGTGGGTGCAGACCTGGTTGAGAAAGTGGCGGTCATGGGAAACCACGATCACGGTGTTGGGGAACCGGAACAGGAACTCCTCCAGCCAGGAGATGGACTTCAGGTCCAGGTTGTTGGTCGGTTCGTCCAGGAGCAGCACATCCGGGTTGCCGAACAGGGCCTGGGCCAGCAGCACGCGCACCTTGTCGCCCCCTTCCAGCTCCTTCATCTTCTTATGGCGCAGCTCCTCGGGGATGCCCAGGCCGTTCAGCAGCACAGCAGCCTCGGACTCGGCCTCGTAACCGTTCATCTCGGCAAACTCGGCCTCCAGCTCTGCCGAGCGGACGCCGTCCTCTTCGTTGAAGTCGGCCTTGGCGTAGATCGCCTCCCTATCGACCATGACCTTGTACAGCTCTTCATGCCCCCTGATGACGGTGTTGAAGACCGTCTCCTCGTCAAAGGCGAACTGGTCCTGGCGCAGCACCGCGAGGCGTTCGCGGGGGCCGATGGTGATCTCTCCCTTGTCCGGGGTGATCTCGCCCGAGAGGATCTTGAGAAAGGTGGACTTGCCTGCGCCATTGGCGCCGATCAGGCCGTAGCAGTTGCCTGGCGTGAATTTGATGTTGACATCCTTGAACAGGATGCGCTTGCCGTAGCTAAGGGCAATGTTTGATGCGGTAATCATCTGTATCGGTTCCTTTCAGACAAATAAAAAAACCACAAGGATGATCCCTGTGGTTCAGGTGATAGATACTTATATCATTTTTGCCGCCTCAACGGCAATCGTTAATTCTGATACCTCATTCCCAAAGTATCAGAGGAGTTTTCTTCCCTTTACCATGCGGGTCAGCAGGGTGTCCAGGGAGGAGGCGAAGCGCTGGCGGTCCGTTGCGCCGAACTGGGCCGGACCTCCCCGCACCATGCCCCCATCGCGGAGTTCCATCATCAGGTCGCGCATGGAGAGGCGCTCACCCACGTTCTCCTCGGTGTAGAACTCGCCCCGCGGATCGATCCCCACCGCGCCCTTGGCCACGATCCGGGCTGCCAACGGGATGTCGGCGGTTATGACCACGTCTTCCGGGGTCGCATGCTCGGCAATGTAGTCGTCGGCAACGTCAAACCCCTCGCCCACCACCACCGAATCGATCAGGCGGGAATGGTGCTTGGCAAGGCTTGTGTTGGCCACCAGGGAGACCGGGATCTCCAGGCGCTCGGAGGCGCGGAAGGCTATCTCCTTGATGACCCGCGGGCAGGCGTCGGCATCGATCCATATGCGCATGGTTGCTCCTTTTTTTGAGATCAAGTATACCAGATACTATCACGGATGTCAGCCGGTGTCCTTTGCAAGGTCTTCTGAGGCCGATCGGGAAATTCATGCAAACCGTGGTAGAATTCATTGAGAACCATGTAACCGAGGATGGCTGCCACCCCCGGATAAGGCGGCGGATCGAACCGCCCTGGCGGGATCGGGCGCGAAAAGGAGAAAATATGCAACTGGAGATGCATGACGTCAAGATCGACTATCCCGAAGGGTGCAACATCATCCTCGGCCAGACCCACTTCATCAAGACCGCCGAGGACCTGTACGAGATCATTGCCGGCACGGTGCCCCAGGCCCGCTTCGGCGTCGCCTTCACCGAGGCGTCCGGCCCTTGCCTGATCCGGTCCGAGGGAAACGACGACGATCTGATCAAGGGGTGCACGACCGTGCTGAAGGCCATAGGCGCCGGCCATGTCTTTTGTATCCTGCTACGGGACGCCTATCCCATCAACATCCTCAACCAGGTGAAGAACTGCCCGGAGGTCTGCCGGGTCTATTGCGCCACGGCCAACCCGCTCCAGGTCATCGTCGCCTCCACCCTCCAGGGTTGGGGCATCCTCGGCGTGATCGACGGATTTGCCCCAAAAGGGGTGGAATCGGAGGAAGAGCGTCTGGAGCGCCGTACCCTGTTGCGCAGGATCGGCTACAAGCTGTGAGGGGAGAGGAGCGGAGGCAAGCTTTGAAGCGCTTGATCTTGGCGATGCTGCTGACAGCAGTTGGGATGCTGCTGTATGTGGCCGCTCTTGGGAAGGAGGCACGCCGAATGGAGATGTTAACCATTACAAGTCCGGCCTTTGGCCATGGGGAGGCCATACCGGCCCGCTACACCTGTGACGGAAACGACACCAGCCCGGCCCTGGTCATCGCCAAGGTGCCGCAGGCTGCCCAGACGCTGGCGTTGATCATGGATGATCCGGATGCCCCTGTTGGGACCTGGGTGCATTGGGTGGTGTGGAACATCCCGGCCCAGACCCGGGAGATCCCCGAGAGCGGCCTGCCCCCCCAGGCCGTCACGGGGAAGAACAGTTGGCCGCGCACCGGCTACGGCGGCCCCTGTCCACCGTCCGGGACGCACCGCTACTTTTTCAAGGTCTATGCCCTCGATACGGCATTGCATCTCGGTCCGTCCACCTCCAAGACCGTGCTGGAGCGGGCCATGGAAGGGCATATCCTGGCCAAGGGGGAGTTGATGGGGACGTATAAGAGGCGGTGAGTAAGCAGGTTTTTTTGTGTGACCCCACAAACAAAAGAGGGAACCTGGTAATCAGGCTCCCTCACAACCAACGCAGCATGCTTTTCAGCCTACGTTACTTTGCCTTTGCAGCAGCTTTACGTACAACGATAGTTGCCTTCTCCGATTTAGCCGGTTTCGCTACTTTTACGGCCTTTACGGGCTTGGCTGTTTTTGCAGGTGCCTTGGCAGCGGCAATCTTTTCGGCTCTCACCTTACGAGCCTTCTCCAGGTTGGCCGCAAGCCCGTTATCGAGTGCGGACTGACGTCTTGATTCGCTGTAGTTCTTGGCTGCCAACGACTGTGTGGATGGGATATTGAACTGTTTGCGGTATTGCCCGGGCTTCAGCCCGTGTGCCTGGTTCAGGTGGCGGGCAAGAGTTTTGAAACCGCCTTTCCCGCACACCATGCAAATGACTTCATCCTTTTTGAATGCCTGCTTTATAGTAAGTGCCGGTTTAGCCTCAGTAGTCACCCCTTCTACCCCTTGACCAGCTTCAAGTGATTTCAAGGCTGTGTGTACTTTCTGAATTTCGGCAAGCAATTCCTCAGTACTCATTTGATTTGCTGACGCGTGTGCAGATACAATTTCAGATGCCATTTCGATCAATGTTGCCATTCGTGTTATCCTTCCATATTAGATAATGAGCTATGTTCATTTTATATAAGTTATAATTCCGCATACTTCAAGCTTATTCTTGAAAATTCTCTTTTTTTTCATTTGACCGGCAATTCAATCCAGATATCTCAAACATCCATAGTAAGGCTTGCTGCCTTCGGGTGTCGAGGGGTTACAGTGGGAAATTGTGGATCCGAATTTGGACTCTGTGCGGAAATATCGGAGAGATTTAGCAGGTTGTTGAAAATCTATTGCGGGGCTGGTCCGCGGCGTTGCCGCTCGTTCAAAGCGGGAGCGTACCGAGAGGTACGCCTCGCTTCCTCACTCGCTTATACCTTGCCGGTCAGCCGAGCCATGACGTTTTTAGCAACCTAGAGACCACAACGACAGATGGCCACAGTTCCCTGTGGCCATCTGCTTTGCCGTCGTATCAGATGATACCTGGCTTTCATCCGTAAACTCCGGACGGAAACTACCTACAAACCGAGCTGCTTGAAGAAGTCGTTCCCCTTGTCGTCCACCAGGATAAATGCCGGGAAATCCTCAACCTCGATCTTCCAGACCGCTTCCATCCCCAGTTCCGGGAAGTCGATGCATTCGACCTTCTTGATGTTCTCCTCTGCCAGGACCGCGGCCGGGCCGCCGATGGAGCCGAGGTAGAACCCGCCGTATTTCTTGCAGGCGTCCGTGACCTGCTGGCTGCGGTTCCCCTTGGCGATCATGATCAGCGAACCGCCCTTGGACTGGAGTTCGTCCACGTAGGAGTCCATGCGGCCGGCGGTGGTGGGGCCGAAGGAGCCGGAGGCCTTGCCTGCCGGGGTCTTGGCGGGGCCGGCGTAGTAGATCGGGTGCTTCAACAGGTATTCGGGCAGCGCCAGACCTTTGTCCATGATCTCCTTGAATTTGGAGTGGGCGATGTCGCGGCCCACCACGATGGTGCCGGTCAGGAGGAGCGGGGTGGAGACCGGGTGCTTGGTCAACTCGGCCAGGATCTCCTTCATGGGTTTGTTCAGGTCGATCTTGACGCCGTGCCCGTGCTTGCCGCGATACTGCTCGGGGATCAGGCGTCCGGGGTTTTTGTCCATCTCCTCCACGAACAGGCCGTCTTTCGTGATCTTGGCCTTGATGTTGCGGTCGGCCGAGCAGGATACCGCCATGCCGACCGGACAGGATGCACCGTGGCGCGGCAGACGGACGACGCGTACGTCGTGGGCAAAGTACTTGCCGCCGAACTGGGCGCCGATGCCCAGTTTCTGGGCCGCTTCGAGGAGCTTTGCCTCCAGTTCCAGGTCGCGGAAGGCCTGGCCGTACTCGTTGCCCTGGGTGGGGAGATTGTCCAGTTCCTTGGCGGTTGCCAGTTTGACGGCCTTCAGGCAGGCATCTGCGCTGGTGCCGCCGATGACGAAGGCAATATGGTAGGGGGGGCAAGCCGCGGTGCCCAGGTATTTCATCTTTTCCACCAGGAATTTTTCCAGCTTGCCCGGGGTGAGCAGGGCCTTTGTCTCCTGGTACAGCATGGTCTTGTTGGCCGAACCGCCCCCCTTGGCCATGAACAGGAACTTGTAGTAGTCGCCGTCGGTAGCCATGATGTCGATCTGGGCCGGGAGGTTGGTGCCGGTGTTGACCTCCTGGTACATGTCCAGGGCCACGGTCTGGGAGTAGCGGAGGTTCTCTTCGGTATAGGTCTTGTAGACCCCCTTGGAGAGCCACTCCTCGTCCTTGACGCCGGTCCAGACCTGCTGGCCTTTCTTGGCGACGATCGTGGCGGTGCCGGTGTCCTGGCAGACGGGCAGCTCGAACTGGGCTGAGATCTCGGCGTTGCGCAGGAACGCCATGGCGACGCCTTTATCGTTCTGAGATGCCTCGGGATCGCTCAGGATCTTGGCCACCTGCTCGTTGTGCGCGGGGCGCAGCAAAAACGAGACGTCCCGCATGGCCTCGTTGGCCAGGATGGCGAGCGCCTCGGGGCAGACCCTGATGACCTGCTTGCCGGCGAATTCCGTCAGCTCGACGTACTTTTCGCTTCCCTCGATCTTGCGGTACGCGGTTTCATCGTGGGCAAGCGGGAAGGGCTCCTGATAGACGAACGGTTTGGTGGACATGCGCTGATTCTCCTTTCGTTGCCGGGAAATGCGGCTTTGGTAAGATGATTGGGCACATCTGGAATAGATGGTGTATACAATAAACAATGTGCGCATCTTAGTGAAAAGCGCGCCCTTTGTCGAGAGCTAAGTTTATGGGGCAACCGGTGATAAAAATTGACAGATTTACAAGGCCTATGTTAATCCTATAGGTATTTCCGACTGTTTTTACGGGAGTTTCACTATGTTCAAGAACCTCCGCGAAGATATCAACTCTGTCTTTGAGCGCGACCCGGCCGCACGCAACATCGCGGAGATCATCTTCTGCTATCCCGGCCTGCACGCCCTCTGGATATATCGTATCGCCCACTGGTTCTGGGTTAACGAACTCTTTTTCCTGGGGCGCTTTACCTCCCACATCGGCCGTTTCCTGACCGGCATCGAGATCCATCCCGGCGCCAAGATCGGGCGCAAATTCTTCATCGACCACGGCATGGGGGTGGTGATCGGGGAAACGGCAGAGATCGGCGACAATGTGACCCTGTACCACGGCGTGACCCTGGGGGGAGTGACCTGGGACAAGGTCAAGCGCCATCCGACCCTGGGCGACAATGTGGTGATCGGTTCGGGAGCCAAGGTGCTGGGACCGTTCACCGTCGGCAAGGGGGCCAAGATCGGCTCCAACTCGGTGGTGGTCAAGGAGGTCCCGGATAACGCCACGGTGGTCGGTATCCCCGGCCGGGTGGTCATGGCCCAGGAAAAGAAGGAAGAAGCCCGGCCCGATCTGCAGCACGGACAACTGCCCGACCCGGAGGCCACGGCCATCTCATGCCTGTTCGATCAGATCCGCGAACTGGAGAGAAAGTACACCGTCCTGGCCGAGGAACATGAGGCATTGAAAAAGAAGATCAACGGCTGAATGCCGATTTAGTTTCCATCCGGAAACTCCGGATGGAAAACTTTGTGAAAGCTACGAGATGATCAAGCGCCAAACAACCATCAACCGCATTTTCAAGATCACCGGGATCGGCCTGCATACCGGCCAGCCGGTCAACCTGGAGTTCCTTCCACGCCGCGAGTTCGGCATCGCCTTTGTCATCAACGGCCAGATGATCCCGGCCCGCTACGACATGGTGGCCGACACGCGACTCTCGACCCTGATCGCCATGGACGGCGCATCTGTCTCCACCATCGAACACCTGATGGCGGCCTTCTATTTCTCCGGCATCACCAATTGCCTGGTCTACATCGACGGTCCCGAGGTGCCCATCATGGACGGCTCGGCCTGGGAGTTCTACCAGGGGATGTGGAAGGCAGGCGTCTACGAATTCCCTGAAAACGGCGTCTATCTGAAGGTGCTCCGCCCGGTGGAGGTGAGCCGCAACGACGCATACCTGCGGGTCAAGCCGCTCAATACCCTGGAAATCACCATGTCCATCGAGTTCCGGGCGCCGGTGGGAAAACAGAAAAAACGGGTCACGGACGTTGAGAACGCCTTTTCGATCATCAATTCCCGCACCTTCGGCTTCATTGAAGAACTCGAAGCGATCCGCCAGGCAGGGTTGGCAAAAGGGGCGACCCTGGACAATGCCGTGGCAATCGGGGAGGACAGCATCGTCAACCCCCATGGTCTGCGCTACAAGAAGGAGCTGGTCAATCACAAGATCCTCGACCTGATCGGCGACCTGTACACCAGCGGCTACCGCATCCTCGGCAAGGTCGAAGCCAACAAGACCGGCCATTACCTCAACAATCTTCTGCTCCGCGAACTTTTCTCCGATCCCGACAATTACGCCATCTACTGAAGCATCGGATCATTCCACCAGCCTGATGCCGTGTAACTCTTGAAGTTCGCATATAATCCCCTCCCTCAGCGGGGGAGGGGGGGCGGAATTGTTAGTGTTACAACGTACTAATTAGCCCGGAAAAGCATTTGCCACAGAGCCACGGAGATTCAGGCATCATTTCGGTCTCATTTCTCGTCACCATTCCGGATTTGAAAATATTTGAAAGACTCTGCGATTTCCTCCGTGTCTTTGAGTCGCTGTGGCCAAACTGCCGTTTTAGGGTTATTTTCCAAGTATGACATCTCCCGTATCCGTAAACAACTTCACCGGCAGCTGAAAGACCCGTTTGAAGACATCAAAGGCCCCCTTGGCCATGGACTTGACCGGAATGGCGCTGACCTGGGGATCGGACCATTTACCCTTGGCCTCGAAATAGGCCGTTACCACGGATTTGCCCTTGCCGGTCAACAGCCAGCCCACCACCGGGATACGGTTGACGATCTTGTCCACGGTCTGAAGCGGTTGGACGCCGATGGTGAAATTGAGTTCCTCCTTGACCATGTCCGCCTTGCCGATGATCGAGATGTTCATGGCATTGCTGTTGATGAAGAGGTTCTGGGTTGCAATGCTGCCGTCGCTGAAGGCGAAGCTGCCGTGGATGTCGTTGTAGGGCATGCCGTTCGACACCATGTCGGGGAGCTGGAATTTGAGCAGTTGGGACACGTTGAGGATCGAGAACATCTTGGAGAGCACGTTGAACTTGCGCAGGGTGCCTTTTTCCAACTTCAGCTTCACGTTGCCGAGCGTTGTCCGCTTGAGATCCGCCAGGGTAGCCCCCCGGGCGGTCAGATCGCCGGAGAGGCTCAAGGTCCCGGTGACCACCTTGCTTACGTCCAGCGCCTGAAACAGGCGTTCCGCATTGACCCGCTCAAGTCCGAAATTAAGGTCATAGCGCCGCTCCCGGCCGCTGCCCGGCGCAATCCGCCCCTTTGCTGTCACCCGGCCGTCGAACATCCCTGCTTCCAGTCCCTGGACATAGAGAATGCCGTTTTCCTGGTGCAGCGTCGCGCTCAGCTTTGAGAAGATGACCTTTTCGTATTTTCCAGATTCTACGTTCATCTTGAGGCTCAGGTTCAGCCGCGACGGCGCTTGCGCCTCCCGCGACGGCGCCTCTCCGCCTCCCCGCTCGGAAGATTTGGCAAGCAGGAGCAGGTCGCCCAGATCGAGGTTGGATGAGCTGAGCGCCAGATTGGCCGTTGGGGCGGTTCCCGTGGTGTAATCGCCGCTGATGCTGAAGTTGGACGTATTGTAGAGCCCTGACAGTTTGTTGATGGTATACCTGCCGTTCCCGATGTCCAGGACGGCATGCAGGCGACGGATGCTCGCGTTGGCCGCCTTGGCCGGGGCAAGGTTGAGGTCGTGCAGGAAGAACTGGGATGATGCCAGGGTTATCTCGGCTTCCGCGTTCTTCAGGCTCTTGACCCGGCCGCGCAGGTTGATGAGCGAATCGCCGTAGCGGGCGTTCATGCCGGTGGTTTCCAGGCTGTTGCCCTGAAAGGTGATCGTGCTGCTGATGCCGTTGACCGGCTTCAGTTTGGGGTCCGGCAGGAAGGAAAATGCGTTCAGGCTGATGCTGCCGGAGTAATCCATGGCAGAGAAGTCTTCGGGATTGCCGCGGCCGCGAATATGCGCCTGAACCCTCCCGTGTGGCCGGTACTGCTGCCACATGGGCATGATGGGAAGCGCATCGTTCAACAGGAACGGATTGGTTTGCATATCAAAGTTGAGATGCGTCTGACCGGCGTATTTCAGCAGGGCGGTTGCGGAGATGGCGAGCGGCGGCAGGGTGTAGGCAAGGCTGGTCAGCCTGACCTCGCCCGCCGAGATGGTCGAACTGAAGGCGAGATGATTTAACATGCCCGTCGGTTTGCGGATGGCGCCGGGATAGGTATAGGCCGCCTGTTTCAAATCCCATTCGCCGTCCAGCCGGTAGGCCGAAAAGTGGCCGCTGCCGGTCAGGACAAGGCTGGAGGCGCCGCTGAAATCGAGTTGGTTGGCCCCGGCGATCCTGGCCAGCCAGGCGACCTCGGGGGCTCGGGGGGTGAGCTCCATGCGGACCGGGTAGTTGCCTTGCTTGTCGGTATTATACTCCGTGATCGATCCCTGCAGTTTGAACGGCGACGAGCCGAAGGAACCGGTCATGCCGATCAGGTTGAAGTCCTTGCCTTTCAACTCGACAGTGCCCTTGATGTTGTTGAACGTCGGTGCCTTGGGGCCGTAGCTCAAGACCGCCTTTTCCACCGGTCCCCGGATCATGAGGGTATTGCAGTTGTCACCCTGCTCCATGTGGGCGATCTGGCTGACCCGCCCGTCCAGCACGCCGGTATCCAGCTTGAAGATCCCTGTCTTGATCTTGTGCTCGATATAGTCGCTGGTGTCGTTCGGGATGATTCCGTAGGGAACATAGCCCCTGACATCTTCGTAGCGGAAGGTGGACGGGGTGGATGCCTTGGCGACGATGCGCGGATCTTTGCCGGCATAGTCGTGGACTTGCACGCTCCCCTTGATCCTGAAACCGTCGGTGCTCAGATCGATCGTCTTGACATCCAGCAACGTGGCGGTGAGTTTCATGTTATACTCCGCCTGCAGGAAGCGGGGCGCCACGGTGGCGTGGAAAATGGCCGGCCAAGTCACGGCGGCGTTGTTGACACGGATCTTGCCCTTGGCCGCAAACTCGCGGGGCGTCCCCTTGAAGCTGGTGGTCACGTCCAGGCGGCCGCCCGGATTGGCGAAGGGGATCGAACTGCCGTAGTAGGGCCAGAAACGGCCTATTTCGGCCTGTTTGATATCCGCATCGCCGTTCAGTTCCGTTTCAAGCAGGGATTGTCCCTTCTCGGGGAGCCTGACCGTGCCGCTCAGCGCGATGTGGGCGGGAGAGCCCGACGCGGCCGGCATGTCGCAGACGAGTTTGATGCCCCCCTTGTGGCCGCGGTCCAGGTTGTCCAGGGTCAGGTCGATATTGGCGGCAACCGCCGAAAGGCCTTGTTTGCGAATGGCCATGTCACGCCACTGGAGCGTGCTGTGCCTGAGCTGTACCTTGTGGAACCGGACCTGCATGCCTTCTTTGCCCGGAGCCATGAGGTCGTCGATGTTCAACTTACCGTCAACGCCCCGCACCAGGTGAATGTCGGCGCCCTCCAGGGACACGTCGTGCACGACGACATGTTTTTCCAGGAGGGGCATCAGGGCCAGGCGCACCGTGATGCGGTCGGCCTTGAGAAAGTCGGCGCTGTTGTCCGGTTCCTTGACCGTGATGCCGTCGAAGTCAAAAGAAGGGCCGAAGTGCCACGTGAACTCGCCGCGGGAGAACGTGACCTTGCGGTTGAGGGATTTTTGCAGGGAGGCGAGGATTTCGTCGCGGTAAGAGTTGACGTCCAGCAGGTAGGGCAGAAAGAAGGCCAGGCTGATGACGAGGGTGCCGACGATCAAGAGAAGGATGCCGGAAATTTTGATGTATGACCGCCGCATCATGCCGGTTCTCGGGTGATGGCGGTTACGCGGACCTTGAGGACGGCGGTCTGCGTCACCTCTTCACAGAGGAAGCGGTAGCCGTGCCATTCGACGGTTTCTCCTTTCAGCGGGAAACGGCCCAACTCCTGAAGGATCATGCCGGCCACGGTTTCAAAGGGGAGTTCCTCGTCCAGCTTGATCTCAAGGGCATCGGCCAGGTCGAAGACCGAAAGCAGGCCGTCCACCATCAGGCTGCCGTCCTCCATGGGCATGATGGTGGGCTGCTCACCGACATCGTGCTCGTCCTCGATCTCCCCCACCAACTCCTCTATCAGGTCCTCGGTGGTGACAAGGCCGCTCAGGCCGCCGTACTCGTCAACCACCAGCACCATCTGGTTGCGGCTGCGCTGCATCTCCTTGAGAAGCTCGTTGACCTTCTTGCCTTCCGGCACAAAGACCGGCGGCAGCATGATTGCCGCCAGATCGAGCTGTTCGCCCGCCACGAGCCGCCCGAGGATATCCTTGCCATGCACCACCCCGGCAATCTCCTCGATGCTGCCGCAGTAGACCGGATAGCGGGAATACATGTTATCCAGCAGCGTGGCGACCACCTGATCGCGCGGCGCAGCAAGGTCGAGGGCCACCATGCGCGTGCGCGGGACCATCACCTCGCGGACGCAGGTGTGGGTGAATTCGAAGACATTGCGGATGTATTCGTTCTCGCTCTCGCTGAAAACACCGCTCTCATGCCCCTCAGCCACAATGTGCTGCACCTCTTCGCGGGAGATGAAGGGCTCCGGGTTGGCCGGTATGCGCAAAAGACTCATAACCGCCTTGCTGGAGACGGTCAGGAGGGTGACCAGGACCGAGGCCACCTGGGAGAGCTTACTGATCGGCCGGGCGACCCTCAGGGCTATGGCGTCTGCGTATTGCAGCCCGATCGCCTTGGGTACCAGCTCACCCAGGATGAGCAACAGGTAGGAGATCATGACCACCATGCCGGTGACCGCCACCGGTTCGGCGGCATGGGCCAGGATACCGATGTCGAGACGTTGGAGCAAGGGGCGGAGGTAATCGACGGCGATAATGCCGCCCATGGTCGAGGCCGTGGCGCCGGTCAGGGTTACGCCGACCTGCACCACCGCCAGCAGGCGGTGGGGGTCCTGCTGGAGCGTTTCGATGAGGCATGCCCGTTTGTCCCCTTCGTCCACAAGTTGGGCGACACGGCTTTTGCGAACGGAGATGATGGCAAATTCGGAGCAGGCAAAAAAGCCGTTCAGCACGATCATGATTGCAATGACTACTATTTCAACGAGAACGGTATCCACGTAACCTCCATTAACACGACATTTTCACTCCTGAAAGGAGTAATGTCAACCGTCACATGTGCCGGAATATGTTTTAATCGTGTAATGGCTCGAAAAATATGCTAAAAAGTTTCCGCGGAGCAACGCGAGTCCGTGGATGTTTTCGGCTGTCTCGATTTCTTTTACGTTGTGCTGTAACCTTTGGACGTCATTGCCGTCTAGATTCGGATAAAGATCAGGAAAGTTTTTTGATACCTGGAATCCGTGATGCCTTCACGCCTCCTTTCGCTTGGCATGCCCCAGTCGCGGCAGATGATGCAGATAAAGCCGCGCGAGGCTGAAAACCATCCATGGCCGGATGTGAGAGGAATGTGGTAGCCTATTGACAAAGGGATTCTTCCATTGGTATGAATCAAGTCACCGTTGGTTTTGAAGAGACGCTGACCATATACCATGGAGGCGGAGGATCTCAGGGAGAGTTCTTCCGCTTTTTTTTGATACAAGGCTGAATCGAATGTTCCCAACGGGTGGAGAAAAACCTTGTCCGGTAACGGAGGAGCGCCAGGAAGTGAGGCGGCAGCCTCTATCCGGCCCCCGGAGAGTACAATATAAGCAGGAGGAAACCGTGACGCTACACGCAACTGACAATCATGAACGCCTGAAGAAAACGGACGCACAGGTGGTACACCAATGACCATACAATCCAATCAGGAAGAGACACGCAGTGCTGCAGCGGAACCCACTCCCAAACCCAGGCGCCGGTGGCTGACAGTATTTTTGGCAGTGATCCTTGTCGTTGGCCTGTATCTGCTTTATGGGCATTATGGGAAAAAAGGTGCGGTCCCGGCGGATAAACCGGCAGGGACAAAGGCTGCCGCCCCACCTGCGCCAGTGACGATGCAGGCTGCGAGAAAGACTGATGTGGGCGTTTACCTTACCGAACTCGGCAACGTGACACCGGTCGCGACGGTCACCATTCATTCACGGATAGACGGACAACTTATGAATGTGTATTTCAAAGAGGGACAGCTCGTCAAACGCGGCGACCTGTTGGCCACGCTTGATCCGCGGCCGTTCCAGGCACAGCTTACTCAATACGAAGGACAGTTGATCCGCGACAGGGAGTTTTTGAGTAATGCCCGCCTTGACCTTCATCGTTATCAACAGCTTTGGAAACAGGACTCCATACCGCGACAGCAGCTTGACACTCAGGAATCTCTGGTTCATCAGTACGAGGGTGCCGTCAAGGCTGACCAGGGGCAGGTCGATACTGCCAAGGTAAACCTGATGTACTGCCGCATCACCTCTCCTGTGAGCGGACGGGTCGGTTTGCGCCAGATTGATCCCGGCAATATTGTTCATGCCGCCGATACCAACGGATTGGTCATTGTTACTCAGCTCCAGCCGATGACGGTCATTTTTCCCGTGCCCGAGGATAATCTTCCCGAGGTACTCGGCAGACTCAAGGCAGGCACGCGCCTGGCGGTGGATGCCCTTGACCGGGAGCAGAAACAGAGGCTTGCCGGCGGAATACTCCAGAGTGTTGACAACCAGGTTGACCCAACCACCGGGACGGTAAAGTTCAAGGCAGTTTTTCCCAACAATGATAATGCATTGTTCCCGCAACAATTCGTCAACGTCCGTCTGCTGGTAAAAACCCTGCATGACAGCATCGTTGTTCCCGTCTCCGCAATACAGCGCGGTTCGCAAGGTGCGTTCGTCTACCTGGTCAAGCCCGATAAAACTGTTGCCGTACGGCCGGTTACCGTTGGTGTAACACAGCAGGACGATATTGCCGTGACCTCCGGCCTCAATACCGGTGATATGGTGGTGGTGGAGGGCGCCGAACGCCTGAAGGACGGCAGCAGGGTGGAGGTAAAAGAAGCCAGCCGCAAGCGGGGCCAGGGTGATCCAAAGACCCCGGCTGCTCCTGGAGACACGAAGGGGCCGGGTGGACAGAAGGGGCCGGGTGGACAGAAGGGGCCGGGGCAGCAAAAGGCTCAATAGATATCTCCTCTTTAACAGAGAGGGGCGAGGGTGGGGCGGCTCCGTACAATCCCCCCCAATCCTCCTTGTGCACAGGGGGACTTTTTTCAATCAAGGACACTCATGAATCTCTCCCGCATCTTCATACTGCGCCCCGTGGCCACGACCTTGCTGATGATCGCCATCCTGCTGGTCGGTGCCGTGGCCTACAAGCAACTTCCGGTGGCGGCACTGCCGCAGGTCGATTACCCCATCATCCAGGTGCGTACATTCTATCCCGGTGCCAGCCCCGACGTTGTCGCCACCTCGATCACCTCCCCGTTGGAACGCCAGTTCGGCCAGATGCCCGGCCTTTCTCTGATGACATCCACAAGTTCAAACGGATCGTCGGTCATCACGCTCCAGTTCAATCTTTCGCTTTCTCTGGACGTTGCCGAGCAGGAAGTGCAGGCAGCCATCAACGCAGGCTCTTCCTATCTGCCCGCAAATCTGCCGAACCCCCCTGTCTACAGCAAGGTCAACCCGGCAGATGCGCCGATCATGACCTTGGCCCTGACTTCCGAAACCATGCCGCTGCCCCAGGTCGAAGATCTTGCCGATACCCGTTTTGCTCAGAAGATATCCCAGCTTCCCGGTGTCGGACTGGTCAGCATCAGCGGTGGTCAGCGTCCAGCTGTGCGGGTACAGGCCAATCCGACTGCGCTTGCTTCCTATGGTGTTACCATGGAGGATTTGCGTAGCACCATTGCGGCTGCCAACGTTGACGAGGCCAAAGGAGGATTCGACGGGCCGCTTCAATCTTTCATCATCGGCGCCAACGACCAGCTTTATACCAGCAAGGATTTCCGGCCACTGGTCGTGGCCTACAAAAATAACTCTCCGGTACTGCTATCCGATGTGGCGGACGCGGTGGACGATGCCGAGGATGTGAACCAGGCGGCCTGGATAAACGATCGGCCGGCCGTGGTCATGAACATCCAGCGTCAGCCGGGCGCCAACGTGATCGAGGTCGTTGACCGGATAAAAAAACTGATGCCCCAACTTCAGGGTTCCTTGCCTGCCTCGGTCAAGGTCACGGTCCTGACCGACCGCACCACCACCATTCGTGAATCGGTGCGCGACGTACAGCACGAACTGATGCTGTCCGTTGCGCTGGTGGTCCTGGTCATTTTCTTGTTTCTGCGCAACCTGTCGGCTACGACCATTCCCAGCGTGGCCGTGCCGCTGTCGTTAGTGGGCACCTTCGGAGTCATGTATCTCCTGGACTTCAGCCTGAACAATCTCACCCTGATGGCTTTGACCATCTCCACCGGCTTCGTGGTCGACGATGCCATCGTCATGATCGAGAATATCGCCCGTTACGTGGAGGAGGGGGAAACGCCGCTCCAGGCTGCTCTCAAGGGCTCCCGGCAGATCGGTTTCACCATCCTGTCGCTGACTGTCTCGCTGATCGCCGTTCTGATCCCGCTGCTCTTCATGGGTGATGTGGTGGGGCGCCTGTTCCGCGAATTCGCCGTTACCCTGGGGGTCACCATCCTGATCTCGGCAGTGGTGTCCCTGACGCTTACCCCCATGATGTGCTCCCGGCTGCTCAAACATGTGCCCGAGGAACGCCAGGGCCGGTTCTTTCATACCTCCCAGCGTTACTTCGACCGGACCATCGCCGCCTACGGCAGATCGCTGCAATGGGTGCTGCGCCATCAGGCCGCCACGCTGATGGTGGCAGTCGGAACGATGGTTTTGACGGTGCTCCTGTACGTGATGGTGCCCAAAGGTTTCTTCCCGGTTCAGGACACCGGGGCCATCCAGGGGATTTCCGAAGCGCCCCAGTCCATTTCTTTCAGTGCCATGGCCGAACGTCAACAGCAACTGGCGAAATTGATCCTTAAGGACCCGGCGGTGGAGAGTCTGTCGTCATTCATCGGGATCGATGGGGTTAATACGACCCTCAACAGCGGAAGGATGTTGATCAACCTGAAGCCGCTGGACGAGCGGGATGCAAGTGCCACGGAGGTTATTCAGCGGCTCCAGCCCGAGCTGTCCGGGATTGACGGCATCAAGCTCTTCATGCAACCGGTGCAGGATCTTACCGTGGATGCCAGGGTGAGCCGTACCCAGTTTCAATACACTCTGGAGGATCCGAATAACGATGAGCTGAAGACTCTTGCCCCGCGGATCGTCGATGCCATGAAAGCACGGCCCGAACTGCGCGATGTCAGCAGCGACCAGCAGGAACAGGGGTTGCGTGTCCTCTTGGACATCGACCGCACCAGCGCCTCCCGCTTGGGGATCACTACCCAGAACATCGATGACGCCCTTTACGACTCCTTTGGACAACGTCAGGTATCGACCACGTTTACCGAACTGAATCAATACCGGATAGTGCTTGCGACCAAGCCCGATTTTCGTCAAGGCCCCAATGGCCTGCAGTCGGTGTATCTCCGCAGCAGCAGCGGAGGTCAAGTGCCTCTCGGCGTCATATCGCACATAAGTGAATCCACGGGTCCGCTGGTAATCAACCGCCAGGGACAGTTCCCGGCGGTGACAACCTCTTTCAATCTGGCACCCGGACAGGCGCTGGGAGAAGCGGTGACCGCCGTAGAGGCGGCTACCAAAAAACTTGACCTGCCGGCCAGCATCCGCGGCAGCTTCCAGGGGACCGCCCAAGCCTTCAAGGCCTCTCTCACCAACGAACCGCTATTGATCCTGGCAGCCCTGGTAACGGTCTACCTTGTACTGGGAATACTTTACGAGAGCTTTATCCATCCGGTCACTATCCTTTCGACACTGCCTTCGGCCGGAGTGGGGGCGGTCCTTTCATTGATGATCTGCCGTACCGATCTGAGCGTGATCGCCATCATCGGCATCATCCTGTTGATCGGCATCGTCAAGAAAAACGGCATCATGATGGTGGATTTCGCCCTGGACGCCGAACGTAACGAAGGAAAATCACCTGATGAGGCTATCTATCAGGCCTGCCTGCTCCGTTTCCGGCCGATCATGATGACCACCATGGCGGCACTCCTGGGTGCGCTGCCGCTGGCAATGGGGCATGGGGTCGGTTCGGAATTGCGCCACCCCCTCGGGATTTCCATCGTGGGTGGATTGATCTTCAGCCAGATACTTACCCTCTACACCACGCCGGTGATCTACCTGGCCTTCGACCGGTTGGCGCAGAGATGGGGAAAGAAAAAGGCGGTGGAAGAAATGGCCGATAGCCCCGACCTGAACGCTCCATGAACATCTCAGCTCCCTTCATAAAACGTCCGGTCGCCACCACGCTGCTTATCATCGGGCTGGTGCTGGCCGGGGCGATAGCCTTCCGTCTCCTGCCGGTGTCGCCGCTGCCCCAGGTGGATTTCCCGACCATCTCGGTTTCAGCCGGTCTGCCTGGAGCTGAACCGGAGACCATGTCCACCTCCGTGGCAGCCCCCCTGGAACGGCAATTCGGCCGCATAGCCGGTGTTACCGAGATGACCTCCACGAGCAATCTCGGTTCCACCAGCATTACCTTGCAGTTCGATTTAAACCGCGACATCGACGGCGCGGCACGGGATGTCCAGGCGGCGATCAATGCAGCCCGTGGACAACTGCCCGCCAACCTGCCCAGTAACCCCACCTACCGCAAGGTAAACCCATCCGATGCGCCGATACTGATCATCTCCCTAACTTCGGACACCATGACAAAACCGCAGATGTATGATGTCGCGTCATCCATCCTGGCGCAGAAGCTTTCCCAGGTTAAGGGGGTAGGGCAGGTTTTCGTAGGTGGAAGCGCGCTTCCGGCGGTGCGCCTGGAACTTAATCCGCTGGCCGTCAGCAAGTATGGCCTCAGTCTGGAGAATCTGCGCGGCGTGCTTTCCAGCACCAGTGTAAACCGGCCGAAAGGCACCGTGTCCGCCGGTGACAGGAGTTGGGAGGTTCGTGCCAACGACCAATTGCGTGTGGCTCGGGATTATCTTCCACTGGTGGTGTCGTATAAAAATGGTAATGCGATCAAGCTGGCCGACGTGGCAAACGTAAGAGATTCGGTCGAAGATGTTCGCTCCACGGGGCTTGTAAACGGTAAGCCGGCGATAATGCTGGTCGTATTTAGGCAGCCGGGAGCCAATATCATCGAGACGGTGGACAGCATTTATAATCTTATGCCGCAACTCGAGGCATCCCTGCCGGGGGCTATCAAGCTGTCGGTTGTGCTTGATAGATCCCCATCCATACGCGGATCACTGAAAGATGTGGAATTTTCTCTCTTAATCTCCGGATTGCTTGTCGTTTTGGTGGTGTTCTGCTTTCTGCGCAACGTCCGCGCCACCTTGATTCCGGCTGTGGCCGTGGCGGCATCGATCATCGGCACCTTTGCCGTGATGTATTTGTTCGGCTACTCCCTCGACAACCTGTCGCTCATGGCATTGACCATTTCCACGGGTTTTGTCGTGGACGATGCCATCGTGGTGCTGGAGAATATCATCCGTTACCAGGAGCAGGGGCAAAGCCCGTTCCAGGCGGCATTGTCAGGTTCCAAAGAAATCGCCTTCACGGTTCTCTCCATGAGTGTCTCATTGGTGGCGGTATTCATACCGATCCTGTTGATGGGGGGAATGGTAGGGCGGCTGTTCCATGAATTTGCCGTCACTCTTTCGACGGCAATCATGATGTCTTTGCTGATATCTTTAACCGCGACACCCATGATGTGCGCCATGTTGCTCAAGCCCGAAGAAAAACGGGAACACGGTGTCTTTTACCGGACCAGCGAGGGTATGTTCAATTGGCTCCACAGCCGCTATGAGGTAACCCTTGCCTGGGCGCTGCGCCACTCCCTGATTACGCTGGCGATCCTGCTGGTGACGGTGGGGTGTAACTTTTATCTGTTTTGGAATGTTCCCAAGGGGTTCTTCCCCGAGCAGGATACGGGCCGTATCATGGGGAGGATCCAGGCGGCACAGGATATTTCCTTCCAGGCCATGGAACAGAAACTGACCTCGATCGTCAACATTATCAAATCCGACCCGGATGTGAAATATGTGACCGCTTTCACCGGAGGCGGTGGTGGCGGGGCGTCCACGGCGAATACCGGGCGGATGTTCATTTCGCTCGCCCCGTTCGGGAAGCGGAAGGGCACCGCCAATGACGTCATAAAGAGGCTGCGCAGGAAGATTATGAGTATTCCGGGCGCCCCTACCTTTCTGGCGCCGGTGCAGGACCTTCAGGTCGGCGGAAGAATCAGCAACGCTTTGTATCAGTATACCCTGCAGGGGGCCGATCCGAAAGAGCTCACGGCCTGGTCCCAGAAGTTGCTACAGAAGTTATACACGGTTCCTCAAGTGGTTGATCTGAGCAGCGATCTGCAGAATAACGGCAAACAGGCGCAATTGGTCATTGACCGTTCCACGGCCAGCCGGCTCGGCATTTCGACGCAGGTCATCGACAACACCCTGTACGACGCCTTTGGCCAGCGTCAGATATCGATCTACTATACTCTGCTGAACCAGTACCATGTTGTTATGGAGGTTGATCCTGTGTTCTGGCAACGCCCCGAGACGTTGCGGGATATTTATGTCCCAACCAGTACCGGCAGCCTGGCGCCGCTGTCCGCCTTCACCCATTATGAACGGACAAACACCTCGCTTGCGGTTAATCACCAGGGGCAGTTTCCTTCCATTACCCTGTCGTTCAATCTGGCGCCCGGTGTCGCTTTGGGGGATGGGGTT
Source organism: Oryzomonas sp. (assembly GCA_031292255.1). Taxonomy (GTDB): domain Bacteria; phylum Desulfobacterota; class Desulfuromonadia; order Geobacterales; family Pseudopelobacteraceae; genus Oryzomonas. The sequence goes on along the minus strand of JARLHN010000008.1, from coordinate 63,362 downwards.
GCGTCAATTGAAAAGGCCGCGAGAGATCTGGGCATGCCGGCTTCCATCCATAGTAATTTTGCAGGGACGGCCCAGGCGTTCCAGGCCTCGCTCAAAAACCAGCCGTTTCTGATACTCGCGGCGTTGGTATCGGTATACCTTGTCCTGGGAATCCTGTACGAAAGTTATATCCACCCCATCACCATCCTTTCCACCCTGCCGTCGGCAGGGGTGGGCGCCGTGGCCGCCCTGATGCTCTTTCACACCGATTTGAGCCTGATCGCCATCATCGGCGTGATCCTGTTGATCGGCATCGTCAAGAAGAATGGCATCATGATGGTGGATTTCGCCATAGCAGCCGAGCGCAATGAGGGGAAAAGCCCCGAAGAGGCGATCTACGAGGCCTGCCTGCTCCGCTTCAGGCCGATCATGATGACCACCATGGCTGCGCTCCTTGGTGCGCTTCCCCTGGCGCTGGGAACCGGCGTGGGATCGGAATTGCGCCGACCCTTGGGGATCTCCATAGTGGGCGGCCTGATCTTCAGCCAGATGCTGACGCTCTATACCACCCCGGTGGTGTATCTCTATATGGACCGTTTCAGGCTGTGGGTCGCCAAACTGCGAGGGCAACGGAAGAAAACGGTTCAGGCCTGATTATTGCCAGCCTCCTTAGTATGGTCTTGAAGTTCTCAATTGGGAAAGGGTGTACCATGATCGACAGCAAATTACCTGAATCCGCGACGCCTTCACGGCTCCTCTCGCCCCGCATGCCCCTGTCCTGTGTTGTTGGCCGAATCTCTGCCGTAGCGGAGTACACACGGCAGAGGCGATTTGAGCATTCATGGGCGGCGTTGGACTCCGGCATGTCGCTCGATCCGCCATTCAGGCATCACGGATTCAGGAAATTACTATATCGTCGCTGCCTCACTCTTGCCGGGGCAGTTATGCTCCTGGGCGGTTGCACGGTTGGCCCGAATTATGTACGGCCCGCGGCAACGCCTCAGATGCCGGCAACCTACAAGGAAGCGAGCGGCTGGAAAATTGCGCAACCGGGCGGAGCTGCCATCACCGGGGAATGGTGGCGCGTCTTCAATGATCCGGCTCTCAATGACCTGGAGCAGCAGGTTGACGTGTCCAACCAGAATCTATTGGCCGCGGAGGCGGCTTTCCGCCAGGCAAGCGCCGCGATTCAAGCCGCCAGAGCTGCGGCGTACCCAACGGTTTCCGTCGGTGCTTCCGCGACGCGCAACCGTCAGCCCGGCACCGATAACACTCCTTCACAAACGTACTCAACCTATACGCTGCCAGCTGACTTCTCCTGGGAAATAGACCTCTGGGGCAGGGTCCGCCGCAACGTGGAAGCGAGTACGGCAGCGGCCCAGGCCAGCGCGGCCGATCTGGCCTTACTGCGTCTGAGCACGCAGGCCCAGCTTGCTCAAACATATTTTCAACTGCGCATGCAGGACGCTCAGCAGGTACTTCTGGATGCAACCGTTTCCAATTACAAGAAAACCCTGGAGATGACCCGGAACCTCTATGCTGCGGGCGTTGATTCAAGTTCCGACGTGCTCCTGGCCGAAACCCTGCTGAAAACCACCCAGGCGCAAGCTATCGATCTCGGGGTGCTGCGTGCCCAATTGGAACATGCCATTGCCACGCTGATCGGCAAGCCAGCATCGTCTTACCGCCTACCGGCTTCACCCCTTGTGGAGATGCTGCCGTCAATTCCCCTGGGCATCCCTTCCGACCTGCTCGAACGCCGGCCGGATATCGCCATGGCCGAACGGCAAATGGCGGCAGAGAATGCTCAGATCGGTGTAGCCGAGGCTGCCTGGTACCCTACAATAACGCTGAGTGCGTCAGGTGGATTCGAATCATCGTCTCTTTCCCATTGGTTGACTTGGCCGAGCCGCTTCTGGTCGGTTGGGCCATCGGTTTCCGAAACCCTGTACGATGGCGGGTTGCGCAAATCACAGAGCAGTCAGGCGCGGGCCGCTTTCGATGCGGGCGTGGCAAACTATCGTCAGACAGTCCTGGCCGCTTTCCAGGATGTTGAAGACAATCTTGCCGCGTTGAGGATATTGGAGAGTGAAGCGAAAGTGGAGGATGAGGCAGTGCGGACTTCCCGCCAGTCGGTCGTTGTTGCCGAGAATCAGTACAAGGCGGGAACCGTCAGCTATCTGAACGTTCTGACCGCACAGACAGCAGAACTCGGCAACGAGCGGACGGCCATCAGCCTCCGCGGCAACCGTATGATGGACAGCGTACTCCTGATAAAGGCTTTGGGAGGCGGATGGGATGCCTCGGTTCTGAAAGACGTGAAGTAGGCGCACAACTGAACGGCGGGGAGGCAGAGGGCTGAAAGTGAACCTTTGGCCCGGCTTTGAGGGGACTCGGGATGCCTGAAGGTAAACAATTACTGCGGCGTCGCTGGTTTGTGCTGTTTCTTTTTAGTGGCTGTTTTGTGACTTTTTGTCAGTGTGGATTTCTTGTTGGAGTCGGTCATTGACTCTTTTCCCGTTTGTTTAGCGGCCTCGGCAGAGATGTTCTCATCCACTTGCGTACCTTGCTCGTTCCGAGTCTTGACCTGATCGAGCGCCTCCTGCGCCCTTGCGGCTTTTTCGGCAGCCGACCGGCTCTCTTGTTTCTTCTCCCACTCAGCCTTGAATGTCGTAATCCGCTCCAATTCCTCTTTAGCAAATTCTTCTTTCAGTCGTGCAAGTTTCTCCGAGGGCGATAGTTCAATTATTATGTTTTCCTCCGGTGCAACGACCGCGGGCGGAACGGGAGGGGCAGTCCGAGGTGTTTCGGCCTGTTCCAGGCGCTTTTCTGCAAGAGCGGCTTTGGCGTCAGCAGACGCCGCCACCGTCTTGATTTCGCCTTTGACGCCGCCAAAGGGAATGGTCACGCCCAGGAGATACTCGAATGCGCCGGCATTGGCCACGATGTGACGGACATCCGCCCGTAGCGCAAGGTTGTCGTTAAGGAAATACTTTAGGCCTCCGCCGTAGTCCATGAAGCCCATTTCTTTTCGCGAAACAAGGGCCGACGGGCCGGACAGGTTGTACCCGCCGAGTCCGAGTGCCAAAAACGGTACGAGATTTCCGTCCGGCATGAAGTGGTACAACCCCTCGACCCCGTACTTGAAGATGGCGACATTCTTGTCCGTCACCAGTGTGGAATTTGTGATCGAGTAGTCCAGTCCGGCTTCCACGCCGATATTGGCCGTGAGACTGTACCCCCCTTTGAGGGAATACACGGGGGCTGTGTTGAGATGAAGGCCGCCATCATAGGTGTATCCGCCGATCATCGGGGAGACCGAGAACTGCCCCTCCGATACGGCCCCGAACACCGTGCCGCAGAATGCCAGTACCAGGGACATGGCCGCACACGCGCATACTCTTTTCAAAAGATACCTCCTGCATTGGCGTAACCATAGGAGAATAGCATGTTTGGCAGGTACGGTCAAAGAAGGTTTTCAGTTGGATCGGAGGTTTGACAACGGGAAGTGAGCCGCTAGAAAGCGGTACAGCGGTAATTGGACTGAAAATGAGATAAGGGGTATTATGCCTTCAAATGGTTAACTTCCCTGAGTTTTTTCATTAAACGGAAGATAACGGGTTTCAGCGCATTGCGGGTATTACGATTTTCCAGATCATTCTGATAAATCGGGAGCAAGGGTTTCAATACGTACCGCCTCATAAACACCACCAAGTCCTGGGTTTGTTGTTTGGCCCGCTCTCTGATGGTTATGTTTCGTGCAATGCACATGACCCCCACGATCTCACCACTCGGCAAGACCCAGGGGAATTTGGTTACGGAAACCTTCACGATTTCGCCGTTTTTATGGGTTATTGTTTCGCGTTGATCTTCAATCGGCTTGCGATTTTTCATCACCCAAAGGTCATCTTGAAGGGCCTTTTCAGCTTGTTCACGAGGTAAAAGATCAAAGTCGGTGCACCCGCGGATCGTGCTCATATTCAGACCATAATGGCGGGCTTTGGTGGAGCTGGCGCAGATTATCTTTCCACCGGTGAATTCACCCCGTTCGTTGGCAAAATATTCCTTGATGACGATGGAATCACGGGTGTGTTCCATGAATGCATTGAATATCAATATCTCCTGCATTGATCTTCCCATTGTCTCTTCCTCTTCATACAATGCCGGCACCGGGCCGGGATGGCATTTCTATTGACCGTGCCGGCTAGGCGACGGTATATTCCCGCTGGGAAGATTAAATCACAAAACTCATTGTTTGGCTACGATAGCAATGACAATTAAACCCGGATATTCCATTAGGGCTCGTACAGGAGCTTTGCTCCGCCGAATGGAATATCCGGGTTAAAAGGGGCGCCATATGAATTGTACCATCGAACAGTTTGAGGACGTTGTTGCCAAATTCAAGTTTTTTGCCGAATCGGTAGAGCTTGAACTTTCATCAGAGGCTGAAGGACTGCGGCAGGAATTGATCGTCATATGCGCCGAGTTGCTGACAACGGTCAGAGAGGAGATCAAGGCAGGGGGTGATTCGATTATCTGAGGAGCCGGCCCGAAGTGGCCTTTGACTATCAAATGAAAAAGGGCTTCGGATAAATCCGCCAGCCTTTTATAATTCGTTTTGGTTCAGTAGGCCCAGTAAGGGCCTGTGCCCAGACTCGAACTGGTCCCTTCAATGCCAACGAAAACATCTCTGCCAAAGAAAAATGGAAGGCCCCAATCAAATTCACCCTGAGCGTACCCACCCAATTCGGAAAATACATTGTTTGATGTGTCGAAAAGACTGGATGAATTGCCAATGTCGAAGTTGACGGTACCATTGGGCGAACCAGAATACCCGTAGTTTATGGCAGAAAGAGAAAGGGGCGACGCCGGGCAATAATAACCAGGCGCATTTGAAGATGATGAGCATTGAGCAATCAGGCGGCTTGAAGCACCAAAGAACAATCCATTTGATCCGCTGTCTATAAAGCTGGCATCAGTAAAAGTCAGCCCATTAAAGCTGGTGGTGAACTGGCCAGTATTCGGGTCGGCAGGGTACTCCGTTACCGTCGTGGGTTGATTGTTCGTTTGAGTCCCGATTCCAAGTATGAGACTCCCGTTTACAGAAGCGACACCCCCAAGTGCAACGCTTGGAAGTTGGACCAACACGCCGTTCTTGTCAACAGAAAGCGATGCTACAGGGTTAATGACTTGATTTGCATCTGGCACCGCGGTTCCTGTGCATGTTGTTCCATTACAGGAATAATACTGTCCGTTGTCAGCAGAAGTTGTGCAGGTGCTGCCGCAATCCTGTGCAAAGAGCCCAACCCCCAGGATACCATTAAATCCAGCCTCGGCAGGAGATGTATCGGGGGTTGAGTCCGGGCTGCTGCAGCCGCTGGGTGGAGTTCCAAAACTCTGATTGACGACATGAATAGGGATTTGGACAGCAGGCTCATTGCCCAGTATGACGCTTGCCATCTGGACCGGCCCCCACTCGGACGAGCCATCGCCAAATTGGACACACTCCGCTAACTGTCCGGAACCTGACGCAACTTGAGTCAGGGGGACTGTCAGGGCTTGATTTAAAATGCGTAGCCCGTAGCTTCCGGTGTCCAGGAGTATATCGTCGATAGTTTGACAGGTCGAAGTCCCTGGAGAGCAGATCGTCACACTAACGCATGGTTTATTCGGGTAAGAACCGCTTGAACAAAGTGAACCGTTTACCGTGATCGGCAGAATGTTCAAAGCGGTTGTGGTGGATTGCACCGTAAAATTTACGTTGGTGATATTGGTGCCATTAACGGTAACGGAGAGGCTGGTTGGATTGAAAATGTTACCGGAAAATGTTGGGGTAACGGTATAGGCACCATTTAGGTAAATCGGAATGGAATAGTTGCCAGTTGAGTCGGAAACGGCCGTGCCGCACGTGGAGCCGGTAGAAGCTGTTACCGTTGCTGCCTGAATTCCAGTCTTATCGGAGAAGGTAAGGGCGCCGGATATGGTGTTGGTAAGTCCGACTGCGCGACGCAGAATCAGAAGGGCGTCTGCAGCGGTGATTTTCCCATCACCATTCACATCTCCATTGGCAAGGGCTGATGTTGTGGTTGGAGTGAGACCTACGGCAATTTGCAGAGCCAGAAGAGCATCCACAGCCGTCACCTGTCCATCGCCATTCAAGTCACCGCTAGCGCAGGCATTAGCTGGAACAGGGCGGATTGTTGTTACGAGTGGCGAAAGGATGGCAATGAGAATCATGCCTGTAAAAAATTTGTTGCTAGAACCGCAAAAGGGTTTGATCGAATGTGATAATTTCTGTCGTATTTTTCTGTATCCCATATTTCCCGGCGGCCTTGGCCCGAAGGTTTTGTCGTTTCATACTGGCCGCAACTGTTTTGCAGCCGCTGGGCCCCAACCTTTTCGACAAGGGCAGTGATTCGATCTTGTACTGCTGAGAGTGAAGTTACCCCATCTTGTCCAATTTCTTTTTCGTTGTCAATGAATCACCCACCGCAAGCGCGGGGAATTGATCCTCAAGATTAAACACCTCCGCCCTTGGCTTTTAATTCAGTCCGTCTGTTTATACGGCAAATAAACAGAATATAATCTGATTTACAATGCCATCACCTCGCAACCCATATTGGTTACAAAAATATCAGCGATGAACGAAGAATGATGTCTATTATGAACCTTCGCATATTATAACATGCGATAGAAGTCTAAACGATTTTGATGTCGGTGTAAATTGATACCACGATGAATAAAGAAAGCCGGGAACCCATGACAGGGAGTCCGGCTTTTTTATACTGTTTCACCCCTAGCAAAGCAACAGGAGACCACACAAGAGACCACACAATAAAAAAAGGACTTGAGCCTAATTGGCTAAGTCCTTGTTTTATTATGGTCGGGGAGACAGGATTCGAACCTGCGACATCGAGTTCCCAAAACTCGCGCGCTACCAGACTGCGCTACTCCCCGACAACGAAAGACGAATTTTATAGCACATACCAGTAGGTAAGGCAATATAAATCACTTCTCCGCGCCGCTTCCGGCGATATGTTCGCGCCATTCCTCGATGATGCCGTCATAGGTCTGGTTGTAGTCACCCAGCGCCGCTGCGATGGCTCTTTCGGCATTCAGGCCGTTGCCCAGGCCCACAAGGATCCCTTTAACCCGGTGCCAGCCATAGGTGGACACCAGGAAGTCCACCATGCTGTAACTCTGCTGGTACGCCAGGGCGGCATCATCGGTGGAGAGACCGCTGAAGCTCTTTTCGAGTTTCCTGAAGTCGGCGGCCGTGCCTTTGCGGACGGCATGCTCTAATTCGGTTAGCGGGCGACTATATTGTGATCTGCCGAACACCTCGGCGATACCCTCGTTGAGCCAGAGCGGGCAATTGCCGTGCGTCAGGTCGAAGACCACCACATGGGCGTATTCATGATATAGGATGGCCCGTATGGCGGGGGTCATCTCCTTGGCTGCGCCGAATGGAAGCCTGATTTTGCCGTCGTAGACACCGCCCGACCAGTCGGGTGAATCGGTGACGGTCTTGTAGTCGCCACGTTTGTAGATGCCCACCGGCACGCGTGGCTGGGGATAGTGGTCCAGTTCCCCGTTAACCGTATTGGCCGCCGCTTCCAGTACTCCCAAGACCGACAGGGCGAACGCCGTATCCACATCAGGGTCGTAGGAAAGATCGAAACGGGAGCTGTGCCCCTGGTCCATGCTTGCTTCAACGGCCGTTTCCTTGCGAGCCTTGCTGAGGATGTCGAGGATTTCCCTGCGTCCCGGTGCCAGTTTCTGGGCCTGTTCCCAGAGTTCCACCGCCTGTTGGCGGTTTTCGGTATCGTACAGCACGAGCCCCAGGTAGTAGAGCGCCTCAATGGAATCGCCCGCCTGTGAGCGGACCTGTTCCAGTTGAGAACGGGCAATGTCATATCTTTTGAGATGGTAATTGCAGACACCCCGCAACAGGGCATAGGAGACATCGTCCGGATACAGATCCTGGGCCTTGAGGAAGGCCTCGTCCGCCTGTTCGAAATGTTTTTGTTTGAAAAGACGGTGTCCGTTGGCGGCATACCCGTCGGCCAGATTGTGCGTGATCTTCTCGTTGAGCGGGAACAGGCGATGGCTGTTTTCCAGTTGTTCCAGCTCTTGTTCGATATTCTCGGGAGAGGTTGTTGCGGGGGCATTGTCGCCCGACCCGGCAGCGGCGTGCAGGGGCAAAACCGAGAGGCACGATAACGCCAGGAAGGTGACGGCGTGGTGCAGCAGGAAACGTCGCCGTATTCGTAATGTCTGTGCTATGCGGCTTATGAGCCCGCGGTGCGTCATGGACGCGAGATGAAGGTGTGCACCGATGCGGCGATCCCGGGGGTGTCGAGTCCCAGCATGGCACGCAGTTCGCGCTGATCACCCTGGGGGATGTAGCGGTCGGGATAGCCGAGACGCAGAACCGGGACGCCGGTGATATTATGCTGCTCAAGCAATTCCAGAACGGCCGTGCCGAAGCCTCCCGGCAGGGCATTTTCCTCCAGAGTCACGATCCGGCCGTGCCTACGGGCAAGCTCCAGGATCAGCGTTTCGTCCAGCGGTTTTACGAAGCGGGCGTTGACAACGGCCAGCCCTATGCCGTGATCTTTTTTCAACAGTTCGGCAGCCTCCAGGGCGGGATAGACCATGGTGCCCAGGGCCAGCAGCACACCGTCGCTCCCTTCGCGAAGTAATTCGGCGCGGCCCACGGGGAGCGTGGCCAGGGTCTGGTCCAGCGGCACGCCATAGCCGTTTCCCCGCGGATAACGCACCGCTGCCGGGCCGCCCAGGGCAATGGCGGTGGTCAGCATGTGCTGGAGTTCGTTTTCGTCTTTGGGCGCCATCAGGGTCATGTTGGGAAGGTGCCGCAGGTAGGAGATGTCAAAGGCGCCATGGTGCGTGGGGCCGTCACTGCCCACCACGCCGGCCCGGTCCAGGGCAAAGGTGACCGGCAGGTTCTGCTGGCAGACGTCGTGGAAAACATGGTCGTAGGCGCGCTGCAGGAAGGTCGAATAGACCGCGAACACAGGCCGCAGCCCACTGGTCGCCAGGCCGGCGGCAAAGGTCACCCCGTGCTGTTCGGCTATGCCCACATCGAAGAAACGTTCGGGGAATTCCTTGGCGAATCCGCTCAGGCCCGTGCCCTCGGGCATGGCGGCGGTGATGGCCACGATCCGCTCGTCCTCGGCAGCCAGTTTGCAAAGGGTTGTACCGAAGATTGAGGTATAGGATGCAGCGCCCCCTTTCCCCTTTACAACCTTGCCGGTTTCGATCTCGAACGGTCCGACGCCGTGGAAGAGCGACGGGTTGTCTTCTGCCGGTTTGTAGCCTTTGCCTTTCTTGGTCAGTACGTGAATCAGGACGGCCTCATTGAATTTTTTGATGCTCTCCAGGGTTTCCAACAACTTTGGCAGATCATGTCCATCGATGGGACCGATATAGTTGAAGCCGAATGCTTCGAACAGCATGCCGGGAGTAAAGAGCCCCTTGAAGGACTCCTCCATCTTGCGGGCGACATGCAGCACGCCCTTGCCCACGTCGATCCTCTTGAGAAACGTCTCGGTATTCTTTTTGAAGCGATACACGAACTCGCTGGAAGAGGTACGGCTGAGAAAGGTGGAGAGGGCGCCGACATTCTCGGCGATGGACATCTCATTGTCATTGAGGATAACAATCAGGTCCTTGTCCAGGGAGCCGGCGTGGTTCATCCCCTCGTAGGCCATACCGCCTGTCATGGAGCCGTCGCCGATCACCGCAACCACCTTGTTCCGGCGGCCGTCGAGGTCGCGGGCCGCGGCAAAGCCGGTGGCGGCCGAGATGGAGGTGGAGGAGTGCCCGACGTCGAAAGCGTCGTGGGGCGATTCGGCCCGCTTGGGGAAGCCGGAGATGCCGTTCAGGGTGCGCAGGGTGGAGAACCGCTCGCGCCGGCCGGTGAGGATCTTATGTGCATAGGCCTGATGGCCCACATCCCAGATGATCTTGTCGGCAGGCGAATTGAAGACCCGGTGCAGGGCAATGGTCAGTTCCACAACTCCCAGGCTGGGGGCCAGATGGCCGCCGTTCTTTGCGCACGTTTCGATGATCATGCGGCGAATCTCCCCAGCCACGGCTGGAAGCTGGGACAAGGGAAGTTTCTTCAGGTCATCGGGGGAGTTTATCGTTTCAAGGATTGCCATAGATTAGATCCGTATTCTTTCCGTTTCAGTTCTTTCGGCTGACGATATACTGCGCGATCTCCCGTAGCGGATCGGCCTCCGGGCCGAAGATCTCCAGGGCGGCCATGGCCGCGTCCATCATGGCTCGGGCCTCTTCCTTGGCCGCCGCCAGACCCATCACCGCCGGGTAGGTCGCCTTGCCGCGTGCCTCGTCGCTGCCTGCATCCTTGCCGATCTCCTCGGTGGTGCCCTCTATATCCAGGATATCGTCGGCAATCTGGAAAGCCAGTCCGGCCGCTTCGCCATAGCGTTTGACGGCAGCCAGTTTCGTCTCGTCCGCTCCCCCGAGAAGTGCGCCAGCAACCACCGAGGCCTTGATCAGGGCTCCGGTCTTGTGGGTATGGATATACTGTACCGTGGGCAGGTCGATATCCGGTTTGCCCTCGCTCTCCATGTCCACCACCTGTCCTCCCACCATGCCGTAAGAACCGGCGCAGACCGCTATTTCGTTGATGACTGCCAGGCGTGCCGCAGGCGGCACATCGGCATTGAAACGCGGGTCGCTGGCCAGCTTGAATGCCTCGGTCAACAGGGCATCGCCGGCCAGGATGGCGATCGCCTCGCCAAAAACCTTGTGATTGGTGGGGTTGCCGCGCCGGAAATCATCATCATCCATGGCGGGCAGGTCGTCGTGGATCAGGGAGTAGGTATGGATCATCTCCATGGCACAGGCCGCCGGCATGGCGTGCCCCGTATCGCCGCCGACAGCCTGGCAGGCGGCCAGCATCAGGATTGGACGCACCCGTTTGCCGCCGGCAAAGACCGAATACCGCATGGCCTTGTGCAGGCTGTGGGGAAGCTCGGTTTCCTTGGGCAAAAAACGGTCCAGGGCCTCGTCAACCCGTGCGCATTGTTCTTTCAGATATGTTTTTAAAACCATGGCGTTTATCCTATTATTTATTCAGTGTTGTCCGGTTTTGTATTTGCAGTTAGCTCGCCCTCACTTGACGGGAGGGGGGCACTTAATAATATGTTTCAGTCAATGCAATTTCCTGATCGGACATTGCTGATCTTTATTCTTCCGGTTCAAACGGTTCCCGGTCAAAGGTACCGTCCTTGCGCTTCAGCAGCACCTCGACCCGCCGCTCGGCCTCGTCCAGTTTCCGGGAGCAGAAAGCGGCGTGTTTGACCCCTTCTTCAAAGGCCTTGAGGGATTCCTCCAGGGAAATCGAGCCGCCTTCCAGGCGCTTGACGATCTCTTCCAGCTTTTTGAGGGATGTCTCGAATTTTTCCGTTGCCATGTTAAGAACCTTTTTTACCCGTTTCAGTATCCGGACATTATACAGATATGCCGCAAACGGTCAAGTGTTCAGGACTTCCAGCCCTCCACGCGGCATGTGGCTGTTCCCCGGTGGAGGTTGAGCTGCAATAGTTCGCCCACCGCAAGCCGGGCAGCGTCGGTTACCACCGTGCCGTCCTTGTCCCGCAGGGCGATGGCATAGCCACGGGCGAGGGTGGAGAGCGGCGAGAGCACCTCCAGGCGCGCGGCCTGTTCGCCGAAGGCCAGCCTGAGCGCCTCCAGTTTCGATTGCATCAGCCGGTTGCAGTCCGATTCGAGGCGTTGCAGGCCTTGGCGGCCGTCAGCGATCAGGTGTATCGGGTTATTGAATGATAATGATTGTTCGAGACGATTGAACCGTTCCCTGCGCCGGATCAGGTCGTTCTCCAGGCCCAGGGCAAGCCGCTCGGCCAGGTCGTCTACCCGCTGGGCCAGGTGACCTACCAGGGTGGTGGGGTCGTGGAGCGCCTGCCGCAACATGCCGAGCCGTGATTCGCGGCCGGCCAGGTACGATTCTATCCCCAGGCGCAGGCGGTGGGCCAGGGATTCTACCTGGCCCCGCAACTCCTCGGCGCTGGCGGTAACCAACTCCGCGGCCGCGGATGGGGTGGGGGCGCGCAGGTCGGCGGCAAAGTCGCAGATGGTCCAGTCGGTCTCGTGGCCCACGGCAGAGATGATCGGGATGCGGGAGCGACGGACGGCCCGGGCCAGGATCTCTTCGTTGAATGCCCACAGGTCTTCCAGGGAACCTCCGCCGCGGCCGACGATCAGCACGTCCACCTCGTCCAGGCGGTTCATGTCGGCGATGGCTGCGGCGATCTCACTGGCGGCGCCGTCGCCCTGGACACGCACCGGGTAGAGCAGCACCTCCAGCGATGCAAAGCGGCGCTTGAGAACATTGAGGATGTCGTGGATGGCGGCGCCCGTCGGTGACGTCACCACGCCCACCCGTTTGGGAAAACGGGGCATGGGACGTTTGTGGGCCTCGTCGAAGAGCCCCTCCCGGGCCAGGCGCTCCTTGAGTTGCACGAAAGCCATCTGCAGGGCTCCGATGCCGGCCGGTTCCATGTATTCGCAGATGATCTGGTATTCGCCGCGCTGGTCGTAGACGGATATGCGCCCCCTGACGATCAGTCCCATGCCGTCGGAAAGGCGAAACTTCAGGTTTTTGGCGGCGCTTTTGAACATGACGCACCGCACCTGGGCACCTGAATCCTTGAGCGTGAAATAGATGTGCCCGGAAGAGGGGAGGGACAGGTTGGAAACCTCCCCTTCTACCCAGACGTGGTCAAAGTTATCCTCCAGCACCCCCCGGATAAGGGCGGTCAGGCGGCTGACCGTGAGGATGGTCTTTTCGGAGAAGATGTCCATGCCGGGCATCTTAAGCGTCGCGCACTCCGGCGTCAATCCCTATCGGGAAAAAGCACGCCGAACGATGCGTCCTGCCGTGACAGGGCAAACGCACGCAAGACAAAAAGGCGCGGATCACGCCCTCACGGCCATCCCCGGAATGAGGGCGATCCGGCTTTTCCGCTTTACATTCAAGCCATATTTATCTATCCTACACAATTCCATTTTAGTGTGCTTAACCAAAGGATTTATGGCTATCAGCAGACTGCGCAATTTCTCCATCATCGCCCATATCGACCACGGCAAATCAACCCTGGCCGACCGCCTCCTGGAGTATACCGGCGCGCTTTCGGACCGGGAAAAACAGGATCAATTTCTGGACAAGATGGATCTGGAGCGTGAGCGGGGCATCACCATCAAGGCCCAGACCGTCCGGCTCAACTACCATGCCAACGACGGCAACGATTACGTTCTCAACCTGATCGACACTCCCGGCCATGTGGACTTCACCTACGAGGTTTCCCGTTCCCTGGCTGCCTGCGAAGGCGGGCTTTTGGTGGTGGACGCCTCCCAGGGGGTCGAGGCCCAGACCCTGGCCAACGTCTACCTGGCCTTGGACAACAACCTGGAGGTCTTTCCGGTCCTCAACAAGATCGACCTGCCCGCGGCCGATCCGGAGCGGGTGATTCAAGAGATCGAGGAGATCATCGGCATCGATGCCCATGACGCCGTGCTGGCCAGTGCCAAGGAGGGGATCGGCACCCACGAGATCCTTGAAGAGATCATCAAGAAGATTCCCGCGCCTACGGGTGACGCTGCCGCGCCGCTCAAGGCGCTTTTGTTCGATTCATGGTACGACCAGTATCAGGGGGTCATCATCCTGGTGCGGCTCTTCGACGGCACCCTTAAAAAGGGCGACAAGATCCAGCTCATGTCCACCAATCGCTCCTACGAGGCGCTCAAGGTCGGGGTGTTCGCCCCGGTAATGCGCGAAGTGCCCGAGTTGAGCGCCGGCGAGGTCGGATTCGTGATCGCCGGTATCAAGGATGTGGCCGACGCCAAGGTGGGCGATACGGTGACCCTGCTGAACCGGCAGTGCGAACGGGCGCTCGCCGGCTTCAAAGAGGTCAAGCCGATGGTCTTTTCCGGCCTGTATCCAATCGATACGGCCCAATACGAGCAATTGCGCGACGCCCTGGCCAAGCTCAAGCTGAACGACTCCTCCTTTTCCTTCGAGCCGGAGACCTCGGTAGCCCTGGGATTCGGTTATCGTTGCGGCTTTCTGGGGCTTTTGCACATGGAGATCATCCAGGAACGGCTGGAACGGGAATTCGGGCTGGACCTCATCACCACCGCCCCGACGGTTGTATACAAGGTGCATCGCGTCACCGGCGAAGTGGTCACCATCGAGAGCGCCAATCTGCTCCCCGAGCCGCAGCACGTGGATTACCTGGAAGAACCGTTCATCCTGGCCCACATCCACGTGCCCAATGAGTTCGTCGGCGGTGTGCTGGCCCTGTGCGAGGAAAAGCGCGGCGTGCAGCGGGAGATCAAGTACCTGACCCCCACCAGGGTCATGATAATCTACGAGATGCCTCTGAACGAGATCGTACTCGATTTCTACGACAAACTGAAATCCATCACCAAAGGCTACGCTTCCCTGGACTACGAGCACCTGGACTATCGCCGCAGCGAACTGGTCAGGATGAACATCATGATCAACGGCGAGGTGGTGGACGCCCTGTCCCTGATCATCCATCGGGACAAGGCTTATTTCCGCGGCCGTGACCTGGTGTCCAAGATGAAGGAACTGATCCCGCGCCAGATGTTCGAGGTGGCGATCCAGGCGGCCATCGGCAACAAGGTCATAGCTCGCGAGACGGTCAAGGCAATGCGCAAGGACGTCCTTGCCAAGTGTTATGGCGGTGACATCACCCGCAAGCGCAAGCTGCTGGAAAAACAGAAAGAAGGCAAAAAACGCATGAAAAACGTCGGGAACGTTGAACTGCCCCAGGAGGCGTTTCTGGCGATTCTCAAGGTGGACGACAAATAAATCCCTATTCTCCGTAAAGGAACATTTCATGGAAGAGCACAACGAAGCATCACTTCAGCCCCCCGTATCATCCCAGCAGGCCCCGGTTCCGGACGTTAAGCAGAAAAGCCTGATCCGCGAATACGCCGAATCCATCATCATTGCCGTACTTCTGGCCCTGGTCATCCGCACCTACCTGGTACAGGCCTTCAAAATCCCGTCCGGGTCCATGGAAGATACCCTGGCCATTGGCGACCATCTGCTCGTCAACAAGTTCATCTACGGCACCAAGCTACCTTTTAGCGACAAGCGGCTGCTCACGCTCCGCGACCCGCGGCGGGGCGATGTGATCGTTTTTGAATATCCCGAGGACCCCAGCAAGGATTTCATCAAGCGGGTGATCGGCACGCCGGGCGACGTGGTTGAAGGCAAGGACAAAAAGGTCTACGTCAACGGCACGCCTTATGAAAATCCCCACGAAATCCACAAGGAGAAGGACATCATCCCCAAGGAGATGAATCCCCGGGATACCTTTGGCCCGGTCAAGGTGCCGCCCAACTCGTACTTCATGATGGGGGACAATCGTGACCGCTCCTATGACAGCCGTTTTTGGGGCTTCGTGTCGCGGGACAAGATCAAGGGGCTGGCGTTCATCAAGTACTGGTCGTGGGACAAGGACAAATTCATGCCCCGATTCCGCAGCATCGGGAAATTGATAAACTGATTCGTTAAATTTTGAATGGAGGATAGCTCTATGGATATATTGGGAAGCTGGAAACGGACACACTATTGCGGGGATTTGAACGCCGCCCACATCGGCAGCGAGGTAATCCTGATGGGTTGGGCGCTGCGTCGCCGCGACCATGGCGGTTTGATCTTCATCGACCTGCGCGACCGGGAAGGAATCGCCCAGATCGTATTCGATCCGGAGGTTTCGGCTCCGGCCCATGGTGTGGCCGAAACGGTGCGCAGCGAGTTTGTCCTGGCCGTAAAGGGCAAGGTTATCCCGAGGCCGGACGGGACGGTCAACCCCTCAATGAAGACCGGCGAGGTGGAGATCCAGGTCATGGAATGCAAGCTGCTCAACCGCTCCAAACCGCTTCCCTTCATGCTGGATGAATTCAGCGAGGCGAACGAGAATATCCGCCTTAAGCACCGTTACCTCGATCTGCGCCGTCCCCAGCTTCAGAACAACCTGATCCTGCGTTCGAAGGTTGCCCAACTGACCCGCTCATATCTGACGGAAAACGGGTTTATCGAGCTGGAAACACCCTTTCTGACCAAGTCAACGCCTGAAGGGGCCCGTGACTTCCTGGTGCCGTCACGCATCAACCAGGGCTCTTTTTATGCCTTGCCCCAATCTCCGCAGATCTTCAAACAGATCCTGATGATTTCGGGCTTTGACCGCTATTTCCAGGTGGTGCGCTGCTTCCGCGACGAGGACCTGCGCGCCGACCGCCAGCCGGAGTTCACCCAGATCGACTGCGAGATGTCCTTTATCGACCGTGAGGACATCATTACCGTCATGGAAGGGTTGATTGCCCGGATCTTCAGGGAGGCCAAGGGGGTCGATGTCCGGCTGCCGGTGGAACGGCTCACCTATGTCGAGTCCATCCGCCGTTTTGGCGTGGACAATCCGGACATGCGCTTTGGCATGGAATTGTGCGACCTGACCGAGCTCGTCAAAGGCTCGGGCTTCAAGGTCTTTGCCGATGTGGCTGCCAAAGGCGGCATCATCAAAGGGATCAACGCAAAGGGGTGCGCCACCTTCTCCCGCAAGGAGATCGACGACCTGACCGAGTTTGTCAAGATTTATGGCGCCAAGGGTTTGGCCTATGTCAAGTTTGAGGGCGGGGAGTGGCATTCTCCCATTGCCAAGTTCTTTACGCCGGAAGAGATCGCTGCAATGAATACCGCCTTTGGCGCAGAGGACGGCGACCTGCTGTTTTTCGTGGCCGACAAGCCCAAGGTGGTCAACGACTCGCTCGGCAAGCTGCGCAACCATCTGGCCGGAATCCTCAAGCTCACCAGCAAGGACGACTACCGGTTCGTGTGGATAACCGACTTTCCGCTCCTGGAGTGGGATGAAGACGAGAAGCGCTGGGCCGCGGTGCATCATCCCTTCACCGCGCCGATGGACGAGGATCTGCAGTACGTCGAATCAGACCCCGGCCGCTGTCGCGCCAAGGCCTACGACTTGGTGCTGAACGGCAACGAGATCGGCGGCGGCTCCATAAGGATCCACCAGGAAGAGGTACAGTCGCTGATGTTCAAGATGCTTGGTCATTCCGAGGAGGACAAGCGCGCCAAGTTCGGCTTTCTGCTGGATGCCCTTGATTACGGTACGCCGCCACACGGCGGGATCGCCTTTGGCTTGGACCGCCTGATCATGTTGCTGACCGGCAGCGACTCAATCCGCGACGTCATCGCGTTCCCCAAAACACAGAAGGGGACCTGCCTGATGTCGGAAGCCCCCTCGACGGTGGATACCAAACAACTCCGCGAGCTTGGGATCAAGCTGGCGGAAAAGCAGGCATAGCGAGCCGCAATGGTGCGCTGGCCCGCCGCCATAGCGTTTTTGGCATGTTGCTGTCTTCTTGTCTCCTGTGCAACGAAAGTGCCGCCCCCCTCCTGGCGCCTGCGGGCCATGACCCTGGTGGACGAGTTGTCCCTTCAGGCCGCCCCGCGACTGTTTCCGGAGGAGTATCTCAACATTGTTGAGACCTTCGAGCATGGGGAGGCGGTGCTGCACGTGCAGCAAAACGACAAGGAGGCGGATGCCTATTATCTGCTTGCCCTGGAAAAGGGGGACCTGCTCAAGGCCGAGCTGCAGCGGCTGAAGCGGCAGGCGGAACAAGAGGCGCGCCGGCAGGCGGCGGAGCGGGCGGCCCGCGCCGAGGAGGAGCGGCTCCTGCGGGAAGCGGCCCGGGCGGAGGAGCGTCTGCAGGAGCAAAACCGATTGAAGGCTGCCGCCGAGGCTGCTGCCGCGGCTAAGGCAAAAGCCGCTTCAAAGGAAGCACCGGTCCAGCTCCCATCCACCTACACGGTTCGGCGCGGCGAAACCCTCCCGCAAATAGCCGGAAGAACTGAAATCTACAATGATGCGTCACTCTGGCCGCTCATCTACCGCGCCAACCGTGACCAGATCCGCGATCCCAAGCGGCTCTGGCCGGGGCAGGTGCTTACCATACCGCGCCGCTATCCCCTTAAGAAATAAACAAGAAAAACAGCTATCCACAATAAGTACGAAAAAAATGAACAAAAGCAATCAGCAATGTCCGGTTAGTAAATTGCTTTGACAGAAACATGCTATAAAGTCCCCCCCGCTCCTTCAACATATGATTGTACACTATCCGGAGAAGTGCCGCTTTGCTGTAATGCTTTAATTTTTATCGATATTTTTCGATATTTTGCGTTTTTTGCGGTTCCCAAAGCCATTTCGGGACAAAACGACCGTATTATGCAGCAATTTTATTCGCAAAGCGGTCGAAACAATTGGCAGTTTTTTTCTTGACAGCCCAATGCCTTTTGTATACTGTATACAAAATCTGTACATGGTATAAATAGCGTTAAATAATAATAAGTTACAATGTTTTGTTAGCGCTTGCGTCTTCTGGAAAATTATCCCCGATGGGAACTGTGCCCGGCATTCACGCAGGCGCCGGTTCCAGCAGGGGAAAGGATCGCAAGCTGTAGGCGCAGCCTTCGTGAAGCCTCTGGCGATGCCGGTATAACTACTAAGGAGAGAATATGACGACACAGAAAATTATTTGGTCAAAAATCGACGAAGCACCCGCACTCGCAACCTATTCTTTGCTCCCTATCGTCAATGCCTTTACCAAGGCGGCCGGCGTTGTCGTTGAAACAAGGGACATCTCCGTTGCTGGAAGAATCATCGCGAATTTTCCGGATAACCTGACCGAGAGCCAGAAGATGCCCGATTATCTGGCGGAACTGGGTGACCTTACGCAGAAGCCGGAAGCCAATATCATCAAGCTGCCCAATGTCAGCGCTTCAATCCCGCAATTGAAGGCCGCCATCAAAGAACTGCAGGAAAAGGGCTACAACATCCCGGATTATCCCGAAGAGCCGAAAACCGACGAAGAAAAAGTGATTAACGCCCGATATGCCAAGTGCCTGGGAAGTGCCGTAAACCCCGTCCTGAGAGAAGGGAACTCCGATAGAAGGTCGGCGCGCGCGGTTAAGGATTATGCCAAGAAGCATCCCCATAAAATGGGTGCATGGAGCGCAGACTCAAAGACACATGTTTCGCATATGGATGGCGGCGATTTTTACCATAGCGAAAAATCCGTTACCATGAAAAGAGCCGGCAACGTGAAGATCGAGTTTGTCGATCAGGCCGGAAAGGTCACGGTTCTGAAGGAAAAGCTGCCCCTCCAGGAAGGCGAAGTGTTGGATGGCGCGTTCATGAGCGTAAGCGCCCTGCGTAAGTTCATCGAGGAGCAGATTGAAGACGCTAAAGCAAAGGGTGTGCTGTTCTCCGTGCACCTCAAGGCCACCATGATGAAGATATCCGATCCCATCATGTTCGGCCATTTTGTTTCTGTCTTCTACAAAGACGTGTTCGAGAAACATGCAGCCACCTTCAAAGAGCTCGGGGTCAATCCCGACCTTGGCATGGGTGACCTGTATTTGAAGATCCAGAAGCTGCCGGAAGCCAAACGGGCCGAGATAGAAGCGGACATTCAGGAAGTTTACAAAAAGAGACCTCCCCTGGCGATGGTGGATTCGGATAAAGGCATCACCAACCTGCATGCAAGTAATGACATCATCATCGATGCTTCCATGCCGGTCGTTGTACGCGATTCAGGCGGAATGTGGGGTCCGGACGGAAAACTGCACGATGTAAAATGCGTTATCCCGGATACCTGCTATTCCGAGTGGTATCAGGAATGCATAGATTTCTGCAAGAAAAACGGCCAGTTCGATCCAACGACCATGGGCAGTGTCTCCAATGTGGGGCTCATGGCACAAAAGGCGGAAGAGTACGGCTCCCACGACAAGACCTTCAAGGTTCCGGCAAACGGCACGGTGCGCGTAGTCGATGAATCGGGAGAGGTGTTGATTCAGCACACCGTGGAAGCAGGGGATATCTGGCGCGGCTGCCAGGCAAAGGATCTGCCGATCCAGGATTGGGTCAAGCTGGCGGTAAGAAGAGCACGGGCCACCGGAGCACCGGCTGTATTCTGGCTGGACAAAAAACGGGCCCATGATTCCCAGATGATCGAAAAGGTTAACAAATACCTGAAAGACCACGATACCACCGGTCTCGAAATCCATATCATGTCTCCCGTGGATGCGATGCGCTTCACGCTTCCCAGGGCAAAAGCCGGCCTCGATACCATCTCCGTCACCGGAAATGCCTTGAGGGATTACCTGACCGACCTGTTCCCGATCCTCGAATTGGGTACCAGCGCAAAAATGCTCTCGATCGTCCCGCTTCTGGCCGGCGGCGGCCTCTTCGAGACAGGAGCCGGCGGCTCGGCACCCAAACATGTCCAGCAGTTTGTTCAGGAGGGATACCTGCGCTGGGATTCACTCGGTGAATTCCTGGCACTGGCGGTATCGTTGGAGCACCTGGCCAGTACCTTCAAGAACGAGAAAGCCCAACTTCTGGCCGATACGCTTGACCAGGCAAATACCAAGTTCCTTGAAAACAACAAGAACCCGGCCCGCAAGGTCGGCCAGATCGACAACAGGGGCAGCCATTTCTACCTGGCCATGTACTGGGCCGAGGCGTTGGCAGAGCAGACTAAAGACAAGGACCTCGCGGTTCGTTTTGCAAAAGTTGCGCAGCAGCTTAAGGAAAATGAGTCAAAGATCAACGAGGAGTTGATCGGCGCCCAGGGAAAACCCCAGGATATCGGTGGTTATTATCAGCCGGATACGGCAAAAACGGAAAAAGCAATGCGTCCCAGCCCAACCTTAAATGCAATAGTGGACGCTATTGCCTAGCGGGATACGAAGCAAAATAAATCTATTAAAGGAGGAAACAGTATGGCACGGAAAAAGATTGCTCTTATCGGTGGCGGACAGATTGGTGGCGTTCTTGCTCAACTAGCGGCTCTGCGTGAGCTGGGTGATGTGGTCCTGTTTGATATCGTCGAAGGGTTGCCCCAGGGCAAGTGCCTCGATATTGCCGAGGCTTCGCCGATTGACGGTTTCGACGTCGAGTTGAAGGGTACCAACGATTACAAGGATATCGCCGGATCCGACGTGGTCATCGTGACCGCCGGCCTCCCCCGCAAACCGGGTATGAGCCGTGACGACCTGATCGAGGTCAACTCCAAGATCATCGCGAGCGTTGCCGAAGGGATCAAGCAGTACGCCCCCGACTCCTTCGTGATCGTCATCTCCAACCCGCTGGACGCCATGGTCACCCTGTTGCAGCGCATCACCGGCTTCCCTTACAAGCGCGTCATCGGCCAGGCCGGCGTGCTCGACTCCGCCCGTTTCGAAGCTTTCATCGCCTGGGAACTGGGTGTGTCCGTGAAGGACGTCACCGCCATGACCCTGGGCGGCCACGGCGACGATATGGTTCCGCTCGTCCGTTATGCCAGCGTCAAGGGTATCCCGGTCCTGGAACTCCTTGAACGCAAGTACAAGGACAAGGCCAAGGCCAAGGAAGTCATGGAAGCCATGGTCAAGCGCACCCGCGGCGCCGGCGGCGAAGTCGTTGCCCTGCTCAAGACCGGATCTGCCTTCTACTCCCCGGCCTCCGCGGCCATTTCCATGGCCGAATCGATCCTCAAGGATCAGAAACGCGTGCTGCCCACCTGCTGCTTCCTTCAGGGCGAGTACGGCGTCAACGGCTACTACGTCGGCGTACCGGCGGTCCTTGGCACCGATGGCGTGGAGAATATCCTGGAGTTCGCCCTTGATGCCGAAGAGCAGGCAATGATGGACAAGTCTGTCGCAGCGGTCAAAGGCCTGGTTGACAGTCTCAAATAGTACTCTGAACCGAGTCAGGCTTTTGTTTGAGAAACAAAAGAAGGGCAAACGCCCTTCTTTTGTTACATTTAGCCTGAAATTTCACACCGTTTTTACGGGATAAAGGAGTCTTTTCAGATGGAAAAAACACTGCCGAAAATCGAGATTATCGAAAAGTACTGCAAGGGGTGCCACATTTGCGTGGAATTCTGCCCCACAAAGGTTCTTGAGATGCAAGGCTTTGTCGCCGCCGTCAAGAACCTGGAGGCCTGCATCAAGTGCATGCAGTGCGAACTGAGGTGCCCTGACTTCGCAATTAAAGTCATAACCGACTAATTCAACGGGAGGAATGAACAGTGTCAAAAAAAGTAGCGTTTCTTCAGGGTAACGAGGCTGCCGCCCACGGCGCCATCTATGCCGGATGCAATTTTTTCGCCGGATACCCGATCACACCCTCGACAGAGGTTGCGGAAGTCTGTTCCATCGAGCTTCCTAAGTTGGGCGGCAAATTCATACAGATGGAAGACGAGATCGGCGCCATGGCGGCCATCCTGGGCGCCTCACTAGCCGGATCAAAGGTCCTGACGTCCACCTCCGGCCCCGGTCTGTCCCTTAAGCAGGAGTTGATCGGTTACGGCTGTATCGCCGAAATCCCCTGCGTTATCTACAACGTCATGCGCGGTGGCCCCTCCACCGGTATGCCCACTGGCCCGAGCCAGTCGGACGTTATGTCCGCCAAGTGGGGCACCCACGGCGACCACCCGGCCATCTGCCTGGTGCCTGCCTCGGTCCAGGAGACCTACGAAGAGATCATCCGCGCCTTCAACCTCGCAGAGAAGTACCGCACCCCGGTCATGGTCATGCCGGACGAGATCGTGGCCCACATGCGCGAGCGTATCGTGTTCCCGGAGCCGGGCGAGGTCGAGGTCGTGCCCCGCAAGGCCCCGACCGTGCCGCCCGAACAGTACAAGCCCTATGACACCAGCTTCGGCGATGTGCCGCCGCTGGCCTCCTTCGGCACCGGCTACAAGTTCCATGTCACCGGCCTCAACAAGATGCAGGACGGTTTCCCCACCACCAAGGCCGAAATCGTTCAGGCCGAGGAAGAGCGCCAGGTCCGCAAGGTTAACGCCAACGTTGACGATATCGTCACCTTTGAGGAGTACCTGCTGGATGACGCCGAGGTTGTGGTCGTGGCTTACGGCTCCACCTCCCGTTCCGCGCGCTATGCCGTCAATGCTGCCCGCGAGCAGGGCATCAAGGCCGGCATGTTCCGCATCAAGACGTTCTGGCCGTTCCCGGACAAGCAGATCAAGGCACTGGCCCAAAAGGTCAAAGGCTTTATCGTGCCGGAGATGAACCTGGGTATGGCTTCCCTTGAAATCGAGCGTAACGTTCAGGGTAAGGCCCCGGTCCTCAGTATCGGCCGCGTTGACGGCGAGCCGATCAACCCCGACCAGATTATCGCGAAGATCAAGGAGGTTAAATAACCATGGCTTTTGATTACGATAAGTATATCCGTCCCGGCAAACTGCCCCACATCTGGTGCCCCGGCTGCGGCCACGGCATCGTCATGAAGGGGCTCATCCGGGCGATCGATACCCTGAAGCTGGATACGAAGAATACCGCCATCGTCTCCGGCATCGGCTGCGCATCCCGCCTGCCCGGCTACATGGACTGCTGCACCCTGCACACCGCCCACGGCCGTGCCGCGGCCTTCGCCACCGGCGTCAAGATGGCAAAGCCCGAAATGAACGTGCTTCTGGTCGGGGGTGACGGCGACGGCGTCGCCATTGGCGGCAACCACTTCATCCATGCCTGCCGCCGCAACATCGACATGACCTACATCATTCTCAACAACAAGATCTACGGCATGACCGGCGGCCAGTTCTCCCCCGCCACGCCGACCGGCGCCAAGGCATCGACGACCCCTTACGGCAACCCTGATCCGCCATTCGACATCGCCAAGCTGGCCATCGGCGCCGGTGCAACCTTCGTGGCCCGCGGCACCGCCTACCACGCAACCCAGATCGACAAACTGATCGTCGAAGCCATCCAGCACAAGGGCTTTTCCGTGGTGGAAATCCTGGACGACTGCCCGACCACCTACGGCCGCCGCAACAAGTTCAAGTCGGTCATCGAGATGATGAACCACCTCAAGGAGATTGCGGTACCGGTCAAGGCCGCCGAGAAGATGACCGCCGAGCAGTTGAAGGGCAAGGTCCTCACCGGCGTCCTCTTCAAGGAGGAGCGGCCCGAGTATACCGGCGAGTACGCCAAGGTGATCGAGCGGGCTCAGGCCAAGTAATCATTATAGGAAAAGGAGCGATAGAGAATGTCCAGATATGAACTCAGGTTTTCCGGCGCAGGCGGGCAGGGGCTGATCACCGCCGGGATCATCATGGCAAAAGCCGCCTCCATCTACGAAGGGAAACAGGCCGTCCAGTCTCAGAGCTACGGCCCCGAGGCCCGCGGTGGCGCATCCAAGTCGGAGGTCATCATCTCCGACGGTCCGATCGACTATCCGAAGGTCACCCAGTGCGACGCGCTCCTGGCCATGACCCAGGAAGCATGCAACAAGTACTCCCATGACCTCAAGGAAGGCGGCATCCTGCTGGTTGACTCCGACCTGGTCAAGACGTTGCCCAAGGGCAATTTCAAGACCGTGGCCTTCCCGATCATCAACACCGCCAAGAACGACGTGGGCCGCGAGATCGTCGCCAACATCGTCGCCCTGGGCGCCATGGTCGCCCTGTCCGGTCAGGTTACCAGGGAAAACGCCGAGAAGGCAGTGCTCTCAAGCGTTCCCGAGGCATTCCTGGAACTGAACAAGAAAGCCTTCAGCATGGGCTATGAGAAGGCTTTGGCTGCCATCTAGATTCACAAGTCGGTTTTCATAACGAAAAAGGCCCGGTACGTTCGTACCGGGCCTTTTTCGTTCTTGATTGACGCTCATCTTTTCTCTGAAAGTTTAGACCATTCCCTCTCTTTTAAAATGAGAGGGTGAGAACATTTGTTTTTAAAGATAAAGGGTTAATCCTTTTTTGTCGAAGTAAGACTTGATTGTTGGCGGAAGATTGATGGTAATCAGCTTTCCGATTCAGTGTGCAACACCTACCTTGTTCCCGCCATTATCCCGGCACCATTGGGAAGATCGATCTCCAGCCGCCTGATCGCACCGAGGCCGGCACCCT
The DNA here is from genome assembly GCA_031292255.1 of Oryzomonas sp. GTDB lineage: Bacteria > Desulfobacterota > Desulfuromonadia > Geobacterales > Pseudopelobacteraceae > Oryzomonas. The sequence goes on along the minus strand of JARLHN010000008.1, from coordinate 38,351 downwards.
GCATCATGTCCCGCAACTCCCCTTGTGAATAGGCCTGCCCGGCCGGCGTTCCGACCAGCATGTTGAGCGAGAAAAGGGCAGGGTGGAGAGGGGCGGCCCGGTTGTCGTCGAGGATAAATTCCTGGATGAGCAGCATGCCGCCGGTAGCCAGCGCCGCTGCCGCCTTGGCAACAATGGCCGCGGCGGCCTCGGGGCCTTCGCTGTGCAGGAGGTGCGAAACCCACACCACGTCATAGCCCGTGCCGATGTCGTTGCTGGTGATGTCGCCCCCGCTGAAGGCGATCCGCCCGGATAGGCCGAAACGGCCCACGGTTTGTTCGGCAAAAGGGCGGGTGGTGGGCAGGTCGAAGATCACCGCCGTCAGGTCGGGGTTCTGCTTGCAGAAGTGGATGGCATAGGTTCCCGGACCACCTGCAAGGTCGAGCAGCCTGCGGCGGCCGCTCAGATCCAACTTCGACGCAACGCGGGGGGCCAGGTGGGAGGCCAGATTGAACATGCCCATCAAAAAGTTTTCCAGTTCATCGTCACCGGCCTCGTGGGAGGGGCGTTTGCGGACCGGGGTACCGCTTTTTACCGCCTCATCCAGGCGGCTCCATCCCTCCACCAGGTTCTGGTGGTGCATGATGATATGGCCCATGTAGTTGTCGGATGTTTTGGAGAGGAAATCGGCGCTGAAGGGGGTTGCGCGGAATGAATCCGCTTCCTTATTCAGCAGGTCCATGGCGGTAAGGGCGTTCAGCAGCATGTCCAGCCCCCGCTCATCGGCATGAATGATCCGCGCCAGTTGGGAAACGGACAGCGGCGCATCGGCCAGATGGGTGAACACGTCGAGTTTGACACCGGCGTGCAGCGTACAGGTGCCCCAGTAGCTTCCCGAGAGTTGCAACAGTTCAGGCAGGGTCATGTGATGCTCTCCTTTCGTGCTTGAGATTATCAAAAAAGGCATTTGCCACAGAGCCACAGAGACTAAAGTCCCCCATCCCGTCAAGGGAGGGGGAGCACACAGCAAATATCAAACCGGACAGCGCTGAGAATATTTGAAAAAACTCTGTGATTTTCTCTGTGTCTCTGCGTCTCTGTGGCAGAACTGCCTTTTTAGGATTAATGTCCCATTGTGCCACCCTCCTGATGTGAAGTACGTTTCAGGAGCAGGAGCAGGGGTAGGATGACCAGAAAGGCCAGGCCGATGATAAAGAAGATGCGGTTGAAGGCCAGGGCGCCGGCCTGTCTGCGCAGGGCGCCGTACATCATGCCCAGGGCGGTTTTGTCGGCTTGGTCCGTGGACATTCCCCGGGTGATCAGGGTCTGCTTCAAACCTTCGAGACGCATCTGCCAAGCCGGATTATAGGGCGTGACATGGGCGATCAGGTTGTTCTGGTAGAACTGCTCCAGGCGCGCCAGGAGGGTGGTGGACATGGCGATGCCGACGCTGCCGCCGATGTTGCGCAGCAGGTTGAACATGCCGGTGGCGTTGCCCATCTCCGGTTTGGGAATGGTGGCCAAGGTAACGGTGGTCAGGGGTACGAAGATCATGGCCAGGCCGAAACCCAGCACGATGCGCGGCCAGGTATAATTCCAGAAGGCCCCTTGCAGGTTGAGTCCCTGCATGATGAACATGGAGATTGAGCCGATAAGCAGGCCGAAGAAGACGATCTTGCGGCCGTCGCGCTTCGCCAGGGCCGCACCCACAAAGGGCATGGTAATGAGGGTGGCCACGCCGCCGGGGGCCATGACCATGCCGGCGTCGGTGGCCGAATATCCCATCAGGGTTTGCAGGAAGAGCGGGATCAGCATGATGGAACTGTACAGGCAAAAACCGACCACGAACATGATGAAGTTGCCGGCTGAAAAGGAAACGTTTTTGAACAGGCGCAGATTGATGATGGGATGTTCGTGGGTCAATTCCACCCAGATCAGCGCAATGAGCGAGACAACGGCGATCACGCTGAAGGTGATGATGAACCGGGAGCTGAACCAGTCATCCTGCTGTCCCTTGTCCAAGACCATCTGCAGCGATCCCATGCTGGCGACGAGCAGGAACAGACCCCAGTAGTCGATGGAAATCCGCGCACCGCTGCGTTTGAGATAGGCCGGATCGAAGATGAAGAAGGCGCACATGATGGAGGCGATGATACCCACGGGCAGATTGATGTAGAATATCCAGCGCCAGTTCAGGTTGTCGGTGATCCATCCTCCCAGCGCCGGGCCGACAATCGGGCCGAACATGGCTCCGATTCCGAAGATGGCCATGGCCATGCCGCGCTGATGAGGGGGAAATGTCTCCATCAGGATGGCTTGGCTGATGGGGATCAACGCGCCGCCGGCCGCCCCCTGCACCACCCGGAAGAAGATCAGCGAGGCCAGATTGGGGGCTGCACCGCACAGCAGGGACGCCAGGGTGAACAGCGCGATGCAGGTCATCAGAAAGCGCTTTCGTCCGAAGACCCGCGCCAGCCAACCGGTCATGGGGAGCACCACGGCATTGCTGACCAGGTAGGAGGTCAGCACCCAGGTGACCTCGTCGGTGCCGGCGTTGAGGCTGCCCTGCATGTGGGGCAGAGCCACGTTGGCCACCGAGGTGTCGATGATCTCCATGATGGCGGGGAGCATGACCGTGATGGTTATCAGCCATTTATTGATATTTTTGTCTTCGGATGTCGTCATGGCGCCATGGGGCAGGGGCGATCGCGGATCGCCCCTGCGGTTCAATTGAACGGGTTCAGGTCCTTGAGTATGTCGGCGGTGCTTCGCTCCACCAGCACCGTGGGGATGACGCTCATCCCGTCCCGCAGCAGGTGTTCAGGGTCAGAGGTGTTGTCGATGGCGATCTTTACCGGAATCCGCTGAACCACCTTGACATAGTTGCCGGTCGCGTTCTCCGGAGGGAGCAGGGAGAACGCCGCGCCGGTCCCGGCCATAATGCTGTCCACACTGCCTTTGAATGTCCGTCCAGGATAGGCGTCCACGGTGAATTCCACCTTCTGGCCCGGTCTGATGTAGGTCAACTGGCTTTCCTTGTAGTTGGCCGTAATCCAGGCGTCCTGCAACGGCACCAGCGCCATCAGCGACTGGCCGGCCTGGATGTTGGTGCCCGGCTCTATGGATTTGCGGGTGATGTAGCCATCCCTGGGCGCAAAGACCTTGGTATAGGAGAGCTGCAGCCTGGCCTCATCCACCTGCGCCCTGCGCTGGAGTATCCGCGCCTTGTTGCCGTCACGGACGGACAGGCCCGCCTCGGCCTGGGCGCGTTTGAGGGCCTCGGTCGCCTCTTTCATGTTCGAATCGGCGACACGCTTGGCGGTTTTGAGACGGTCGAGCTGTTCCTTGGGGATCACCTCGCGGCCGTAGAGCGCCTCGCCGCGGCTCAGGTCCAGCATTGCCTGGTCGTAAGTGGCCCGGGTCGATTGGAGAGCCGCCCGTGCTCCCTCCACCTTCTGGTATTCTCCGCCGGTTTCGTTTTCCGCCATGCCGACGCCCGCCTCGGTCTGGGCGACTTTCACCCGGTAATCGCGGTCGTCAAGCTCCACCAGGAGGTTCCCCTTTTTGACCAATTGGTTGTCTTCCACCAGTACGCGCGTCACGGTGCCGGGTACCTTGGCCGATATCGGGACGATGCGTGCCTCGATGAACGCATTGTCGGTATCGATGTGGGTCTTGCTCCTGATAAGCCATTTGAACCCGAACCACCCCCCGGCGATGAAGATGATCAGGAAAACTATCAATGCCTTACGGCGCCTGCCGATCCCCTGGTTCCCTTTCTCCTGCCCCGGTGCCGCATCGGACGCGGCCGGCGCGGTATCGGGTGAAGTTTCCTCTGTCGTTGTTGTGATCGTATCGTCTGCCATTGCTTCCTCCGCTGGCTGATTGTTTAAAGTTCCCCCAGGGCACGCTTCAAGCGGGCCGTGGAAACCTGATAATCGTACAGTGCGTTGTAGTAATCTGTCCTGGCCTGGGTGACCAGGGTCTGGGCATCCAGCACCTCCGTTGCCGTGCCGACCCGCTCCTGGTATCGTTCCTTGTTGATGCGCAGGTTTTCCTCGCTCTGGCGGATCGCGGTTTCGGCCACATTGATCCGCTCCCCGGCCACCTTGACGTCGTTTTTGGAGGTGTCGATCTCCAGGCGTACCTGGGATTCGGCCTGGTGCAGGGCATCCTGGTTTCTGGAGCGGTTGCGCACGGCCTTTTCCGTGGTTGCGGTTGAGGCAAAGCCGTCGAACAGGTTGACCCTGATGCCGATGAAAGCCGCCATGATGGTCTGTTCGAGCGCCGTGTCGTTTTGCACGTAGCCGAGGGTGGCCTGGGAATAGAGTTCGGGATAGAAGGCGGCCTTGCTTTCGCGCACCTCCATATCGCTGGCTTCCACTCCGCGCCGCAAGGCCAGAATATCGTGGCGCTGGGAGACGGCATCATTTTCGTTAAGCCGGGCCTCCCGGTCGCCCGACAGGGTGGCGCCCCCATCCAGTTCAGCCCGAAAAGCAGGTTGGTCGCCGGTCAGATAGTTGAGCTGAAGCCAGTCGTTCTCCAGGCGGTTTTTCATGGTCAAAAGATTCTGTTTGGCCGCCGAGAGGCGCACATCGGCCTGCAGTACGTCGTTGCGGGTGACGACCCCCTCCTCGAAGAGCGCCTGGGCCACGCGGCGGTGTTCCTCCACCTGGGCAACCTCGTCCGCGGCCGCCGTGATCAGCTTGCCGGTTTCAAGGATGGAGAAATAAGCTTCGACAACCTGCAACGACACGTCCGTGCGACGCGCTTCAAAGGATTCGACGGTGGAATCGGCAATGGCTCTGGTCATCTGCTGCCGGGCGTTGCGGCGGCCGAAATCGAAGATGGTGTAGGTGGCGGAGAGGCCGGCAGAGGCGTAATCCGCCTGCTGGGTCTTGGCGCTAATGCCGTCGATCTTTGCGCCCTGTGCGGCTTGCTGCAGGGTATAGCCAGCCTGCGCATCGATGCGGGGGTAGTTGGCCGCCGATGCCTGGCGAACGTCCTCATAGGCTATGCGGTGGTCCCAGGCCGCCGTTTTCAGGCTGGGATTATGCTCCCTGGCCCGCTCCAGACATTCCTGCAACGTAAGCTGTGCCCCCCAGGCAGTGGTGCCGATCAGAAGAGCGCCGCTCATGAAGAGGCTAAAAAACAGGTTTTTCATATATCCTCTTTTCTCCGCGCAGAGTCTCCAGTATGCGTGCAAAATTGGCGACATCGCTGTTCGTTAAGCCGCTGGTAAATTTTGCAAGAGCCTTTTTCGAACATTCGCTCAACGGTGCTTCCATTGATTTCCCCTTGGGTGTGAGCCGGATCTGATGCGCCCGCCTGTCGTGGGGATGGGGGTGGCGTTCAACCAGCCCGCATTTTTCCAGGCGGTCGATCAGCCCTCCCATGGTAGTGCGGTCTACCTGGCTTCTTTCGGACAATTCCACCTGGGTCAATCCGTCCTGTTGCCAGAGGAAGGCCAGAATGCCGCACTGGGGAGGCGTCAGGTCGTAGGGCTCCAACTCTTCCTTGGCCAACGCAAAGGCCCTTTGGTAGGCTTTTGCAAGCAGGAAACCGATGTTTTTTTCAATGTCGAACATGGTGTGCGACCCTCATTGTACTGTAAATTTATTGTCATTATGCATATGATCAGTATACTGTCAATCGTTTGGTCGAAGGCGAAAACATCGGCCGAAACACAAGGAGAAAATCAGGCTGCCAATAAAACTTGCAACTTGCAATGTGAAAGATATTCTTTAAAGTGTGATGTAGGTTGACAAGCCTGAGATGAAATTGATTGCAAGAAATTGTTTGAATTTATACGGAATCATGTAATAAATGCACAACAGTGCGTAATGGCATGACATTCCGATATGAGGAGCCATCACTGACATGTTGCTGACCCTGGATTCCGAACATCCCCAGCCGCACCAGGTTGCCCGTGTTGTAGAGTGCCTGAAAAATGGCGGCATTATTGCCTATCCCACCGATACGACCTACGGCATCGGCTGCTCCATCTTCAACAAAAAGGGGATCGAGCGCATTTATCTCATGAAGGGGCGCGAGCGGCGCAAACCGTTTTCGTTCATCTGCTCGAGCCTGTCCGAGGTCGCCCACTACGCCAAGGTCGGCAACAATGCCTTCAAGATACTGAAACGCTTCCTGCCCGGCCCCTATACCTTTGTGCTGGAGGCGACCCGTGATGTGCCCGACCTGTTGCTGACCCGCCAAAAAACCGTGGGGATCAGAATCCCGAATAACCGCATCTGCCTGGAGTTGGTGCTGGCACTGGGAAACCCTATCATCACCACCAGCGCCAACCCGTCCGGCGAAGACCCGGTCGGCGACCCGTACATCATTGAGGATATCTTCGGGCACAAGCTCGATTTCGTCATCGACGGCGGCCTCCTCGACACAGACGTCAGTTCGGTGGTGGCGCTGACCGGCGACGCCCCCGAGGTGCTGAGGGCCGGCGTGGGCGATGTGTCGTGGTGCGGTTGAAAAGGGATACGGTTTATGCGTAAACATACCATTCGGAACGGCCTGCGCCTTATCCTGGCCGCCCTCCTCCTGATCGTTTTGGCCAGCTTCTATCATGTGGGCATAGCCGATCTCTTCTCGATGTCGGAGGGCGCTGAGATGCGCCTGTACCGGCTGGGCATCTTCTGGGCCGCAGCCTTTGGCGGTTATGGGGTGGTTCTGGCCGCGTTCGGCTTGGTTCTGCCGGCGGAACCCCGCGATGCCCAGGTGCGGGTGCTGCCGATATTCTTCATGATCCTTGCTACAATGGCGCTCTTTTTCTATCTGCTGGTATCGTCCGTCAACGAGCCGCCCCAACCGGAGCGCATTCAACCCGGCGACACGATCACGATCTGAGAAGGGATGAATTCCGGTCTTTTTGCGCTCCGGAGCGATACATTTCGATACTACACAAATACGATAAACTTTGTGCTGTTAAATCAAATTGACTTGTTTGTGGTGAAATTGTAATCTTTGCCCACCATCACTGCATCCCAGGAGGAAACCATGGAAAACAAAACGCTTGCCATTGAAACCTTAATGCTCCATGCCGGGCAATCGCCCGACTCGGCCACACTATCCCGCGCCGTCCCCATCTACCAGACATCGTCCTATGTGTTCAAAAGTTCCGAGCACGCCGCCAACCTGTTCGGCCTGAAGGAGTTCGGCAATATCTACACCCGGCTCATGAACCCCACCACCGACGTGCTGGAACAGCGCCTGGCGGCCCTGGACGGCGGCGTCGGCGCGCTGGCGGTCGCCTCGGGACAGTCCGCCATCACCTATGCCGTGCTCAATATTGCCCAGGCCGGCCAGAACATCATCTCCACCAATTATCTGTACGGCGGGACCTATAACCTCTTCCACTATACCTTGCCCAAGCTCGGTATCACGGTAAAGTTCGTCGATTCTTCGGACCCGGAGAACGTGCGCCGCGCCATCGACGAAAACACCCGCCTGGTCTACACCGAGTCGGTGGGCAACCCCAAGAACAACGTTGACGATTTCGAGGCCATCGGCGCCATTGCCCATGAAGCCGGAATCCCGTTCGTGGTGGACAATACGGTCACAACACCGTATCTGTTCAAGCCGCTCGAACATGGTGCCGACATCGTGGTCTACTCCCTGACCAAGTTCATCGGCGGCCATGGCACCAGCATCGGCGGGGCCGTGGTCGACGGCGGAAAGTTTCCCTGGGACAACGGCCGGTTCCCGGAATTCACCGAACCGGATCCTTCCTATCACGGCCTGAAGTACTGGGAGGCCCTGGGCAATCTCTCCTACATCCTCAAGATGCGGGTCACGCTGCTGCGCGATACGGGTGCCTGCCTGTCCCCTTTTAACGCCTTCCAGTTCCTTCAGGGGCTCGAAACGCTGCACGTCCGCATGCCGCGCCACGTGGAAAACGCCCGCGCCGTGGCCGCCTGGCTGGAACAGAACCCGCTTGTCGCCTGGGTCAACTATCCAGGCCTGGCAAGCCACAAGGACCACGACAGGGCTCGCAAATACCTGCCCAAAGGGGAGGGGGCCATCATCGGTTTCGGCATCAAGGGGGGGATGGAGGCAGGCAAGAAGTTCATCGACAGCGTTAAGTTGCTTTCCCATTTGGCCAATATCGGCGACGCCAAGTCGCTGGTCATCCACCCGGCCTCCACCACGCACCAGCAACTCTCCGAGGAGGAACAGGAAGCGTCCGGCGTCACGGCGGACTTTATCAGGCTCTCCATCGGTCTGGAGCATATCGACGACATCATTGCCGATATTCGACAGGCGCTGGAGGCGTCGCAGCGCTAAGCGGGATCGTTTCAAGGGATAGCGTCGGATATTCGGGAAAAAGGGCAACCACTGCGGTTGCCCTTTTGCTTGTGCGCCAGGCATGGCGCGTGGCGCGTAAGCGCCATCCAATCAGCTATGGTGGCTGATTGGTGACTTGGAGGTGCAAGTCCTCTTCGGACCCTGATGGTGGGAACCGATAGCTGAACAGCAAGGGTGTCCGTCGCGAGGCGGAATCCGAAGGAAGCTGTAGGCAAAATCCTGGCCTGACGAACAGGAATCACATATGAGGCATCCACATCCGGGCGAGAAGGCAAGCAAATTCAAAGCCCGATAACCATTCAGGAGGATGTGGCTGTAGATGTGGCGGGTATATGGGATGAAGGTCACGCGCATTACCCTGGGAGGTCTGTCAATCTGCCTCTGTGCTAGCGACGTCGAGAGGCGTTGGGAAGGGTTGGCAGAAGTCAGCAGAGGCCATACGAGTCGGCTTAACCGCCCGACAAAGGGCCGAACATGAAGTAAGCGGACAGGAGCCTTGAATTTCGATGACGACAGGAGCAGCAGAAGGCCTGGCTGAGATGCCCGGTGCCAGCCCGGAGGGTAGCGGTCGGAGACCGCGAGTGGCCGGGACAGGTGCGGCAAACGTCACGGGAAGGAAAGCAACTCACTGGCCGGAGGCGGCAACGCAACTGATGGAGAAGATCGTCAGTCGCGGCAACATGATGGCGGCATACTCTCGTGTAATATCCAACAAAGGCGCGCCCGGCGTCGATGGAATGCCGGTAACGACCCTGATGGACTACTTACGGCAAGAGTGGCCGCGCATCAGAGAAGAACTGCTGGCGGGAACATACCACCCGCAACCGGTGCGGAAAGTAGAAATCCCCAAACCGGGAGGCGGAACACGGATGCTGGGAATACCCACTGTCCTTGACCGCCTCATTCAGCAGGCGGTGCAACAGGTTATAAACCCGCTGTTCGATCCTGGATTTTCGGAAAGCTCCTACGGGTTTCGTCCCAAAAGGAGCGCCCATCAAGCGGTAAAAGCTGCACAGAAACATGTGGCGAACGGCCTCAGATGGGTGGTTGACATTGACCTGGAGAAATTCTTTGACCGAGTCCACCACGACACCCTTATGTCGCTGGTGAAACGCAAGGTCGGAGACCGACAGGTGCTGTCTCTCATAGACAGTTACCTCAAGGCTGGGATACTGGAAGGAGGGGTGACATCGCCACGGGTGGAAGGCACGCCGCAAGGCGGTCCGCTCTCTCCGCTGCTGTCCAACATCCTCCTTGACGAACTGGACGAGGAACTGGAGAAACGGGGTCATGCTTTCTGCCGTTACGCCGACGACTGCAACATCTACGTTGCAACGCGGACAAGCGGCGAGCGAGTTATGGCCTCCATCACCGGCTACCTGTCCGAGCGGCTCAAGCTCACGGTCAACCAAGCCAAGAGCGCGGTAGACCGCCCGTGGAAAAGGTCGTTTTTGAGCTACAGCATGACCTGGCACCGCAAGCCACGGCTTACCGTGGCCACGAAAGCGGTTGACAGGCTCAAGGCCAATCTCAAGACAATCTTCAGGCGGGGTAGGGGAAAGAAGCTCCAAACAACCATCGAAGAGACAACTCCGAAGTTGAGGGGTTGGGTGAATTACTTTCGACACGCGGAAGTAAAGGGGGTCTTCGAGGAATTGGACGGCTGGCTCAGGCGGAAGCTGCGACGCATTCTATGGAAGCAGTGGAAACACCCCTTCACGAGAGCAAAGAACTTGACGCGCCTGGGATTATCGGAAGCCACGGCATGGCGCTCGGCCACAAACGGCCACGGCCCCTGGTGGAACGCAGGGGCCGCGCATATGAACAAAGCTGTTCCGAAATCCTACTTCGACAAACTGGGGCTGGTGTCATTCATAGACCAGCACCACCGACTCCAACACACTTCATGAACCGCCGTGTACGGAACCGTACGCACGGTGGTGTGGGAGGACGGCGGGAGTAATCCCGCCTCCTACCCGATCAAGATACCAGAACCTGTAAAATCGTATGTAGCCTCTGCCTTATTACCCCGCCATCCTGGCCAAGAGCGGCACGATCAGGAGCGAAACGATGTTGATGATCTTGATCATCGGATTGACGGCCGGGCCGGCGGTATCCTTATAGGGATCGCCGACGGTGTCGCCGGTAACGGCAGCCTTGTGGGCGTCGCCACCTTTGCCGCCGTGGTGGCCGTCCTCGATGTACTTCTTGGCGTTATCCCAGGCGCCGCCGCCGGTGGTCATGGAGATGGCTACGAAGATGCCGGTGACGATGGTGCCGACGATCACGCCCCCCAAGGCCTTGGGGCCGAGGGTGAAACCGACGATGACCGGGGCCAGGATCGGGATCAGGCCGGGGATGACCATCTCCTTCAGGGCGGTCTTGGTGACGATATCGACGCAGGAGGCGTAGTCCGGCTTGCCGGTGCCTTCCATGATCCCCTTGATTTCGCGGAACTGGCGGCGGACTTCTATGACAACGGCGCCGCCGGCCTTGCCGACCGCTTCCATGCACTGGGCGGCAAAGTAATAGGGGAGCATGCCGCCGATGAAGAGGCCGACGATGATGTAGGGGTCGGACAGGTCAAAGGTGATGGCCTTGCCGGCCAGTTTCAGCTCGTTGACATAGGAGGTGAACAGGATCACGGCGGCCAGGCCGGCGGAACCGATGGCATAACCCTTGGTAACGGCCTTGGTTGTGTTGCCCACCGCATCGAGGGGGTCGGTCACGGCGCGTACCGAATCGTCCAGTTCGGCCATTTCGGCGATGCCGCCGGCGTTGTCGGTTATCGGGCCGTAGGCGTCCATGGCCACGACGATGCCGGTCAGGGAAAGCATGGAAACCGCCGCGATGGCGATGCCGTAGACCCCGGCGCAGTTGAACGACACGATGATGCCGGCCGCGATGACGATCACCGGCAGGGCGGTGGCCTTCATGGATACGCCCAAGCCGGCGATGACGTTGGTGCCGTGCCCGGTGGTGGATGCCTGGGCAATGTGTTTGACCGGTCCGTATTCGGTGGAGGTGTAGTATTCGGTGATCCAGAAGATGGCGCCGGTCACGACCAGGCCGACGATGGCGGAGATAAAGATGTTGATGGCCGAGTAGCCGGTGGGGTTGCCCTTCGGGAACATCTGTACGGTGACGAAGTAGAAGGCGATGCAGGCCAGGACCCCGGAGGCGATCAGTCCCTTGTACAGGGCCGGCATGATCTTCTGGCTGGACCCCAGCTTGACGAAGAAGGTGCCGATGATGGAGGCGATGATGGAGATGCCGCCCAGGATCAGCGGATAGCTGACCGCGCCGCTGAAGTTGTTGAAGGTCATGGCGCCCAGCAGCATGGCCGCGATCAGGGTCACGGCGTAGGTCTCGAACAAGTCTGCGGCCATGCCGGCGCAGTCGCCGACATTATCGCCAACGTTGTCGGCGATGACGGCCGGGTTGCGGGGGTCATCCTCGGGGATGCCGGCCTCGACCTTGCCCACCAGGTCGGCGCCCACGTCGGCGCCCTTGGTAAAGATGCCGCCGCCGAGACGGGCGAAGATGGAGATCAGGGAGCCGCCGAAGCCGAGGCCGACCAGTTGGCTCACTACGTCCTTGACCGGTGCGTCAGGCATCAGTTTCTGCAGGACCATGTAGTAGCCGGCAACGCCCAGAAGGCCCAGCCCGACCACCAGCATGCCGGTGATGGCGCCGCCCTTGAAAGCCACGTTGAGGGCCTTGACAATGCCGCTCTTTGCCGCCTCGGTGGTGCGCACGTTGGCGCGGACCGACACGAACATGCCGATGAAGCCGGTCAGGCCCGAGAAAAGGGCGCCGATGGCGAAGCCGATGGCGGTCTTGGCGCCCAGGGTGGCGAACAGTGCGATGAACATGACAACGCCCACTACGGCGATGATCGTGTACTGGCGTTTCATGTAGGCGCCGGCGCCCTCCTGGATAGCGGCAGCGATCTGGCGCATCCGGTCGTTACCCTGGGGCAACCCCAGAATCCACTGTGCCGTAACCAGTCCGTACGCGATAGCCGCCACGGCGCAAGCCAGGGCGAAGTAGACAGCATACTGTTCCATTCTCTCATTTCCTCCTGTTGATATATGAATAGCCCGATATGGCAATTCTTTCCGGCAGGTTGTTGAAAATCTACTGCAGGGCCGTTCAGCGACGTTGCCGCTCGCTCACAAACGGGAGTGCACAAAGGGGTATGCCTCGCTTACTCGCTCCCCTGCGCCTGGCGTAACGGCCACCTCGCGACGATTTTCAACAACCTGTTAGATGCAGAAACGGAAAATTGTTAATCGAATACCGGCTGATTGTCAAGTGTTTTCCTGCGGCAGGACGCAGGGTTCCGGCATTTTAACCCACGCCCCCCACGCGCTTGTCATTGCCCGGACGGCATGATATATAAAGAAGAGAATGCTGTTTGAACGCCAAAGGAGCATCAAAGGAGTATTTTTCGATGAAATTCGCATATTACCTACTGTTGGTTGCCATGACAGGGCTTGCCGGCTGCGCCACCCAGAGTTCCCTCGACGTGGTCCGCAGCGATGTGGATGCCGTCAAGACCAGGCTGTTTTCCGTGGAAAAGGACCTGGGCGGAGTGAGGGACGAATCCAAGAAAGGGATCGGCTCCGTGGAGCAGGAATACAAATCGGACGTCACCGCGGTCCGCAAGCTTGCCGCCGACTTGCAAGCATCCATGGACAGCATGAAAGCCGACTTCCAGGTCCTGGGCGGCAAGATGGACGACCTGGCTATCTCCGCGAAGAAGCCTGCCGATGACCTGGCGCGCTACCGGGAGGATGCGGACAAGCGCATCATCGCCCTGGAAGACCGGGTCGTCAAGCTCCAGACGGCCATGGACGACCTTAACAAGAAGGTCGGCGACCTTGCCGCCCAGCCGAAGAAGGAGGAGGTTGTCACGCCGGAATCCTTCTACGCCAAGGGGCTGGAAGCCTTCAAGGGGGGCGACATGCAGGCTGCGCGGGATATCTTTACCAAGTTCCTTGATCAGTATCCCAAGCACGACCTGGCCGCCAACGCCCTCTACTGGATCGGCGAGACCTACTACAACGAGAAGGGGTATGAGGCGGCCATCCTGGCCTACCAGGAGGTGATCAAGCAGTATCCCGGCAAGGACAAGGTCTCGGCAGCCATGCTCAAGCAGGCCATATGCTTCAGGGCCATCAAGGATAACAAGAGCGCCCGGTATGTGCTGAAGAAGCTGGAGGAGACGTTTCCCAAGAGCGACGAGGCGAAGAAGGCCAGGGAGCTGCTGAAGGAGATCAAATAGGGAGAGCGGTTTTGATAATAAGCGGAAAACGAAAGGGCTGCCCGTGGGGGTAGCCCTTTTTTTAAAAGTCGGTTGTCCGCCAATACACTTGAGGATTTTTCCGCGAAAGGTGCTCCCGCTACAGGACCCCTTTGGTGGACATGATCCCCTGGACTCGCGGGTCGAGCTGGGTGGCCGTGTCCATGGCCCGCGCCACAGCCTTGAAGCAGGCCTCGAGGATGTGGTGCACGTTGTCGCCATACATCACGTTGATGTGCAGGTTCAGGCAGCAGTGATTGGCAAAGGCCTGGAAGAATTCCCGCGCCAGTTCCACGTCGAAATCGCCGATCTTCACCTTGGGGAGCCGCACGTTGTACACGAGAAAAGGGCGGCCGGAGATGTCCACCGCCACCGCCGCAAGGGTTTCGTCCATGGGCACCGTGGCCTGGCCGTAGCGCCGGATGCCCTTCTTGTCGGCCAGGGCCTGCTTGAACGCCTCGCCCAGCACGATGCCGATATCCTCCACCGTGTGGTGGAAGTCGATGTCGATATCGCCGCAGGCCTCGATCTCCAGGTCGAAGAGGCCGTGCCGGGCGAACAGGTTGAGCATGTGGTCGAGAAACGGGACAGAGGTGCAGATCGTCCCCTCTCCGCAGCCGTCCAGCTCCAGGGACAGTTTTATCCTGGTCTCCTTGGTAACCCGTTCAATTTCAGCGCATCGTGACATATGACCTCCTAAAGGCTAAAAGCTGATTGACCACGGAGAACGCGGAGGAAAAGCGAAAGAACCCATTGTTTCCATTGATTCTTGCAGCTTGCCTACCCGATTTCCCCGATAGCCGCCAGGGTCCGCTCCATCTCTTCCCGTGTCCCGATGGAGATGCGCAGGCCGTGGGCCAACAGCGGGTCGGACAATAGGCGCACCAGGATCTTGCGGCTGTACAGGCCGTCATAGACCCGCTTGCCGTTTTTGTCGGGCGGGGCGGCAAAGACGAAATTGCCCTGGGACGGGACCACGTCGTAGCCGATGGCCGTCAATCCCTGGGTGAACCACTCACGGGTCTCGCGGATGCGGGCGCAGCAGTCGCGGAAATAGGGTTGGTCGCTCAGCGCGGCCACGCAGGCCGCCTGGGCCAGACGGTCCAGGTTGTAGTGGTCGCGGATCTTATCCAGGGCCGCGATGATCTCAGGCCGGGCGATGGCCAGGCCGAGCCGCATGCCGGCCAGGGCGTAGCTCTTGGAAAAGGTGCGGGTCACCACCACGTTGTCGTATCGCCTCACCAAATCCAGGCAATTGGCCGCGGCGAAGTCGGCATAGGCCTCGTCGATCACCAGGAGGCCGCTGCATCGCCGGGCCAGATCCTCCACGTACTCCATGGAAAACGAAAACCCCAGGGGTGCATTGGGGGAGGTGAGGAAGAACAGCTTGCCCTCGTAGCGCTCCGGGAAGTCGGCGATGCGGAACCCGTCCGTCAGGCCGAAGCAGCGCACCCGCGCCCCCTGAACGTCCGCCAGGGTGGCGTAGTAGGAATAGGAAGGGTGGACGAGTCCGATTTCCTCCCCCTCGCCGGCGCAGGCCCGGATCAGGTTGTTGAGCACCTCGTCGGAACCGTTGGCCATGATGATCCAGGAGGGATCGAAGCCGTACAGTTCACCGGCCGCCTCACGCAGTTTCGAACTGGAGGCGCTGGGATAGGTGCGCAGCGAGGCGCCGTCCACGCCCACTTCCTCGTAGATGGCCTCCACGACTTTTGGTGACGGCGGATAGGGGTTTTCGTTGGTGTTCAGCTTGATCCACGAGGCCGCGTCGTCCGGCTGGAAGCCGGGAACGTACCCCTTCATGTCGCGTATGTTGGGTCGGAGCAGGTTCATAATAGTATGAGGAATATCACGCTTGCGGGTTGTGTTCAAGTCAGAAAAGCCCTCGCGCACCATCTCCTGCTCCTGGCCGGGCCGATGGGCCTTGTACTGATCGAGACCGGCGAGGATATCCTTGCCGTCGTCAAGCCCTTCCTCAAGCTCTTTGGCTTCATATTTTCATGGAAAACCAATAGTTTTTCATCCGAGGCTTCCAGACGGAAATTACACAGTACTTTTGCGGGAGCCGCGGCAAACCTTTTTCCGAGCAGATGTAAATATTTTGCGGTGTGGTTGTGCGGGATGGAACGAGGAGGATAAACGGGGTGGAGTGTTTTGGGAGTTCCGGGATGGGTTATTGATTGACCTGAGATTTACCCGCTGTCTCTGGAATGCCCATCATGTGGGAATATTTCCTGTCTTCCTTGAGAACGTGATTAAACAGCCACTCGCCGAGCAGAATAATCAATTCTTTCGAGGCTTCCAGATAATTATCCTCATAGTCGTTCCGTATTATCTCGATTGATTCTGTAAACTCCCTGTGCTTCGCCACATGATAATCGAAATCCGGAACATGCATTTCTCTCAGGCACTGTTCTTCGAGCGATAGGTGGTAACGCGCAATTGCCGATAACCTGTTGATACTCGGTAAAAAGAAACTTAATTCCTGGGAGTCCATAAGATTATCGTACACGCTGTTAAGTATGTGGAACATCTCCTGATGGTGGTGGTCCAGATCCTCCCTATTAACGGAATATTCCGGTTTCCAGATCAATAAAGGCATTAATAATACCTCATGCCCCAGGATCTTCAGCCAGTACCCCGGGGTTCATATATCCATACGTGTTACTATGCAATCCAGCAGCCACATTTAGAATTTTCTTATCCGTTCGAAAAGGTAATTAACAAGATCAATAATATAAGGGTCTTAAAGCTTGAGTAAGAAGTGTAAAAAAATAGTATGCGTTTTAGTTCCAAGGAAAGGCATATTGATTACGTCATTTGGCTGAGATACTACTTGGGGTGTTAAGGCATTTGACAAGATGCTTTTATTAAAATGCATTTATTCAGGCAAATAAAAAAGCCACCCCTTTTCGAGCAGCCTTATCAACGGTTTTTTGGAATGATAACAGTTATTTACTGCCAAGCTTCCGTTCGAGCCTCTCAATTACCTCGGCTACCGTGCCTTCCGTATCGTCCCCGTGAACGGTAAAATAAAAATACCGGCCACTGTGGTTGGACCAGTCAAGGTCTTCAACCGGCAGCGGCTCCAGCAGGGATTCGATCTGTTCGTAGGATATGAACGGATCGCCATCGGGCCACTTCCGGTCGAGCTTTGTCTGCTGGGCATCCGTCAGGGGGATCCTGTACGTTATGGAATAGACCTCCGCCTTCATGGCCTCGCTGATTCTCCTTTACGTCATCAATTTTGCCCGCGCGAATCGAAATCATTGTATACCCTTGGGAATTTCGATGGCAAAATAATTTTAGACTTGTACTCAACCACCCTCTAATCCCCTTCTTATCAAGAAGGAGGAAGATCCGGGTGTTATCCTCCCCTCCTAGTTTAGGAGGGGCCGGGGGTGGTAGTCACCACCGTTACACAACCACCCCGGCCCTTTAGGCCCCGGGTGGTCGCCAGTAGACTGAGACGATTTTTGTCATATTTTTGTGACGTTTTGCGATCTGGACAAGGAACCGGTTATGGAATTGCGTTGCTGTTCTTCGTAAGAACGGATGGTTACGACGACATGACTTGTAGGCATGAAAAATGCAATATTTCCAGATACATAATATTCACCACATACCTCTCTGTAAATAGCAAACCTAGGGTAACCTAGGGACGCAAATCCACGGGTCCTCAAGAGCAGAGGATAGCCGGGCTGCCAAAAAGAGGGCGCATAAGTCCAAATAACGCCCTTCTTGCTTCAAGAACGGGCGTTTTTTTGCGTCCACGGACATGGGAACCGTAATCCGGGGAAAACCTGCTCCCTACTCGAATTGAGGTGTGTATGTCGAAAGGTCGTCAGGGTAACAAAAAGCGGCTTGAAGCCATTGGCTCCTTCGCCAAGTCCATCGGCAGGCGGGCTCGGATCGCGTGCGAATGGTGCGAGGGCAAAGAGGATTTGCAGGTATGGGATTTTCAGCCCGACATTCAGCCCAACATGGATACGCTTGCAATGCTCTGCCGGAATTGCCGAGAACTGGCTAGGGGCAAAAAAGCCGGTCCAGGTGAGTTGTGGTCGATTCGCAACGCCCTCTGGAGTAACATCCCGGCAGTAGCCGTAGGAGCCGGGGAGATTTTGGTCAAGTGCAACGAACCCTGGGTGCGGGGCGCAATCGATCAGAGCTTTATGGACGACAGCATCAAAACGCAGCTTTTGGATAAAATCCGGAACTAGACACGTGCTGCAAATCGAAACTTTTGTAACGACCAAATCCATGGAAATGGGGCAAGCATGTCAATGACAAATAAAATTCTGATAATTGACGATGAACAGGTTGTTGTTGACGTGCTTACAGAACGGCTGAGGTTACATGGATTCGAAGTGGAATATGCCACGGATGGGAAAACGGGCTTTGAAAAAGCTTGCGAATTTTTGCCGGATATCATTTTAATGGATGTAATAATGCCCGGCTGGAGTGGCTTTGAAACGGCCAACCAATTGAAGACCAACCACGTCACGGCTGATATGCCCATCATTTTTCTGACCGGCTTGGGAGAAGACAGCCTATCCAGGAAGCATCTGGAGAAATATCGCCATCACGTCCTCTTGAAGCCATTCAAGATAGAGGAACTGCTCACCGTTTTGGCAAATAACTTTGAAATGTGAAAACATGCGGCGGATCAAGGCCGGCTCAGCAGGAGATGCTACCAGCCAGGCTAATACCGCTTCCAAATCAATGCGCTATTCTTCGTTGGCTCGTCTTCGGCTCCTCAACGTGCCAACGGTACGCCTTCGTCGCCTCAGTCCGCGCCGCCTTGATTTCATCCTTGATTTGAAATCGGCATACCATCATTCCATGGAGGGATTGTTTATAATGTCAAAGCAGCACGAGGAATACTATAAGCCGCTGATTACCGAATGTCTGCTGCCGGAACTCTTTCCGGCGGTAAACCTCTATATGAAGGGACGCGGAGGAAATTACATTCTCTACAAAACCGCCGAGTTCGTACTCAGTCAGGCAGACCTTGAGCGTCTTGTCCGTAATGATACGAAATATCTCTATGTACGCACGGGAGATGTCGGCAGCGTGACCGCATACCTGGAGTCACATCTGACGGAGTTTCTTAACAGTAACGACCTCTCTACGCATGCCAAAAGCGTGATCCTTCAGCAAACCAGCATCGAGTATGTGCATGAGATCCTTGGGCCGGGGCAGGCATCGGCGGAATATGACCTCGACCGCTGTAAAAGTCTCCTTAAAAACCTGATGGATTATGCTGTCTCCGCCGACTCCCTCCTCGATTTACTGAAGGCAATTTCGAGCGGCTCTCTCTACATTCTGGCGCATTCGGTCCAGGTTGCAATCCTGTCAATGCTGGTCCACGACAAGCTCTACCAAATCGATGCCGACGAGATGCTGTCCGTCGGAACAGGTGGACTCTTCCACGATATTGGAATGACTTTTCTCTCCAGGGATCTGCTTGATCATCCCGATGCGCTCTCGGACATCGCATACAAGACAATCCAACTGCACCCGTCCATGGGGCACGAGTTTCTGGAGAAGACCGGTCAGTTCGATGAAATTGTGCTGACAATCGTCAAGCACCACCACGAACGTTGGGACGGCAGTGGCTATCCGGGGCGGCTGGAAGGGAACAACATTACGCGGAGCGCCCAGGTTGCCGCGCTTTGCGACATCTACTGCGCTCTGACCAATAAGCGGACGTACCGGAAGGCATCAACTCATGACGAGGCTATCGAAATCCTGGCGTCGGACGTAGAGCGGAACTTTAACCCTGAGATGTTCGAAGACTTCAAGTCAATTGTCGGGGGCGAACCGGCAAAAGAAACAGAGGAAGCAAAGACCGTACGTGAAGAGGATGATGAACAATGCCCGAACGCGGAAAATATTCTCCTCTCCACAAAGAGGACAAAAGCCGGTCGTGCTGAAACATAAAGGTCTGCAAATTTACCGTCACCCGAATTCCGGCGGGGATCAACGGCTGTTTTTCTTTTCGAGTTCGAGATCCAGATCTTCCAGTCGATCCAGACGCTTTTGCAACTGATCCAGGCGCTTCTGCAACTCCTTGTTGTCACGGACTAAAGAAAGGTTACGCTCCTGCAGGGTCTTAACTTCGTGTTTGCTCTCCCGGAGTTGTGACTGGCTTTGTATCCACCTGGTATTCAACACCACCCGGGTATTGCGGAGTACGTCCACTTCGTCCAGGTACGTGGTTAAAGGCGATGACTGCCGGGTCCAGTTGCTGTCGGGGTACTCTTTCTGCAACCGCGTCAGCAAGACATGGGTCTGGGTGTCTCCAGTGCCGTCCTCGTCCCCCAGGTGAAGCACGGCAAGCCGGAAAAGCGCCTCATCGGTCATCCCCGGCACCGGTTTGCCTGCAATGACCTCTTCCAGCAGAATTTGAGCCTCCCGCTCCTTACCAGCCATCAGGCTCTGCAACGCCCCGGCAAAACAACGCTCCTCATGCCCGGAGACGGCCTGAACCGCAGGGGACGTCTTGCCGGTCCTCATCATGGTGCATCCCTCGCCAAGCGCCGCAAACAGCAACAGCGTGATGAACAATTTCGGATTCAGGAATGGCCGCCTCATTCGTGGTGATGGGGTAATAAACGGCAACGATCTTTCCGTTCCAAAACCAGCCTGATATTTATTTTTCCAACAAAATTGCATCGGGGCTTTTCCATGGATTACAAGGCGTTAGGTCTGGCTGTGTAAGGAAAAATGCTTCTATTGACAAGCTAACTATACCACATTTTTGTGAGCATTCCGTGATAACTGCCTTGCAGCGGCATCGGCAAACCCGGCGATGGGTTTGCGTATCGTTCCAGGGATGTGCGTTGTTGAAAAATGAGGTTGACGGAAGTGATGCCCGGCAAAAAAGTCGTTTGGTTTGTTTTGGACAACTGCTTTGATTTTGCTGAAGGTAAGTGCGAGTGGAAGCCGTGAAAATTACTCTTGAAATAAACAAGAAGGACGATAAAGCCGAAATCAGATTCACTCATCTGGGCTTTGTTCCCGAATATGAGTGTTTCACGATGTGTTCAAACGTTTGGGGCTCTTACATCAACGGGAGTTTTATTCTTACGGGTAAAGGGTCCCCCGGCTGGAAAGAGTTAGGGGATGATGAGGAGGATTCTCTTCGATTACAGGCACTATTCGTCTCAAACCTGCGCTCGTGGGTGATTCAACGTCAGTTATTTTTGCAAATTGTGCAGGTTTGACCCCATGCCATGGCCGGTAAAGACCTCGCAAAACAGGGCATTGGGAAAACCGCTATCCCTTTTCCTGACCCGGACTGCCCCTCAATCGACTGCCATATCGTTGTCTTCGACCATCCCGGTAATGGTTACGGCTGGGCTGCCGACAAAGGCATGGTCCTCTATGTGCAGCACAAGAAGAGGTTAAAGCTCAGATGGATGCCAGGAGACGGAAGTGAACTTCTTTTTTTGATGTTGATGCTCCTGATGGTTGAAGCTAATCTCAACGCTGCCGGAATCAAGCGATACAATCATCCCTGTGTGTTTATCGGGAGGTACATTAGGATTCTTGCGCAATATGAAACCACACATCTCGCCAACGTGTAAGCTATGTGGAGCATCATCACACATGGTTATTATTGCTCCGCGAGGTGATATATCCGCGAGCTGTGTTTCGTATGTAACCCCATCAAGTCCCATTAAAAGGCACTGTGATTCACTTTTGATCCCCATAATAGTTACACCTCAGCCTTTTATAATACCACTTTGCGCAGATAAAAAGTAAACTAAATTTAGTAGGGGATACCGGAAGAAGAAGGATTGCTGAAGCGAAAGATGATTGAAATGGCCGAGGTAGGCGTCAATCACCTCAACCTGCACCAGATGCGCCTGACACCGTACAACTTCGGTCCATTGACGGAGCGGGGCTATGTCTTTCTCCACGGCGAGAAGGTCACGCTGCTGGAATCGGAACTCTGTGCCTTGCGGCTGGTTCGTTTCGGGTTGGAACAGGGCATTCCCCTGCCGGTTAACTACTGCTCATTCCCCTATAAATCGCGTTTTCAGCAGGCAGCTGCCCGGCACCGTGCGGCCCTGGCCGTCCGCGCTTCCGGCGAAGAGGTCACGGAAGCCGGTTATCTGCGGTCACTTTCTGCGACAAGTGTACGCTACTGGGAGGCAGCTCTCCTGGAGAATCCAAGCTACAGCTATCCATTTGAAAAGATCATGCTGGAAACCGGACGTGCCCTGTATGTGGAGCGATGACCGTTGACCCTGGAATTGGAGCTGTCTGATGCAGAACGGGCTGCATTGGAGGCGGGCCGGCCACCGGAGCGGGTAGCGGGTTTTGAAAGGATTGCGATCGGTTTGGCGGAGTATTTCTAGTTATTCCTCTTCCACAGGTGGATGCGTGGCTACCAAAATGCAAAGTCTGTCTTCAGGGCCGCTTAAAAGACCACGTTAGAGCCATCAAGGCGGGAGTCTTGCTCATTAGTAACGATAGATCGACTTTGCAAGTTATCATCTTGGAAGACCCTGCTGCCTCCTATTATTATTACGAGGGCAATTAAACATATCAATAGTAGGAGCGGCGCTTGCTCCGCCAACCGGGACGCGGCAAGCAGCGCCCCTACATCATGGGTTGTGATGTTGAATTGCCGGAGTAAGAAACGAACAAGAGGCCCCCGTATTGCCTCCGGGGGCCTCTTGTGTGACATCATGATGCAAAAAATGCTATGGACAGCTTCACCAACTCACTGAACATTTAGGCTCCAGAGGGCCCTCGCGTCAAGGGAGTGGGGACCTATTCCATCCGCTTGCTGACCGACTTGGCGTGTGCCTCCAGCCCCTCCAGCCCGGCGATGCGCACGATATCGCTTCCCAGCCGCTTCAATCCTGCCTCCGAGAAATAGACGATGGAGGACTTCTTGACAAAGTCGTCCACGGACAGGGGGGAGAAGAAGCGGGCCGTGCCGCCGGTGGGCAGGGTGTGGTTCGGCCCGGCCAGGTAATCGCCGGCCGCTTCGGGCGTCCAGTGTCCCATGAAGATGGCCCCGGCATTGGTGATTTTGGACAGGATGGCGAACGGGTCCCTGACCGCCAGCTCCAGATGCTCCGGCGCGATGCGGTTGGAGAATTCAATCACCTCGTCCAGGTCTGCGGCCACGATGATCGCTCCGTACTTGTCCCACGAGGCACGGGCAATGGTTTCCCGCGAGAGTTGGGTCAACTGGCGCTCCACCTCGGCCGCCACCTGCTCGCCGAAAGCGCGGTCGATGGTGATGAGGATGGATGAGGCCAACTCGTCGTGCTCGGCCTGGGAGAGCAGGTCCGCCGCGATGTGGGCGGGGTTGCCGCTGCCGTCGCTGATGACCAGGATCTCGCTCGGCCCGGCGATCATGTCGATCCCTACCTGGCCGAAGACCAGCTTCTTGGCCGTGGCCACGTAGATGTTGCCCGGCCCGGTGATCTTGTCCACCTTGGGGATGGTCTCGGTGCCGTAGGCCAGGGCCGCGACCGCCTGGGCCCCGCCGATGCGGAAGATCCGGTCCACGCCCGAGAGCCGGGCCGCCACCAGCACGTGGGGGTTGATCTGGCCCCCCGGCGTGGGGGCCACCATGACGATCTCGCCGACGCCCGCCACTTTGGCCGGCACGGCGTTCATGATGACGCTGCTGGGGTAGCTGGCCTTGCCGCCGGGGACGTAGATGCCGACCCGCGCCAGGGGCGTCACCTTCTGCCCCAGCATGATGTCCGGCTCCTCGGTGGAGATCCATGTTTGCTGTTTCTGCTTTTCGTGGAAGGCCGTCACCCGCTCGACAGCCAGGATGAGTGCTTCCACGTCGGCCTCGTCCACCTTGGCGAAGGCCGCCTCGATCTCGGCAGGGGTGACCTCCAACTCCGCCACGGTTGCGGCCTCCAGGCGGTCGAAGCGCCGGGTCAGCTCCAGTACGGCTGCATCGCCCCGCCGGCGCACGTCGGCAATGATGGCGAGCACGGTCTGCTCCACCTCGCGGCCGGTCTCTTCGCCGCGGGACAGGATGGCGCCGAACTTCTCGGAAAAGTCGTTGTCGCGTATGTCGAGAAAAAGCATGGATACCCTCTTTTATGCTGGCTGAAGCTCTTTTTCCAGCCCTTCGATGATCTCGGTGATCCGCAGGTACTTGGTCTTCAGGCTGGCGCGGTTGACGATCAGCCGGGTGGTGATCTCGGCGATGGTCTCCACCTCCACCAGGCCGTTTTGGCGCAGGGTCTCGCCGGTGGACACCAAGTCCACGATCCGTTCGGACAGCCCCACCAGCGGCGCCAGTTCGATGGAGCCGTACAGCTTGATGATCTCCACCTGAATCCCCTTGGCGCCGAAATAGGTCTCGGCCACATGGGGGTACTTGGTGGCGATGCGGATGTGGGACCAGCCGGCGGGGTCGTCGACGCGGGCCAGGTTGGCCGGCTCGGCCACCATCATGCGGCAGTAGCCGAACTTCAGGTCCAGGGGCTCATAGACATCCTTCCCCTGCTCCATGAGCGTGTCCTTGCCCACGATCCCCAGGTCGGCGCTGCCGTATTCCACGTAGGTGGGGACGTCGGTCGCGCGCACGATCATGTAGCGCATCCGCTGGTCGGTATTCTCGAAGATCAGCTTGCGGGAATCGGAAAGCAGTTCCCGGCAGTCGATGCCGATCCTGGCGAACAGCCCCACCGATTCTTCCAGGATGCGGCCCTTGGGTATGGCAATGGTAATCCAGTCGTTCATTGGGAACCTTCTAGGTTTTTCGGAAAGTTCCCCCTCCCTTGACGGGAGGGGGTTAGGGGGTGGGTGAAGCGGAAACATGCTGAATTCAGGGCAAGCTCCCCCCCACCCTAACCCTCCCCCGCAAGGGGGGAGGGATTGTATATGTGTAGGTAGTTAAGTTGTCACTCCGTTACTCTCTTGATGTCCGCCCCCAACCCCGCCAATTTTTTTTCTATGGCTTCATACCCCCGGTCCAGGTGGTAGATGCGGGAGATCTCGGTGGTGTTGTCCGCAGCCAGGCCGGCCAGGATCAGCGATGCCGAGGCCCGCAGGTCGGTGGCCATGACCGGCGCGCCGGAGAGCTTTTTGACCCCCTTGACCGTGGCGCTGTTTCCCTCGGTGGTGATGTCGGCCCCGAAGCGGAGCAGTTCGGAGACGTGCATGAAGCGGTTCTCGAAGATGTTCTCGCTGATGACGCTCGCCCCGTCGGCAACGCACATGAGCGCCATGAACTGGGCCTGCATGTCCGTCGGGAAACCGGGGTAGGGGCGGGTCTTGATGTTGATGCTGCGCAGCTTCCGGGGGGCCTTGACCCGCACCACGTTGTCGCGGCTGGTGATCTCGACCCCGGCATCCTGGAGCTTGAAGATCAGCGCATCCAGATGCTCCGGCTTCATGCCGAGGATCTTCACGTCGCCGCCGGTGATCGCGGCCGCGATCATGAAGGTGCCCGCCTCGATCCGGTCCGGCATGACGGAGTAGGACACGGGCGCAAGTTCGGCGACCCCCTGGATGCGGATGGTGTCGGTCCCGGCCCCTTCGATTTTGGCGCCCATGAGGTTGAGCACCTGGGCCAGGTCGTCGATCTCCGGCTCCCGGGCCGCGTTCTCCAGAATGGACTCGCCCGTGGCCGTGGCAGCGGCCATCATCAGATGTTCGGTGCCGCCGACGGTGGAGATGTCGAAGTTGATCCGCGCCCCCTTGAGGCGCCTGGCCTTGGCCTCCACGTAGCCGTGTTCCAGGTTTATCTCGGCCCCCAGGGCCTGGAGCCCCTTGAGGTGCAGGTTGATGGGACGGGCGCCGATGGCACAGCCGCCGGGCAGGGAGACGCGCGCCTTGCCGAAGCGGGCCAGAAGAGGACCCAGGACCAGCACCGAGGCGCGCATGGTCCTTACCAGGTCGTAGGTCGCCTCGTGACTGTGGATGCCGGCGGTGTCGATCTTGACGAGGTTGCCGTTGCCTTCGACGGTGGCGCCCAGGGATTCCAACACCTTGATGGTGGTGTTGATGTCGCGCAGGAAGGGCACATTGCCGATCCGGTTCAACCCCGGGGCCAGGATGGTGGCCACGAAGATCGGCAGCGAGGCATTCTTGGAGCCGCTGATCCGCACCTCGCCGCCCAGTTTCTTCCCTCCCTTGATGACGAGCTTGTCCACCCTTGTTCTCCCTTTGGCTAATTATAAATAAAGGATCATATTACTCGATGGGCTCTGCCTTGTCCAAGGAAAAGTTGGCCGGAAAGCGGGCCGCACGGCACCCGGCCTGAATCCGTGGCGCCTGATCGACAAACCGGGCGGTCCGCCACGCCGGCATCACCGATTCAGGTCGGATACAAGCGTAATGCCGACAAGACGAGGTGTTTTCTGCATGTCCGACTAGGAAATTGCATTGCACTGAAGCATGATCTATATAGTCCCCCTCCCCTTGCGGGAGGAGGAGCCAACTGCGAATGCCAAACCGGACAACGTCGGGATATTTTATATTTATTGGTTCGGGATAATGCTGTATGGTATGATAACGGTGTCTATCCAGAGAAGACATCCAAGTATGATACGTGCGCCGCGCAGATGCGCCGCGCATCCGGAAGCGTTTCGATGCGGACATTTTCCCTCAGAACTAAAGTCGGTGTTGTTTTTCCCCTTGTCACCATCTGTGTGCTGGCCGGCATCCTCGTGCTTTCCCAAAAGATCCTCGAATCGCGCATCAAGGCGGAGGTTTCCGAGCAGCAGTACCAGATCGTCTCGCTGCTGGCGGACGATATCGACCGCCAGGTGGACTCCTCCCGCGAGACACTGGTTGCCATCGCCCGCCGGGCAACGCCCGAAAGTATCGCCACTCCCCGCAAGGCGTTGGAATTCCTGCAAGGCCAAAACGATGAGCTCACCATCTTTGACAACGGCCTCTTTCTCTACGACCGAAACGGCCGGCTGGTGGCGGAGCTGCCGCTGGGCCTGGAACGTTCGGGCACGGACTTTTCCTACCGCGACTACCTGAAAACAACCATTGCCACCCGGAAACCCGCGATTTCCGACCCCTATGTATCGTCCAAGGCGCATCATCACCCCGCCCTGATGTTCACCGCCCCGGTATTCGACGAGAGCGGCGCCCTGCTCGCGGTGTTGGGGGGCAGCATCGATCTGGCCCGCTCGCCGTTCCTGGGGAGGCTTGCCGATGTCAAGTTCGGCAGGAAGGGCTACCTGTACGTCATCAACACCGACCGGATCACCCTGTTTCATCCGGATACGCAGTGGATCATGAAGCGTTATTCCCGCCCCGGCGTCAACCGGATGCTGGACCGGGCCATCGCCGGTTTTGACGGCACGGGCGAGACGGTCACCTCACGCGGGCTTCATGCGTTGGCGTCGTTCAAGCATCTGAAGAACAGGAATTGGATCATCGCGGCAAACTATCCCGATGACCAGGCATATGAACCCATAAAAAAGGCGAATGCCCTCCTGTTCGGCATCCTGGTCCCTGTTGCCCTGCTTGCGATCCTGCTGCAACGGCGGGCTCTCACACGGCTGACCTCGCCGATCCTGGCTCTCACCGGGCATGTGGAAACGCTCGCCGACAAAAAAGGCGACGAGCGGCTCTTTCACGTTGTGGGAAGCGACGAACCGGCCATACTCGCCCAGGCCTTCAACAGGCTGGTAAGGGAGGGGGACCGCCAGCAGGAAGAGCTGGCCAAACGGGAGGTGTTGTACCGCACCGTGGTCGATTTCTCCTCGGAAATGGTCTTCTGGATCGCACCGGACCGCGGGACCATACACTATGTATCCCCCAGTTGCAAAGATGTCACCGGTTATACGCCCGAGGAATTCTACGCATCTCCCGGCTTGTTGAGTGCCATGATCCATCCCGATGACCGGGAAGAGTGGGATGGGCACGGCAGGGATGCGGGAACCGCCGATTTCACCGAGCCGTGGGAATTCAGGATCGTAACCAAGACAGGCGAACTTCGCTGGACCAATCATTTCAGCCGGCCGGTCTTCGACCGGAACGGCGCCTATGCCGGCATGCGCGGCAGCTTCAGCGACATCACGCTCCTGAAGCGGGCCGAACTCGCCATCGTCGCCAGCGAAGAAAAATTCAGGCTCTTTTTCGAGCAATCCGGCGACGCCATCCTTATCATCCATGGCGACGGCAGGATCCTGGAAGTCAACAACGAGGCTTGCAGCCGCTATGGTTTTCGCCGCGAGGAGATCGTCGGCATGGGGGTGGAGGAGTTGAACACTCCCGAGCACTCCCCGTATGCCGCCGAGCGGCTTGGGCTCGTCATGCAGCACGGGCAGATCACTTATGAAACATCACACCGCTGCAGGAACGGCCTTTCCCTGCCGGAGGAGGTGAAGGCCCGCCTGATCGATTTCAACGGGGACAAGGCCATCCTGGCCGTGGCCAGGGACATCAGCGACCGCAAACGGGCCGACGAACTCTTGCACCGCCAGAATGAATACCTGACCGCGTTTCACGAAACCTCCCTGGGGCTTGTCAGGCGCCTGGATGTGTCCAGTCTCCTGGGGACGATCCTCGTCCGCGCCGGCAAGCTGGCGGGGACCGAACATTGCTACGTCTACCTGGTAAACGAACAGGAGACCGAGATGAATATGGTCTTCCAGAGCGGGGTGTTCGACGGCTTTGTGCATCACCCCCTCGGCCGTCGCGACGGGATCGCCGGCCGCGTCTGGACGACGGGTGAAGCGTTTCATGTGAATGATTACAGCCGATGGGAGCACCGGCTTCCCGATCAGGACCGCTCGGTGCTGCGAGCCATGGCCGGCGTTCCGCTGAAGTCGGGCAACAGGGTGATCGGCGTGCTCGGGTTGGCATTCATCGAGGAGGGGCAGCTTTTTGACGAAGAGCGCATGGCCATCCTGACCCAGTTCGGTGAGCTGGCCTCTGTGGCCCTGGACAACGCCCAACTCCACGACGCGGTGCAGCGGGAGTTGTCGGAGCGCCGTAAGGCCGAGGAACGCCTCAGAAAACTCTCGGTCGCCGTGGAGCAAAGCCCGGCCTCCATCATCATCATGGATACCGACGGCACCATCGAATACGTCAATCCCCGTTTCAGCGAGATTACCGGGTATTCCGCCGCCGAGGCGATGGGCCAGAATAACCGCATGTTCAATTCGGCCAACACCGACCCGGCGGAGTACCGCCGGCTCCGGGAAACGATCCTTGGCGGGCGCGAATGGCGCGGGGAGTTCCATAACCGCAAGAAGAACGGCGATCTTTACTGGGAGCAGTCCCTGATCGCGCCGATCAGGGACGAAAACGGTCAGATCACCCATGTTATCGCCATCAACGAAGATGTCACCGACCACAAGCGCTTGGAGAACGAGCTGCAACACTCCCAGAAGATGGAGGCCATCGGGCAACTTGCGGGGGGCATCGCCCATGACTTCAACAATATCCTGACGGCCGTCATCGGCTATGCCAGCATCATGCAGATCAAATTGCCGGAGGACAACCTCTTGAGAAACGGGGTGGAGCAGATCCTGGCCACCGCGGAACGCGGTTCCAGCCTGACCAAGGGGCTCTTGGCCTTCAGCCACAAACAACACACGATCATGCGTCGCATCAATCTCAATGAGCTCGTCGAACGGGTACAGAAACTGCTCCATCGGCTGATCAGCGAGGATATCCGGCTTACCATCCGCCTGGCCGGCGAAGAGTTGCCGGTCATGGTTGACAGCGTCCAGATCGAGCAGGTGTTGATGAGCCTGGCCGCCAACGCACGGGATGCGATGCCGGAAGGCGGCGAGATCGTCATTTGCAGCAAACTGGCGGATCGGAACAGCCGGTTTGCCGACATGAACGGGCTCGATCAGCCCGGCCGCTTTGCGCTCTTGACGGTCTCCGATACCGGCCAGGGCATGGATGAAGAGACGGTCAGCCATATTTTCGAACCGTTCTTTACCACCAAAGGGGCCGGAAAGGGAACGGGACTCGGTCTTTCCATCGCCTATGGCATCATCAAGAAGCACAACGGCTTCATCCTCTGCAACAGCAGCAAGGGTACGGGAACGACCTTCAGCATCTATCTTCCCTGTTGCGGCGTCGAGGCCGGGGACAACGGCCAGGCGCCGCCCCAACCGCCGCCACAGGCCGCCGGACAGGTCGTTCTCCTGGCCGACGACAATGAGGCGACGCGGCATTTCACCCGCGAGGTGCTGGAGGAGTTCGGCTATTCGGTCATTGAAGCCGAAGACGGCCAACAGGCCCTGGACAAGTTCCAGGAAAACAGCGCACGGATCGCCATGCTCATTCTGGATGTCATCATGCCCGAGATGCAGGGGCGGGAGGTTTATGACGCCATCCATGCGGGCCATCCGGAGGTAAAGGTGCTCTTTACCTCCGGCTACACGGAAGAGCTCGTACGTTCGCAGCAGTTTCTGGATGGAAGCCTGCCTTTCATCCCCAAACCGTATATGCCAAAGGAGTTGCTCATGAAGATTCGCGAGGTTCTTGGCAATGGGAAGTGAGGTTACCGGCAACATCTTTGTGGTTGACGATGACCGTTTTGTCCTGGAGAGTGTCTCCGCCCTATTGAACGAATACGGTTTTACGGTCCAAGCCTTTACCAACGGCCATGAAGCGATCAGGCAATTCGTGACCAGGCCGGTGGACCTGGTCCTGACCGACATCAATATGCCGAATATGAACGGTATCGAGCTTCTGGAAAAAATCCGCTATCTGGACAGGGAAACGCCGGTGGTTCTCATGACCGCCTACGCCGACCTGGATACAGCGGTCAAGGCCATCCAAAAAGGGGCCTTCGACTTCATCATCAAGCCTTACAGTCCGCCGTATCTTGTCCATGCGGTGGAAAAAGGGGTCCATTACAAGCGTCTGACCCAGATCGAGAAGAATTACAAGCGGGAACTGGAGATCACGGTGGAGCAGCGGACTTCGGAACTGGCCGAGGCCCTCAGCAGGTTGACCGAGATGAGCCGCGAGATCATCGAGCGGCTTACCGCGGCGGCCGAGTTACGGGACGAGGACACCGGGGTGCACATCCTGCGTATCGGCCAGTATGCCGAAAAGCTGGCCATGGCGCTGGCCATGCCGGATACCTTCGTCGATCAGATCCACATCGCCAGCGCCATGCACGACGTGGGCAAGATCGGCATCCCCGACCTGATCCTGCTCAAACCCGAGGCATTGACGTGCAGCGAGTTCGAGACCATGAAGCAGCACACGGTCATTGGGGAGAAAATCCTGTGGGGCTCGTCCCACAGCATGCTTCAGATGGGTGCGACCATCGCGGCCAGCCACCATGAGCGCTGGGACGGCAGCGGGTATCCCTATGGCCTGGCCGGTGAGGCCATTCCCATCGCCGGCCGGATCACCATGCTGGCCGACCAGTATGACGCCTTGAGGAGCGAACGGGTCTATAAAGCCGCTTTTGACCATGCCACGACCTGCGACATCATCCTGAACGGCGACGGCAGGACCATGCCGGAGCATTTCGATCCGCGCGTCCTGGCTACTTTCAATGAGATCAAGGATGAGTTTGGGGAAATCTTTGATTCCAGCCAGCAGCAGGAGCCGGTGTCCTCTGCGGCTGGTGCGCTTCAGCAGCACCTGCCCCTGGGCGTTTGATCCCGGAACTATAACCGAATCAAAGGTACTGTTTGTCTTCCCCCTTCTGTTAACGGTCGAGATCGGCCAGGACGAAATCCACCGAGCCGAGAATCGCCAGGAAATCGGCCACCAGCCAGCCGCGGCTCATGACCGGCATCGCCTGTATGTGCGGAAAGCTGGGGGTGCGGATGCGCATGCGGTAGGGGATGTTCAGGCCGTCCGAGACGGCAAAGTAGCCGTTCTCTCCCTTGGGCGCCTCGATGGCGGCATAGGTTTCCCCCTTGGGGGGCGTCATGCCCCGTGTGCTGTTGACGAAATGGTGGATCAGGGATTCGATGTTCTTCAGGGTGTCGGACTTTTGTGGCAGCACATAGCGGTAATCGTCCGTGATCCAGCGGCCGTCGGGCATCCCGTCCATGGCCTGCCGCACCAGGCGCAGCGACTGGCGGATCTCCTCCATGCGCACCAGGTAGCGCGCCCAGCAGTCTCCCCCCTCGGCCACGGCCACATCAAAATCGAACCGCTCGTAGCCGCCGTAGGGGATCTTCTTCCGCAAATCCCATTCCATGCCGCAGGCGCGCAGGTTGGGTCCGGAGAGCCCCCATTCCCTGGCCTCTGCCGGCGAAATGGCGCCGACGCCCTTGAGGCGCGCCCGGAAGATCGGGTTGCCGTTGATGAGCTGTTCGTACTCCTTGAGCCGGGACGGCATCCATTTCAGGAACCTTCTCACCGGGACCTCCCATCCCTCCGGCAGGTCTTCGGCCACGCCGCCGATCCGGAACCAGGCCGGATGCATGCGCCCCCCCGTGATCATCTCAACCACGTCGAATATCAGCTCCCGGTCGGTAAAGGTATAGAAGACCGGCGTCATGGCCCCCACATCGGCGGCAAAGGTTCCCAGCCAGACCAGGTGGCTGGCTATGCGGAACAACTCCGCCAGCATGACTCGGATATACTGGGCCCGCTCGGGCACCTGGATGCCGCACAACAGTTCCACGGAATTGGCATAGGCCAGATTGTTCTGCACCCCGGCCAGGTAGTCGATGCGGTCGGTGTAGGGGATGAACTGGTTCCAGTGCTGGCGTTCGGCGATTTTCTCCGCCCCACGGTGGTGGTAGCCGATGTCGAAGTCCACATCGCGGATCTCTTCACCGTCCAGCTTGAGGATGCAGCGGATGATGCCGTGGGTGCCGGGGTGCTGGGGTCCCAGGTTGAGCAACATCTCACCTTCATTGACCCGCTCGAAGAAGTCCGAGGCGGGCAGTGCCGCACG
This sequence comes from Oryzomonas sp., assembly GCA_031292255.1. Taxonomy (GTDB): domain Bacteria; phylum Desulfobacterota; class Desulfuromonadia; order Geobacterales; family Pseudopelobacteraceae; genus Oryzomonas. The sequence goes on along the minus strand of JARLHN010000008.1, from coordinate 5,886 downwards.
GCGGCGGGCATCATCGACGGTGTAGGGCGCCATCTCGGTGGCGCGGAAGGGGTGCTCCTTGCGCAGGGGATGCCCCTCCCAATCGTGGGGCATCAGGATGCGTCGCAGGTTGGGGTGGCCGCTGAAGCGGATGCCGAACATGTCGAACACCTCCCGTTCGTACCAGTCGGCGGCCGGGAAGACGGGGGTGACGCTGGGCGTCTCCGGGTATGCTCCCGTCAGTTCGGATTTGACCCGGACATAACCGGGCTGGTCAAAGGAGAGCAGGTGGTAGTCGAGGGTGAAGTCCCGGTAGCGGGACCGGTCCCGCCGGCGGGATTCGTCCACGGCGGTGATGTCTTCCAGGCGCTTGAAGGCAGGGCCGGGGCGCTCCTTCAGGTGCCGCAGCACGTCGGGAACGAGTTCGGCCGGCGCACGCAGGGTGAGCATGTCGGTGGCGGCCCCGTCGATGACGACCCGGTCGCCGAATAGGGCGCCGAGCTCCCCGGGAAGCCCGAAATCCGGGTAGGCGCGGTGCGGCGCAGGAGGTCGCCACTGTTCGTCCGAACGGGGCTGGAACATGACGGGGTGCCCCACGGATGCCCCCCGGATGGCGATCTTTTCCATGCCCGGCCCGCGGGTATCGCGGGATTTGGTCTCTCCGTCCCTCAGGATCGGGGCGGTCGTCCCCTGACAGCCTCCGGCCAGGTGCAGGACCGGCCGGGCCGGGCGCTCCCCGGTTCTGATCTTTTCCTGCAGCATCATCAACCCCTGGAGGAACGCCTCGGGCCGGGGCGGGCAGCCGGGCACGTACACATCCACCGGCAGGATCTGGTTGACCCCCTGCACGACGCTGTACACATCGTACATGCCGCCCGAATTGGAGCAACTCCCCATGGAGATCACCCAGCGCGGCTCGGCCATCTGTTCGTAGAGGAGCAGGATCGAGGGGGCCATCTTCTTGAAAACCGTTCCTGCGATCACCATCACGTCCGCCTCGCGGGGCGTTCCGCGCAGCACCTCGGCTCCGAAGCGGGAGATGTCGTGACGCGAGGTGAATGAGGTCATCATCTCCACAAAGCAGCAGGAGAGGCCGAAGAACATGGGCCAGAGGGAATTGGCACGCCCCCAGTTGATCAGGTCGTCGAGGCGGGTCAGAATGACGTTGTCCGGTTTATCGTACAAGGTAAGGCCCCTCTGAAACGCATGTTTTTGCAAGATCACGGCAGTCGAGGCAGGCAAACATGATCTTGTCCGGTTTATATCGCGCAAGGCTGTCGAAGAATACCACGGAGGCGTAGCAGCGCTACGCCGCACACGCTATTCCGAAGACTTACGCAGAGATTGCGAAAAATCTGCGTTTCTACCTCGAGAAGGGCCCCAGTCCAGGCCCCCCTTGAGCCAGAGCCAGAGCAGGCCGGCAGCGAGGATGACGATGAAGACCGTGATCTGGGTAAGTCCCGCAATGCCGAGCAGATCCCAGGCCGAGGCCCAGGTGAAGATAAAGGCCGCCTCCACGTCGAACACGATGAAGAAGATGGCCACCAGGTAGAAGGGGACCGGCCATGCGAGGCGGGCGTTGCCGGTGGGCAGGACCCCTGATTCGTAGGGAAGCTCCTTGCCGGGCTGCGTGCGTTTTGCGCCAAGCCACCAGGCCGCCAGCAGCAAAAAGCCGATCAAGGCAACGGTCACAAGGGCGTAGATGGCCAGTTGGTACAATGGGGTAGCTATCATGATCGGAAACTATAGCAGATTTTGGCGTTTCTTCAAACGCGAAACGAGGGCCGACGGGACTGGAAGCATAACTATTTCAGCGGCCGGAGTATGGCGCTAAAGATCGGATTCTGGTCGGCCTGGGAGACGGAGATGACCATATCAACCTCCAGCAGTCTGCCGCACACATCCCGCGCCGTTTGCCTCGTAGTGGCACCGATCAGGTCGCTGTTGCCGGAGCTGAAATACCCCGCGACAGCGGCGCGCAGCTCATCCCCGTTTTCCAGGAATTCGAAGATGCGCTGGCCGAGCAGTTCCTGCTTGGTCAGGCCGAAGAGCTTTTCCGCCTTCTGGTTGGTGATGACGATCTTGCCGTCGCCCATGAATGTGACGATGGGGGACTGGGCGATTTCGATGAAGTTGCGGTACCGGTCCTCCGATTCCTTCCGTTGCAGCGTCTTGCGGTCCAGTTCGGCCATCAGTTCGTTGAACGATCCGATCAATTCGCCGATCTCGTCTTTCGCCCGCTCCGAGAGCCGTTCGGAGAAATTGCCGGTGCGAGCCACATCGGCGATGCTTTCGGCAACGCTCTTGACCGGCGTCAGGATCGTCTTGCGGATGAGCCAGCCGGTGACGAGGATGTAGACGAGCAGGACGGCCCCGTCGTAGATCAGGTCGTGTTCGAGATTGGCGCCGATTTCGCGGTACAGGCCGTCCATGGGCACCGATACGGAGACCGCGCCGATCACCTCGCCAACCTGGTAGCCGTAGGAAAAATGCCCCCGGGGAAAGCGTTCCCGGACAAAGCGGGGCGCGTTGTCATAGCTGCCGTGGCAGGCCAGGCAGGATGGCTCGGCCTTCATCGGCAGCAGGTAGCGCAGCGCCCTCTTGCCGTCGTCACCCGTCACCTGCCAGACCTCATGGGCCTTCGCATACCGAAAGGCCGCCAACTGGGCGGTCTCGAAGCTGTCTGGGCGGTTGTCGGGGTTGCGGTAGCGCAACGAGACCTGGCGGACATAGTAGCGCGATCCGCTGGTAAGGCGTTTGGCAATCCGTGTGGCGGCCACCTGGGGGACCAGGCTGTAGTTGTGTTCCGGTTCGCTGGTGATGATCTCGGAGAGGTAATCCCGGGTCTCGATGATCTGGCGGGCAATGGAACGGGCATTGTCCACGGCCGTTGTGAGGATGAGCGCCTGCTCCCGGCGGTAGCTGTTGTAGGCCAGACAGAGGAAAAGCGCCGTCAGGAGGAGGATGGCAATGATGTTGAATTTGGTGTTGACGCTGCGGTTTGAAAGAATTTTCATGGCGGTTCCCCGGCGTCGTCGTTCACGTCGTATCGAGTCTTCATCTCTCGCCTGCCGGGGTTGATTATAACCGCTCTTCAGGGGTTGGCAAGGGGAATGTCGTTTTGTTATTATGCTTGAGCTTTCGTGGTGATATGAGCTATTTTAAACAGATTGCATCGAAATGCAGGATTTGGTCATAATTTAGAAAACCGGCCGGAACGGGTCGAGCAGATAGGTCGCGGCGTCAGCCGGGGAGTCAGCATATGGACAAGAAGGTATCGACATCTACCGAAGGGAGGGGCAGGGGGATCCTGTCGGCGCTGGTGTTGCTTGCCGTCACGCTGGGCGTTGTGGCGCTGCTCGGGGCAACGGGATACGTATTCTATCTGATGGCACGCTTGCCGCGGGTGGATCGTTTGGCCGACTATAAGCCGCCCATCGTATCGCAGGTTTTTGGCGACGACGGCAGCCTGGTGGGAGAATTCTACACGGAACGGCGCATCGTGGTGCCGGTCGAGAAGATGCCGCGCAAGTTGATCCAGGCCTTTGTGGCGGCCGAAGACTCCAGCTTTTACCAGCACAAGGGCATCGATTATTTCGGCATTGTCCGGGCAGCCTTCAAAAACCTGCTTTCCATGCGCAAAAAGGAAGGCGCCTCGACCATAACCCAGCAGGTGACCAAGTCCATGCTGCTGACCCCGGAAAAGAAGTTCTCCCGCAAGATCAAAGAGGCCATCCTGGCCAAACGCATGGAGGAAAAACTCACCAAGGACGAGATCCTCTACCTCTATCTGAACCAGATCTACCTGGGTGGCGGCGCCTACGGCGTCCAGGTGGCGGCTCAGACCTATTTCGGCAAAAACGTCGATCAGCTCAACCTGGCCGAGATAGCCATGCTGGCCGGGCTTCCCAAGGCCCCCAACGCCTATTCTCCCATCAAACACCTGGACAAGGCTCGCGAACGGCAGGCCTATGTCCTGGAGCGGATGGTGAAGGAGGGGTATATCACGGCCGCCGAGGCCGATCACGCCAAGGCAACCCCGATAGAGATCCGCTCCATGAAGAAGGTCAACAACGAGCAGTCGGCCTATTTCCTCGAACACCTGCGCATCCAGCTTGAGGAGAAGTACGGAGAGGACCAACTCTACAAGGGGGGGCTGAAGATCTACACCACCATGAACGCCGAGATGCAGCAGGCAGCCTATGAAAGCCTCCGAAACGGCCTCAAGGCGGTTGACAAGCGCCAGGGGTTCCGGGGGCCGATCAAGTATCTCACCGAAACCGGCGTTGACGATTTCTGCGCCAAGGTCGAGGAGGGAATCGATTCCGCTGTTCTCAAGACCGGAGAGAGCTACCAGGGGGTCGTGGTGGGGTTCGATCCCGGAAAGGGGGAGGCTATTGTCAGGGTGGGGGACCGCAAGGGCGTCCTCTCCCGCAAGAACATGGCCTGGGCCGGCAGGATGGGGATGGTCAACAGCTACGGCAAGCCTGAGAATGGGAATAGGGCCCTGACGCTCGGTTCGGTGATCGAGGTGTCCGTCGTCTCGCCGGAGGTCAACAAGGAGGGAGCCCAGTTCGCTCTCGACCAGACACCCGAGGTGCAGGCGGCGCTGGTTTCCATTGATCCACGCACCGGGGCGGTCAAGGCCATGGTCGGCGGGTACGATTTCCACAAGAGCCAGTTTAACAGAGCCATCCAGGCCAAGCGCAACGCCGGTTCGGCCTTCAAGCCGATCATCTACTCGGCGGCCCTCGACAAGGGGCTGACCCCGGCCACCATCATCGAGGATTCCGAGGTAGAATACCCGGATGGCGCCGGCGGGACCTGGAAGCCGAAAAACTACGACAACACCTTCCGTGGTCCGGTGACCATGCGCGAGGCACTGACATACTCCATCAACATCGTCAGCGTCAAGATCATGGAGCAGATCGGCGCCCAATATGCTGCCGATTATGCCAAGAGGTTCGGCTTTACCTCCCAGATCCCCGCCAACCTGGCCCTGGCCCTGGGGGCCGCATCCGTGTCCCCATTCGAGCTGACCGAAGCCTATTCGGTGTTTGCCAACAAGGGGATGCAGGTGCCTCCGTATTTCATCAGCAGGGTCACCGACAACGACGGCACCGTGCTTCAGGAAAATCAGCCGCCGGTGCCGGTGCCGGTCATGTCGCCGGAGACATCCTATGTCATCACCAACCTGATGCAGAGCGTCGTTGCCAGCGGCACAGGTTCCCGTGCCATGATCGGGCGTCCCGTGGCCGGTAAGACCGGCACCACGAACGATGGCAAGGACGCTTGGTTCGTTGGCTATATCCCCCAACTGGTGACCGGTGTGTGGGTCGGGTACGACCAGGAGCGTTCCCTGGGCGCCGGCGGGTCGGGTGGTCTGGCGGCGGCCCCCATCTGGGCCGAATTTATGAAGAAGGCAACGGCAACGCTGCCCACCGAGGATTTCGAGGCGCCCGAGAATGTCACCTTTGTGCTGATCAATCCCCGTACCGGCAAACTGGCGCGGGAAGGGACACCGGGTGCGGTTATGGAATGCTTCGTCAAGGGCAGCGAACCGACCGGCTATGATGGCGAGGGGGGGGCTGGGGCTGCGCCCGCCCGCTCGGCTGCGGGAAATGAGGAGTAATGCCTCGGGCGGTAACAGATGACCTGATCGGCATCGCGTTGATCTTTCGCGGACGATCAAGTCCCCCTTTAACATAGGGGACTTGCTTTCTGTATGGCCTAACATATCAAATTGTCACGAATGTTTTACAAATTTCAAAAAAAACATAAAAAAGATCTTGACGGTATCAGGGAATGTTGTTATAAACGGGATTCCTTACGGGGCACAGAGATTTCGCCCCCCGGAAAAAAAGAGTTTTGCCGCTAAAAAAACTCTTGACATTGTCGGCTGGTTTT
>JARLHN010000007.1 GCA_031292255.1 Oryzomonas sp. | reverse complement strand
TCAGCTTGAATAACCTCCTTACCTGTTGATCAGTGACCATCCGTCATCCTTTTTCCAAAGAGATGGCGGATAGTCTACAATTCCCTTAGTTTCGGGAATTATAATTGTCGTCAGGCGGGAAGTTTAATTGTCGCTGATCACTTCATTGGCCTCATTTTGAACGACTAGCCTTTCATAAGAAGTGATCGCGGAGTTTGCGATTGTCCTCAGACTCTCAAGATACATAATTTGACATGGAGGCCACTCTTGAACCATGTTCATTACGTTCAACACCTTGCTTATTCTTAACTTTTCTTATAACTACTCCAACTTGGCTAAGACTAATCCGTCCTCAAGGGGTCTTGCCGTTGGTTAGCTCTTGATCATCAATTTTAAAGCCTGAATGACAGCATTAGTGGAACTTCTCTTCTGGACATTTAGTGCAATATTTGGATTTTATTGACACATTCTGAAACGTGATACTTAACATTAGCTTTTATTGAGTCAGAGAGGCCAATATGGAGACAAGCTGGAATGGCGCTACAGGTAATTGTACCGTGTTGAGACACGACCCAATATGCCCTTACTCATAGGGTGCTGCATATAGATCTAAGAAAAACCACACATGTATTGTTCCATATTAATCAAAACGATATTTTCAGAATCTGAGCCCCCACCCCATGTGTACCCGCATACAAATTTCCCTTGCCATCGGCCGCCAAAGCAGAAATGTAACCGGAAATTCCTGATAATGAATAAGATGTTATGTTGCCTTCAATGTCTAAACGTTGAATAGATGAAGGGAAGCCAACAGTGTAAATATTCCCCAATGGGTCTATAGCAATCGGAGTAGAAGTGTATTTAAGTTTTGCAATCGTACTTACTGTACCACTTGGAGTGATCTTTCGTATCGAGGAATTGAGGCTATCAATAACAAAAAGATTGCCGCTGGGATCAATTGCCAAATCTGTTGGGCTATTAAATGTTGCAGAAGTTCCATTGCCATCTTGTGAACCACTTGACCCGCTACCTGCTAATACAGACATCGCGCCAGTCGAAGTAAACTTAACAATGCGATTGTTAACCCAATCTGCCAAATACAAGTTTCCACTACTATCGACAGTCAATCCGCCAATGCCAGTACTAGGGTTGTTGGGCGAACTTTCCCAAGATGCTGTAATGGTGTTCACAGTACCAGATGTTGTTAATTCCTGAATATATCCATTAAATGAAACTGGTGGGGCAGTAAGGTTATCGCCTGAAGCAAAAATGTTTCCGTTAGAATCGATAGCAATGCCGTCAAAACCTTGGATCAAGCCAACATTTTTATACGTAGTTACCACCCCAGCTTGTGTCACCATTCTTAATAGGCCTCTATCTGTGGCGATGATGTTGCCGGAACTATCTAGTGCCAGATAACCTCCGCCCCAAAAAATAGCCGCTGTGCCTGTCCCGTCGGCAGGTGCGCCACTTGTAGTTGCTGAACCAGCAATCACAGTGACTAAGGCGGGAGATGTTGTAATGCCGCCTGAAGTTGCTTGCCCAGTTGAAACAAGATTGTTGGCAGGGCCTGTAGCGGTTAATGGAACGTTGACCGTTGCCCCTGTCTGAGTATAAATGGTATCGTTCGTCCCATTAACGGTTACAGAGCTGCCATTGGGAGAAGATATTGTCGTCCCAGCTGGAACAAGCACAGTGCTATTCGCTGTCATGGTCAAGTTTGTGCCAGGCGATAATGTTTCAGATGTTGCAACGGTAGCTGTAAAGGTAATACCGCTAACATTGGCACCGTTGACTGTAACCGGCTGACTGGCAGACATGGCGTATCCGGTCATGGATGCAGACAGCGTATAAGAACCGTTTTGAACGTAGGTAAAGGTGAAAGCACCATTTGAGTTGGTCTGGGCTGTTGAAGAGCCCGTACCGGCAAGGGTTACAGACACTCCTCCAAGGCCAACACCGTTCAGGGTAATTTGGCCGGAAATAAAGTAGGTTGGAGCTGTTATAACGGTAGCTGTAAAGGCAACATCGCTGACATTGGCACCGTTGACCGTAACCGGCTGACTGGTAGACATGGTATAGCCAGCCATTGCGGCAGACAGCGTATAAGAACCGTTTTGAACATGGGTAAAGGTGAAAGCACCGTTTGAATTGGTCTGAACTGTTGAAGAACCTGTGCCGGTAAGCGTTATGGATACTCCGCTCAGACCAACACCGTTCAAAGTGACCTGACCGGAAACGGTAATATCCGGGTAAAGGGTATTACCTGCTGAAGAGATTGCCGAATTGTTCGGTGTTAGCGTGACATTACCTGATGATGTGTTACCGGTAATAATTTGCTGTCCGCCAACAGTGATGGAAAAATTCCCTGATGAATCAGGTGGGGTAATGGTTGTAGAAACAAAAACAAGGTCAACTCCGGAACCGATGGAAATATTTCCGTTTAGGAAATCTGTTTGCGTTACCGGGATGTCAGACGGATACAAAGAACTGAGAGCGGTTTTGAGTTGTGTTACAACAGAATTGAAAATAGTTTGGAAAGTTGAAGGCACGCTTGTTAATGTGCTGGAATTTACTGTCGAGGTTCCCAGTGCAGACAGAACACTCAAATGCGTAAAGGGGTTTATATTTGTATCGCCGGCACCTGATGCATAGGAATACAATTTTCCACTCGCACTGCTTACATTAAGGAAAAAGGGGGCTGTCATCCCATTTACAGAAACGGAATAGGCCCCACTATTGCCGGTAACTTTTGCTTTGGCGACTACTCCTTTAGCATCAGTCACTGTCACAGGCGAACCAGAGGGAAATGCTGATCCTTGTGAAGCTGTTCCTGACACGGTAGGGGGGGTTGAGCTTGAACCACCACCACATCCAAACAGGGTAAATACAAGGACTGACATAAGACATGACAAAAATATCTTTCTCATTTTCCACCGCCTCTAATTAAAAAACATACTAGGAGTATGGCATTGCCCTTCCCCAAGGAATATCGGTCTTGCGCAAGAGTCCCCGCATCTCCGTCCCCTCCGGCGCAGGCATCCGGCATTTCAGCGATAACCGTCAGGCATTGTCCAGCATCTCTTGTATCTTCATAATCAATCCTTTTGGACTGATCGGCTTGGACATGAACTCCGGGATGTTTATGTTTCCGTCACCGGCCATTTTCACTCCATTGGGATAACCGCTCACCAGAATAGCCTTCAATCCCGGCTTGACCCTGCACATTACCTTGTACGCATAAAAGCCGTTCATTTTCGGCATGAGCATGTCACTCACCACCAGATCGATCCGTGCGGATTCTTTCATGAAAAGTGCGCATGCCTCCACACCGTCCGTGGCGGTAAGAACGCTGAAACCGTACTCCTCAAGGCAGTCCTGCAACATCTCCCGGATTTGTGTGTCATCATCGACCACCAGGATCGTTCTTCTTTCCGATAAACTTTCAGCCTCTTCATCTGCGGTTTGAAGTGATAGTGCCATTGATTTCTCCGTCAAGCTGGAAATAGGATGCGGTTTAATCACTTGACCTTATCAACTCTCGTGCCATCACGAAAAAGGCACAAGATATCAGACCGTTACATATCGTCAGCCGTTTGCAGCGCAGAGTGGGTCATTTGGGGACACTACGGCTAGTGATCATTTTCTGAACGCTTTTAGAATTATGCAATGATTACAGGCGGATACGAAACGTTCACTTTCTGGACACTAAACAAAACAACCTTTAAGTATCAATATGTTACATCCAATTTCGACAATGTTTATTTTTTGAACACCACCTCTGGGATGACAAAAAATCATTCCGCCAGCCGTCCCAGGACCCGCCCCCCATGGACGCGCTCGACCCTGACAGCGGCCTCCCGGTTGACCAACTCTTCGGATGCAGGGAATTCAACCTGGATATAATTTCTGCTCAATCCCCTGATGACCCCCGATTCCGGGTCCCAGCCCTGCCCCAGGACAGGCAGGACCCGGCCGCAGAAGCGTTGCAGGAATGCGCTCTTTTTCATCACCGCAGCCACCCGGAGCCGCTCTCCACGTTCCCTGATAACATTGGATGGAACCTGGCCGGACATCCCGGCCGCCCTGGTGCCGGCCCGCCGGGAAAAGGGAAACACATGAAGGTCGGAGAACGGCAACTCCTCCACCAGCAGCAGGGTCTCCCGGAATTCCTCATCGGTTTCGCCGGGAAAGCCGGCAATGATATCGGCGCCGATAAAAGCGTCCGGCATCACGGCATTGATCCTTGCCGCCAGATCCTTGAAGAATCGGGACGTATAGCGCCGTCCCATGCGGTGCAGCACACTGTCGCTGCCGCTCTGCAAGGGAAGGTGCACATGGGGACAGATAGCGTCGGAGGTGGCCATGAGTCCAAGCAGCTCGTCGCTCAGTTCGTTGGGCTCAACCGAGCCGATTCGCAGGCGCGGCACGAGCCGTTCCTCCACAATGCGCCGCACCAGGTCGGCCAACGACTGTCGGGGAGAGAGGTCGAGCCCGTAGGCACCCAGGTGAATGCCGGTCAGCACCACCTCCCGGTAACCGTTGGCGGCCAGTTCCCGCACCCCCTTCAGCACGTCGTCAAGGGGAACGCTGCGGCTTCTTCCTCGGGCAAAGGGGACGATGCAGTAGGCGCAGAAGGAGTTGCAGCCGTTCTGGGCCTGGAGAAAGGCACGGGTGTGCTCGGCAAAGCTCGAAAGTTCCAGGGGGCCGGCCGCCTGTTCGCTGCCGATGTCGGATACACGGCTTTCTCCCGCCTCCACGAGTCCGGTAATATCGCGTTTTTCCCGGTTGCCCAACACGCTGTCCACCTCGGGCATGCGTTCCAGTTCCCCCGGCGCCACCTGGGCATAGCAGCCGGTGGCGATGACGCGGGCCTGGGGATTCAGGCGCCGGGCACGCCGGATCAGGCGGCGGGTCTCGGCGTCGGTGCGGGCCGTGACCGTACAGGAGTTGACCACATAGATGTCGGCAGGCTCGGTAAAGGGGACCACGCAATAACCGGCCTTTCGGAACTGTTCGATCATGGCGGCGGACTCGAATTGGTTGGTCTTGCACCCCAGGGTTGCTATGGCGACTCGTTTCATGCAGGTAGAGTATCCTTTTCCAGCTATTTCAGAATTCAGGTAATGAAATGACAATGGTGTTGAAAAGGAAACCAATCCCGGATGGGATGGCCAGGCGGCGGATCAGCGCCGGAATGGGGGGTGTTGTCGGGTCGGCGGTCATGGGTTACACCAATTCCAAATCAAGGCGCTACTCTTAGTTGGCTCGTCTTCGCCCCAATCCACATAGCCTTTATTTCAGCCTTGATTTGGAATCGGCATTACTGGACGATCGCATTCAACTCCACCCGGCTGCGGGAGATGGTGCCCTTCTCCGGCGCCCTGAACAGATCGTCGCTCTTCTGGAAGACCCGTTCGGCCGGGACATGTCCCTTTGCCACCAAGTCATTCATCACCGCGACCACCCGTTCATGCGCAAGGGTTTTCAGTTCCGGCTCCCCGATCACGGTATTGGCGATGATCAGCTTCTTCATCTCGTCGGGCGGCAGTTCCTTGACCAAGCCCAGGATATTACGCGGTTTGGGGAACTTCTCCTTCTTGTAGACCGCAGCCAGGTAGTGCGGATATTCCGCCGGCAGCACTTGGACACTCTCCGCATTGTCGCCTTCCTTCAGCATCCTCTGCTTGCTCAATGCCAGGAACTTTTCATTCTTCAGCTTGCGGTCGAGCAGTTCGCGGCGGTATGCCTCGGTGTCCTTCTCCCGATCCACATACCCCTTCAACTCCACTTTCAACGCCGGCCGCTCCACCAATGCCTTGGAGAGGGCACTCAACTTCTGTTCCTCCTGGGCAGGGATCGTACTGGCACCGGGGTCGAATTGAATAGCGCTGAGATCCTGGCCGCCGCCGAACATGGAGGAAAGCAACGAGAACGGGGACGTAACCGCCTTGACCATCAGGTTCCTGATAACCTGGAAGACCAGCTTCCAGACGCTGAATTTGGGGTCGTCGGTGCGGCCGGTGACCGGCACGTCCAGATGAATCTCACCCTTGCGGTCCTTGAGCAAAGCCAGCCCCAGTTTGACCGGCATTTTGGTGGCCTTGTCGCTCGCCACCTTGTCGCCGAAAGTGAACTGGTCGATGAAAATGTTGTTGGAGGCATCGAGCTGTTTCTTGTCGATATGGTACGTCAAGTCCAGGAAGAGCTTGCCCTTTTCCACCGTGTAGCCCAGATAGGTACCCGAATAGGGGGTAACCGGCGAGAGTTCGATGTCGCGGAAGGAGACCTTCAGGTCCACGAACAGGTCGTCCCGCAGCGGGTTGATCCGGCCGGTGATCTGGAGCGGCGAGTGGTTTTCCAGATTGCCGCGCAGGTCCACATCGGCAAACTTCGATTCCTCGGAGCTGAGGCCGCTGACCCGGCCGCCCAGGTTGTAGAAGGTGGTGGCAAAATGCTGCGGCAGGTGGTTGTCGGTAAAGGACAGGGTGCCATCCTGGATCGTCACGCTGCCGATCTGGATCTGCTTTTTGGCAGATGTCGCTTGTGGAGAAACTCTGGTGCCGGCAACCGGCGCCCCGGACAGCGGGGGAGGAGCAGACGCCACATTTGCCAAAGCCGGAGCCGGCTCCTGTTTAGGCTGTTTCACCAGGTTTTGCAGGTTCAGGGTGCCGTCCTTGAGCACGATGATGCGTGAGTAGACTCCATTCAGCGCAATCTGGCGCAGAGACAGACTGAACGGTTCCAGGTTGCCCTGGATGTCGTCCAGTTGCAGGCTCTCCCACTTGAGCAGGTCTTCTTCGGCCACGGTGTCGATGGCGTGGAAGCCCCGGATGCCGGCACTCCCCTTGAACGTGCCGGTCGGTTTGCCGTCCTTGAGCGCGATATCCACATTCAGGGTGGTGTCGGCAAAGCCGCTCAGGATGAAGACATTGATATTTGAGGGAAAATAGGCTTCAAAATCGCGTAACGGCAGCCGCCCCACGCTGATGCTCCCTCGGTAGCGGAAAGGGGTGGGTGTGATCGTACCGCCGGCCTTGAGCGGGGTGTCCTTGTTGAAGATCGAGGAGAAGCGCAGCGTCATCGGCGTGAATTTCGGACCGTTCAGATTAGCCAGACTCAGGCTGGTGTTGCGCAACGCGAAGCGTGGCCGTTCCTTGAGCGTCTTATCGGTGAAGGAACCGGCAAGCCTGTCGAAGCGGACTTTTTTGATGTGGTAGGTGAACCCCTTGGCATGAGGCTGTCCCGCTGTCGAAGCGGCTTTTTTCACGGATGCGGCCTTTTTCGCGGGTGTCCCTTGCGGCTTCCTCAACAGGGACAGGACCGAGATCCCGCCATCCGCCTCGCGGGAGAGTGAGACAGTGCCCTGGGCAAGCGTGATGTTCTCCAGGTCAAGGCGGTTCTCTTTTTGCCGGTAGGCAGCGCCGTTCACCTCCAGACGCTTCAGGTCGAGCCCTTCCTTGTCGCCGTAGCGCGCCGAGAGCCCGCTTAGGGCCAGATCTGCCCGTTCAACGTCCAGCCCGCTCTCCGGCGAATAGGCCGCCTCGACGGACAGGTCCAGGTTTCCCTTGAGCGGCGCTGTCAGGAAGCTGGCCAGGTACGGCCATCCTCTCTGGAGCTTCAGGTCGTTCAGCTCGGCAGAAACCGTGGCCTTGAGGGGCGCCAGGGTAACGGCGCCATTGGCGTTGAAGCCCGTGTCATGGTCCAGGAGCAGCGACACCTCGTAATCAGCCGCTTTGCCGGGCTCGGTGGTGAAGCCTTTCACCGTTGCATCGATCCCGGTGACGTTCCCCTTGAAGCCTCCTTTGGGAAGGGCGTCGCTGATGTGGAGCACGCCGTTTTTAAAATCGAATGAGCCGATCCGCACCAGCATCCCGGCGTTGTCCTTCGCAGCCGGCCCTGTCGCCTTAGCGGCCTCCGCAACCGGTTTTTTGCCCGCCCCGGCCGGTTGCGGCAGCAGGCGTTGGTACATCCACTCCCCTGCGGCACTGCGGCTGGCGAACAACTCGAACCCCTCCATTGCGACCGTATCCAGCAGAAAACGCCGAGTAAAGATTTCCAGGTCCGATGCGCGCATCTGGAGCGATGGAAGCCTGAACAACGGCTGACCTTCTTTCAGGTTGACGGTAACATCGTCCAGTCGTACCAGACCCTTGACAGCCAGTTCCGGCTTTTTGTCGGCCGATACGCGATAGCTGACATCCGTGGCGATGGTCAGTTTGCCGGACGCCAGATCAGCCGGCGGCCTGACCGGCACATAGGCCACATAGCCGGGCAGGTCGAGCTGCCTAAGGTCGATGTGCACCGATGTTTCCATGGATTTGCTGAGCGGTTTCACCTTGCCGGAAAAACTGAAGGGCGCGCCGTTCACCTGGGCCGAGATGCGGGGGTCAGTGTATTTCTCCACCAGATAGGGGATGTTGCTGATAAAAGGGACCGCAATCCTGAGGTTGCGGACCGTGTGCTTTCTCCCCCCAGCCACAGCCTGATCGTCGAAATCCACGGAACCGTTATCGAGGGTGATATTGTTGATGGAGAAGTGGAATTCTCCCTTGGATTCTTTTTTGGGCTTGGCCTGCTGGCGCTCGATGATGTCGTTGAAGCTGTACCTGTTGGCGGCAAGGCGGGCAAAGGAGATGGAAGGCGTATCAACGGAGACCTGGGAGAGAATCAGGGCGCGCCGGTAGATCGAGGCCGGGCTGAGTGAGGCGCGCAGGCGGCCGATGGAGGCAAATGGGCCGCCTCCCTTCTCCTCGATGGCAAGGCCGCTGACCGTAACGGTAAGGGTGAAGGGATTGATGCCGACCTTTTCGATGCGGGTTTTCCTGCCGGTGGCCTCTTCAATGGCCGAGACGGCCTGGCTGCGGACGATGAGCGGCAGCACGGCACCGCAGAAAAGAACTATCGCGGCCGCGACGCCTGCAATGATGAGGGCTATCTTGATTCGTTTCGACATGGCGACCTCGCGACAGAGCCGGATCAGCAAAAGGGATCCTTTTCGGTAAATAATACCACAACGCATCAAAATTATAATTGATTTATAAACCACCCAACAAAAAAGGCCGCACAGACGGTAACTGCGCGGCCTTTTGCGGCTGTACCCGCGATTGTTGCCCCTACCCCTTCCATCCTTTGACGCCACGGCCGATGGCAACGGCGCCTGTGCGGACCAACTCCTTCAACCCCAGCGGCCGGAGCAATTCCAGGAGGGCATCCATCTTGACCGGATTTCCGGTGGCCTCGATGGTGTACGACTTGGGTGTCACATCGATGATCTTGGCGCGGAAGATATCAACGATCCGCAGCACCTCGGCGCGATTCTCATCCTCGGCCGTGACCTTGACCAGGACCATCTCGCGTTCGATGGCGCTGTCGTCGCTGAAATCGATCACCTTGAGCACATCGACCAACTTGTTGAGCTGTTTGGTGATCTGTTCGAGGATCTGTTCGTCGCCACGGGTGGCGATGGTCATCCGCGAGAGCCCCTCCTCATTGGTCGGGGCAACGGTCAGGGAGTCGATATTGAAGCCGCGTCCCGAGAAAAGGCTTGCCACGCGGGAAAGCACGCCGAATTCGTTTTCAACCAGCACCGAAATAGTATGTTGCATGGAGACCTCCAGAAAGTCTGAATCATATTTGCCACAGAGACACTGAAGCGCAAAGAACGTCAAAAAAAGAATCTTCGTTCCTCGCCCCATCGGGGGGAGGGAACCTTAGAATCTCCTCCGTGTCTCTATGGCTCCGAGGCAAATTCAATCAATTACGCATTCAACACCATCTCGTTCAGCGACGCTCCGGCCGGAACCATGGGCAGCACTTTTTCCTCGCGTGCGATCTTGAACTCCATGATCACCGGTCCCTTTTCCTTGAAGGCTTGCTTGATGACCATCTCCACCTCGCCCGGCTTGGAGGTGCTGAATCCTTTGGCCCCATAGGCATCGGCCAGTTTGACGAAATCGATGGGCAGCTCCATGCAGGTTTGGGAGTAGCGTTTGTCGAAGAACAGCTCCTGCCATTGCCGCACCATGCCGAGGAAGTTGTTGTTCAGGATCACGATCTTGACCGGCAGGCGATTCTGCACCAGCGTGGCGATCTCCTGGATGTTCATCTGTACCCCCCCATCGCCGCAGATGGCGATCACCTGGCGTTCGGGGAAGGCGGCCTGAGCACCCATGGCGGCCGGCAGGCCGTACCCCATGGTGCCGAGCCCGCCCGATGAGAGCAGCGTGCGCGGCTTGTTGAACTGGAAGAACTGGGCGGTCCACATCTGGTGCTGCCCCACGTCGGTGGCAATGATGGCGTCATCGTCGGACAGTTCCCGCAGTTTCTGGATGACGAACTGCGGCTTGATGACGGTCGAACTCTGTTTGTACCCAAGGGGATGCTTGGTCTTCCAGTCGGCAATATCCTCGTGCCAGGGAGCCAGGGCCGCTTTGAGCTCAACGACTTTTTCCTTTTGCTTGTCCGACAGCTTGATCATCCTGGCCAGCACATCCCTCACGTCCCCTACGATCGGCAGATCGACCCGCACGTTTTTCTTGATAGAGGTCGGGTCCACGTCGATGTGGATAATCTTGGCACTGGGCGCAAACGTGGCGATCTTGCCGGTCACCCGGTCATCGAAGCGCGCCCCCACGGCAATGATCAGGTCGCTGTGGGTCATGGCCATATTCGCGTAGTACGAACCGTGCATCCCCAGCATGCCCAGCGAAAGCGTGTCGTTTTCCGGGAACGAGCCGAGCCCCATCAGGGTTGTGGTCACCGGCACCGACAGTTTGCGGGCCAGGTTGGTCAATTCATCGGCGGCATTGCCCAGGATAACACCGCCCCCGACGTAGATCACCGGCCGGTGGGATTCGAGCAGCATTGCCACCGCTTTTTCCACCTGGCGGGGATGCCCTTCCAGATTCGGCTTGTAGCTGCGGATCTCCACCGTGTCCGGGTAGGCGAATTCGGTCTGGGCGATCTGCACGTCCTTGGGGAGGTCCACCAGCACCGGGCCGGGGCGGCCGCTGCGGGCGATGTAGAAGGCCTTTTTCATGATCATGGCCAAGTCCTTCACGTCCCGCACGAGAAAATTGTGTTTGGTGCAGGAGCGGGTGATGCCGATGATGTCCACCTCCTGAAAGGCGTCATTGCCGATCAGAGCCGTCGGCACCTGACCGGTGACGATCACCATGGGGATCGAATCCATGTAGGCCGTGGCGATGCCGGTCACGGTGTTGGTGGCGCCGGGCCCGGAGGTGGCTATGGCGACGCCGACCCTGCCGGTGGCGCGGGCATAACCGTCTGCCGCATGGGTGCCGGCCTGTTCGTGGCGCGGCAGGATATGGTTGATGTCCTTAAAACTGAACAGTTCGTTGTAGATGTTGATCACGGTTCCTCCCGGATAGCCGAAGACCGTGTCCACACCTTCCTTTTTGAGACATTCCAGCAATATTCGTGCACCGTTCATTTTCATGGGTGATACCTCTGAATGTATGGATGGTTGAAACGAGTGTCACAAACCGCCTCTGCGGTGGTTGTGCCGTACTATCGGAACCTATCGTTTTCGCGCCGTCACTGAAGCATGGACATGCAGGGCGGAAACAACCGACATATGCGCAAGCGTTTCCATGGTTCCTCCTTTTAATCGCACTCCGGTACTCAATGCAGGTACATCAACCCCGGAATTATTAACAGACCATTGAAAACTGAGGTTGTTCAAAAATAGTCAGATCGTCGCACCCGCAGAATGCCCTGAGGAGGCGTAGCAGCGCTACGTCGCACGAACGGGCTTTCAAGGACGAAGGCCTGATGGCTGTTTTTCAACAACCTCTTAATCAGCCGTGACCACGGCGCCGGTGTGGGCCGAGGTGACAAGTTTGGCGTATCGCGCCAACCAGCCGGTCTTGATCTTGGCCTCGGGCGCCTTCCAGAGAGCCCGGCGTGCGGCCAGCGTGGCTTCATCAACCAAAAGCTCCAGGCGGCGATTGGGGATATCGAGCAGGATGCGGTCCCCTTCCTCCACCAGGGCAATCGGCCCCCCTTCGGCCGCTTCCGGCGAGATGTGGCCGATGCAGGGTCCGCGGGTGCCGCCGGAGAAACGGCCGTCTGTCACGAGTGCCACCGAATCGCCGAGCCCCATCCCCATGATGGCCGCCGTGGGGGCCAGCATCTCGCGCATGCCGGGACCGCCCTTGGGCCCTTCGTAGCGGATCACCACCACATCACCCGAGGTGATCCTCCCCTCCATGATGGCCGCCATCGCCTTTTCCTCGGCATCGAAGCAGCGGGCCGTCCCCTCGAACTGCATCATGGCGGCCGACACGCCTGACTGTTTGACCACCGCCCCCTTGGGGGCAAGGCTGCCCGAGAGGATGGCGATGCCCCCCTCTTTCTTGATCGGGTTGGAGAGCGGTCGGATGACTTCTTCGTCGATGTTGGCGATGCTGTCCGCCAACTGAAGTGTGGTCAGGCCGAACAGGGTCGGAGCATCCTTGATCTTGTCTCCCAGCTGTTTGAGCACGCCGCTGACGCCGCCGGCCACATCCAGGTCCTCCATGAAATATTCGCCGGCCGGGTTCATGGAGGCCAGTTGCGGGGTATCCTTGGCCAGTATGTCAAAGGTCTCCAGCGGCAGGTCCACACCTGCCTCCCGGGCAATGGCCAAGAGGTGCAACACGGTGTTGGACGAACCCCCCAGGGCCAAATCCACCCGGATGGCGTTCTCGAAGGCCGCGCGGGTCAGGATGTCGCGGGGTTTGACGTCGTTGTGCACCAGTTCGACGATCTTCTCGCCCGAGGCAAAGGCGATGCGCCGCTTGAGGGCCGAGACAGCAAGGGCGGTGCCGCAACGCGGCAGGCTCATCCCCATGGTCTCGGTCAGGATGGCCATGGTATTGGCGGTGAACAACCCCTGGCAAGAGCCCATGCCGGGGCAGGCGTTGTCCTCGCAGATCTTGAGTTCCTTGTCGTCGATCACGCCGGCCTTGTAGCGGGCCATGGCCTCGAAGGTGTCGGTGACGAACGAGTATTTGCGGCCGGATTGGGCACGGCCGCTCATCATCGGCCCGGCGGTGACGATGATGCAGGGGATGTTCAGGCGCGCGGCGGCCATCAGCATGCCGGGGGTGATCTTGTCGCAGTTGGTCAGCAGCACCAAGCCGTCCAGCCGGTGCGCCTCGGCCACCGACTCCACCATGTCGGCGATCAGTTCGCGGGTTGGCAAGGAATAGTGCATCCCCTTGTGTCCCATGGCAATGCCGTCACAGACGCCGGGGATGCCGAAGAAAAAGGCATAGCCGCCGCCGGAATGGATGCCTTTCTCGATGAAACGCTCCAGGTCGCGCATGCCGGAATGGCCCGGAATCAGATCGGTAAAGCTGGTTGCCACGCCGATGAACGGCTTTTCAAAGGCGCTGTCGGGAACTCCGGTTCCCTTGAGAAGCGCCCGGTGCGGTGTTCGTTCGAGTCCCTGTTTGATGGTGTCGCTGCGCATGATGGTATCAACCCCGATGATTCGAATTTTCATAGTGCCAAACTGCCGATTGATGCGGATAAATGATCTAAACGATAGTATATATGCGGACCAGTGTCAACCCGGAATGCCAAGGACTTAATTGGAATTTTTTATGATAGCCCGCACAGCAGGTGTTGCATTAGATGCATGGGATGCTATACTGCTTCTCCGTCCTTTCCCCACACACGATATCGAGGATTGCCCCATGATCGCAGCAGAAAACGCCCCCGATGTTCCCCTGAAGCCGACTGCCACCGATTTGCAGCGCTCGTTCATGCGGCATCTCCAGTACACTCTGGTCAAGGACAAGTACTCCGCAACCACGGCCGATCTCTACCTGGCGCTGGCCTTTGCCGTGCGGGACATGCTGGCGGAACGCTGGCTCGACACCCAACAATCCTACTACATTAACGACGCCAAGCGGGTTTACTACATCTCCATGGAATTTCTGGTGGGCCGCACCCTGGGCAACAGCCTGATCAATCTCGGGGTCATGGAGGAGTGGGAAAACGCTCTCATGGAGATGGGGATCGACCTGAAGGACATCGCCGAGACCGAGTGGGACGCGGGGCTGGGCAACGGCGGCCTCGGACGGTTGGCGGCCTGTTTTCTCGACTCCATGGCCACAATGAGTCTGCCGGCCTACGGCTACGGCATCCGCTACGAATACGGCATGTTCTACCAGAAGATCATCAACGGCGCCCAGTACGAAGTGCCGGACAACTGGCTCCGATACGAATACCCCTGGGAATTCGGCCGCCAGGAACATCTGCACAAGATCCGCTACGAAGGCCGGGTAGAGGAATACCGCGATACGGACGGAGAACAACGCCACACATGGACCGATACCCATGACGTCATGGCCCTGGCCTACGACGTTCCGGTGCCGGGCTACGGCAACCAGACGGTCAACACCATGCGCCTCTGGAGCGCCAAATCGACCCGCGAATTCGAACTTGAATCCTTCAACCGGGGCAATTACGTAGGCGCGGTCGAATCCAAGATGAAGACCGAAAACATCTCCAAGGTGCTCTATCCGGCCGATCACATGGCCGAGGGCAAGGAGTTGCGCTTGCGCCAGGAGTACTTCCTGGCCTCGGCCACGGTACAGGATATCTTTTACCGCTTTGCCAAGAAGCACGACGACCTCCTGCTGCTGCCCGAAAAGGTGGCCATCCAACTCAACGACACCCACCCTACCCTGGCCATTCCGGAGTTGGTGCGGATCCTGATTGACGAGAAGCGGCTGTCATGGGAAGCGGCCTGGGACATCTCTGTTCGGACGTTCGCCTACACCAACCACACCATCCTGCCCGAGGCCCTGGAAAAATGGCCTGTGCGCATGCTGGAAAACATTCTGCCGCGCCACCTGCAGATTATTTACCGGATCAACGACCATTTCCTCAAGGCGGCCGCCACCCGGTTCCCCGGAGACAGCGACCGGTTACGCCGCTTGTCCATTGTGGGGGAAGATGGGGAAAAACATATCCGCATGGCTCACCTGGCTATTGTCGGCAGTCACTCCATCAACGGAGTGTCGGTCCTGCACAGCGACATCCTGAGGAACAGCCTGTTCCGCGACTTCTTCGCCCTCTGGCCGGAGCGCTTCAACAACAAGACCAACGGCATCACCCAGCGGCGCTGGCTCAAGTATGCCAACCCCTGGCTGTCGGACCTGATCTCTTCCAAGATCGGGGACGGGTGGGTCACCAACCTGGAAGAGATGCGCAAACTGCGGGCATTGGCGGATGACCGGGATTTCCAGCAACAGTGGCAGGAGGTCAAGCGCGCCAACAAACAGAGGCTGGCAGACCATATCTACCGCAACAACGGTATCCAGGTCTCTGCCGACACCCTGTTCGACTGTCAGACCAAGCGCATCCATGAGTACAAACGGCAACTACTCAACGTTCTCCACGTCATCACCCGCTACAACCGCATCAAGGCTAATCCGGGCCTGAACATCGCCCCCCGCACGGTCATCTTCAGCGGCAAGGCGGCGCCTTCCTACTACATGGCCAAGTTGATCATCCGCCTGATCAATGCCGTAGGAGAGGTCATCAACAACGATCCGGAGGCCCATGACTTGCTCAAGGTGGTTTTCCTGGCCAATTACAACGTATCCCTGGCCGAGATCGTCTTTCCGGCAGCCGACCTGTCGGAACAGATATCCACCGCAGGGACCGAGGCGTCCGGCACCGGCAACATGAAGTACGCCCTAAACGGCGCCCTTACCATCGGGACGTTGGACGGCGCCAATATTGAGATCATGGAGGAGGTCGGCCGCGACAACATCTTCATTTTCGGCATGAACGCCGAGCAGGTGGACAGCCTGAAGCACGCCGGATACCGCCCCAGCGATTATTGCCGCCACAACCCGGAATTGCAGCAGGCCATGGATATGATCGCCGGCGGCTCCTTCACACCGAACGATCCCGGCCTGTTCAAACCGATAGTGGACAGCCTGCTGGTCCATGATTCCTACCTGCTCCTGGCCGACTATGCCTCCTATGTAGCCTGCCAGGACGAGGTGGACCGGCTCTACCGGCACCCCCATGAATGGACTCGCAGATCGATCCTCAACACGGCCGGCATGGGCAAGTTCTCCAGCGACCGCACCATCGCCGAGTATGCCCGGGACATCTGGGACGTCAAACCCGAAAAGGTCGGCCGACACAACCGGCGCGACCTGGCCTGACCCGGAATGCAGCCCATGAAGACACCTACTCTTTGGGATTCCTCCGGTGACAATCCGCGAAACCAACCGGTTCCGGCAAACGCACCCTTGGCGGAACGCATGCGGCCGCGCAACGTCGCCGAGTTCATCGGGCAGGAGCACCTGCTGGGCGAAGGGCGCATCCTGCGGCGGATGATCGAGACCGACAACGTTTCCTCGTTGATCTTCTGGGGCCCTCCCGGCTGCGGCAAAACCACCCTGGCCCACGTCATTGCACGGGAAACCAAATCCCACTTCATTTTCTTCTCAGCCATCCTTTCAGGCATCAAGGAAATCCGCGAGATCTTCCGTGAAGCGGAGGGGTATGCCGCCCGCGGCGCCCGCACCATCCTCTTCGTGGATGAGATCCACCGTTTCAACAAATCCCAGCAGGACGCCTTTCTCCCCTACGTGGAAAAGGGGGTCGTCACCATCATCGGCGCCACCACCGAAAACCCCTCCTTCGAGGTAATCGCGCCGCTCCTCTCGCGCTGCCGCGTACTGACCCTGAATCAACTGGATGCAGCCACGGTAGGGACCATTCTGCGCCAGGCGCTGAGCGACACGGAACGTGGACTCGGCAGCCTCGGGCTCACGGCCGACGATGATGCGCTCGTGTTCCTGGCCGACCAGTGCGGCGGTGACGCCCGCATCGCCCTGAACACCCTTGAGGTTGCTGCGGGGCTTACGACAGACGGCATCATAACCATGGAAACCGTGCAGGAGGCGTTGCAGAAAAAGGCCCTTTTGTACGACAAGGGGGGCGAAGAGCATTACAACGTCATCTCGGCCTTTATCAAGTCCCTGCGCGGCAGCGACCCTGATGCGGCCCTCTACTGGCTGGCCCGCATGCTGGAGGCGGGCGAGGACCCGCTCTTCATACTGCGGCGCATGATCGTCCTGGCTTCCGAGGACATCGGCAACGCCGACCCGCGGGCCCTGCAGGTAGCGGTGTCAGCCCTTCAGGCCTTCCAGTTCGTGGGTCTACCCGAGGGGCGCATCATCCTGGGACAGGCGGTCACCTATCTGGCAACCGCCCCCAAGTCGAACGCATCCTATGCCGGCATCGACGCCGCCTTGTCCGAGGTCAAAAAGAGTGGCGCCCTCCCCGTCCCCCTGCACATCCGCAACGCCCCCACCAAGCTGATGAAGGAGTTGGGCTACCACAAGGGGTATCTCTACGACCACGACTATGAGGAAGGGTATGCCGGCCAGGAATGCCTGCCGGAGAAGCTGGCCGGGCGGAAGTTCTACGAGCCCAAGGGGCACGGCTATGAGAAGAACATCCTTGAACGGATGGAGTGGCTGCGGCAGAAGAAAGGAATATAGTTAACTTTTAGTTGCAAGCAATTTAACTTAAAGTTAAAATATCCATGTATCAGATTGAATACCAACAACAGGCCATCAAGACGCTCCTGAAGATGCCGCGAGACCCGGCACGGCTCATCAGAGCCAAGATCGAGCTGCTTGCCAAATCGCCCTATTCCGCGAACAACAATGTCAAAAAGCTTGAAGGCATTGGAGGATACCGGCTGAGGATAGGCGATTGGCGTGTGTTGTACGACATCATTGACGACAGGCTGATCATTGTTGTTGTAAAGATCAAGCCGCGTGGAGATGCTTACAAATGAAAGCGCAAGTTTTGAAGAAGGACGGTAAACCGGAGTTCGCAGTTTTACCGATTATCGAGTATCGAAACCTCATCAAACGCCTTGAAGATCTTGAGGATGCACGGGACATTCGAGAATACCGCACGAATCCGGGAGAGTCTTTCCCTGCTGCCGTTATGAACCAAATCATAGACGGCTCGCATTCCCTGAAGGTATTTCGGGAGTATCGCGGCTTGACGCTGGAGGAACTCGGTTCAACCTGTGGTGTCTCGGCCGCCGCGCTCTCCCAGATCGAAAATGGTAAGCGCGAACCATCGGTTAACCTGTTGAAGAAGCTTTCCGAAGCGCTTCGGGTGGATGTGGATATCTTGATCGGGTAAGACAGGAAGATTCTTTCGACCTCCGTTCCCGGTCATTTCATCAGCTTTTCCATAAAATTATCTGACATATTCTGCTTGAGGAGGCTTTCACATGAAGCGACTCGCCATTCTTACCAGCGGTGGTGACTGTTCCGGCATGAACGCCGTGATCCGCGCCGCGGCACGTACCGCCATCGCCAATGATGTGGAGATGATCGGCTACCGCAAGGGTTTTGCCGGACTGCTGAAAAACGACTACTTGGTGCTGACGAGCAGGGCCGTTTCAGGGGTACTCCAGCGGGGCGGCACCTTCCTGCAGTCGGCCCGCTCCCAGGAATTCCGCAGCGAGGATGGCCGCAGGAAGGCGCTGGACAACCTGTTGAAGGAAAAGGTGGAAGGGTTGATCGTGATCGGCGGCGACGGTTCGCTCTGCGGCGCCCACGCCCTCGACATACTGGGTTTCCCGGTGATCGGCATCCCGGCCAGCATCGATAACGACATCCCGTACACCGACATGGCACTGGGGGTGGATACGGCACTGAACAACATCCTCTACGCCGTGGACTGCATCAAGGATACCGCCAGTTCCCACGACCGGGCCTTCATAGTGGAGGTAATGGGACGCAACTCCGGCTACCTGGCCTCGACCTCGGCCATTGCCACCGGCGCCGAATTCGCCATTGTGCCGGAGGTGGACTTCGACCTGACCGAGATGTGCCACCTCTTGCGGCGCCGTTACGAGGAGGGGCGTACCAATGCCCTGATCATCATGGCAGAGGGGGCTGGGGATGCCCGGGAGATCGCCGACAGCATCAAGGATTGCGCGGGCTTCGAGACCCGGGTAACCGTACTGGGGCACTACCAGAGGGGTGGCGCGCCCACGGTCTTTGATCGTCTGCTCGGAAGCCGCTTCGGCCTGAAAGCGGTTGAACTCTTGCTCTCCGGGACCAAAGGGGTCATGCTCGGCCTGTCGGCCAACTCGCTGACCACCACGCTGCTTGAGATGGTTGTCAAGGGGGGCCAGAAAAAACTGAACCATGATCTGGTGCACATGGCCGACATCCTGGGTATGTGATGATGTTGGCCATCGCTGCGGCAATGGCCATGTTTCTCAAAAGTGAAAAAATGGTTTTAACAAGTCGTCGGAGGAAACCATGACACGCCTTATCCTCACCTGGGCATTGAATTCCTTTGCCCTCTTCCTTGTAATGAAACTGGTCCCTGGCATTCAGATCGACCGTTTCCAGGATCTCCTGGCAGGTGCATTGGTGATCGGATTGCTGAATGCCTTCCTGCGGCCGGTCATCATCCTGCTGACACTCCCGGTAACCGTGCTGACCCTGGGGCTTTTTACCCTGGTCATCAATGGGGTGATGTTTTATCTTGCCGCTACGCTGGTCCACGGCTTCCGGGTATCCGGCTTTGCCACCGCTTTCGTGGCGGCACTGCTCTTCAGCCTGTTCAGCTTTCTCCTCAGCATGTTCGTCCGCCGGGACCGCTAGTTAGTTTTCATCCGGAGTTTTCGGATGGAAACTGGTTATTTACGAACAAGCTCTAAGCCGTCCCACCCGCCACCTTGGAAATGCATTGTTCTATTGCAGCAAACAGGTCCGGGCAGCTAACCGGCTTGAAGAGATAATGATCGACCCTCATGCTGGACAAGGTGGCGTCTTTCCGAACCTGTCTTTCTGAGTCGGCCGTGATCACGATGAGTTTGGTATCGGACTGGACGGAAGGGTTACGAACCTCCTTCCTGGTGCCATCCATCTCCGACATGACAATATCCGTGATAACGATGTCCGGCGGGCGCTTTTTCATGAGGTCCAGGCCTGCCTTGCAGTTGGCGGCCGAGGACACGACGGCATGGGGAAACCTCTTCGGGATGATGGCTGCAAGGATTTCTCGTGATAAATCGTCTTCCTCCACAACCAGTATTGAAATTGGGTGGGCAAGCTTACGGGTCATCTTCATGGCAGATCTCTCCGTCGGGACAGTACGGGCAATAAAAAAACCCGCTATTAACGGGTTATCCCTAGCAACAACTATACCAATTCACATGTTGCTTATTGACGAATCAACTCATCCAACCGGCGCATCACATAATTTTCCGTCCCTGAAAACTACCCGTAAACCGAAAATCCGTCCCGCGAAGTATTTAAGTTCAAGAGCGCCTGTCTTTCCTCGTTGCTCACCGGCTGCGAGGCTTCCTTTTTGGGGAAAGAACCATCGTGGGAGGAGGACAGGGTAACGACATCTTCAGACAGGCTCAGCGACTGGGTGGCGGCAGTGGCGGCCTTCCCGGACACTGTTGTCTCGCTCCCGGACGGGTGGGCTCCTTGTTGACGGGGCACCACTGTTGGAGATGGTTGAGTTGCTTCGCATGGCGGAGACTGCATGGCCTGAATCCTCTACAATTAGATTATGTTTAGTTTACATTCTTCGTATAGCGTAATGCAAGCAGACTAATTTAGCGGGATTACAACACCACCTTTTTTTGATATAGTAAAACGCTGGCAGCCAACTTATTGTATCTCAATACCACGAGGTGAATACGCATGAATCCACGTTCCCCCTTCCTGCTGTTTCTGGGACTCATCATGGTTTTGTCGGGCCTGGCAGGCTGTGCCACGGTCGATCAGAAGATCGCCCTGAACTATGCACCATTGGACCGCCCCTTTGGCAGATACGACGGAGAGATCGCCGTATCACTGGCCGCCCCCCCTTCGACCGTCCAAAACAGCAAGGGGGAGTGGATCATCGGCTCCATCAACAATGTCCACGGCGTGCACCGGGCCGATCTTCTCTCCGACCGCCCCCTGGGCGAATGGATAACCGACGCAATGGTGCTCGAATTGAAACACGCGGGCTATACCGTAACCTCCGCCCCATCCCTTCCTGCCGCTGTTTCGCGGGGCATCCTCATTACCGATATCAATGTGGTCCTGAACGTCAACAAGGGTCTGACCAGCGACCAGATCAAACATGAACTCACGTTCAACGTCGAAGTATTCCTGAAAGGCGCCAAGGTAAAAACCTTCACGGTGGACTCCCGCGACAACAGCACCTTGCTCACCGCTTCAAGGGAAACCAAAGAGAAGATCATGCTCCAGTCCCTGCAGGACGCCATGCAGCAGATCATCCCCGACATCATCGCCCTGATTGAGAAAAAGTGACCACCATTACCACAGCCCTCCCCGCACGGGTTGCTCGCAGTATCCGCGAGCATAGGCTCTTCGCGCCGGGCGACACCATCATTGTGGCACTCTCCGGCGGGGCCGATTCCACCGCCCTGCTTGATCTGCTCTCCCGACTGCCCGAACTTTCGCCGCGGCTCGTGGCGGCCCACGTGAACCATTGCCTGCGCGGTCCGGAATCGGACCGCGACGAGGAGTTCGTCCGGTCCCTTGCGGAGCAATACCGTATTCCTCTGGAATGCCGACGTATCGATGTGAAAGAGCATTCCCGGAAAGAGCGGCTCAACCTGGAAGATGCCGGCCGGCGGGTACGCATAGGCTTTCTCTCTGAACTCCGCGATTCATGGCAAGCAACGGCGGTCGCCCTGGCGCACCATGCCGACGACCAGGCCGAGACTGTTTTGATGCGTCTCCTGCGGGGCGCAGGTCCGGGAGGACTGGCCGGCATGCCCTACCGCAATGGGCGCAAATTCATCCGCCCACTGCTGGGGATCACGAGGGCAGAATTGACGACCTACCTGGCGGAGCGAGGGTTGGCGTGGCGAGAAGACGCCAGCAATCAGGACACCGCCTTTCTTCGCAACCGTATCCGCCATGAATTGTTGCCCCTGCTGGAGCAGTACAACCCCGCCATCCGGGAGCGCCTGGCCGCA
This sequence comes from Oryzomonas sp., assembly GCA_031292255.1. Taxonomy (GTDB): domain Bacteria; phylum Desulfobacterota; class Desulfuromonadia; order Geobacterales; family Pseudopelobacteraceae; genus Oryzomonas. The sequence goes on along the minus strand of JARLHN010000007.1, from coordinate 79,497 downwards.
ACCGCCGCCGTGCTGGCGGATGAACACCATCTCCTGAACCAGCTTACGAAGGAGGTCGTTGACCGGGCCTGCGCTAGGGATGGCGATACGTTTACCTGCTCCGTCAAACACCTGACGGAGCAGCCGCCTGCACTGCGCCGCAGGTTTCTTCGCCTTCTGCTGGAACGTCTGGCCGGCAACCTGGACCACTTCACCGGCCGGCACATCAAGGCCATGGAACACCTTTTGGATTCCCCACGTCCCAATGCGGTCCTGAACCTGCCTCAGCGTATTACCGCCCTTCGCGAGTACGGCTCCCTCGTGCTGCGGCGCACCTTCGCGCCTCCGCCGGCGGCCATGGGTGAGTTGGCGATCACCGGTACCGGGCATTATCCGCTCCCCGGAGGCGCATCCCTGACCCTTACCTCAGTCCCCGCATCGGTTGTTGCCGAGCCGCTCGCGGCCGATACCGCACTCTTCAATCCGGATCGCACCCCCTTTCCGTGGCATATTCGCACGTTCCAAGACGGCGACCGCATTGCCCCTTTCGGCATGGCAGGCAGCAAGAAAGTCAAGGAGCTTTTCATCGACGCCAAGGTTCCCCGGTCCCAACGCCGGAGCATCCCCCTGCTCTTCTGCGACGATACGCTGCTCTGGGTCTGCGGCCTGCGCGCTTCGCAGCATGCCCGCCTTGACGGCACATCCGACCGCGCCATCAAGGCGGTCTTCTCGAAGACATGATGGCGCAGCCTGCCGAGCCGTTTGCCGACAATCCTCAAGGGCTCGTGAAATCATGTTTTCAATCGATTGAACTTGTCAATAAGCACTCTGTTATGGTAATAAATTATAATTTACACGAAAACAATTCACATATTCGTCTACAGGAGTAAACCGTGAACCAATTCTATAAAAATCTCGCGCTCTGGCTCGTCATCAGCTTGATGATGATCCTGCTTTTCAACATGTTCAACAAGCCTCGCCCCACAGCGGAAAAGGTCAATTTCAGCGATTTCATCGCCCAGGTGGACGCCGGCAAGGTTACAACGGTCACCATCCAGGGCAATGACATCACCGGCAAATTCGAGGGCAAGGACGGCAAGGAGTTTCGCACCTACAAACCATATTCCGATGCCGACCTGACCAAAAAACTTTTGGATAAAAAGGTCATCATCATCGCCAAGCCGGAAGAGGAGAAGTTTTCCTGGTTCTCGATCTTTATCTCCTGGTTTCCGCTGCTGCTGCTGGTAGGCATCTGGATCTTCTTCATGCGTCAGATGCAGGTCGGCGGCGGTAAGGCAATGTCCTTTGGCAAGAGCCGCGCCAAGCTCCTGACCGAGGCCCAGGGCAAGATCACGTTCGAGGATGTGGCCGGCATCGAGGAGGCCAAGGAAGAACTGAACGAGATCATCGCCTTCCTGAAAGACCCGAAGAAGTTCACCAAACTGGGCGGAAGAATCCCCAAAGGGGTGCTCTTGATGGGACCTCCGGGCACCGGCAAGACCCTTCTGGCCAGGGCCATTGCCGGCGAGGCCGGGGTGCCGTTCTTCTCCATTTCCGGCTCCGACTTTGTGGAGATGTTTGTCGGCGTCGGCGCCAGCCGGGTGCGCGACCTGTTCCTGCAAGGCAAGAAGAGCGCCCCCTGCATCATCTTCATCGATGAGATAGACGCAGTGGGACGTCACCGCGGAGCAGGGTTGGGAGGCGGACATGACGAACGCGAGCAGACCCTCAACCAATTGCTGGTGGAGATGGACGGCTTCGAATCCAACGAGGGGGTCATACTGATCGCCGCCACCAACCGGCCCGACGTGCTCGACCCGGCCCTGCTGCGTCCCGGCCGTTTCGACCGCCAGGTGGTGGTGCCGCGTCCCGACGTCAAAGGTCGCGAGATGATCCTCAAGGTGCACGCCAAAAAGGTGCCGCTCTCACCCGATGTGGATTTGGCGGTCATCGCCCGCGGCACCCCCGGTTTCTCAGGGGCCGACCTGGCCAATGTGGTCAACGAGGCAGCTCTCCTTGCGGCAAGGGTGGACAAGGCCGTTGTGGAATCCATCGATTTCGACAACGCCAAGGACAAGGTTTTGATGGGCGTTGAACGGCGCAGCATGGTCATTTCCGACGAAGAGAAGAAGAGCACCGCCTACCATGAAGCCGGCCACACCCTGGTCGCCAAGCTGGTCCCGGGCACCGACCCGGTCCACAAGGTTTCCATCATCCCCCGCGGCCGGGCTCTGGGCGTAACCATGCAACTCCCCATCGAGGACAAGCACAGCTACTCCCGAGAGGCGCTCCTGGCCCGCATTGCCGTGCTGATGGGGGGCCGTGCGGCCGAGGAGATCATCTTCAACACCTTTACCACCGGCGCGGGCAACGACATCGAACAGGCCACCGAGATGGCCCGCAAGATGGTCTGCGAATGGGGCATGAGCGACAAGATGGGGCCGCTTTCCTTCGGCAAAAAGGACGAACAGATCTTCCTGGGCCGGGATATGGCTTCCCACAAGAATTACAGCGAAGCCACCGCCGTGGAAATCGACACCGAGATCAAACGCATCGTCGATGAGAGCTATGACCGGGCCCTGACCCTGCTCAATGAGAACATCCAGAACCTGCACAACCTCTCCGAATGCCTGATCGAAAAAGAGAACCTGACCGGAGCCGAGGTGGATGAGATCATTGCCGCCGGCATGCCGATCTATGGCCATAACGGGAAACAGACCGCCGGGGAAGAAGCGGCACAGGCACAAGCACAACAGCATACTAATATCAAGGCCTGACATGAGCGTCTTCCCGGCCAGACTGCTTGCAATTGCCTCTCGCGAGGAAGCCGAGCGCGAACTGGCAAGGATCGGCGTTGACCCGTGCGGTATCGGCATGATGTCCACCAAGATGCTGACCCGCTGCGTACACCTGAGTAAACTCCTTTGCCGTCAGGCCAACATCCTCAAACAGGAAATGATGGGCCTGGGCGGCGACGCGGCGGTCGCCCGCGGCACGGTGGCATGCAGTGTCGACACCACCGACGTCATCCTGATGGGCACGGAAAAACAGCTCGGACGGCTCTGCGAAAAACTCGTCCACCAGCCGTTCGGCCTTGCCGGCCTGGCGGATGAGTTGACCGCCCTCTTGGCCAACGTTTCCCAAGCCCCCAAAAGATGGAGGACGGCGCGCCGCGACTTGGCGCTTGATCGCCCGCTCATCATGGGCATCCTCAACGCAACTCCCGATTCCTTTTCAGACGGCGGCAGGTTTCTCGATCCGCACAGGGCAGCAGAACGCGCCCTGGAAATGGAGGCTGAAGGGGCCGACATCATCGACATCGGCGGGGAAAGCACCCGGCCGGGGGCTCCCCAGGTCCCGGCTGATGAAGAGCTGCGCAGGATCTTGCCGGTCATTGAGCAGCTTGCGGGAAGGCTCTCCTGCCCCATTTCTGTGGACACATGGAAGGGTGAAGTAGCCCGGGGTGCGCTCGCAGCCGGGGGCGAGATCATCAACGACATCAGCGGATTCGGGTTCGATCCCGTCATGGCCCAGGTGGCGGCGGAAAGCGGCGCGGGCGTGGTCCTGATGCATACCCGCGGCACGCCCGACAGGATGCAGTCCCAAACCGATTACGAGGATCTGCTTGGCGATGTCATTGCAGGGCTCCGATGTTCGTTGGACAGCGCTGTTTCGGCAGGGGTGGAACGTGAGCGGATCGTGATCGACCCCGGCATCGGTTTTGCCAAAGACGCCGCCGCTAACCTGGAGATCCTGCGAAGGCTGCGCGAGTTCGCCAGTCTCGGCCTGCCGCTGTTGGTGGGGACGTCCCGCAAGTCATTCATCGGAAAAACGCTGGGGCGGGTAACCGGCGAACGCATGGTCGGCACAGCTGCAACCGTTGCCCTGGCCGTCGCCAACGGCGCGGACATACTGCGGGTGCACGATGTCCGGGCGATGCGCGAAGCAGCCGACATGGCCTATGCGATTGTCACCAGTTGAGCCCAGATTTTCATTAGGGTACAAGGTGCTGCCGAGACATATTCCTTTGTAGCTTGTCGTCCGGTTGACGAGGCAATAGCAGGGTTATCGGTGAGGAAACCGGACGGCAAGATGCCGGAATATGTCCGGCAGGACTCGTGCAGGAGCGTTGCTCCGCCTGACGGAATATCTGGGTTGACGCCCCGGCTCGCAAACCAGCCTCTCCCAGAGGGAAAGAATGCCCGGATTGCTCGACAGCAGCACCCTGCTTGACCTCTGCGATATCCTCATCGTGGCGGTCCTTGTTTACCATTTTTCACTTATCCTCAAAAAGGACGCCGCAGTCAGGCTGCTGATCTTTTTGCTGCTGTTTTTCGCCTGCTTCTATTTTGCGCAGCTTTCGGGATTTTCCTCCACCACCTGGCTGCTGCGCACCATATTTTCATCAGCCCTGATCATTCTGGCCATAATCTTCCAAGGGGATATCCGCCGGGCTCTCCTTTCCCTGGGGCGCCGCACCTCCGCCCCCCACACCCAGGACGATGTGACCGAGACCATCGAGGAGTTGGTCAGGGCGGTCGGCGAGATGTCGAAGAAGCGGATCGGGGCTTTGATCGTCATTGTGCGTCGGCTTTCCATCGACCATCTGGTTGAGGTCGGCACCGAGATAGACGCCAAGGTGACCAGCGAACTGCTCAATTCCATCTTTCTCCCTTACTCCCCGATTCATGACGGAGCAGTGATCATCCATAACGGAAAACTCACCAAGGCGGGTTGCCTGCTTCCCCTGTCAAAGAACCCCGACATAGCCAAGAGCTTTGGTACGCGGCACCGGGCGGCGCTGGGGTTATCCGAATTGGTGGATGCCCTGGTCATGGTGGTCTCGGAGGAAACCGGCAATATTTCGCTGGTGTATGACGGCAAGATCTATTACGACCTGGAGCAGACCGAAATACGGCGCATGCTGAGGAAATCCCTGGATTTCAGACGCCTTGGCAAATCGGCTGCGTCCGGAGAGGCGTAACTCCATGACCCGGAATCTTGCCGCAGTCAAACACCTTTGCATGAGGAATTGGAGTCTCAAGCTCCTCAGTCTCATGCTGGCGGTCTGCATATGGAGTTTTACATCGCTTTCGCGGGAAACGCGTTATGAACTGGTTCTGCCCGTGGAGTTGCGCAACACCCCACCCGGCTACACGGTTGCAGCGCCACTGACCGGCGAGGTACATTTTACCCTGACCGGACCGTCCATTTTGATCAACGGAGCGCAGCACGCCAATTCCCGGCTCATTCTCAGCCTGCGGGGCGCCAAGCCCGGAAAAACGCTTTTTTCCCACCTTGAAACCTACTTGAAGCTGCCGGAGGGGACCAAGGTGACCCGTATCTCACCGGCAACATTGGAGATCGAACTTATCAGGGAACAGACAAATTCAGATCAAGGAGTCTCAAAACAGTGAAAAAACTCTTTGGAACCGATGGCGTTCGCGGCGTTGCCAACAACTACCCCATGACCTGCGAGATGGCCATGCAGTTGGGGCGGGCCGCGGCCTACATCTTCAAAAGCGCCGGCAAACGGCGGCATCGTATCGTCATCGGCAAGGATACGCGCCTGTCGGGCTATATGCTTGAAAACGCCCTGGTAGCAGGCATCTGCTCCATGGGGGTCGATGTGCTCGTGGTAGGGCCGCTTCCCACGCCGGGTATCGCCAATATCACCTCTTCCATGCGTGCCGATGCCGGCGTGGTCATCTCGGCATCGCACAACGCCTTCCAGGATAACGGCATCAAGTTTTTTTCCGCTGACGGCTTCAAGCTGCCGGATGAGATCGAACTGAGGATCGAGAACCTGATCGAAACGAATCACATCGATTCCCTGCGCCCAACCGCTACCGAAGTAGGCAAGGCCTTCCGCATCGACGATGCCGCCGGCCGCTACATCGTGTTCCTCAAAAACACCTTTCCCCAGGAGATGGACCTGTCCGGCCTGAAGATCGTCCTGGATTGCGCCAACGGCGCCGCCTACAAGGTTGCGCCGGCCGTCTTCGAGGAGTTGGGGGCCGAGGTGATCCCCCTGGGGGTCAAACCCAACGGCACCAATATCAATGCCGGATGTGGCTCGCTTCACCCGGAGGTGATCAGCAAGGCCGTCAAGGAGCATCGCGCCGACATCGGCATCGCTTTGGACGGTGATGCGGACCGGGTAATCGTCTGCGACGAATTCGGCAACGAGGTGGACGGTGACCACATCATGGCAATCTGCGCCACGGACATGCTGCGCCGCTCCATCCTGAAAAGGAAAACCCTGGTCGCCACCGTAATGAGCAACATGGGATTGGATATCGCCGTCAGAAGGGCTGGCGGCTCGGTAATCAAAACGGCCGTCGGCGACCGCTACGTTGTGGAGGAGATGCGCAAGGGGGGCTACAACCTGGGGGGGGAACAGTCCGGGCACATGATTTTCCTGGACCACAGCACCACCGGCGACGGCATCCTCTCAGCCCTCCAGCTGCTGGCGGTCATGCGCCGCGACGAGAAACCTCTCTCCGAGTTGGCCAAACTGATGATCGCCCTGCCCCAGGTGCTTGTCAACGCTCGGGTCACCGAAAAAAGGGACATTATGACCATTCCCGAGATCGCAGCCAGGGTCGGCGACGTGGAGAAAAAACTGGGCAACGAGGGGCGCGTGCTGATTCGTTATTCCGGCACCGAACCGCTCCTGCGCGTCATGATCGAAGGACAGGACAAGTATGAGATCACCACCTGGGCTAACGAAATCGCCGATATGGTGAAGCTGCATATCGGGGAGCAATAAATTGATTACCATTGATTGATGCTGCCACGGAGCCATAGAGACACGGAGAACGGCACAAAACAGTTCCTCCCCCCCGATGGGGGAGGGAACGCCAGTTTTTCCCTGTAAGTTTTTTTGTTTAGGTACTGTTCTCCGTATCCCAGTGGCAGACGTAAAGTGATTTATTTAAGTTGTCTCCGTAAAAGATTCGAGGAGGTTCGAACGTGGCAAAACTGGGATTGAACGTCGATCACATCGCAACCGTGCGTCAGGCCCGCGGCGGGGTGGAACCCGATCCGGTGGCGGCGGCCGCCATGGGTGAGTTGGCCGGGGCCGAGGGGATCACCATCCACCTGCGGGAGGACCGGCGCCATATTCAGGACCGCGACCTGGAAATCCTGCGCCAGACCGTAAAGACCAAGCTGAACCTGGAGATGGCCGCCACCCAGGAGATGGTGCGCATTGCCCTGAAGGTCAAACCGGAACAGGTTACCCTGGTGCCGGAAAAACGCCAGGAGCTGACCACCGAGGGGGGCCTGGATGTCATTCTCAACCTCAAATCCGTCACCGACGCCGTAAAGCGCCTGCGCGACAACGGCATCATCGTCAGCCTGTTCGTCGATCCGAACCAGGAGCAGATCAAAGCAGCAAGCAAGAGCGGCGCCGATTACATCGAGATCCATACTGGCGCCTATGCCGAAACCAGGGACTGGGCCAACAAGGAGAAGGAGTTGGAGGCCATCGACACGGCCATCAAGCTGGCTCGCAAGGTCAACCTGGGGGTCAATGCCGGACACGGGCTCAACTACGTCAACATCAAGGCGGTTGCCGCCCTGGGCGGTATCGAGGAATACAACATCGGCCACTCCATCATCTCCCGCGCCATGCTGGTCGGACTCGACAGGGCCGTGCGCGACATGGTGGAGTTGATCAAGTACGCATGATTTCCGGCATCGGCGTCGATACGGTGGATATCGCCAGGTTCAGGCGTTTCTTGGACGAAGGCAACCAGGCGATCTTCGCACGGCTCTTCAACCGGGAGGAGCGCGACCGGTGCAGCGCCCGCAAGGATGCCGCCTCGTGTTATGCCGCCCGATTCGCGGCCAAGGAAGCATTTCTGAAGGCCTTGGGCACCGGCCTGCGTGACGGCATCTCCTGGCACGACATGGAGATCGTCAACAACGAGTCCGGAAAACCGGAATTGCTGCTCGCGGGGCGGGCCCGTGAACTTTTCGAGAAGCAGGGTTTGGGTACGGTTTTCCTGTCCCTGTCCCATGACGGCGGGCAGGCCGTTGCCATGGTAGTGCTGGAGGCACCATGAAGGTCATATCGGCGCAGACCATGCGGGAACTGGATCGGCAGGCCATACAGGAGCACAACATACCGGGGCTGGAGTTGATGGAGCATGCCGGCCACGCCTGCATGGAGGCCATCTTCCACGAGTTCGGTTATACCGGGGGCAAACGGGCCTTCATCTTTGCTGGCAGCGGCAATAACGGCGGCGACGGCTATGTCGTCGCGCGCCTGCTCTTGCAAAGCGGCTGGCAGGTCCGGGTCTGCATCCTGGCGAAACGGGACCGGATCGGGGGTGACGCTGCCATAAACCTCGAACAGTTGCCCCCGACCGCCATTTCCTACTGCACCGCTCCCGGACAACCGGCGGATCTGCATCATGAAGAGATCCGCCAGGCCGACGTCATCGTTGATGCCATGTTGGGGACCGGGCTCAACAGCGAGGTCAGCGGCGTTTACCGGGAGGCGGTCGAACTGATCAACGCCGCCGGCCGGCCGGTACTGGCAGTGGACATCCCTTCCGGCATCCACGGCAGTTCCGGCCGGGTGCTGGGCTGCGCGGTACGGGCAACCGTCACTGTGACCTTTGCCGCCGCAAAACTGGGGCATGTTCTGTATCCGGGCGCCGACCACACCGGGCGCCTGGTGGTGGCCGACATCGGCATCCCGGCCGGGCTCGTGGAGAATGCCGACGGGTATGCATTCCTCACCGCCGACAGCATCCGTCCCCTGCTACGCACCCGCGACAGGCAGGCCCACAAGGGGCATTTCGGCCACTGCCTGATTGTTGCCGGCTCGTGCGGCAAGACCGGTGCAGCCGCACTCTCCGCCAACAGCGCCGTGCGGGCCGGCTCCGGCCTGGTGACCCTGGCGGTCCCGGAGAGCCTCCACCCGATCCTGGAGATCAAGACCACAGAGGCCATGACCGTACCCCTACCCGATTCCGGCAACGGCTATCTCGGCGACGACACATTCCACGCCATCGAAGGTTTGCTCGCCGGCAAGGATGCCCTGGCCATCGGCCCCGGCCTGGGCCAGCACTCCGCTACCGTTAGCCTGGTGCAAAACCTGTTGAAATCGACCGGCCTCCCCCTGGTTATCGACGCCGACGGCTTGAACGCCGTAGCTGTGAACACGAACTGCCTCCTGGATAAAAAAAGCGCGGCCGTGGTGCTCACCCCCCATCCGGGAGAAATGGCCCGCCTGATGGGGACAACCGTCTCAGACGTGGAAGCCGACCGCATCGCCACGGCCCGGAGGTTCGCCGCGGCCTTCGGCGTGCACCTGATCCTCAAAGGGTCACGCACCATCATCGCCGCGCCCGATGGCAGCGTGGCCATCAACGGCAGCGGCAATCCGGGCATGGCCAGCGGCGGCATGGGCGACGTGCTGACCGGCATCATCGTCTCGCTGCTGGGCCAGGGCCATGGCTGCCATGACGCCTGTTGCCTGGGGGTCTTCATCCACGGTTACGCCGCCGACCTGGTGGCGCAGGATAAAGGCGAGATCGGCATGAGCGCCGGCGACGTGCTGGAAAAACTGCCCTATGCCTACCAGAAACTACTAATTCCGGTTTCAAATCAAAGATGACATCAAGGCGGCGAGGATCGAGGCAACGAAGGCGTACAGGTAGTACGTAGAGGAGCCGAAGACGAGCCAACGAAGATGCCGCTTTGATTTGGAATTGGAAACTACCCAAGGAGAACACCACATGCTGACCGTAGCCGATATCATGACAAAAGACGTTGTTACCGTAACACGGGACACCAACCTGCGGGAATTGGCCGGGATATTCGAGACCCGCCGCTTCGGCAGCCTGCCGGTGGTGGACGAGGCCGGCAACCTGACCGGCATCGTGACCGCCTCCGACCTAATCGAACAGGGTCGCAACCTGCACATCCCCACGGTCATCTCCATTTTCGACTGGGTGATTCCCCTGCAGGGAGAACGGACCTTGGAGCGGGAATTGCTGAAGATGACCGCCCAGAGCGTGGGCGAGCTCTGTTCCAACGATGTGGTGACGATCTCTCCCTCCGACCCGGTCAGTACGGCGGCCGACGTCATGAGCGACCGCAAGCTGCACGCATTGCCGGTAATAGAAGGGCGAAAGCTGGTGGGGATCGTCTCCCGTATCGACATCATCCGCAACATGGTTCCGAAGTGACCAAGGAGGAATTCCTCACCAACTCGCCGGAGGAAACCGAGGCGTTGGGACGGCACCTGGGGGCGCTGCTGGGACCGGGCGCCTTTCTGGCGTTACACGGAGATTTGGGCGGGGGCAAGACCTGCTTCACCCGCGGCGTGGTCCAGGCGGTCGCGCCGGAAAGCGCCCACCTGGTCGCCAGCCCCACCTTTGCCATCATGAATCATTATCCCGGCCGGCTGCCGGTCTATCACTTCGACTTCTACCGCATGGCGACAGAGGACGATATCGCCGACCTGGGCTTCATGGATTACCTGTACGGCGAGGGCGTCTGCATCGTGGAATGGTCGGAACGCCTGGAAAGCCTGCTTCCTGCCGACTATTTACGGGTTACGTTCCATTACGAAGGCTCCGAGAGACGCAGGATCACCATTGAAACAAGGGGGGCCTGCCCGGAAATTCTGTTGTCATGCCTGCTAAAGCGTATACGGGGCGATAAAATTTCTTTGACCTGAACGATGATTATCTGTTATAGAGCTTTACCTTCGGCTAGTTCTTTGCCACCATAACTTGTGAAGGAGCGATGTATGGCACTTGTAGTCCAGAAATACGGCGGCACGTCGGTCGGCACCGCCGACCGAATCAAAAACGTCGCCAAGCGGATCATCAAGACCTATGAAGCCGGAAATGACGTGATCGTCGTCGTGTCCGCCATGTCCGGAGAAACCAACAAACTGGTTGCCTTGGCCAACGAGATGAGCGAAATCCCCGATGGGCGCGAATACGACGTGGTGGTCGCAACCGGCGAACAGGTCACCATCGGCCTGTTGGCCATGCACCTCAAATCCCTGGGTTACAAGGCCAGGTCCTACCAGGGGTGGCAGGTACCGATCGTCACCGACAGCACCGCCAGCAAGGCCCGCATAGAAAGCATCGACGACAAGAACATCCGTACCGACCTCAAAGACGGCACCATCGTGATCGTGGCCGGTTTCCAGGGGATCGACGCGGCCGGCAACGTCACCACCCTGGGCCGCGGAGGTTCCGACACCTCGGCGGTGGCCATTGCGGCAGCACTCAATGCCGACGTCTGCGAGATCTACACCGACGTGGACGGCGTCTACACCACTGATCCCAACATCTGCAAGGAAGCCCGCAAAGTCGAGAAGATATCCTATGACGAGATGCTCGAACTGGCCAGCCTGGGCGCCAAGGTGCTGCAGATCCGTTCCGTGGAGTTCGCAAAGAAATACAATGTGGACGTACATGTTCGCTCCAGCCTTAATGAAAACACCGGTACCATGGTTACCAGGGAGGATAAGGAAATGGAAGGTATTCTCGTATCAGGAGTAGCGTACGACAAGAATGAAGCCAAGATTGCCGTCATGGGAGTACCCGACAAGCCGGGCATCGCCGCCAAGATCCTCACGCCGCTCTCCGATGCGGCCATCTCGGTGGACATGATCGTTCAGAACGTCAGCCAGGCCGGCATGACAGACTTCACCTTCACGGTGACCAAGGCCGACTTGAAGCAGGCCCTGTTGATCACTAATGACGTCGCCAAGACCATTCTGGCCAAGGAAGTCCTTTCGGACGAAGACATCAGCAAGGTCTCCATTGTCGGCCTCGGCATGCGGAGTCACGCAGGCGTCGCCACCCAGATGTTCTCCGCCCTGGCCGGCAACGGCATCAACATCCAGATGATCTCCACTTCGGAGATCAAAATTTCGGTCGTGATCAACGAGAAATACACCGAACTGGCCGTACGCGTGCTGCACGAGACCTTTGGGCTGGAAGGCTGATTTTTTTCCAGCAACCCAGAACAAGAAACGCCCCGCCGGGTATCCGGCGGGGCGTTTTGCATTATCCGGCACCAGCGATTATACTAATACCGATATGCGTTCAAGCTGACACCTTACCACCACTAGCCCTTTAGGCCCCAGAGGGTCCTCCTGAACAGGAGAAGGACTATAAGCTCCCCTCCTTGACAAGGAGGGGTAAGGAGGGGTTGGGGGTGGTCGATTTTAGTGTAATATTGGTTGCAATCAGGAGAACTCGATGGACGGATCACCCCGCGAAAAACAGACCTATGGACAGATCAACGGCATAACCGCCGTGATCCTGGCCGGCGGCGCATCCAGCCGCATGGGCGGCAACAAGGCACTGTTGACAGTTGAAGGCGCACCGTTGATCGAAAAGATCTACCACACCATGGCCCAGCTCTTCCGGGAGGTGGTCCTCGTCACCAACACGCCCGGCGAATACGCCTTTCTCCCTTGCGCCACGGTGGCTGACCGGTATCCCGGCATCGGCCCCCTGGCCGGCCTGCATGCCGGTCTGATGGCCGGCACCGGGAACTGGATCTTTATGACGGCATGCGACACACCCTTTCTCAATCCGGATGTGATACGCATGATTTGCACTTCTGTTGGGGAGTATGATGCCGTGGTGCCGGTAAGCTGCGGCGGAAAGGAGCCGTTGCAGGCCCTGTACGGGCGGCGCTGCCTGGCAATGGTGGAACGGGCCATCGAGCAAGGCGACTGGAAACTGCTGAACCTGCTGGATCGCGTGCGGACGAGATTCGTGACACGGGAGGAGTTGGCCGCCATCCCGGACGCGGAACGGTCATTTTGCAACGTGAACACACCTGAGGAGTACGAACGGTTCTGCGCCGTCACTCCAAGACAACGGCCTTCTTGCGCCTGCGGAGATCGGCAAAAAAGGAACTGAGCAGGCTGGAACATTCGCCTTCCAGTACGCGCGACACTAGTTCCACCCGGTGATTGAGGCGGGGATCGTCGGAGAGGTCGTAAAGTGAGCCGGCCGCGCCCCCCTTGGGGTCGTGGCAGCCAAATACTACTGTGGGTATGCGGGCCAGGATGATGGCCCCCATGCACATGATGCAGGGTTCGAGGGTGACATAGAGCGTCGTATCCAAAAGCCGCCAGGAATCGAGCTTCCTGGAGGCTTTTCTGATGGCGATCAGCTCGGCGTGGGCCGCGGGGTCTTGGGCGGATTCGCGCAGGTTGTGACCACGGGCGACGATCTTTCCGTCACGGACGATCACGCAGCCGATGGGCACCTCTTCCTTGGCCCGGGCCTTGACGGCTTCGGCGATGGCCAAGGCCATCCAGTAGTCGTGATCCTTTTTCACGGCACCTTCACTTTCCGTCCAGGGTTTCATGTGAACACCAAAGCGTTGCACCGCATTCATTTCATTCCCGGAAAATCGATCAGGATACAACCCTCAAAACAGGGATCAAAGACGAATCCAACGCGGCCATCCCCTCGGCGCCAAGCTGCTTAAGCGCCTCACGCATCCTGCCGGCAGCGTTTATGAAAGCCGCCACATCCACCCACTGGCACACCGCGGACACCCGGCTCAAGTACTCCACCCCACTCTTCAGGAGGCTGATTGCCCCGCCAAAATTGCCGTTTCTCCAATGGTGAAGGGCTACTGCAACCTGCAGGACGCCCTGGTAAAATTCACGCACCTCCCCCTCTTCCCCCACCCAGAGGTCTTCCAGGGTTTCATGGCATTCAAACCAATCACCGTTATTGAATTGGCGAATAGCCTCCAACAGTTGCCGTGGAGGTGATTCTTCACAGTAGCGCATAAAAGGTGTGCCTCTCTCGAATCAAAGACGATCTGAAAGGTTACGGCCACGGCTATTTCTTTTGTCTACCCTTCTTGAGTGAGAGGATTTCCGCCTGCTGTTGCGGCGACATCCTGTCAAAACGGATGCCGATACCGGGGATTTCGTTGGTTATTCCCCATTCCCGCTTCCAGCATACGGTGGACTCGATGGGCGTTTGGTCGTTCAGGGCGATCAGACGCAACCATACGGTCGATTGCAGGGGGATCTCGTCGTTGACGCAGAACAGGAAACAGCCGCCCGGCGAAAAGTCGATACATGCGGTGCGCTCGCCATTCGCCATATCCGGGGAGCGTGACAGCACGGCATTCAGGTTAAGCGGCACCCTGTTGCAAATGACAGCTACCCTCGGGGGTTGTTCGCAGCAGTATTGGAGGTGTTCCTCGGCGGTACGGGCGCCTTCCTGGGTATCCCAGGAAACCAGCATGCTGATTTTTTGGGTTTTGGCGGTAATGTTGAGGCGGGCGTTGGGCAGGGTCTGCAGTGCATCTTCTATCAGGCTTTTTTCATATCGGGATGCTTTCACGATCAGCGGCATGTCAAGGAAAATGGCGTTATACGGCTGCCGGGCGGCTTGATTCGCCACGTCGCGCAACGAGGAGACCGAATGGCAGATCGCCCGTTCTTTTTTGACAAACGCCTCATATATGAGGCGTCGCTCTTCTTCTTCAACGGCCAGCAATATTTGGGGCTGCATCCATCATCTCCTCTGCTCACACGGTGCTCCAACCATTGAAAAACACATTATTGCACAGTTAACCGGTTGTTCAATCACAAAAATAGATTTACCGTGTCGCGAGACATCCCAATCTGAAGATTGACCTTTCCTTTGATAACAGGTCCGGATTATAGAGGGAAGGCCTTTATTTTTCCATTTCCATGATTACCCTTTTAAGTTCCGACAGGTTATAAGGCTTCTGGATAAAGCCACACAATCCCTTGCCGACGAAACGCTGGGTAACGTCATGCTCGTTGTAGCCGCTGGACATGATAACTCTGACTCCGGGGGCCAGTGCCCGCAATTCACGGAAGCACTGTTCGCCATCCATATGTGGCATGGCCAGGTCGAGTATCACAAAACCGATGTCCTTGCCGTCCTTCCTGAAAATCTCAATCGCCTCCCGCCCGTCGGAAGCCGTGATGACCTCGAAACCCACTTCCCGAAGCATCTTGCCGCCCGTGGCCCGAACCGCCTCCTCGTCATCCACGAGCAGTACGGTGCCGCTACCTCTCCAGACACCAATACTTTCATCGCAACCGAGCTGTTGTGCAGGCTGCTCGCTGGCGGGAAACAACAGTTTGAAGGTAGTACCCTTACCCAGTTCGCTGTAGACCTTGATGGAACCCTTGTGGCCACGTACTATTCCGAGAACAGCGGCCATTCCCAAACCCCGGCCCGTGAACTTTGTCGTGAAGAACGGGTCGAATATCTTCGTCATGGTCTCACTGTCCATGCCGCAACCGGTGTCGGATACTTCGACATAGATGTATGTCCCTGCGGGTATGCCCTCGTCCAGCCAGACGTCTTTCAGATAGACGCGGTCGCATTCCATGCATCCGGTAGTTATTGCGATAACACCGCTCCTCTCGCCAATGGCTTCGGAAGCGTTTATGACCAGGTTCATAAAAACCTGCCTCAGTTGGGTGGCGTCGGCTTCCACCGCCGGTAAATTTTGGGCGGGGACAAGACGTAATATAGCTTTTTTGGAGATGGATACCTTCAGCATATGCAGCATTTCTTCCAGCAATCGATTCAGGTCGATGGCTTCGACAATGAACTTCCCCTTGCCTGAATAGGCAAGCATTTGCTTGGCAAGGTCGGCAGCCCGAGCCGCCGACTTCTCAATGTCACGCAGGTTTCCTATGGCAGGCGATTCAGGGACGAGTTTCATCAATGCCAAATCCGCATTGCCGACAATCGCCATTAGGATGTTGTTGAAGTCATGGGCGATACCGCCGGCAAGTACCCCGAGACTTTCCAGCTTCTGCGCATGGAGGAGCTGTTTTTCCAGCTTGACGCGATCATCTTCCGCCCGTTTACGCATGGTGATCATCCAGACGGAATCCATGAACAGCTTCAACTGCATCACATCAGTATCGGTATATTCTCCTTCCTTGTTGGCGATCCCAACAACGGCAACTATCTCCTCGTCGACAATTATGGGAAGCGTGACGAAACGCATGAGATCGGCGTATCCATCGGGATATCCCTTATTGAGCGGATGATGAGCCTGGAAATCGTTAATCAGAATAGGTTTTCTCTGGCGCACGGCCTCGCCCCAGAGTCCGGTGTTCTCGAGTTCGTACATGGTCTTTGGCTCCAGGCCGGAACGTTCTCCCGTGATGTCATGCGACCAAGAGCTAAGGGAGAACTGGCTGGTTTTTTCATTGTACAGGTAGATGTAGCCGATTTTGCTCTCGGTCAGCTCAATCACCTCATTGAGGGCATGGTCAAGGAAATCGTGCTCACCGGTGTAGGGATGCTGAGAAATACTGTACAGACTGGCCATGCGTTTCTCGTTGGCTCTGAGTTCCCTTTCTATCCGTTTGCGGGCGCTTACGTCGCGGATTATGGCGCAATTGTACTCCTGTCCTTCGTAGGAAATATAATTGGCGGAAACCTCCACATCCAGGAGACGCCCGTCTTTTGCCCGGTGTTGAGTTTCAAACCTCAGGGAACCGCTTGCCTTCAGATGACGCCAGTGTTCCAGCCAGCGTTCCAGCGGAAGGTGGGGATTCAAGTCGGCAATCGATAATCCCAGCATTTCTTCATGCGTATAACCAAGCGATTTGCATGCCGCTCCATTGGCACGCATTACCCGGGAATCCGCCGTGATCCAGAAAACAGGGTCGAGGACGTTCTCAATTGACAAATTTGCCAACTGTAACTCGGCATTCTTTGTGCCGAGTTCGCGTATGAGCTTTTTATTCTCTTCCAGAGAGTTGATGATACTCGGCAGGGCAATGGCATCCGGGATTCGAGGAATGAAGATTATCGCCGTCACAGCGGAAATTGAAGCGGTCAACGCCTTAATATAGCCTTCAATCCAATAATCCGGCCGGTATATGGTGTAAGCGGCTAAAAAATGGGTGGTCCCGCACGAAAGAATGAAAAGCGCGAACATGATGAATATCTTGAGGAACGGAAGGTCACGCCGCCGATAGGCGAAATAAAACATGGCAAGCGGGATGGAGTAATAGGAGATGCCGATGATGATGTCGGATCCCACATGGAGGGCGACAAGGGATCTTTCCCAATTAAGGCAGAAACCATGTTCCATGTAACTGCTCGGCATTACATGACCTGCATCCATTCAAAGTCCCCCCTCATGATAAACAGCCTCATTTTGATGTTGGCAATTGCAATCATGGCGATACATATGGAGGCCGTTCAGCCTTTATAAAATTATCTTATGGAGAGTCCAATCATCTTCGAGAATTGTCATCAGCCCCGGTATCCGCCAGGTACTGCCCGGCATGATAGGAACTACGGACATAGGGGCCGCTCTCAACGTGCAAAAACCCCATGCCGAGAGCTGTTTCTCGCAACGTCTCGAATACCTCCGGCCGGATATACTCCTGCACCGGGTAATGGTTGCGGCTGGGGGCCAGATACTGGCCGATGCTGAGATAGGCGCACCCTGCCCCGCGCAGGTCGCCGAGCACCTGTACGACCTCGTCTCCCGTCTCACCCATTCCCAGCATGATGCCCGATTTGACCGGGGTTTCCGGCGACAAATCCCGGCAGGTGCTAAGCACATCCAGGGAACGGCCGTAATCGGCGCCGCTGCGGATATGATACAGCCGCCCTACCGTCTCCACGTTATGGGCGACAATATTTGGCCTCGATGCCATGACGGTCGCAAGGCTGTGGCGGTCCCCCCGGAAATCCGGGATAAGCGGTTCTATGCGCGTTGCCGGCGAGACAGCGCGGATGGCGGCCACCGTGGCGGCGTGGATGGAAGCCCCGCCATCCGGCAGGTCGTCGCGGGTCGGACTGGTAATCACCACATGGCTCAGTCCCAGCCGGGCAACCGCCTCGGCCACCCTGGCCGGCTCCCCGCTATCCACCGGCTGCGGCTGTGCCTTGTCCACGTTGCAGAAGGAGCATTGACGGGTACAGAGCCTTCCCAGGATCAGAAACGTGGCCTGGCCGCAGCGGAAACACTCCGAGATATTGGGGCAGAGCGCCTGCTGGCAGACCGTGTTCAGGCGCAGCTCCCCCAACAGCGCCCGCATCCCGGCCTGTTCTCCGGGATTCACGCGCTTTTGCAACCATTCGGGTTTCCTTGCCACCTTCATGCCTCCACCCCTTCCAGATTCCATCGATCCGTAGCATATCGCCCTACCAGCAACCCTTCCGCCAGGGAGCGTTCCTGCTCCGTGAGCGGCTGGGGCGAAAGTCGCACGGTAAGGTTTCTTTGAAAGGCCTCGGTCAGCTTCCGCCGCACCAAGCCGTAATCCGCGGGGATGCCGCATTGTTCCAGGCTGGCTGCGCCTTCCGCCAGTCCGGGTTCCCGATCCCTCATGAACGACAGCCCCATTGCGGCCCGGTTCACCAATGGCAGCGAGCCGTGCTGAAAGATGATTCCTTTCTTGCGGCGCTGGGCATTGCCGCCGATCTTCCTGCCCCCCACAAGGATATCGAAACTCTCCTTGCCTGCCAAACAGAAGGCGGTCCGTTCGCCCAGACGCGCTTCAGGGGAGACGGCATCCTGGGCATAGGAGGCCTCAAGTCCCAGGTCGCGGTACAGGGCGATCAGGAAACCGGTCAATACGCGGAATGAATCCTTGATCGATGAAGCGGGCGGGATCTGCTCCGGCGAGCAGACGATGGCATAGGTCACCTCATCGGCGTGATAGATCGTCCCGCCGCCGGTGATGCGGCGCACGATGGGCACCCCTCCGGCCCGGCAGCGTCCCAGGTCCAGCACCTCGGCTGCCCGCTGGAATCGGCCCAGAGACAGAGCCGGCGGCCGCCAGCCGTACAGACGCAGCACCGGCTGCGATGCAGCAGGGTCGAATGAACGCAGGAGGGCCTCATCGATGGCCATGTTTTCCGGACCGGTACGCGGTTCGTCCTCGATGAGGCGCCAGGTTGTCGCTTTGTCAGCCATCAGTACGCGGACCGCTTCGCTTCACACCAGGCAGCAGACATTCAGCTCCCTGGCCGCCTTGGTCTCGTCCAGCCGCGAGACCGGCATGGTCAGCGGTGCGTCCAGCAATGCCTGGGGATCGCTCCCGGCTGTCCTGGCGGCCTCTATCATCACCTCGATAAAGGCATCCATGGCAGCCTTGCTCTCGGTCTCCGTCGGCTCGATCATGATCGCTTCCTTGACGATCAGCGGGAAGTAGACCGTGGGGGGGTGAAAACCCCGGTCGATCAGGAATTTGGCGATATCGATGGCATGCACGCCGTGGGCCAGTTGCCGGGATGCGGAGAAAACGCACTCGTGCATGCAAGTCTGGTCGTAAGGGAGATCGTAGAAGGGTTTCAGGCGTTCCATGATATAATTGGCGTTGAGCACCGCCTGCTCGGACACCCGGATCAACCCCTCCCGGCCCAGCATGATGATGTAGGCGTAGGCTCTGACCATGATGCCGAAGTTGCCGAAAAAATTGGCCGCGCGGCCGATGGAGCCGGGCCGGAAGGTCTCCAGGCTTAAGACGCCATCGTCGTCCATGACGATGCGCGGCTGGGGCAGAAACGGGATCAGGGCCTTCTTGACCCCAACCGGCCCTGAACCCGGACCGCCGCCGCCATGGGGCGTGCCGAAGGTCTTGTGGAGGTTGACGTGCACCACATCGAAACCCACGTCGCCCGGCTTGACCTTGCCCATGATGGCGTTCAGGTTGGCGCCGTCGTAGTACATCAGGGCGTCAAAAGAGTGGGCAATGTCACTGATCTCCTTGATGTGCGGGTTGAACAGCCCCAGGGTGTTGGGGCAGGTCATCATCACCGCCGCCACCTCGTCGTTCATGGCCTGCCTGAACAGCTCCATGTCCATGTCGCCGTAGGGCGCGGTCGGCACGGTGATGACCTCGTAGCCGGCGATGGTGGCCGAGGCCGGGTTGGTACCATGGGACGAATCGGGCACCAGTACGTATTTCTTCCTGTTCCCCTTGGCGCGGTGGTAGGCGGAGATCAGCAGGATGCCGGTCATCTCGCCATGGGCGCCTGCCAGCGGCTGGGAGGTCACCTCGTCCATGCCGGTGATGTCCGCCAGCATCTGCCCCAGGTCGTAGAGCATCCCCAAGCTTCCCTGGCAGAACTCTTCCCCCCCCGGCAGAAGCGCCGTCATGGGGTGGAAGGGGGCAAACAGGGCCGCAGTGTTCTCCAGCACCTTGGCGTTGTACTTCATGGTGCAGGACCCCAGCGGATAAAAATTGGTATCCACCGAGAAGTTGCGGCGGGACAGGTTGGTAAAGTGCCGCACCAGGTCCAGCTCGGAAATCTCCGCCAACCCGGCGGGTTCCGTACGCAGCAGACCTTCCGGCAAGGCGGAAGCGGAAGGTACGTCCGAGGCCGGCAGTTTTACCCCCCTGCGGCCGGGAACGGATTTTTCATAGATTAGTTCCATAAGATTGTCTCTCCAAGATCAAATATGCCCGCATTCCAACTCGGCCTGCAATGCATCGGCCAGCCGGTCGATCTCCTTCTTCGTCCTCTTCTCGGTGACCGTCACCACCAGGGTGTTGACCGAATCCTCGTAGTAATCCCCCAGCGGCACGCCGGCGGCAATGCCCTGCTTGAGCAGTTCCGTCACGATTGGTGCGGCCGGTCCGGGCAAAAACAGCGTAAACTCGTTGAAGGTCGGCGCCGATTGCAGTACGGTCACGCCGGGAATCCCGGCCAAACGGGCCTTGGCGTACTCGGCCTTGTCCCAGTTGAGGCGGGCCAGGTCGGCCAGACCTTCCTTGCCCACGGACGACAGGAAGATCAGGCCGCGCAGGGCGCACAACCCCTGGTTGCTGCAGATGTTGGAGGTGGCCTTATGGCGTTTGATGTGCTGTTCCCGTGCCTGGAGGGTCAAAACGAAGCCGCGTTTGCCGTTTTTGTCGATGGTCTCGCCAACGATGCGGCCCGGCATGTTGCGGATCAGGGACTTTTTTGCGGCGATGAAGCCGAAGGAAGGACCGCCGAAGGAGAGCGGGTTACCCAAGCTTTGGCCGTCCCCCACGGCGATATCGACCCCCATCTCGCCGGGTGACCTGATGAGGCCAAGGGAGACCGGATAGACGGAAGCCACCAGCAGTGCGCCCGCGGCGTGGATCTGCGACGCCAGGGGGCTCAGATCCTCGATGCCGCCGAAGAAATTGGGGTTCTGCACCAGCACGGCCGCAACCCGCCCATCCAGCACAGCAGCCAGGGCGGCGCGGTTCAACAGGCCGTCCAGAGGCGTGATCTCCACCACCTCCACATCCTGGTTGTAGAGATAGGTTTTGAGCACCTGCCGGGAAAAAGGGCTGACGCAGCCGTCAACCACGATACGGTTTCGGCCGGTCGCCCGCAGGGCCATCATGGCCGCCTCGGCGCATGCCGTGGCGCCGTCGTAGAGCGAGGCGTTGGACACATCCAGGCCGGTCAGGCGGCAGATGGCGGTCTGGTACTCGAACAGGGCCTGCAGGGTCCCCTGGGAGCACTCGGGCTGATAGGGGGTGTAGGCGGTGTAGAATTCGGCCCGACCGGACAGGTGATCGACCACGGCAGGGATAATATGGTCGTAAAAACCGCCTCCGATAAAATTGACCATGGCGGCGCCGTTATCGGCAACAATGTCCTGCATCCGGGCAAATGTCTCGAACTCGGACATGCCCGGGGGGATATTGAAGGTCTTGGCCCTCAACTCGGGAGGGATCGGCGCGAACAGCTCCTCGACGCTGGAAGCGCCGACGACCGAGAGCATCTCCCTGATCTCTTCCTCGGTGTGGGGGCAGTAGTGACTGTCATTCATGTATGCTCTCCTGAAAAAGGCGGTATTCGACCCTATCTGGCTGTTGGAAAACTTGAGGTTGTTCAAAAATAGTCAGATCGTCGCACCCGCAGAAAGCCCCGCGGAGGCGTAGCAACGCTACGCCGCACAAAAGGGCGTTCAAGGACGAAGGCCTGATGGCTGTTTTTCAACAACCTCCTACACGGTTTTCAGGTATTCGTCGTACTGCTCCCGGGGCATCAGGCTCTGCAGCTCCTTCTCGTCGCTGATCTCGATCCATGCCAGCCAACCTGCGTCTTCCGCGCTTTCGTTGACGATCTCCGGGGCATCGTTCAAGGCCTCGTTGATCTTGACCACTTTGCCGGAAACCGGCGAATAGATGTCGCTGGCAGCCTTGACCGATTCGATGGCCCCCAGCACTTCGAACTGCTTGATCACCTTGCCGATGGCGGGAAGCTCCACAAAGGTGATATCCCCCAGTTCATGGGCGGCATGTTCGCTGATGCCGACCGCGCCGATCCCATCCTTTACCTTGACCCATTCGTGCTCCTTGGTGAAATAGATGCTCATGTCGGTACCTCCTCCTTTATATGGATATTGGATAAAAAATCAGTACATGCTGCCACAGAGACACAGAGAAAACCTCATTTACGGGGATGAAGGGGATAAAATCCATATTTATTGGATTTCAGGTCCTATCCTTCTCATCCTGTTCATCCCTGTTAAATGATTTCCTGATTAACGCTCATCTCCCGCAACATGGTTCCTCCCTTTAAAAAGGGGGGACAGGGGGGATTTGCTTTTAAAGATCAAGGGCAAATTCCCCTAAATCCCCCTTTGTTAAAGGGGGACTTGATCGTTAGCGGAAGATTGACGTTAATCAGAAATATTTTGTCTTTCTCCGTGGCTCAATCAGTCTCAATCCCTACGATCTGAGCGATCCGCCCCGGTAAAAGGGGAGTTCGCAGACCGTGCCTTCCATGCTGACCCGTTCGTGGATGATGGTAAGCGGCGTGCCGACCGTGGCCAGGTCCGGCCTGACGAATCCCAGGCCGATGCCGCGGCCGAGCATGGGGGAGAACACGCCGCTGGTCACCGTACCGACGCTCTCGCCGCTGAAGCACAGCTCGTAGTGGTGGCGCGGCGAGCGACGGCTGGTCACCTCGAAAGCCACCTTTTTGCGGCTCACGCCCTGCTCCATCTGGCGCAGCAGCGCATCCTTGCCGACAAAGCTCTTTGCCAGGTCCACAAACCCCTCCAGCCCGGCCTCCAGTGGTGTGGTGTCCTCATCGATATCGCTGCCGTAGAGCGAATAGCCCACCTCAAGACGCAGCACGTCACGGGCTCCCAACCCGGCAGGCCTGACCCGATCGTCCTTCAGCAGCAGATCCCACAATTCGCCGGCCTTCTCCGTGGGGATGAAGATCTCGTACCCAAGCTCGCCGGTGTAGCCGGTGCGGCTGACGATGGCCTCGACCCCGAGGATGTTCATGGTGGTGAACTTGAAATAAGGGATTGAGGCGATTGCCGCGCCGAAGGCATCCACCATGACGTTGCGGGAGAGTGGCCCCTGGATATCCAGTTTGCCGGTCTTGGCCGAGATATCGGTAAAGGTTCCCCCCTTCAGCCTTTCTTTGATGGCAACGAAGTCCTTGGGGGCCGTTGCGGCATTGACCACGATCATGACCTTATCGGCGGCAATGCGAAAGACGATCAGGTCGTCGATGATACCGCCGTTTTCGTTGAGCAGGAAACCGTAGCGCGAACGGCCGACCGGGATCGTTGCGACCGAAAAGGTGAAAACATCTTCCAGGCCGCCGTCCGCAAAATCCCCCTCGAAGAGGAATTCACCCATGTGGCAGATATCGAAAAGCGATGCCTTGGCACGGCACCAGGCGTGTTCCGCGATGATACCTTCGTACTGGATCGGCATGTTCCAACCGCCGAAGGGTGCCATCAGCGCCTTCAGCGCCTCATGCCGCTCACAGAGCGGCGTTTTATTGAGCTGTTCATCCATGATTTATTTCCCCCACTACGGAACGCAGGAAGACGGCAGGCAACGCAGGGTGAAACATTGCCGCATCCTCCATTTTTTTCCCGCATGTTAGAGGAATTGCAGCGTATACGCAACTCGAAAAAAATGAAATTCCGTTGTCGTAGCCAACAGTCAGCGTTCTGTCCTCGTCAGGACGTTGGCCGGCGATATGTCCAATGCCGTCAACTGTATGCGCCGGCCTTCGACAACCCCGGCCGTATCGCTGACGGTGCACAACCTGGATACTCTGGGCTGTTTCGGGCTTTTCAGTAAAATCATGCACAGGCGCTCCTTCACCTAAGCCTACCGGGACCGGCATTGTTTTTGCATTTAAATAAACACATATAAATCAACAAGGTAATTCAAATTTTCCATCTGAAACTTCCTGGAAGGTGAGAGTGTTGACATGCCCCACGTAGAAATCATCAGAGTGCTATTGGTCGAAGATAACCCCGCCGATATCCGGAGGCTTAGAGAATATTTTTCTAAAGTCGCAGACGTGCTCTTCCTGATCCACGATGCCGTCAGCATCGAATCCGCGATACAACTCGTCACGGATAAATTCTTCGACGTCATCCTGCTCGACCTCACGCTGCCGGACAGCTTCGGTATCGAGACGCTTCGCCGCATGCATAACCACGCACCCGACATCCCGATCATCGTCCTGACCGGCATTGCCGACGATACAATGGCCCTCGCGGCCATGCGGCACGGCGCCCAGGATTATCTGATCAAGGGGCAGCTCGACATTAATCTGCTGAGCCGCGCAATCCGCTACACCATCGAACGCAAGCGGGCCGAGGCGGAGATAAAGAAACTGGCCTACTACGATGCGCTGACCGGGCTCCCCAACCGGGTGCTGTTCAGCGACCGACTCAAACAGGCCATTGTCATGGCGGAACGCGACAAAAAGGGTCTGGCGCTCCTGTATCTCGATCTCGACCGGTTCAAATACATCAACGACACCCTGGGACACGCCTACGGCGACCGTCTGCTGAAGATCAGCGCCAATCGCATCCAGGGGTGCCTGCGCGGTTCCGACACCGTTGCCCGCATCGGCGGCGACGAGTTCGTCGTCATCCTCCCCCTGCTTTCGGGGACCGAGGATGTGCCCAAGGTCGCGTACAAGATCCTCGAAACGCTCAGGAAGCCGGTTCAATTCGAAAATCACACCATCTACACCAGCGCCAGCATCGGTATCGCCCTTTATCCCAAGAACGGCTCAACGGTTGACGAGCTGTTGAAAAATGCCGATATCTCCATGTATCAGGCCAAGGAAACAGGACGCAACAACTATCAGTTCTTCTCCGAAGAGATGAATGAACAGGCGCTTGCGCGGCAGGTGATCGAGTCGAGTATGCGCCATGCCATAACGCAAAATGAGTTTTTCCTGGTATACCAGCCGCTCTTCGACATCGCAAGCCGCACGATCATCGGGTTTGAAGCGCTGATTCGCTGGCGGCACCCCCAACACGGGGACATGCTGCCGCCTCAATTCATCAACGTCGCCGAAGAGACCGGCATGATCATTCCCATCGGCGAATGGGTTCTGCGGACGGCGTGCCGGCAGGCCCGGCAATGGAACCAGTGCCGCTCGGATGGCTTGCGCATATCCGTCAACATCTCAGCCTGCCAGTTCAAGCACGACAGCTTCATCGGCATCGTCCAGTCGGCCCTGGAGGAATCGGATCTGCCGGCCGGTTGCCTTGAGCTTGAGCTGAGCGAAAGCACCATCATGGAACAGGGCGATAGAAACCTCCTTATCCTGACAAAACTGAAGGAAATGGGCGTTTCGGTGGCCATTGACGATTTTGGCACCGGTTATTCCTTCCTCTCCTGCCTGAAGCATTTTCCCATCGACCGGGTCAAAATCGATGGCTCTTTCGTGCAGGATATCACTCCGGGCGAGGATAACGAGGCCATCGCCGAGGCGATCATCGTCATGGCCCACTCCCTCAAGCTCAACGTTGTGGCAGAGGGGGTTGAGCACGAGAAGCAGTATTCCTTCCTGCACAGCCGCAAATGCGATGAACTGCAGGGGTTCCTGATGAGCCGCCCCTTGCCGCCGGAAGACATATTGCCGCTTTTGCTCAGCTACGCCTCGCCGGCACGGCAACCTGATTAAATCCTTCCATGGAGGGGGTCCGGGGCGAAGTGTGATGTAATTGCAGCTTTTTATTGGTTTTTATTAAAGACATGCTAATCAGTCCTGAATTTGCCCGCAGGAGTCTCGGTTGCCTTCGGCATGTGCCCCTCGCGTGGCTTGGGCTTGATGACGGGACATCAGAATTATCAGAACGCGAGCGGCAGTTCGTGACCAACCCTTGGTCGCATGTTGATCTACGATACCATTGGCAAGCTTCCGCTGATCGGCATCGAAGTGGATAGGTGGGCATTTTATCGACCAGGCTCACTCCAGTCGGTGCGCGACGAGATCAAGAACAATGTTTTCAAACTCGCGGGCATGCCGTTGGTCAGACTCTCAACCACCGGCAGTGGCAAATCGACTATCATCTCAAGAGCACTCCGAGAAGCAGTCGGTCTTACCTTCAGCAATCGCTAGGTAGACATTAAGAGGACAAGCAGCAAATGTCTTGCCGAGGGATCAACAAGCCGCCTGTTCCTTTGTTGGACCCTAAACTGAATTGCGCCAATTTTAAATGACTGATGACATATCGCTCTTTTTCGGTAAGATGATTGTAGGACATGGTAGGCTCCTTTCCGGTAGTGAGTTGGTCGTGCTTCTCACATTACCATAAAATCCCATCATGTCCTGCTCTTAGCTCATGGGGTGCGCTCACGAATAGAATCTACACCACAATAAATTTAGATTGATGCATTTATAAGCAAGATATATGTCATATTTCAGGGGGTGGGTTATGATAAAAGTTGCCATTACTTCGTTATTTTTTATTTTTTTAACTTGCACGGTCTTTGCCGAAAACAATGAAATTCAAGAACTTAAAATTGATAATTTCACTGTTACCGATATTGATGCGAGAAGTAATTTTATAAATGTAAGCATTAAGATTGAAATATACAATCCTAACGATTCAGGAAAAGCCTTTATTGTGGTTAGGGGGGTTGATGGCGATGGAAATGAACTAGAACGTGCTGTATTAGATGGAGTTTTAAATGGGTTTGGAAGTACTCGTTTGACTGAAACGAGATTGGTTAGAAGTTATATCCATGATAATATTAAAAATTGGGAAATTAAAGACTTCAAGTTTAAACCTTTTCATAAATGACAATCTGCATTACCTACATCCGCATATCTCTCAGATAAGGAATAATGTGACAAGCAATAAATGACTTGCAGAGGGTTCAAAAGAACTAATAGGGTCTGAAGAACTACTAGGGGTCGTGCCTTACCACGGTAAACAAATATGTTAAAAGGGCTCAACCACCCCCTGCCCCCCTCCTAATCTAGGAGGGGGAATATCTTTCTCCTCTCCTGGTTTAAGAGGACCCTTTGGGGCCTAAAGGGCCAGGGGTGGTAGCAACAGCCTGGTATCTTACAGCGTCCTGTCCACCGCTTCGGCGAAGCGGCGCAACTTGTCCATCATCGCCTGGAATTTGGCCGGTTTCAACGATTGCGGGCCGTCACTGGAAGCACGTTCCGGGTCGGGGTGGACCTCCACGATCAGGCCGTCGGCTCCGGCCGCCACGGCGGCGTAGCACATGGGGGCGACGTAGTGATGATTGCCGGTGCCGTGGGAGGGATCGACTATCACCGGCAGATGCGTCTTTTCCTTGAGCACCGGCACGGCCGAAAGATCAAGGGTATTGCGGGTGGCGGTCTCGAAGGTGCGGATGCCGCGCTCGCAAAGGATTACCGACTGGTTTCCCTCGCTCATGATGTACTCGGCGCTCATGAGAAATTCCTGGATCGTCATGGACATGCCTCGTTTCAGCAAAACCGGTTTGCCGATCTGGCCGACCTTTTTCAGGAGGGCGAAGTTCTGGGAATTGCGGGCGCCGATCTGGAGGATGTCGGAGTATTCTGCCACCAACTCGGCGGTTTCGGGATTGATCACCTCGGTCACCACCGGCAATCCGGTAAGATCGCGGGCCTTTGCCAGCAGCTTGAGCCCCTCCTCCTCCAACCCCTGGAACGAATAAGGCGACGTACGCGGCTTGAAGGCGCCACCCCGCAGGATGTGGGCTCCCGCCTTCTTCACCGCCTCGGCCGATTCGATGATCTGCCGTTCGTTTTCAACGGAACAGGGGCCGGCCATCATGATTATCCGTTCCCCACCGATCTCCACATCATCGCTGATCCGCACGATGCTCGCCTCCTTCTTGACCTCCTTGGAGGCCAGCTTGTACGGTTGCAGGATAGGCACCACGTTTTCAACGCCGTGCAATGACTCAAGGGTTTGCAACACCGCCTTGCCCCGTTCGTCCCCCACCGCACCGATAACATCCCTGGTCGAGCCGTGAATCACATGCGGCTTGTAGCCCAGTTCCTTGATGCGCTTCAACACCTCGTCCTTGTCCTTCTTTACCGCGCCCGCTTTCATTACGATGATCATCTCCCGTTCCTTTCCCACAAGCAAAAGGGCCGAAGGTTTCCCCCCGGCCCTGTCCGCATCTGTTGCGGTGAATAAAAAAGCCGGGGGACTGTCTGTCCACCCGGCTTGTGGTGTGTAGTTGGTTCGCTTCCTCGCGCTTACACCTTTGCCTGGGCAGACGGCCTGAAATAAAAGCCGTACCAAAAGAAAAAGTAAAAGGCGTTAAAGAAACGATTCGAATTCATGTGGGTACTAAATCACAACCATAACGGAGTTGTCAATGTTAAATTTATAATCCAGGCAGAACGATACGCTATCGGGTCAACTCGTCCGCCACCCTGACCAGGTTGGGCAGATCGGGCTTGGTCAGGATGTGGTCAACCCCAAGTCCGGTCCACTTGCGTTTGTTGTCTTCAGATGCAAGGGAGGAGAAGATCACGACCGGGAACCCTTTCAAGGTTTCTTCCTTACGCACGCGCGAGGTCAGGTGCAGGCCGTCCATCTGAGGCATCTCCACGTCGGTGATCATCATGCTGATATGGGATCTGAAATCACTGCCGTCCTGGGCGCAACGGGTTATCCGGTCCTGAATGATGTCCCAGGCCTCGGCGCCGTTTTGTGCCTCGGCAACGGTGAAGCCGGCCGAGCGCAGGGTATTGCACAGGGTGTTGCGAATGAACAGGGAGTCGTCGGCGACCAGCACCGTCTTGTGCGAACGATCCCAGCCCTCCGCTACGGATGACAGGATGGCACTGTCCGCAAGCGGCTTGAGCGCGCTCTCCGAACACAGCTCTCCCACAATCTTCTCAAAGTCCAGTACCAGGATAATGCGGTCGTCCATCTTGACCAGTCCGGTCACCTGATCACTGTGCACCGACTGGGCCGGCGGCTCGACATTTTTCCAGGAGATGCGGTAGATGCGGGAAACGGAATGAACCAACACCCCAACCATCAGGTTGTTGAACTCAAGCACCACCACCCGGTCCGCCACCATATCCCCGGTATTCTTGCCGAGAACCGTGGCAAGATTGATGATGGTAATCACCTTGTCCCGCAGCTTTATCATCCCTTCGACACCCGGCTTGGCGTTGACGACCCGGGATATCTGCGGCAGACGGATGATCTCCCGGACTTTGGCCACATTGACGCCGTAGTGGCAGGGCACGGGATTATTATGGGAATCCATCTCGTCAATTCTGAATTCTACGATCTCGAGTTCGTTGGTGTCGCTCTCCAGCAGGATTTTGTTCTGGTTCATTTCCGGGCCCTCTGTGTTGAGATTTGAATCACTATAGCAATGAATGCCAATGATGGGAAGAGTTTAAAAAAATCCAACCTGGCGGCGGGCAATCCCGCTGAACTTGACTCTCCCCAATGGCTGTGCTAGCTTTTTCAATCACCTTGAATCCTTTTCGGAGCAAAACCATGTTTTTTCCCTCCATCGAAACGTTTCACAGCCTGTCCAGTAACGGCAACCTGATTCCGGTCTACCGGGAAATCATGGCCGACATGGATACGCCGGTCACCGCCTTCAAAAAGCTCGACGACGGGCGCTTTTCCTTTCTGCTGGAAAGTATCGAAGGGGGCGAGAAGTGGGGCCGCTACTCTTTTCTCGGCTCCAGCCCCTCGTGCATCATCCGCTCCAAGGGGCACATCGTCGAAATCATCGAAAACAACGTGGTAACGACCCTAACCAGCGATGACCCCATGGGCTGCATCCGCACCCTGCTGGCCCGCTTCACCCCCGTGGAGGTTGAAGGTCTGCCGCGCTTTTTCGGCGGCGCCGTCGGCTACCTGGGATATGACATGGTACGCCATTTCGAGCGCCTGCCCACGGAAAAACCGGCCATGCTGGATGCCTATGAAGCCTATTTCCTGGTGACCGACACCATCGTCATCTTTGACACCATGAGCCAAAAGATCAAGGTGGTCTCCAATGCCCATCTGGAAGGCGGCATAACCCCGGAGGATGCTTACCGGCAGGCGGCGGACAAGATAGAGGCCATCATCCACAAACTGCGCACCCCCTTGCCGCAAGTTACGGCCGCCCCATCCGGCGAGCCGGTCGAGCTGCGCTCCAACATTACCCGCGAGGATTACGAGGCCGCAGTGGAAAAGGCCAAGGAGTATGTCCGGGCCGGCGACATCATCCAGGTGGTTCCTTCCCAGCGCTTCAGCGGGCGTCTCTCGGCCGACCCCTTTGACGTCTACCGCGTGCTGCGAACCCTCAACCCCTCCCCCTATATGTTCTTCCTGAGACTGGACGGCACGGTCATCGCCGGGGCATCGCCCGAGGTCATGGTGCGCAAGGAGGGAAACCGGGTCGAACTCCGTCCCATCGCCGGCACCCGCCCCCGGGGGGCCACCCCCCAGGAGGACGAGCGGCTGGCCGGGGAGCTGCTGAACGATCCCAAGGAGCGTGCCGAGCACGTCATGCTGGTCGATCTGGGGCGAAACGACCTGGGCAGGGTCTGCGCCACCGGGACGGTCACTGTTTCGGAACTGATGATAATCGAACGCTATTCCCACGTCATGCACATCGTGTCCAACGTGCAGGGCGTGCTGGGTGACGGCCTTGATGCCTTCGACGTCGTTCGTGCCACGTTTCCGGCCGGCACTCTCTCCGGGGCGCCGAAGATCAGGGCCATGGAGATCATCGACGAGCTGGAGCCGGTACGCCGCGAGATCTATGGCGGGGCCGTGGGTTATTTTTCCTTTTCCGGCAACATGGACCTGGCCATAACCATCCGTACCCTGGTAATCAAGGACGGCATGGTGCACCTCCAGGCCGGTGGGGGCGTTGTCGCAGACTCCGACCCGGCCGCCGAGTGGCAGGAGACCGTCAACAAGGCCATGGCCGCCCGGCGGGCGATCGAAATTGCCGAGAAAGGGCTTGAATAATATGCTGCTGATGATCGATAATTACGATTCCTTCACCTTCAACATTGTGCAGTATTTCGGACAATTAGGCGAAGATGTGCTCGTCCACCGCAACGACAGGATCACCCTGGAAGAGATCGAGGCCCTGCAACCGGAACGCCTGGTGATATCTCCCGGTCCTTGTTCACCCGGCGAAGCCGGCATATCGGTGGGCGCAATCGAACAATTCGCCGGCCGGATTCCGATCCTGGGCGTTTGTCTCGGCCACCAGGCCATCGGGGCGGCATTCGGCGGGAACGTGGTCCGGAGCGTCTCCCTGATGCACGGCAAGACCTCGCCCATCATCCATGACGGCCATGAGCTTTTTGCCGGGCTTCCGAACCCTTTCCAGGCCACCCGCTACCACTCCCTGGTGGTGGAGCGCAGCAGCCTGCCGGATTGCCTGGAGGTCACCGCATGGGTCGAGAATGGGGAGATCATGGGGATGCGGCACAAGACCCTCCCCATCTGGGGGGTTCAGTTCCATCCCGAGTCGATCCTGACCGAGGGGGGGATGCAGCTCTTGGAAAACTTCCTGAAGATAAGCCGGCGGTGAGGTTGATTCTGCGCCATGCATGTAAAAAGAGCCTGCCGGGTAAATCCGGCAGGCTCTTTTTTGTTCTGCTATGGTTCGGTTATCAGGCGGCCTTGACGGTCACCTTGAGGGTTGCGACAACCTCGGGATGAATCTTGACCGGGACACTGACCTCGCCCACCTGTTTGATGGATTCGACAAGGACGATCTTCTTGCGGTCGATGTCAAAGCCTTTTTGGGTCAGAAACGCGGCGATCTCCATATTGGTGACGGAACCGAAGAGTTTCCCTTCCTCGCCGGCCTGGTGGACCAACTCGATGGCGAGCCCTTCCAGTTTGGCGGCCAGGCTGCGGGCGGACTCCAGGGTCTTGTTCTTCTTGTAGGCCAACTGGCGTTTGTCGTGTTCAAGCGCCTTGGCGTTCTTTTCGGTGGCCTCGATGGCAAACCCCTTGGGGACCAGAAAGTTGCGGGCATAGCCGGGGGCAACCTTGACGATGTCGCCGATGTGGCCGAGGCTTTCGATGTTCTCCTTCAGAATGACCTTCATACTACTCTCCTTTCGAGCCTGATTATTACAGGTTTTCCTTTTTTTTAGGGGTACGGAAGTCTCCCCAGATATCAAATATGCCGATAGCGGCAATAATGGCCGCCAAATATGGTTGCAAGAGCAGCATCACCCAGAGAAACACGCGCATGATGCCGGCAAAGGTCTGGCGGGCGAAGAGGGTCAGAACCACCGCCAATCCCTGCAGAAAGTAAAGCGTCGTCGTTACCGCCAGCACGTTGAGAGCCGGTGTCGTGACGATAGGGTCGGGTGCCAGCAGTGCAAAGCCCGCTACGATCAGAACCCAGATCAGCGGTTCAGGCAGCCTGAGTTCCTTGAAGTCGCCCAGTTGGAATCGATACCCCATCAGGAATGCCGGCCGGCGTATGAGAGCCAGATTGCACCCCGCCATGATCCCAAGCAGGATGGTCACCAATGACGGGTAGATCCTGATCAGCAAAGCGGCTGCCATATCCATGGACTGCTTGACCATGGACAAGTCGTCCCCTTTGACGCCGCTCTGTTCATACAGGGCCAAGGCACGGGCGATGCTCGTGGATATCTCGCCGGACAGGGACCGCTGCAGGTCCTGGCCGCTGACCTGGGTAAAAATAACGGCAGCAACGGCCAGCACAGCTATGTTTACAGCCGTTGTCCAGGCAATGGACCGGGCAGCGCCATAGCCCCGCAGCAACAGTTCGGGCAAAAGCAGCGCCATGATCCCGCATTGCAGCAGATAGACAGCCGCCGCATTGACCCCAAAGAGCGCCGTTAATGCGGTGACAGCCGCCAGGAGGATGATGGCCGCTATGACGCGTCCGTGACGCAAGTGGAAATACATCACCGGGAACGGGGCAAGTATCCCAGAAAAAAAACCGAGCGGCGGTATCACGAAAGTCGCCGCAAACAACGCGAACGTTGCCGCGGCGCCCACGAGAACTGCTGTCAGCCGCGCCCCGATGGAACCGGCCTGAGTGTTCGGGTCCATTCAGTCCCTAGGACATCACGTGGTTTGAAGCGATCGGCAAGAGCGCCAAGTTGCGGGCGCGCTTGATGGCCTCGGTAATTTCCCTCTGGTGCTTCGCGCAATTACCGGAGATGCGGCGGGGAACGATCTTGCCGCGCTCCGAGATGAAGTAGCGAAGGGTACGGGGTTCTTTGTAATCAATGGTCAGGTTCTTCTCGGCGCAGAAACGGCAAACCTTCCTGCGCTGGAACGGACGCCGCTTGCGGGGACCGCCGGGGCCGCCGGGGCCTGACGGACGCTGGCCGCCGGAGCCGCCTGCCGGACGTTGATAGGGTGTGCTGGGTCTTTCGTCGCTCATGATAGGGTATCCTCCAGGAAATTATTCGTTTGCCGCTTCAACGGTATCGGTTGTCTCTTCAACAGCCTCGACCGCATCAGCTTCAGCCACGGGAGCTTTTTTCTCGGCAACCTTCTCGGGCTCCCCGGTAATATTGACGCTCTGGTACCTAAGCACCTTTTCGTTAAGCCTGAGACGCCGTTCCAACTCGGCGATCATTTCAGGCCCACCATCAAAGCGCAGATAGTAGTAGCGCCCCCTGGCAAACTTCCTGATGGGGTACGCCAGCTTCCTGACCCCCCAGTCGTCCAGCCTGAAGCACTCGCCAGTGTACGACGAGATGATTTCCTGGACCTTGGCGCAGATGTTTTTGATCTCGTCTTCGCCAAGTTCCGGCTGGAGGATGAAAATGGTTTCATACTTCCTCATGTGGTAATTCCTCCTCACGGTTTTCGAGCCCCGGTCCTGCCCGGAGCAAGGAGATTGCGGCACGGATGCCGTCTTTGAAAGAACAGATTATGTACAATATTTTTCCGGTGATTGCAAACTATTTATCAGAAACAAGGTGAACCACCGAAAGGCGGCCGAAGGCCGGATGAGGGAAATCAGATAGATAATGTAAGCGGAACCAAAATAGATACTGGTTCCCTCCCCCAGCGGGGGAGGGTTAGGGAGGGGGATCGACCACCCCCTGATCTTCCCTATCCTTATCAAGGAGGGGGAAGATCAGGGGCTATTTACCTCCCCTCCTAGTTTAGGAGGGGCCGGGGGGTGGTAGTGAGCAATCTTCGATTACATCCTGCGAAAGACCGGTGATAACCACCGATTGACTATAAATAGTCTTATGGTTGTGGCACCTTGCGAATACGGAACTTTTTGACCAGCTCGACCGGATGGTAGGAAAGCTTGGCGCTGCGCAATCCCGCATCCCCCAGATCCTGTTCGCGGTTCACAAATCGGCACTCCTTGAACAAATGACGGCCGAATTCGCGGTTAATGAGTTGGGAAAGCCCTTCCATGAAGGGATCGGCCTTTTCGAAATGACACACCGCGGTCTCGGAGTTGAGCCGTTCCCCCAGGCTAAAGGCCTTGACCTCCCCGTCGACCGTCACCACGATCCCTTCCAGACCCAACTGTTCCGCTTTTTCAACCGCCTCGGCGGTGGCCTCGATCTCCAGCCCGAATGACGGCTTTTCCTCCGCAGCCATAGCCTTCCACACTTCGAGCAGGTTGCGGCAGCCGGTCCGATACTGTTCCGAGAATGGCGCTACGTCGTAATCATGGCGCACGGCAAAGTAGCTGATACGGTTTTTCTTCTTGTGAAAACGATTACCCGGCAGGGTGGCCAACTCCTCCCGCAGGTAGAGATAATCGAACGCATTGCGGTCTTCGTCAGCAGCCACCCCTCCCCGCTTCAGACAGCGTTCGGCAAGCGCTTCATCGGCGCCGTAGAGATCCAGTCCGTTGTCCCACAACACCTCAAGCGCCCCGGCCACGTCACCGTCCAGGGGGGGCATGCAGTAGCGCTCGCCCGAATAACCGCGCCCCAGCACCACCAGCGAGCCCCCCACCATGGTCAGCAGGTAGTCATGGGCGTGGCGGAACAGGTAGAGGCCGGCAAAGGTCAACTCGGAGACTCGCGGCTGAAGAGCGGAAAATTTAGCGTCCAGCAGATGTTTATCGGCAAGATCGAGCGGTCTCGACGCGGGGTAGGACGGAATTTCCATTGAGTTCTCCGGAGTTGTTGTAGTAATAAAAGAAAGATCATATTATCAGAAAAGGCATCAGGGAGGAAACATCCATGGCCATCGCCACCAAAATCGCCGGATTCATCTCACGCTCGTCCTGGATTCGCAAGATGTTCGAGGAGGGAGATATCCTGCGCAGGGAATACGGCCCCGACAACGTCTACGACTTCACCCTGGGAAACCCGGACGTGGACCCGCCCGAAGCCTTCAACCGCGAGCTTTTGGCTTTGGCACAGCATCCCCTGCCAGGCATGCACAGCTACATGAACAATGCGGGCTACGTCGAAACCCGGGCCGCCGTGGCGGCCAAACTTGCCAGGGATTCCGGGATGCCGGTCAGCGCAGACCACGTCATCATGACCTGCGGTGCGGGAGGGGCGCTCAACGTGGTGCTCAAGACCATCCTCAATCCGGGGGAAGAGGTCATCATCCTGGCCCCCTATTTTGTGGAATACAAATTCTACATCGACAATCACGGCGGCGTGCCGGTGGAGGTCTGGACCGACCGCGCCACCTTCCAACTCGACATCGACGCCATCGAAAAGGCGCTCACGCCAAAGACGCGGGCCATTATCATCTGTTCGCCCAACAACCCAACCGGGGTGGTCTATCCTGCGGAAAGCCTGCGCCGGCTCGGCAAGCTTTTGCAGAAAGCCCAGCAGAAGACCAGCCACCAAATTTACGTCATCTCCGATGAACCGTACGCTCGTATCTCCTATGACGGCATACATGTCCCCAACATCTTCCCCCTGGTGGAGAACGCCGTTATCGTCACCTCCCACAGCAAGGACCTGGCCTTGCCCGGGGAAAGGATCGGTTATCTGGCCATCAACCCCGCCATGGCCACTGCCATGCAGTTCATGGAAGGCGCCGTCTTCAGCAACCGGGTGCTGGGATTCGTCAATGCGCCGGCCCTCATGCAGCGTCTGGTGGCCAAACTGCAGGGAGAGTCGGTGGACATCGGCCTGTATCAGGAAAAACGTGATCTTCTGGTCAACGAGTTGTCTGCCATGGGCTTCAGGCTGGTCAAACCGGACGGCGCCTTTTACCTCTTTCCCTCCTCGCCGCTGGCCGACGACGTGGAATTCATCAAGCTGGCCCAGAAGCACCGCATCCTCCTGGTGCCGGGAAGCGGATTCGGGGCGCCGGGCTTCTTCAGAATCGCCTACTGCGTGGACAAAAAGATGATCGAACGGAGCCTGCCGGCTTGGCGGGCGGTGGCCCAAGAGGTGGGGCTACGGGGGTAGACACTTACCGAAAGATTATCAATCACCTGTTGAAAAACCCAGGTTGTTCAAAAATAGTCAGATCGTCGCACCCGCGGAATGCCCCGAGGCGGCAGGCCCCCTCTCTATCTCTCCCCCAGAGGGATTGGGTGAGGGTTTGCAGCGCTACGCCGCACGAAAGGGCGTTCGAGGACGAAGGCCGAGATGGCTGTTTTTCAACAACCTTTTTAATCCCGGTATCGCTTCAACAAATCCCCATAGGCGTCGATACGCCGGTCACGGAGAAACGGCCAGATGCGCCGCACGGTTTCGCTCCGCGCCAGGTCCAGATCCACCATCAGGATCTCCTCGTTCTCCTGTGAAGCCTCGGCCAACAACTCCCCCTGCGGCCCGGCCGCAAAGCTGCTTCCCCAGAACTGGATACCGGTTTCCGGGTGAAGGGCCGACGGCTCGAAACCGACCCGGTTGACGGCCAAAAGCGGCAGGCCGTTGGCCACGGCATGGCCGCGCTGGACGGTGATCCAGGCGTCGCGCTGGCGACCCTTCTCCGCCGCGCTGTCGGCCGGGTCCCATCCAATCGCGGTCGGGTAGATAAGAAGATCGGCTCCGGCCAGGGCCATCAGGCGAGCACTCTCGGGATACCACTGATCCCAGCAGACCAGGACTCCGAGGGTTCCGACCGAGGTCTTGACCGGATTGAATCCCAGGTCGCCCGGCGTAAAATAGAACTTTTCGTAAAAACCGGGATCGTCGGGGATATGCATCTTGCGGTAGATACCGGACGTGGAGCCGTCCTTTTCGAAGACCACGGCGGTGTTGTGATACAGGCCGGGAGCGCGGCGCTCGAAGAGCGAGGCCACGATGACCACCCCCAAGTCTCCGGCCAGGCCGGCAATGACGCGACTGCTGGCGCCGGGGATCGGCTCGGCCATATCGAACAGTGCAGGGTCCTCGATCTGGCAGAAGTACGGGCCGGCATGCAACTCCTGAAGGACCACCAGGAGCGCCCCATCGGCCGCGGCCCGCCTGATCATGGCGCAGGTCCTGTCCAGGGTCGCTCCTTTATCGTTGCTGCAACCCTGTTGGATCAATGCTGTCCTGAGGATCTTCGTCACGGCAACACCCCCTGGGGCAATTGCATGGTCACGCAGTGCAGCGAGCCGTGCTGTTCCAGGAGCGGCAGGCAGTCGATACCGATGATCTCGCGGCCGGGAAAGGCCTGACCGATGCGCTCCATGGCCAGCCGGTCCTTCTCCTCGTCCCGATAGGTGGGAACCAGCACGGCAGCGTTGATGACCAGAAAATTGGCGTATGTAGCGGGCAAACGGTGGGCCTGATCATCGAAACGGGCCTTGGGCCAGGGAAGCGGGAGCAGGCGATAGGGAGAGCCGTCCGGAGCCCGGAAGGCGAGCAATTCTCCCTCCATCAGCTTCAGCGCCTGGAAGTGTTCATCCCGCGGGTCGTCGCAGGCAGTGTAGACGATGGTATTGTCCGGGCAGATGCGCGCAAGGGTGTCGATATGGGAGTCGGTGTCGTCCCCGGCCAGAAAGCCATGACTGAGCCACAGCACGCGCCCGGCCCCCAAAAGGGAGGCCAGGGCCAGCTCGACTTCGCTCTTGTCCAGTTGGGGGTTGCGGTTGGGCGACAGCAGACATTCGGCGGTGGTCAGAATGGTGCCGAGGCCGTCGCTTTCTATACTGCCCCCCTCCAGGATCAGGCCGACGGTCTTGAGATTGGGGACCAACACGCCCAACTCTTTGAGCCTTTTGGAGATGAGGTTGTCGTGGTCGGCGGCGAACTTGAGCCCCCAGCCGTTGAAGCCAAAGTCCAGAAGCACCGGCTGGTTGTTGAATATCACCGTTATGGGACCAAAATCCCGCGCCCAGGTGTCATTGGTGGGGATCTCGCAGACAACGACCCTTTCCAGGTCGATGCCGGCCGATCCCAGGTAGTCGATGGCAGAAGCGGCGCAGGGCGCCGCCAACACCACCCGTTCAAAACGGATGATCTGGCGGATGATCTCCGCAAAGACCGGACGGACATCGTCCAGCATATAGGCCCAATCTGTACCTTCGTGGGGCCAGGCCAGCAGGACTCCGTCCTGCACCTCCCATTCGGCGGGAAATCTCGGATTCACGTTACGTCTCCTGTTGAGGCATATTTCGTCCCTGTTTTCAAGGGGGAGGGAATAGTATAGTATGTTGAAATGCCGCCACGCAAGCCCGCTTTTCATTGGCGGAGCAAAAACAGCCGGTGTCCCCTGCCTGAAACAACCTGGCGCACCTGGTGCCGGTAGAACACCCAACCGCAAAAAACGACTGTTTTTTCACGCTGAGTCGTGGTAATTATATAAATTGCTAATTTTTAACAACCATACGACAGACAAGGCCAAACATATCGAAAAGGTTACCGTGGTCAATCTCATCATCATCTCCGACAGCCCGAAGACGGAATATATCAAGAGAGTCCTCCAAACGACGATCAAGGTCACGATCGACGTGGTTGCGGACATCGACCAGGCGTTGCAGGATATCTTCGTGAAACGCCCGACTGTGATCTGCATCCAGAACCGGATCTCCGATATCAATGCCGAAGATATTGCCCGACACATCAAGATGCTGCTCAGAAACGATGTGCCCTCCTTTATTCTGATGCACGAAGGGGACGGCAGCGCCAAACCGGTAAGGGGGCTGTTCGAACATCTGCTCGACCTGACCCTGCCCGAAACAAAGCTGGCCGAGGCCCTTGTCGCTGCCCTTAAATCGATTCTCGGCACCCAATGGGAGCATGTCCGCCTGTCATCGCCCCCCCAGGAATTCCCTGGTGCCGAAGAAGACGATCCCTTCGTGCTCGTGAACTCACTGGACGAGTTCTTGACATCCATGCCCGAAGCCCGTTCCACCGCGCTGGAGAATTGCACCCCCCCGGACGATACACCCGCGGTTGCCGCCCCCCATTTCGCGGAGGCGCCCGTCGCCGTTCGCCGCAAAAGCGTCTCATCCCGACAATTAGCCGTAGAATACGAAAAACCGTCCAAGAGCCTGCCGCTGGAACCTCCTTCCCCGGAAATAACGACGGCTCCGCCCGAAACCAGCGCGCCCCCATCCCCGTCCTCAACACATCCAGCTCCCCCGCCCCGGCCGGCACGCACCCAGCCTGCAGCCGGGACTGCACAAAAAAACAATCGCCCGAAGCCGAAGCCTGCTGTTTCGGCGTCTTCCCCAATACCGGCGCCGAGCGATTTCCGCATCACCTCGACGGCTGCGACCGCCGCTGTGCGGGAACAGAACGATATGGCGCCGTTCATGGAGAACATCGAACTGCCTGGGAGGAAATGGAAGCTTCGCGCGGGTATCGCCCTGGCCATCGTAGTCTGTGCCGCCGCCTGGTATCTGCTGCGGCGGAATCAGATGGCTGAAACCGCTGTTCCGTTGCCGCCCCCTGTCCCGACTGCCGTCCACAAGGCCGTTTCAAGCGTGCGCCCGCCTCTTGGGAACGCGGCTGCCCCATCGCCGAAATTGCCGGCATTTATCCCTGCCGATGGCCGCGACAGTGCCTATGCAACCCGGCACCCCGGCTGGGAACGTTATGCGGGAACTGGTTACGAATGCCGGGTATTCAGGGAGAACAACCGCATCAAAGCCGTCCAGGTACTGCCGGACAATCGGCAGAGCCTCGACGAAAAACTGCTGAAGAAGGTGCTGGCGGAACTGGTGGGCAGTGACCATTACCAAGTGGTCTCCCGGGAACGCGTCAGGGGTTACCTGATAGTGCGTGGCAGTGTAGCCGGCAAGGCGGACCTGATGCTTTACAATCAGGATTCGAAATTGCACGCTTTTGTCGTGTCTCTGAACTGAAAACCGGTCACGGATATTTTTATCGGCCTTGGCCCGTAAACGGGCACAACCTTGATCAAAGGCCGATCATGGAGATGCAATGTTCTCATGTGCCTATACCCGTAAAACTCTTGCTTTCCTGCTCACCATCGCCGCTTCGGCAACCGCGCAACCGCTGCGTGCCGCCATGGACCCGCGTTTTGAACTGAGCCCCCAGGCACTTGAGGAAACCCCGGCCCGCAAGCCTGCGGCCAAGAGCGGCAGGCATGCCGCCCACCCCCGTTCCCGCGCCGGGCAACTGCCGAAAAACGGCACGACTTATGTCATAAAGCCCGGCGACAACCTCCAAAAGGTCCTGGTACGCAGTTTCGGTTTGAGCGATAACGAGGCCGAGGTACTGATCGAAGGGATCTGCCGGAAGAATAATATCCGGAATATCAGACACCTGAAGGTCGGCCAGCGCATCCAGATCCCTGCCCCGGACCACAGGATGGAAGGTGCAACCGCGGCGCGTGAGACAGACCGTCCTGCCCCGGCCGAGCCTGCTTCAGCCGAGCCTGCTGCCGTTGGGAAGACCTTTACCCTGACGGCCCCCTCTCCGGCTGCATATGATGAACTGGAAACCCTTCGGCAGATCAAAGGCGTCTGGGACAGTATCGTGCCCCCAAAAGACGGACTGAGCAAACCGCTTACACTCCATTCGCCCACATTCACCCTGACCCTCGACCCCAAACGCTATCCCATGTACGCCAC
The DNA here is from genome assembly GCA_031292255.1 of Oryzomonas sp. GTDB lineage: Bacteria > Desulfobacterota > Desulfuromonadia > Geobacterales > Pseudopelobacteraceae > Oryzomonas. The sequence continues at coordinate 38,327 of JARLHN010000007.1, read as the reverse complement.
AATGGATGGCGGCCGGATCCTGGTGGACGGCAAAAACACCATCCCGCCCCTGGTCAAGGCGCTGATCGAGGAAAAAGAGCCATCGGTCCAGATCGTATCCGAAGCGCCGGCGAACGCCAGGCAGCTTTTGGCCACCATGCTTGAAACAGCCGGATTCTATTCGGTAGAGGAAAACTTCAACCTGGAGTTCGGCGCTGATCCCAAGGTAACCGTCCATTCGGACTTCAAGATAGAAAAGACGGCCGACAGCTTGATCAACCAGGATGTAATTCTGTTGAACAACGAGCGGCATGCCCTGCCGACCGCCTTGCGGGAGGTGCTCGGAAAAAATGGTTTCACGGTCTATGAACCGTTTGCCGCGCCCAGCCCGCTCATTGTCCGACCTCCGCGCAACGTCGCACAGATAGGGGCTTTTGCCCAACCGGAGATGGTTGATGCCATCCTGGCGTCCCTTGAGGTCTCGCCCGAGCGGGACCGCCCCCTGAACGTCTTTGAGGCTGACGACAACGGCATCTCGCTTTCCGTCAAGGCCGACCGGTCGTTCGTCCGCAACGGACAAAAGTATGTCATCACCCGCTTTGACGGTGACGCGGTCACCTACACCCTCTTCCGCATCCTGGAAACCAAGGGATACCGCGTCATTATCCTCGACAGGAATGACGGCTTCCGCAAGAGCACGGAAAAGATCCTCTCGGGTATGAAGATCCGGGGCACCTATGGCCGGCATGACTTGATCCGCGAGGAAGGCCTCCCCTATTCGGTACAGATGTCGGGATTCTGGTTGGATGACCCCTCACTGCCCGGCGGCAGCCTGTTTCTTACCGACCTCGCCATTGACCGGGTTGAACGCAGCCTTCTTCTGGAAAACGGTTTCAACATCTACACTAGATAAGGGTGCAAGAAAGCATGATCTTAAAAAAAGTCGGCGAGATTTTGATCGAGCAGAATTTGATCTCCCAAGAACAGCTTCAGCAGGCACTCGATCTGCAGAAAAACATCCCCGATCAGACGATCGGGCAATTGCTCTGCAAACTCGGCTTCATCAGGGAAAGCGACCTGCGTTTCGTGCTCGACCAGAAAAACAAGCGGCCGGAACTGGTTGACGTCCTCACCAAGAACGGCCTGATGGATCGCCAGAAAACACAGCACGCCCGGGAGATCAGCAAGCAACACAACATACCCCTGGAAAAGGCGCTGATCAAGCTGCGCTATATCGACGAAGAACAGCTTGCCCAGGCGGTGGCAACGCAATATGACCTGCCGTATGTCACCATCAACTGCCAGGACCTGGATGTAGTCCTCTCCCAGTACATCAGCGTCGTATATGCCCAGAAACACCGCATCGCTCCCATCTCCAAGATCGGCAACACCCTGACCCTGGCCATGAGCGCACCCCTCAGACAGCTCGACATCAGGGAACTGGAAGACAGCATCCGCCTGAGGATCATTGCCGTAGTCGCGACCGAAAACGATATCCGGATGGCCCACCGTCAACTCTACAACGTCACGAGCCATGGAACAGCGACCAGCGCCAGCGACGAGGTAAATCTGGACATCCTGCCGGACAGCATCGTCGATCTGCTCAGCAAGACATCCCTCGGCGATGAGCCCGACATAGAGGAAGAGACCAGAAAGGTCACCGAGAAGGACAGCGTCATCGTCAAGCTGGTCAACAAGATCATCTACGATGCCTATGTCGGCAAATCCTCCGATATCCACATCGAACCCTATCCCGGCAAGAAGGACGTGGTGGTACGCACCCGCGTTGACGGCCAGTGTTCCGTCTATCAGAAGATCCCGTACAAATACAAGTTCGCCATCCCTTCCCGCATCAAGATCATGGCGGACATGGATATCGCGGAGCGACGCAAGCCCCAGGACGGCAAGATCGAATTCAAAAAATTCGGGCCGCTGGACATCGAGCTGCGCGTGGCGACCATGCCGACCGTCGGCGGACTGGAGGACATCGTCATCCGCGTCCTGTCCAGCGGCGAACCGATCGGCTTCAAAGACCTGGGCCTGACCGACCGCAACAGGCGTGTCTTCGAGGAGGCGCTCAAAAGCCCCCACGGCCTGGTGCTTGTCGTCGGCCCGACCGGTTCCGGCAAGACAACAACCCTTCATTCGGCCTTGGCCACGATCAACCAGCCCAACCGTAAGATCTGGACAGCCGAGGACCCGGTGGAGATCACCCAGCCGGGCCTGCGCCAGGTACAGGTCAACCCGCGCATCGGCTTCACCTTCGCCACCGCCCTGCGTTCGTTCCTGCGCCTCGACCCGGACGTCATCATGGTCGGCGAGATGCGCGACGAGGAAACCGCCAGCATTGCGGTTGAAGCCTCTCTGACCGGCCATCTGGTGTTTTCGACGCTGCACACCAATTCAGCATCCGAGACGGTTACCCGGCTTCTGGAGATAGGACTCGATCCCTACGGCTTCTCCGACTCCCTGCTCTGCGTCCTGGCCCAGCGGCTGGCCCGCCGGCTCTGCACCGACTGCAAGGAGAGCTATCAGCCCACGAAATCCGAAATCGACGAGTTCATCGACGAGTACGGCCAGGAGGATTTCGCCCTGAGCGGCCTGAAGCGGGAGGAACTGTCCCTGTACCGGGCCGTGGGGTGCGAACGCTGCGGACATAGCGGTTACCGCGGCCGGCTCGGCATCCATGAGGTGCTGGACTGTACCACTTCGCTGAAAAACCTGATCAAGCGCCGGTCGCATACGGCTTCAATCTACGAGCAGGCGGTGCTGGACGGCATGACCAGCCTCAAGCAGGACGGCATCACCAAGGTGTTGCAAGGGCTGACCGATATCCACGAGGTGCGGCGGGTTTGCATCAAATAGGCTGTTGAAACCGCGCCGAATCCCACTTCGGTCTTGCCTTTCGTGCGGCTCTTGCGTTATGTAATAAAATTTCGGTATCAGCCGACATCACCGCGGGCATGCGGCCCGCGAAAATGGAGTGTCTGTGAAGAGTCTTACGTTACAAGCCCCGGCCAAGGTCAACTACCTCCTGGAGGTGATCCGCCGCCGCCCTGACGGCTACCATGATCTGCGTATGGTCATGCAGCGGGTCAACCTGTGCGACACCATCACCATTACCCTGACCGAGACCCCTGATATCAGCGTAACCTGCGGCAAGAAAGGCGTCCCCGATGGGCCGGGAAACATAGCCTGGAAGGCGGCCCGCGCCATGCTCGACCTGGCGGATCACGGGCCGGGAGCAATCATCGATATCATCAAGAACATCCCGGTTGCCGCCGGGCTGGGCGGCGGCAGCAGTGATGCCGCCACGGTGTTGATGGGGATGAACACGTTGCTGGCCCTGGGGCTCTCCGAGCAGCGCCTGATGGAGATCGGCGTCACCCTGGGGGCTGACGTACCCTTCTTCATCTTCCAAAAAACCGCCTTGGCGGAGGGTATCGGCGAAGAGCTTACCCCCATGCCGGCCATGCCCGCCGCATGGGTGTTGCTGGTAAATCCCGGCGTGCATGTTTCAACGGCCTGGGTTTATCGAAGTTTACAGTTGACAAACCGGACAGGTCTGGATAAAATCCGCGAGCTTTTCCGGAGTATTGAGGATATCTGCTCAATCTTCTCAAACGACCTCGAAGCGGTGACAATTCCCGCCTTTCCCGTGATCGCCGAGATCAAGGAAACCATGCTTCGCGAAGGTGCGGCAGGGGCCATGATGTCCGGCAGCGGTCCGACCGTTTTCGGCCTCTTCCGGGACCGGGAAAGCGCCGAACGGGCTCGTACCGTTCTTGCCGATGACACCGGCTGGTTCACAGCCGTTGTAGAGACCATCTGATACGATCCATCATTCTTGCTTGTTGGGGCATCGCCAAGCGGTAAGGCACCGGATTTTGATTCCGGCATTCCCAGGTTCGATCCCTGGTGCCCCAGCCAATAAAAACAGGAGGTTAGCTTAGCTGCTAATCTCCTGTTTGTTTATCTTACGCAAATATTGATGCAGGACATCTCTTTTTAAAAAATTATTTGTAGAAATTTATCAAAAGGCAGATTATAAGAACAAATTTCTACTACTGAGAGGGGATGGAAAACGAGAAGGGGGTGATTGTCATGGTAATCTCTCCAGCTGCATCATTTAGCAGCACGGCCGGGATCAATTCGATTTATCTGGCCCGGACACAAGCAACCACTACAGCTCCAACACGGCCGATACAGACTGATACGGTTACTATTTCAAACGCGGCGCATGCTCGGTCATTAAAACTCCAGGGCTATTCCGCTGCGGGAATTTCCGCCCACATGGGTACGAACATCAGTACCGTCAATCAATACTTGGGCATCAGTCAGAGCGCGAAGGCAAAGAGCTGATACAAGGCCGGGAACCCCTCAGGGAACCCGGCTTTTTAATCCTTCCAGTAAGCAATTGCAGGCCTGATTGTCAGCAGGATTGCGGCAGCAAGGATAAACCAAATGTACGGCACAACATATTCATGAAAGTAGGCACCCGCAGCAATACCAAATAAGAATGCACACCACTTCAACATCCACACGTCCCACCAGTTCCATATTTTAGTCCTGAGCAGTTTCATATCAGTATTTTCCCCACCGATATTATACCCCCATTACCACGCGAAATTACTTCAGGCGATCTATTTTTTTTTGTCCGCGTTTATGTGAAGCTGGCAATGGAGACATTTGCGCAGATAGAGAAGGGTCATGCCGTTGACATGAAAAAGGTTTCCACAGCGGGGGCATACACTAACGGCCGACCAGAACATGGTGACGATGAGGATAACCACCCATATCCCGATGGAGGTGCCCATGGTGCGATAGGTGGGCGAAATCGAATGGATTACCCACATGGCCGGTATATAGATTGCGACCGTAGCAAAAAAAAACCAGCGACGCTTGCGAATCTCGGCAAGCCCGTGTCTGAATGTGGATACATCAGGGGTCTGACTGTCATCCATACGCTGTTTCCCCCTTGCCTGCCGTTGTGAGAAGATAAAACATCAAAGGCCGTTTCCTATTGGAAAACGGCCTTTGGGAGGAGTCGTGGTTCCCGGACATCACGGCCCAGGAGAAGGCCCTTCTTCATTCAGGGCTATTTCTTTTTGGCCTTTATGGGAGCCACTTTTTGGGGTGCCGCTGCCTTTTTGGGAGCGGCCTTCTTCGAGACAACAGCCTTAAGGTCTTTCAAGGGTTTGCCTGCGGAGAACTTGCCAACGGTCTTGGCTGGAATCTTGAGGGCCTTCCCAGTCTGGGGATTCCTGCCGGTACGAGCCTTTCGCGTGACCGCACTGAAGGTGCCGAAGCCGATCAAGGTGACCTTTTCGCCACTCTTGAGTGCTGCGGTTGTAGCATCGATGAACCCCTTGAGGGCCTTTTCAGCCTGCGCCTTGGTGATTCCTGCAGCCTCTGCGATCTTTACTGCCAGCTCTGCCTTGGTCATTGTGCTCTCCTTTCGAGTTTACGAATTGGCCTTCGTAACGAAGGCCCCTAAAATGAATCGAAGCATTGCTTCTTTTTATTGATCAGGACAACCCTGTGTGGCAATCCCTCACAAGTTAATAAATGCCACTTACTTCCTATTTTTTATATACGTATCATAAATCAATCACAAATTGTCAATAAAAATGCCGCTTGACGGCAGCTTACCTATATTAGTCCGCCTATTTCAGGGCGTTTGTCCTGTAATCAATGAGCCGGCACGCCAGGCGCATCACGGCCTTGCAGAAGCAAACTTATTGATTTCACTATTGACTTTGGCTTCAGCACGTAGTAGAAATATCAATGCTTTTGAAAGGATCCGCGCCCGTGCGCATCGTACTTGTCTCCCTCCATCCCGCTCCTTCCCCCCAGGCAATCCCCCTTGCCAACGCCTTCCTGAAAGGCTTTGCAGCTCAGGCAGCCCTGGAGATAGAGCTGGTGGAGTTCTATTGCGGCGACGATACGCGTTCGTGCGCCGACAAGCTGGCGGAATTGCAGCCTGCCGCGGTCGGTTTTTCCCTGTATCTGTGGAACCGCGCCGCCTGCCTGGAAATCGCGGCGGAGGTGCGCCGCTGCATGCCGGAAGCGCTGCTCTTCGCCGGAGGGCCGGAAGCGACGGCCGATCCCCACGGCGTGCTCGACGGTTCGGCGCTGGACCTGGTCATCGTGGGAGAAGGCGAAACCCCGTTTGCGGCCCTCTGCGCGCGACTAAAGGACAACCAACCCCTGAAGGGCATCCCCGGCATACTTTCGAAGGAGGCGTCGCACCCCTTCTCCCCTTCGGCGCCCTTGGCCGTTCTTGACGCCATCCCATCCCCCTACCTGGAAGGCATTCTGGACTGTGGCCGTTATCCGGGCATCCTGTGGCAGCTTTCACGCGGATGCGGCTTCAGTTGCGATTTCTGTTTCGACTCCCGCGGCCAGCACGGCGTGCGGCGGTTCTCTCTGGAACGGATCGAGTCCGAGCTGCGGCATTTCGCCAAAAGCGGGGTTTCCCAGGTCTTTGTGCTCGATTCCACGTTCAACCAGGATATCACAAGGGCCAAGGCCATTCTGAGGCTGATTGCAAAGGTCGCGCCCGGCATACATTTTCACTTTGAGGTTCGCAGCGAATTCATCGACCCGGAACTGGCCCGACTCTTCGCGCAGATCACCTGCTCTTTGCAGATCGGCCTGCAAAGCGCCGACAGCCGGGTGCTGCAAGAGGTAGGACGCTCGTTCCGGCCCGACGACTTTGCCGCACGGATCAACCTGCTTAACCAAAGCGGCGCCGTATTCGGCTTAGACCTGATCTACGGCTTGCCCGGCGATACCCTGGCAGGTTTCCGCCGCAGCCTGGACTTTGCCCTGTCGCTCTACCCCAATCACCTGGACATCTTCCCGCTGGCGGTGCTGCCCGGCACTCCCCTTGCCGACCGGAGCGCGGCCATCGGTCTCAAACACCTGCCACACCCCCCTTACACCCTACTCTCCTCCCCTACCTTCACGGCCGACGACATGGCCATGGCGCAGCGCCTGGCAACGGCCTGCGATATCTTTTACACCCGCGGCAAGGCAGTAGCCTGGTTCCTTGAAGTTGCCAAACCCCTCAAGGTGTCCCCCAGTGCTTTTCTGCACCGGTTTTCGGAGTGGCTGCTGGCGGAGACGGGCAAACAGATTAGTGAAAGTGATCTGGACGACCAAGCGGTCTGGCAACTCCAACGGAGCTTCCTGGGCCGCACGTTCAACCGGCCGGGCCTCAAACGGCTCCTGCCGGTGGTCTTCGACCTTGCGGACTATCACTTTCACTATGCCGCCGCCCTGCTGACCCCGCCGGAGCGGTTGCCGAAGCGGAGAGGAGACAAGGGCCGACTCATGCAGACGCCCCTGCGTCTGGCAAGTTCGGTCCGGCTGGCGGAATTCCACTACGAAATCCTGGAGATACTCGATGCCGGCGTGCCGGATATCCGCCGCCTTGCCGACGCCCTGGCCCCCGTTGGTTCCTTTGCCGCCATCTACCCTGGAAGCGACGGGGTCTGCACCGAGTCCCTGGCCGAGCCTTATTTCCGCCTTTTGGAGCGTTTGGCCGGCGGGAGCCCGGCCGTGAACGTTGCTGCCGGACTAGGGCTTCAGCCTGACGAGATCAGGCGTTTTCTTCTCTTTGCCCTGGATGAGGGGATCGTGCTGCCGGCCTGATGCCTGAATCCGATGTAATAGTCCTCCCGCACAGTGCGGCCGCAACAATTTTCCTAAACCTGTTTTTTCGGCATCCGACAAGAATAAGCGGCCCATGGTTGAAAGAGGTTGCATTTTGACGGTCGTTTTAGTATATCTTTCATTTCCTTTTTGGAAATACAGGGATTTCCGCGCGCAGAGCTCGGTTTAATCCTTTTCGGCAGAGAGGCAGACAAACAAAGATGCTCGACAAGATCAAAATCTTTTCCGGCAATTCCAACCCAACCCTCGCCCAGAAGATTTGCGCCGCCCTTACGGTGCCGCTGGGTGCGGCCCGTGTGCGCAGGTTTTCGGACGGCGAGGTCATGGTTGAAATCAACGAAAACGTGCGTGGCCGCGATGTCTATGTCATCCAGTCCACTTGCGCCCCTACTAACGACAACCTGATGGAACTGCTGGTCATGACCGACGCACTCAAACGTGCCTCTGCGGCGACCATCACCGCCGTGATTCCCTATTACGGGTATGCCCGGCAGGATCGCAAGGCCGCGCCTCGCACCCCGATCACCGCCAAGCTTGTTGCCGACCTGATCACCAAGTCCGGGATCGACCGGGTGGTGACGGTGGACCTGCATGCCGGCCAGATCCAGGGATTTTTTGACATCCCGGTGGACAATCTTTATGCAGCGCCCGTTATCCTCAATCATCTGAAAAACCGTTTCGACGGCCAACCGGTCGTGATGGTGAGCCCGGATGCGGGCGGTACGGAGCGTGCACGGGCCTTTGCCAAACGGCTGGGATGCACCCTGGCGGTGATCGACAAACGCCGCACCAGCCCCAACGTAGCCGAGGTCATGCACCTGATCGGCGATGTGCGCGACAAGATCGCCGTCATTCTGGACGACATGGTCGATACTGCCGGAACGCTGACCCAGGCGGCCAAAGCGCTCAAAGATAACGGCGCCACCGCCGTCTACGCCTGCGCCACCCACGGCGTGCTCTCCGGCCCGGCCATCGAGCGTATCAACAACTCGGAAATCGCCGAGATCGTGCTGACCGACACCATCCCGCTGGGAGACAAGGAAAGCATGACATCGAAGATCACGATGCTGTCCGTATCGGGCCTTCTGGCAGAGGCAATCCGGCGCATCCACGAGGACGAGTCCGTCAGTTCACTATTTGTATAGTGTCCTGTGCGGCTTGTCCGAATTAACCGTTCATGACACTCGGGACATATTTCTATAAATGTACAGGGTGGGGCTCGCCCCATCACTACTTGGGAGGAACAGTATGCAACAGAAACAGATGAACATCGAACTGAGATCAAAGACCGGCAAGGGTATCAGCCACCAGTTGAGAAGTGCGGACATGGTTCCCGGCGTCGTGTACGGCAAGGGAATGGATCCGGTCGCGGTAAGCATCAAATACCGCGATCTTCAGAACGCCCTGGCCGGAGAAGGCGGCCAGAACAACCTGATTACCCTGGTGGGAGGCGGCAGCCTCGACCAGAGCATGGCCATTATTGCCGACATGCAGCGCGATGCGCTCAAGGGCACCTACCGTCACGTTGATCTCCACCGCATCAACATGAACGAAAAACTGCGCATCACGGTTCCGGTCGTCCTGAAGGGCGCCGCGGCAGGGGTCAAGGAAGGCGGCCTGTTGGACCTGGCCCATCACGAGTTGCACGTGGAGTGTTTGCCGGGCAACATCCCCGACCACATCGAAATCGATATAACCGATCTCCAGATCGCCCACTCGATCCACATAAATGAAATCGTTCTTCCGGAAGGGGTCAAATTGCTGGAAAGCCCCAAAACCCCCGTGGTCAGCGTTCTCGGCAGGATCAAGGAAGAAGAGGAAGAAGAAAAAGAAGAAAAAGAGAAAGCCCCCGCCGGAGCAACCGCTTAGCCGGGTCCGTATACCTATTCATGAAGACGCTACTCATAGCGGGGCTGGGCAATCCCGGCCCCACGTACCAATGGACCCGCCACAATGCGGGTTTCCTTTTTTTGGACCGCCTGGCTCACCTGGAAAATATCGCCATAGCCCGCAAGTCCTTTTCCGGACTGGCGGGCGAATGGAACCGCGGTGACAACCGCCTGGTCCTGCTCAAGCCGCAGACCTTCATGAACCTCTCCGGCAGGTCGGTCATGCAGGCACTCCAGTTTTACAAACTTCCCCTGTCGCACCTGATCGTCGTCCACGACGAGCTCGACCTGCCGTTCGGAGCGGCACGTTTCAAGCTTGGGGGCGGACATGGCGGGCACAACGGCCTGCGTTCCATCATGGAACAGCTCGGCAAGGGAGATTTTATCAGGCTGCGTATCGGTATCGGCAAGCCAGTCCACGGCGATACGGCCAATTACGTACTGGGGCATATCCCGCCGGAGCAGATGGAGACTCTTCCCCTGGTGCTGGACGGCGGGCTGGACATGTTGGAGATGATGCTGAACGAGGGACTGCCCAAGGCAATGAGCATGTTCAACAACCGCAATTTCCTGGAAAAGTGAAATAACAAAACACGGCAGACATAACGTTTTAACAGTACTTTTGATAGTAAAGGTGAAATCATGGGTTTTAATTGCGGCATTGTCGGGCTTCCCAACGTGGGCAAATCCACCATCTTCAACGCGCTGACCTCGGCAGGCGCCGAATCGGCCAACTACCCCTTCTGCACCATCGATCCCAACGTGGGAATCGTTCAGGTGCCCGATCCTCGCATGGATCGGCTCTCCGCCATCGTCAAGCCGCAAAAGATCCAACCCACCACAATTGAGTTCGTTGACATCGCCGGCCTGGTCAAAGGCGCCAGTTCGGGAGAAGGGCTCGGCAACCAGTTCCTGGGCCACATCCGCAGCGTGGATGCCATCGTCCACGTGGTGCGCTGTTTCGACGACGATAACGTGGTGCATGTCAGTGGCCGGGTCTCGCCGGCAGACGACATCGAAGTGATAAATACCGAGCTGGCACTGGCCGATCTGGACACTGTGGACAAAAAGATCCAGCGTGCCGAAAAGATGGCGCGCAGCGGGGACAAAAAGGCCAAGGATGAGGTTGTCTTCTATCAGCGGGTCAAGGGGCTTCTGGAACAGGTCAAAAAGCTTCGCGGCGTGGCGGAAAACGAAGATGAGCGGCTTTGGCTGCGCGACCTGCACCTTTTGACCGACAAACCGGTCCTGTACGTGGCAAACGTGGCGGAGGACGACCTACACGGCGAACACCCCTTTGTGGCCCAGGTACGGGAGATCGCTGCGGCGGAAGGCGCCGGGGCGGTGGTGATCTGCGGCAAGCTCGAAGCCGAGATATCGGAGTTGGACGGAGAGGAGAAACAGGCATTTCTCCACGATATGGGGCTGGAAGAACCAGGATTGGACCGCCTGATCCGCAGCGGCTACGAACTCCTGGGGCTGATCACCTATTTTACCGCCGGCGTCAAGGAAGTACGGGCCTGGACCATTGTCAACGGCACCAAGGCGCCTCAGGCCGCCGGCGTGATCCACTCCGACTTTGAAAAGGGGTTTATCCGGGCCGAAGTGATCGCCTACCAGGACTTCATCTCCTGCAACGGCGAAGCCGGGGCCAAGGAAAAAGGGCTCATGCGGCTGGAAGGCAAGGAGTATCTAGTAAAAGACGGCGATGTGATGCATTTCCGTTTTAATGTCTGACAGGTTTTTCTAAATCGTCATGATGAGGTTGGTATGCAAGGCGCAAGCGAGTGAGGAAGCGAGGCGTACCCATCGGTACGTTGAGCTTGTGAGCGAGCGGCAACGCCGCAGACCGGCCCCGCAATAGATTTATCTGAGGTTCGCACCATGGCACACGACACCCGTATCCTCCTGATCGATGACGACGACTCAGGGCGACAGGCCCTGGAACTGCTCCTTAAATCGGCAGGTTACGACGTCGTACCGGCTGCCACTGGCGAAGCTGCCCACGAACTCATGGCCCAGGAGCAGTTCAAACTGATTGTCTCCGACCTGTTCCTGCCGGACATGAACGGGATCGACATCCTGCAAAATGCCCGCGTCCTCTACCCTTCCACCGAGGTGATCGTCATCACCGGCCACGCCTCCGCTGAAACAGCGGTGCGGGCCATGAAGGAAGGCGCCTTTGACTATATAACCAAGCCGGTCAACTTCGACGAGTTGAAGATCGTCCTCGGCAAGGCCCTGGAGAAGCAGCAGCTTCTTTCCGAGAATATCTACCTGCGCAAACAGCTCCAGAAACGTTTCGAGTTCAGCAACATCATCGGCAGTTCTTCAGCCATGAAGCGGGTTTTCGAGCGGATGGGGCGCATCGTCAAGACCGACTCGACGGTTTTGGTCACCGGCGAATCGGGCACCGGCAAGGAACTGGTCGCCCGTGCCCTCCATTTCAACGGCAGACGCCGGGAAAAGCCGTTCATTGCCGTCAACTGCGGAGCCATACCGGAAGCGCTGCTGGAGAGCGAGCTGTTCGGCCATGTGCGCGGCGCCTTTACCGGCGCCATCAGGGACAAGGCGGGAAAATTCGAGGCAGCCAACTACGGGACCATCTTCCTGGACGAGATCGGCACCATGCCCCAGCACTTGCAGACCAAACTCTTGCGGGTGCTTCAGGAACAGGAGTTGGAACGGGTCGGTTCGAACAAACCGGTCAAACTCGACGTCAGGATTATCTCTGCCACCAACCTGGACCTTGAACAACAGGTTCGTCAAAACAGATTCCGCGAGGACCTCTACTACCGGCTCAACGTCATCCCCCTGCACCTCCCTCCCCTGCGGGAGCGCCAGAATGACATCATGGCGCTGGTGGAGCATTTCCTGACAAAGTGCTGCCGGGTGATGTCGCACCCCCCCATGACCATCAGCAAGCCCGCCCTGGAGGCGCTGGAAGCTTATGCCTGGCCGGGCAACGTGCGGGAGCTGGAAAACATGGTGGAGCGGCTGGTCGCGCTGACCGAGGGTGACGTCATCAGGTTCGAGGACCTTCCGCCGGGGATCGCCGGTCAGAGGAGAGCCGCCGATGGACCCTGCATCGAGCTGACCGAACAGGGGATCGATTTGGTGAATTCCCTGGCGGCCATAGAAAAAGCATTGATCGCCCAGTCCCTCGCCATGGCCGGGGGGGTGAAGGCCAGGGCCGCCGCACTGCTCGGCATCAACAGGACAACCCTGGTCGAAAAGATAAAACGCCACAGTATCTGATAGTACCACGCATAAATCGCCTCAAAATACTATCGGTCCTGTGATGCGACACCACCTGTTCTCGATAGGCCGCATCATGGAGCCCCAGGAGTTCACAATGAAACGCAAAGCGCTGGCCCTCCTTTCCGGCGGGCTCGATTCCACCCTTGCCGTCAGGCTGATGCTCGATTTGGGCGTTGACGTGGAGGCCCTCAACTTTACCTCACCCTTCTGCACCTGTACCGGAAAGAACGCCGGCTGCAAGTCCGAGGCGGTTCGCGTCGCCGAGGAGTTCCACATCCCCATCAAGGTCATGAACAAGGGGCTCGACTACCTGGAGGTTGTCCGCAATCCGCGCCACGGCTACGGCAAAGGACTCAATCCCTGCATCGATTGCCGCATCTACCTGTTGCGCAAGGCAAAGGAATACATGGTCGAGAGCGGTGCCGATTTCATCATCACCGGCGAGGTGCTGGGGCAGCGCCCCATGAGCCAGCGTCGCGACGCCATGCGGGTTATAGAACGGGAGAGCGGCCTGGAAGACCTGCTGGTGCGGCCGTTGTCGGCCCAATTCTTCCCCCCGACGCTCCCCGAGCGGGAGGGGTGGATCGACCGGGACAAGCTCCTCGCCATCAGGGGGCGTTCCCGCAAAGAACAGATTGAGCTTGCGGACGAGATGGACGTCAGGAACTACCCCTGCCCCGCCGGCGGCTGCCTTCTGACCGAGCTCTCTTTTGTTCCCAAGGTTCAGGACGTTCTCGACCACAATGATGAACTTAACCTTCGTGATTGCCGCTTGCTCAAGATCGGCCGGCACTTCCGCATAGGTGAACGCACCAAAGTCATCATCGGCCGCAACGAGGCGGATAACGCCATGCTGGAAAACGTCCTCAATCCGGATGAAACGGCCATCACCTGGATGGACGGCAACACGCCCGCTGGCATCATAACCGGCGATCAGGGGCCGGCGGACACCGGGTTGGCGGCCCGCATCCTCCTGCGCTACACCAAGGCCGAGCCGGCTGTACCGTGTCGGATCAAGGTCCGGTGCAACGGCAGCGAAGATATTATCTTCGTTACCAACGACATGAACGAGGCGGCCGTCACCCCGTACCTGATAGCATGATCCATGGATACTGACGATCCGCAAACAAAAGCGCGCCCGGTTGATAAGCCGGGCGCGTTTTTTGTGTTGAATATAATCCCCTCCCCCCTTGCGGGTGTATAGACCGGAGTCAAGAGAGATCTGGAGTTTGGACTTTTGCTCCCCCGCCCCTTGAGGGAGGGGGGGGTTTAGAACCTTTGAATATGTCCAAACTCCAGGACCCCTCATGTAAAGGGAGAAGGAACCGTTACAGGTCGCTGAGGATTATCCCAGCCGCAGCTCGTCCAGGGACAGCCGGTAGCCGGGCAGGAACTTTTCCAGGAAGTAGCGCACCTCGGGCAGCGGGCTGTTGGAAAGGGCCTCCAGGTGTTCGGCCCCGGCGCTCCGGAACTCCATGTTCCCCGATTTACCCTCTTCGATGCATTTAGCCAGCGCCGCGATTTTGTCGGCCGCCTTGACCAGGGCATAATACTCCTCGTCACCCTCGAAAAAGAAAAGCGGCTCGTACTCTTCGGCCATCTCGGGCGGCAGCATCGCCAACAGCTTGTGGCGCGCCCGGTCCTCCAACAGGTGGAAGGAACGCTTGAAATTGGGGTTAAAGTGTTTCACCGGGGTGGGCATATCACCGGTGAAGATCTCGCTTGCATCGTGAAAGATGCCGTACATCGCGGCCCGGGAGGGGTCCAGGTCACCGTTGAAATACGTCTTTCGGATCATGGCCAGGGCATGGGCGATCACGGCCACATCCAGGCTGTGTTCCTGAATATTCTCCGGGACCGTGTTGCGCATCAGGCCCCAGCGGCTGATGTAGCGCATACGCGCCAGGAAGGCGAAGAAATCGTAGGTGCCTGCCTCTTTCTGTGCATGCTGCGTCATTTCTCAGCTCCGCTCTTAGGGATTTGGAACTTACGGTTCGAACAGCCGTTTGTATTCGTCCAGCGCAAACCGGTCGGTCATGCCGGCGATATAGTCGCAAATCACCCGCTCACGCCCCAGACGGTCAATCCTGGTCCGGTATTTGGGCGGCAGCAGGTTCGGAAAACGGAGATAGGTCTCGAACAGCCGGGTGATGAAGATCTCGGCCTTGACCCGCATCTTTTCGACCTTGTAATGGCGGTAAAGGTGCTCGAACAGGAAACGCTTCAACGCCCCGTTCCGTGCGGTAATAGCGTCGCTGAAATGCACCATGGGCCGGTTGACGCGCCGCAGGTCATCCAGCGAGGTGATTGCTGCCTGTTCCAGGTTGGCGGCAACGGTGGCGCAGACGTCGTTGATCAACAGGCCGATCAGGGCGCTGATAGTCTGGTATATCAGGCGTTTGGTATCGATGGCCGGGTATTTCCTGCGTATCCCGTCGCTGGCCTGACGCCAGATGTCGATATGCTCCAGCATCTCCAGCGTGATGTAGCCGGACTTCAGGCCGTCGTCGATATCGTGGTTGTTGTAGGCGATCTCGTCGGCATAGTTGATGATCTGGGCTTCCAGGGAGGGGACGACACCGGGCATGAACTCGGCGATGATCCCCGCCGGGGCATCGTAGGGTGTGGAGTGCTTGACGATTCCTTCGCGCAGTTCCCAGGTCAGGTTCAAGCCGTCAAATCCGGGGTAACGCTCCTCCAACTCATCCACCGTGCGGAAGGATTGCAGGTTATGCTCGAAACCGCCGTGCCCCGCCATGAGACGGTTCAGCACCTCCTCCCCGGTGTGGCCGAACGGGGTGTGCCCCAGGTCGTGTGCCAGGGCGAGGGCCTCGGTCAACTCCTCGTTCAGGCGCAGGCGGCGTGCGATAGCCCGGCCGATCTGGGCCACTTCCAGGGAGTGGGTCAGGCGGGTTCGGTAGTAGTCCCCCTCATGGTTGACGAACACCTGGGTCTTGTACTCCAGCCTGCGAAAGGCGGCGCAATGGATGATACGGTCCCGGTCCCGCTCGAAGGCCGGACGGTCATCGCGGAACTCCTCGCTATGCTTCCTGCCGCGGGAGTTGGCGCTGATACAGGCGTAGCCGGCCAGATCGTTACGTTCGGTGGATGCAAGCATGGGCTTACCTCATGGAATACAACAGAGTATTCGAGTTTTGAAAATTTCATAAAAAAAGAGGCTAGCCGCCTGGCTAACCTCTTTGGTGTTTTGGTGGAGCTGAACAGGATCGAACTGTCGACCTCTTGAATGCCATTCAAGCGCTCTCCCAACTGAGCTACAGCCCCATTTAAGAACATCTTCACTACTTGCGACCGCTAACCCTCCCCCACCATTCCCTGATTGTGCGAAAATTGTGCGAATCGGCATACTGCGGCAGTCGTATGATCATCGTGGCCGCGCCCCAAGATCGTCTCCATTAAATACAACAAAACGGCGGTTCCCGTCAACAATTATTTTGTGTACCGCCGTAAAGAACGCTTGAGTATATTTGAGCTTTTGTAAATCCCTGTGTTGCGTTTGCCCTTCCTCTCGGTGATGGTACTATTTTTGAATCTACCGTCCCAAATGATTCATTGCCCGTGGTATGCACAACACAATTTCTGAACAAGGAGCACATCGATGACGAATACTGAGCTGTTCTGGAAAGCTGTTGATCAGACAATACGGCTGGCGGAATTAACGAGCCTGGAAGGCGACGTGAGGGAAGCGCCGCTTAGGCGGGACGTCCGTTCCCTGGGTTTTTTGCTGGGGACGGTTATAAGGGAGCAGGCTGGGCAGAGTACGTTCGAGGCCGAGGAGGAACTCCGCCACCTGGCAATCCGCCACCGGAAGCTGAACCATGACCAGGGCGAAACGTGCCTCGATTTCCCTGGCGAACTGGAACTTCAGGAGCAGGCTGCCGGGATTATCGGCCGAATGACCGTCGTCGAGTCATACCAGGTTGTCAAGGCATTCTCCACCTACTTCGAGTTGACCAACCTGGCGGAAACCAATCATCGTAAACGGCGCAGACGGGCGATTCTGCTTGCCTCAGGCAGTCCCGACAAGCACGGCTCTCTGCGCGGCACCCTGCTCCGCATGCGCAATGCCGGAATCTCTTCGGAAACAGCTTTGGGATGGTTGCGGGAGATAGAGATCATGCCGGTTTTTACCGCCCACCCCACTGATGTGGCGCGGCGTATCGTGCACTTCAAACAGCGGCGCATCGCCCATGAACTTGAGAGCCTGGACCGCCTCCCGCTCACCGACAGTGAGGCATCACGGGGACAGCAGGCGATGCTGGCCGAGATCACCTCTCTCTGGCAGACGGATGAGGTGCGGCGGCGTAAGCCCACAGTGGTGGACGAGATCAAGATGGGGCTCGACCATTACCCTGATTGCCTGATTAATCCCCTCGGCAAGCTGTATCAGGATATTTCCGATGCCTTCCGGGAGATTTACGGGGTTGATTTTCCTCCCGCAGACCTGCCAACGGTAGTTCGATTCGGCTCGTGGATCGGCGGCGACAGGGACGGCAATCCCTACGTCACCGCAGACATCACCAGTGAAGCCTTGCAGAAAGCACGGGAGGTTATCCTCGGCAATTACCTGGCGTCTGTGGATGAACTGCGCCGCCTGCTCACACCGTCGCTGAGCCGGGTGGCGGTAACACCTGAACTCGCTGACGCGGTCGCACATTACCACGCCGCCCTTACCATGCCTGATCCGGAACGGGAGACCATTCCCGAGTGTGAACCGTACCGGCGCTTTGCCGGATACATGCTTCATCGGCTGCGGCTTACCCTGTTTGAGCCGAATCACGTCGATGCCTATCCCGATGCCGCAGGTTTCGTTGCAGATTTACGGCTTATCCGCGAAAGCCTGGCCGCCGGTAACGGAGAGCTTCTGGCCCGCTCCCTGATCGACCCCCTGGCGAGACAGATCGACACCTTTGGATTCCACCTGCACAGCATCGACATCCGCCAGCATGCCCGAATTCATTCCAAAGCGGCAAATGAACTGGCCGCCGGCTGCGCAACCTGTGCCGCATCTTCCTCTCTACTCCCTGCGCAACCATCGTCGGAGACCACCGAGCTGATCGATACCCTGCGGGCCATTGCCCGGCTGAAACAGACCTACCCGCCGGCGGCCATAAAAAGTTATGTCATCAGCGGTGCCTCCTGTGTCCAGGATGTATTCACCCTGGTCTGGCTGATGGAGCTGTGCGGAGTGCGTGTCGCTGCCGACGGCAGCGGTGATCCGGGTGTGATGCCGGTGCCGCTCTTTGAATCCATTGAAGACCTGCGCAACGCCCCGGAGATCTGTCGAACCCTCTGGACCTCCACCGACTACCGACCATTTCTCGACTCGTGGGGACGACGGCAGGAGGTGATGATGGGCTATTCCGATTCCAACAAGGATGGCGGCATGCTCACCAGTTCATGGGAGATTTACAAGGCGCATCGAGCGCTGCATCTCGTTGCGGAGCAGTGCGGCGTGAAGCTCGTGCTCTTCCATGGCCGCGGGGGCACGGTCGGCAGGGGAGGAGGTCCGACCCACCGGGCCATCGTTGCCCAACCGGCGGGGGCCTTCTCCGGTTCCTTGAAGATCACGGAACAGGGGGAGGTCATCAACTGGAAATACTCCGATGCAGTGCTGGCGCAGCGTAACCTGGAACTCATGACGGCCGCGGCGCTGGAGGCTCTGGCGCGTCCCGGAGCAGTGACACCGGCTATGGAGGAGGAGTGGGAGGAGGCGCTCGAAGAGATGTCGGCTGACGCCTATGCATTCTACCGGCAAAGCATTGCCGACAATCCCGATATCATTCCCTATTTCGAACAAGCCACACCGGTTTTGGAATTTGATCTGGCAAAGATAGGATCACGTCCGGCACGCAGGGGAGGAAACCGGGAGCTGGCCGACCTGCGGGCCATTCTATGGGGGTTCGGCTGGATGCAGAGCCGTCATGTGGTACCCGGCTGGTTCGGTGCCGGATTCGCCCTGGAGCGGTTTTCCGCCAAGGGGGAACGGCAACGAGGCCTTCTCCGCGCCATGATGCAGCGATTCCCTTTTTTCTACGACATGATCAGGAACGTGGAACTGGCCTTGACCAAGGTCGATCTTCCCTTGGCCCGCCTCTATTCATCCCTGGTGTTGGATCAAGAACTGCGTGATCGCGTATTTACCATGATTGCCGAAGAGTACCAGCGCACCCGAAAGATGGTGCTGACCATAAGCTGCCAGTCGTGCCTGCTGGAGAACAATGCACCTCTGGCTCACTCGCTCCAGCTCAGGACCCCCTATGTTGACCCCCTGAGTCTGATTCAGATCGAATTATTGCGAAGAAAGAGGAGAGGAGAGGAAAGCGAAGAATTGAACTATGTGCTGGCCGCCACCATCGGCGGCATATCAGCCGGGTTGAGGAATACGGGTTAATCCTTTTGGCTTCATACCGGGTGTGTCCGCTTTCTCCTTACGAGAAGAGAGCGTGGCAGCGAACAAAGGCTATTTGCCCTTGACGGCTGCGGAAGGTTACAGTATAGTTGCGAAATCGCCGGAGTGGTGAAATTGGTAGACGCACTGGACTCAAAATCCAGCAGGGGCAACCCTATGCCGGTTCGACCCCGGCCTCCGGCACCATAAAAATCGATAAGGCTTTGCGGATTTTACCGCAAAGCCTTTTTTTGGGCACATCATTTTAGAAGAGGCGCCGTAGTTAGACAGCGCCTCTTCTTGTTAACCAGTGACAGGACAAGTATCATGCGTCTGTGTTCATGCGGCGCTTGCCGTAAACTGCGAGGCCTAGCATGCCGATGCCGAGCAGCATCATGGTGCCGGGCTCGGGGACAGGGGCGGCGGTATTAGTATAATTTACAGTAAGGGACTCGCTGTCCAAAGCAACTTGACAATCATCTGCTATACCCATCACGAGTGAACTGCCATACCAATGACTGGAGCCTGTATTATCGTTGCCGAAATAAGCAAGGTTTGTAACTGGAGCAAACACAAGCTTATAATCCTCCCCACCAACGTTGGTAAGAGTCGCTCCTTGTTCAGTATAGCCTAATGCCCTGGCACTGTCGAACCAAGAGGAAAAATCAGCTGCCGTAAGCGTACCACCAGTTATATCAATATAGACAGTTAATGTTGCGCTTTCAAATGTGCTGGTAGAGGTGGCTGTAGAGGTACCAGATACTGTGAACGCAGTTCCAGAACTACCATTGATAGTGGCTGTGTCGTTATCTGTCAAGGTGTAAGAGGTTGCACTTGCGCCCCCGACCATTCCGAATAGCAATAGTGCCGCGATGGAACAAATCATCTTTTTCATTGCTTGCCCCCTTGTTCTTTCATTTCCGAATGATCCTGATCCGCAGACACGAATCAAGTGTCGATCTTTAAAAGTAAATCCCCCCTGCCCCCCCTTTTTAAAGGGGGGAACAATATTGCGGAAGACGAGAGCTAAGCAGGAATCATTTTAGCCTATTTCTTGTTTACCGGTTAACCGGACAATTATTATGTTTCTTTATTCATGCGGCGCTTGCCGCAAACTGCGAGGCCTAGCATACCGATGCCGAGTAGTACCATGGTACCGGGCTCGGGGGTGGGAATAGGAGTATTCAGCGAAAAAGCTTGATCAATGTCTGAAAGAGTTACGGTACCGCCGCAACTTAAAGCGTCCAAATTGATATCTTTTGTTACGTAAACAGAATATTCAGGAGTGGAAAGATTGATGTCGTTGCTTAAAGGTGACGGCGTCTTTACTTTAATTTGACCAAGTAATGTGCTCAAACTTGAGTCAGTGTAAACATCTTCAGTTACGGAAGCAAGTGCTTTTTGAGTTAATACACTGCCGTCAAATGCTAAATCAACATCAGATATAAGGGATGTTGAGGTTGCCGTGTACTTGACAATAAGATCAACATCTGAACCCAAACCTTGAGCACTGAAACCTCCGTTAATGGCAAAACCTGGGTTTGCACCAAGAAATTCGGGAGTAATTGCAACTCCACTTAAGCTGGTCGGGGTAGAATTACCATTATTCGTGAGAACAAATGTAAAATTGCTAAAAGTGACGGCGCCTTCCGTAAAAGTACCAGGTGGAATCGAGAGTGCCATGGAACTCGTCGCCATCGTCAACATCGCCACTGCCAATAATGTCGCCATTCTCTTTTTCATTTTATGTTCCTCCCATCTTCTATTTTTTACGATCGTCTCGTAATGTTAGTAATGACCATGCTTGCAGCGTACCCATCCATAACACACTGGAATTAAAAGCTTATTTTATTGCGATGCCTGCGACCTACCCTGTTTGTAAGATTTTTCAACAGTATCTATAAGTTTCATAATAAGTTTAACATTAAATACATCTATATTATAAATCTCATACTACTTAATTCATTGTATTTTTAAATATTTAAATTAGAGATTATTTATATATGTGCTACTGTCAACAAATTCGACAGGGTGCCCCACAATGGACATAAATATTTGTTGCTGAATCTTAGTAAGACAGGAAAGCCTTTATAGTGCTTTGATTTCCGGTAGTGCACAAATCCGTTGCTTCGGCAGTCATTTGGTTATTTGTGTGTATAATATTATGAAGTTAGGCATTTTGAGAGGTTTTCACTTCTCACAAAAAGCTCACATATCCGTGCATGTCGAGAAGTTCGAGGAGCTGTCGGTATTTTTTGCAGATTATTGTGAAGGCAATGGGGATTTTTTTGAAAGGAGGGTTTAATCAGGTATTGTAGCCACAGATCACAATTTCAATTCAAGATTTTATCGGTTCTTACATGCTTCGTCCTATTGGGCCATTGCCGTCATTGTGTTTCGATTCGATTAAATTTGATCTGATGTTTTGTCTACATCATTGCCATTCTTTATAATCGTATCGCCGTTAGTTATGGTATTGACAAGTTTATAACCTGACCCCCAAATTGTTAATAATATTTTGGGATTAGTCGGGTCTTCTTCTATCTTTGACCGTAGCCTGTTTATATGTGTTTCAATGGTATGGTTATAACCACTATGTGAGTAACCCCAGACCTTTTTAAGGAGTGTCTCCTTGGATACTACTTTGCCTGGCATCTTTGCAATATATGAAAGAAGAGAATATTCCTTAGTCGTAAGAGGTATAATAATATCCTCTTTGATTATGCAGCGTCGCACCTTATCAAAAATAAGATGGCCGAGTTGCACCTCTTTTTTTGACATGGGGTTGCCATCAACGACAATATTTTTCATCAGCCGCAGAAGCGCCTTTATTCTCGCCAGCAACTCCATGAAATTGATCGGTTTTATCAGGTAATCATCGCCCCCGGTTTCCAACCCGGTTATGCGATCGGTTACGTCACCTCTGGCTGAAAGTATGAGAACTGGAATATAGGGGGTTTTGCCGCGCAGGATCCGACATACTTCAAGTCCGTCCATTTTTGGCATTGTCAAGTCGAGAACCACAAGATCAAAGTGATTATTCTCAAGTATTCCGAGTGCTTCTTCCCCGTCATGGGCAGTGGACACGGAAAAGCCCGCAATGACAAGACAATCTTTCATCAATGCTACTGATTCAACACAATCATCTACTATCAGAATTGAAGCCAATTCCATCAACTCCTTTCGCTTCCATTTGAATACTCATGTATAAGTATGGCTGCCCCCTGTTTTGCATCAAGTATATCACTTTTCAGTCTTCTCGAAAAAGCGACCCGAAAAGTCAAACCAACAATCTTCAAATAAGTTTCGGAACCAGTGTCCCGTGCGGTTAGTTCGTACTCGTATTCCGGCTCTTTCGGCCACTGCCGTCATTGCGGCTCCTTGATGTCGCCCCTGCTACATCTACGTCGCCGTGCCCAGGCACCAAGGGAATTACTTCCCGCGACTAACCACACGGGTCTAGGCCTGAAAGGATGAAACTTACCCCCTCCCCATCAATCGCCAAAACAGGTATGTACACTGCGGGCACTCTTGATCCAGTCATGATCCAACGGCACTGTTTTACGCTTTCCCACTACGTCCTTGAGCGACACCGGCTTGAAACTATCACCCCGTGCAGCCACCATGACGCCGAATTCGCCTTTATTGACGAGTTCGGCACAGGCCGTGCCCAGTCGCGTGGCCAACAGCCGGTCACCTGCCGAAGGTGTTCCCCCGCGCTGCAAGTACCCCAGAATCGTGAGGCGTGATTCCAGGCCGGTAAGTTCTTCGAGTTGCTGGGCCAGATGCTGGCTATTACCCGGCTTGCGCCCTGCAACCCTTTCCTGTGCCTGCTGTTTTTGCTCTTTCTTCTTGCCGGCCCCGCTCTTGCTGCCCTTGTCCTTGCCGCCTTCAGCCAGTTTGACGGCATCTTCGCGGGAAATGGCGCCTTCGGCCATGGCAACAATGCTGAAGCCCTGTCCGCTGTGGCTGCGCCGCATTATTGCCGCGGCAACTTGTTTGACATCATACGGTATTTCAGGAATCAGGATGACATCGGCCCCACCGGCAATGCCGGCCCCCAATGCCAGCCAGCCAGCCTTGTTGCCCATCAGCTCCAAAACGAGGATCCGATGATGGCTATGGGCCGTACTGTGCAAACGGTCTACCGCTTCCGTGGCAATGCCGAGAGCGGTATCGTATCCAAAGGATACATCGGTCATGACCACGTCATTGTCGATCGTCTTAGGCAGTGTAATAACATTCAGGCCTTGCTTCATCAGATGATAAGCGTTTTTTTGCGTACCACCACCGCCCAGACAGACTAACGCGTCCAAGTGGTGCCTGCGGTAATTTTCGACAATGACGTCGGTCATATCCCTCAGTTTGCCGGCAACGGGCATGGCGTAGGGTTTGTCACGGCTCGTGCCCAGAATGGTGCCCCCCAGCGTGAGAATGCCTGAGAGCGCGGCTGAATCCAGCAGTTGTGTCCGGTTTTCCATCATGCCGCGAAAGCCGTCGCGAAACCCTATCACCTTCATGCCGTAGCGTCCCAGGAGCGCCTTGCCGACTCCCCGGATTGCTGCATTCAGTCCCGGACTGTCGCCACCGGATGTCAGGATACCAATCATTTTGCTCATGTTTTGTTACCCTTTCCGATATGTACTTTCCATCCCCCGTCTTGCCAACAGGAGTTACTATGTACCCTCCTGATATACCATAGCATTATTGCATTACAAGGTATGTTTCATCTTGTAGGCCCGACGTACACCGTATCGAATGCTCAAGCCTAAAATCGGTTCCTCCCCTTCAGGCCCTCTGGGTCCCAACGGGAGGCTCAGTTGGATGAGCCCCTTTTCCTTCTCAGTCATCCTGAACAATAGTTTCTCATCCGGCGTTTCCGGATGGGAACTGATTAAGTAATTATACTCCATTACACTATGATGCAGGGTTGATATCGTAAAAGTGTACACATTTACCTGTATTAATGGAACATTGCGTAATTAAATACAAATATCGCATAAAATCGGCCGGCGAAGAGACCTGTTCATTTTCTGGACACATGCATGAAGGCCCGTCTAATAAGCATTTACGGGAATGTGTCCATTTTCTGAACATGTGCATGCGAGCCCGCCTTATAAGCATTTGCGGTAGTGTGTCCATTTTCTGGACACACTACCTGAACGCACAACATGACCCCAACGACCATTTCCCGTGTAATATGTTTATATTACGCTTTCTTATGTACAGTTGTTTTATTGGCCTTGATTGTGTATAGGTTGGATTGGATTTTGTGAATGGCAGAGCGACCCATGATCTATCTTAGAATATTTTCACGATAATTTCTAACGGTCATTTACAGTATGTCTTCCCAGTCAATACACAGCGTCCAAATAATAAGAGAGCCCTGGTAAATCACCATGCAAGAAGCCTTTCACCTGGATTCAATAAACGGCACGATCCTGATTGTTGACGATGATATCGGGTTTATGGAGAGCGTCCGCAGGACGCTGATCACGAACAACTGCACCAATGTCATGATGCTTGACGATAGTCGCAAGATCATTTCAGAGCTCGACCGTGGCGGGATTTCAGTCATATTGCTGGACTGGATCATGCCCCATGTGAGCGGCGCCGAGTTGTTGCAAGAGATCGTCTCTGCCCATCCCGCCATCCCCGTCATCATCATGACCGCCGTAACGGATGCCGAAACCATCGTCAATTGCATCCGCCAAGGGGCATTCGATTATATTACCAAGCCACTTGACGAGAACCGTCTTCTCTCCTGCCTGAATAAGGCGGTACAGGTAAGCGCCTATGAGGAACAGGTCCAGCAATTGACCGCTTATCTTCAGGGTGCGCCTGTGGCACGTCCCGAATTATTTGAAGATATCGTCACCAACAGCCCAAAGATGCACGGGGTGCTCAAGACAATTGAAATAGTGGCACCGACGCGCCCCCCAATATTGATTACCGGTGAAACCGGCGTTGGAAAAGAATTGATCGCACACGCCATACATCGGGCAAGCAACCTCCCGGGAAAACTTGTTTGCGTGAATGTGGCGGGGCTGGACGATGATGAGATTTTTTCCGATACTTTGTATGGCCATGTAAAGGGAGCCTTTACCGGCGCTTCGGATACGCGGGAGGGACTGATCAGCCAAGCGGCCGGAGGGACTCTGTTTTTCGACGAGGTCGGCGACTTGGGACAGAAATCCCAGGTGAAGCTGTTGCGCCTTCTCCAAGAGCATGAATACTACCGCATAGGTTCAGA
The DNA here is from genome assembly GCA_031292255.1 of Oryzomonas sp. GTDB lineage: Bacteria > Desulfobacterota > Desulfuromonadia > Geobacterales > Pseudopelobacteraceae > Oryzomonas. The sequence continues at coordinate 12,853 of JARLHN010000007.1, read as the reverse complement.
CAGTGTTAAAAAATGCACGGCACGGATCGTTGCCGCCTCGAACCGCAATTTCGAAGAGATGCGTCGTGATGGCGAATTCAGAAGCGACCTCTACTTTCGTTTATGCGGCTACCAAATCCACGTTCCTTCATTGCGGGAACGCCCTGAAGACATTCCGCTCTTGCTTGCTCATTTTGTGGAAAAAGCGGCAAGGGAACTTGACAAAACCCCGCCGATCATTCCGCAAAACGTGCTTCAGGCGTTGCAGGATTACGAATTCACGGGCAATGTTCGGGAGCTTATCAATATGGTGAAAAACGCCGTCACTCTATCAACGTCACGGTATCTAAGCATCGATGACTTCCAGGGAACAGCTTTTGGTTTCTCTCATGATACGCTACGGGTCATCATGGACAAGCCTTTTCGTTTGCAGGCGACTTTCGAAGCATTTCCAAATCTTGAAGATGTCGAACGGCTTATGGTCGAGGAAGCCTTGCACGCCTCGAACGGAAACAAGGCAATGGCGGCAAAGATACTGGGGATCAGCCGGACGACCCTGTTCAAGAAACTCAATTCCGAGACGGAAAACTAACGAGCATTACACCGGGTGCCCAACAGGATCGAACGGGGATATGGGCAAGTGCATGACTACGGTGGTTCCCGCGCCGACTTTGGATTCAAATGTCAGCTTGCCTCCATGTTGGCTGACAATGAAGTGGGAGATGTAAAGCCCGAGTCCGCTCCCTCCCAATTCTATTCGGGTTGAGAAAAAGGGTTCGAAGAGGCGGGCGATATGCTCCGGCGGAATCCCCTCACCGTTATCACTGACGGTGATAAAAACCTCGTTGACCGTCCGGCTGACGGCGGTACTGATGGTAGCCCTTCCCCCCTTGGACGGCAGGGACTGGAGGGCGTTAAGCAGGAGATTGACCACGACCTGTTCCAACTGGTGGCGGCTTCCCCTTATTGCGGGGAGCCCCGAAGACAGGTCCTCGCTGATGACGGCATTCGTGAACTGGCCATGAGCCCGGACAATGGTGAGAGCGCCGGTCACGACCTGATTTATATCGATATCCAGGGTAAATGGGTTGTTCACCCCCAAACTGTAGGCGCGAAGGTCTTTTATAACCGCTTCGATGCGATTCGTGTGCCGGATGATGCTCTCGTGGGCAAGGTAAATTTCGTCTCGGGCCTCATTGAAACGAAGTCCGCTCAGCCTGAAATCCGGATCCTCCCGGGTGGCGGCTTCCAGCACCGGCATCATGTTGTGCAGCATTTTCCCCAGGAAGTTCCCATCCAGCCTGATTGCGCCATTGGGGTTATTGAGCTCATGGGCCATGCTGGAAACGAGCAAGCCCAGGGAAGTCATTCTGTTGGTCTGGATCAGCTTGGCCATGACCTGACGTTTTTCTTCCTGCACCTGGAGCCGCATTGAATCGAGCAGTTTTTCCTGCAGCAGCCTGTTGTCCGCTTCATGCTGTTGCAATGCGTCAGCCAGGTCATTGAGGGAACGGGCCGCCTGGCTCGGTTCATCGATATCCTTGACCGGGATGCGCACGGCATAATTACCGTTACGCATGGCGGCAAGCCCTTCCATCAGTTTCCCATAGGACTGGGTCATGCGTGTGAGTACCAAATAGCTGAAAATTGTGACCATCAGCCAGAAGGCGAATGAATAACGGGCAATCGATATGGTCATCTGACGGATCGAATTGTTGAGGCTGGTGGAATCGAGGGAAACCAATACCCGGCCAAGAGCGATTGGGGTACTTCTTCCTATCAGGGCAAGACTGCTGGAATCTCCCTCGGCATCCGAGGTGATCGCAAGACTCTCGTTGATCCGGCTGGAATTGGCGTTGCCGCGCCGAATGCCGGCAACCGATACGCCGTTGACATCGCTTATTTTAACCTCTACGACATCTAATTGTCTGGCGGTCTCTTCGGCAAGCTTTTGTAATGAAATCCGGTCATTGGCAAAAAGCGGCAATCTGGCGTTATCCGCCAGCAGTTTCGCAAGCAGTTGTGCACGCTCGGAAGCGTGAGCGCGAAACTCGGCCTTTTCCCGCGCAATATAATTGAGCGTCAGTGTTATGGTGATTAATGTCGTACCCAGGGAGAAGATTGCAAAAAGCCGGAAGCGGAAACTTTTAATCATGAAAATCAAGCGTTGAATAATGCTCATGGCTTATTCCGCCTCGCTTCCGCCAAGGTGCAGAAGCGGGCTGACCGGGAGCCCCAGGTGTTCCATCACCTGACGATTGAAACGGAGGCGGATCTTCCGGGGGGGAATTTCCTCGATCTCTGTTGGACGGTCTCCTGCCATGATACGGCCGGCGGTTTCAGCAGCCTGCTTTCCCAGGTCTTCAAGGCTGGGTGCGAAAGCAGCCGCGGCACCTATTCTGAGATGTGCCTCGGTGAAAGACACTAAGGGGAGATGGTGTCGCAACGAGTACAGGGCAAAGGCTTCAACGGATTCACTGGTAACTACCTTGGGATCGGGGAGCAACCAGAGCGCATCAGCCGTATCTTTGAGAGATTCCAGTTGCTTTGCGACTTCTCCGGGCTTTCTGGCTTCACGGATCACCAGATGGATACCTGCCTTGCGGAATATCTCGGACGCTTTGACTGCATAACTGGAAGCAGTGCCGGAAAGCACCGTCCCGACTCGTTTGGCCCCCAATGCGTGGAATAATGCAGCATACCGTTCAACCGGGGCCAACATCTTAACCTGGGCAAGATTGGGTGGCGGGTTCGACATGTTAATGCCGTAGGAAAAGACCGACACGACTGGAGTCTGGCGAATCATGCGTGTTTCGGCCAAGGCCCGCCCCCCTACGGCAAGTACGATGGCAGGTCGATCTTCCCGCACAATCCTGACAAGATCGTTTTCCACATAATCCTGTAATACCAAGATACGCTCTTTAAAATGATGGCTATTCCTGAAGCCGAGCAACAAGGTATCGTAAATTTTGCTGTGCTGGTCCATGACCACGAGAACATCATAGGCCTGGGCCAGAGCGGGCAGCAGGAACACTAAGGCCAGGAGCCACACGAGGCAATGCCGGTGCATGCGCATCCTCATCAGAACCCCACCTTGATGCCGCCCTCGTACCAACGGGGAGTGTTAGGTATTATATTGGTTTCATACTGAGAGCCGTTGAATAAGTTGTGGCCCGAGAAAAACACCTCCAGCGAATTGTCCTCATGCCGGTAGAGCGTGGCACCCAGGTGCAGGTCCCAGATCAGGCCGTCGTAGCTGCCGTTTTCTGATGGTTGAGCGTTCCAGAAGATATGGCGGCCGGTCAATACGCCCCGATAGGTCTTGTCGTCGTAACGCAGTGCCAGTTGTACGGTATGGCGGGGCAAATCGTTAACTTCGTAACCGGCCTTGGTGGTCTCGGTGAAGGTATAACCGGCGGCAAGCGAGGTGTGATATACCGGCGTGGTGCGCACCTCGAATTCAGTCCCCAGGGCCACTTGCTGTCCGACAGAATCGTTCCAGGTCTGGTTGCGGAACAGGGTTCCCTTCAGCCAGAGATAGGGCACGGCTTTGCTCTCCGCTCCGACCTGCGTGGTCCAGATCTTTACGGGCGGAGTATCGGTGGGGCCCAAAATGCTAAGTCCATAGCCTCGGGCCGTGTAAGCGCGCAGCAATGTGCTGTCACTCAGCTGCCAGGTAGCGCCCAAGGCCGGGCTGAACTGGTCGCCGGCGGTCTGGGTATGGTCAAGGCGAACACCGGGGGTCACTGCCACGGGACCGATGATGACGGTATCGTTCAAAAAGAGGCCCCAGCGGTCTACACGCTGGCCGAAAGGGCTGACCGTGCTGCCATCAATGGAGTTGTTGTACTCTTCGAGGTGGTTATATTCACTGCCGGCCACCAGCAGATTGTTATCACCCCGCCATGTCAATTTGATGCTGCCGCCGCTTTGCAATTCCTTGATAATAGCTGTCGGTAAACCAGGCTGCAGTGTCCAGGGCGCACCATCGCTGATGTCAAAATAGGATTCATCATCTCTATTGTATGTATGATGGGCGCTTGCCTCCATCTCAAGCTTATCGGTAAGTGGATATCGCAGCCCGATCGATCCGAGCAGGTAGCTCTTAGACCCCAACTCTTTCAGGTCATAGGCCGGGGCAAACAAATCCCCCATGTTGGCGTGAGAATAAAAGAAGGTGCCCCACAGCGACCCATGCTTTGGAAGCTCGAAGGTCAGCTTGCCATAGGCGTTATTGATAGCATCCTGAGTGTTTGAGAGCAGGCCGCTGGATCCTAGAAAACCGCCGGAGAGATAGTATCCGGTCCGGCCGCTGGTACCGGTCAATTCCAGGCTGTCGCCGGTCGTGGCACGGGAACCGATGGAGGCGCCGGCGACACCCCCCAAAACGCGTTGTGCGGGCGACTTGGTGATGACGTTGATCACCCCGCCCAAGGACTGGCCCCAAGCCGAGGAGGCGGCTCCCTTGACGATCTCGATTCGATCGATGATGCGGGCCGGGATCAGCGAGACATCGGAAAAACCGCTACTCAGATTGGTGATCGAGACTCCGTCAACATATACCTGCGTAAAGATGAAGTTGATGCTTTGGATATAGGTATAGGCCGTAACCCCCGGCCCGCCGTTGTGTTGCACCTGAATACCGGGTATGGTATCCAGCACGTCGGCCAGGGTATGGGCGTTGAGCGCCTCGATCTCCGTCGAGGTGACTACGGTCACGTTTTCGGCCGTTTGGGAAAGCGGTTTGGGAGAGCGCGAGGCGGTAGAGGCTTCTTCCTGCCAGTCGTTGTAAAAACCGAGCGTATCCTCGTCGTCCGCACCCCACGCCAAAAAGGGAACAAGGCACGCGACCAGGCAGAGAAACATCACAAACGCCCGTTGACGGTATGAAATGGATAAATTTGGCATGGCTTATCTTCGTAGAATTTTGTTATACATATCAGAGTCATTGGTCGGATGTCCAGCATGATCGGACACATTTCCGAAAAGAAAGGGGGTGAAGCAAATGCGTGAAGATTTAATGGTTCTGGATGAAGGACATGAAGCGGGTGTTGTTGGGGCATGTTGTGCCTCAGGTGGTCAGGCAAAGATAACTTAGCTTTTTTCGTGGCGGGGAGGGGCGCCCCTCCCCGCTGGGATTTTGGGAACAAGGAACCATGAACATGGAAACGACAAACTATCTGAAGATCTATCCGCGAGACGACAAGCCGGGCCGTGTCATATTATTCGCAACCCGGCGCTGCGCCACGCTTGAGTGCTCCGACTCCCTATGGGCAACCATGCGCGATGGGGGAGAACTGACTGAACCGGAGATTGCAACTTTGACACGGCTGGGAGTGCTGGTTGCGAGCCGTACGGCGGAACAGCTTGAAATGCTGGACAGTTTCAATACTATCAATGCCCAAAGCCGCCATCTGGCCGTGACCGTTACCTTGACGCTTGAGTGCAATCTCGCTTGCCCCTATTGCTTCGAGGACCCCTTCCGGGGACGCTTCGTGATGAGCCCTGCCACGGCCGACCTTTTGGTGGAACGTCTGACTGAGCGCATGACGGAAGGCATGGACGTAACCGTCGATTTCTATGGCGGCGAGGCGCTGATGAAACGGGGTTTGCTCAAGGAGATTGCCTCGCGGCTTGGTGCTGCCGCGCGCGAACTGGGGAGGTCATTCGCCTTCAACATATTCTCCAATGGCGTCCTGCTGACCCGCCGGGTTGTGGAGGAACTGCTCCCGCTCGGACTGGCGGCAGTACGCCTTACCATCGACGGCCCATCCGACATCCACGACGCCCAGCGGCCGTTTGTCTCGGGCAGCGGGAGCTTTGCAAGCATTCTCGCCAATGTCCGGGATGTCCATCGCCTGGTTCCGTTGGACATTGGCGGCAATTACACCTGCGACAACTACCGGCGATTCCCTGAACTGCTGGACCTGCTTTTGGAAGAGGGAATCGATCCGGGCAAGTTGAAGGCAGTTTGTTTCTCACCGGTTATGCCCAAGGCCGATGGCAGCGTGGCGGGAGATTTCAACTCCGCATGTTGCTCCGTTAACGAACCATGGATGATCGAGTCTGCCCTGTTCCTGCGGGAGGAAACCCTGCGGCGAGGTTTCCCGGTCCCAAAACTCAGGTCAGGAGCCTGTACAATCGAGTTCGCAAAGGACTGGGTGGTTGGGTATGACGGTTCGATTTACAAGTGCCCGGTGTTCATGGGGCATGAGGAAATGCGGGTTGGTTCCCTGGCAGAGGGGATCAAGGACTATCGAACCTCGCACAACCTGGACATCTGGAAAAAGAAAGAATGCCTTGAGTGCGCCTATCTGCCTCTCTGTTTCGGGGGCTGCCGTTTTTTCAGCAAATTGAAGACCGGCTCCATCGACGATGTAAACTGTATCCGGGGATATCTGGACGAGGCCTTGGAAAGGCTCGTTCGTCAGGATTTGGAACTGCAACACCATCCCAGATGATTCCTTCCAATACGTAATAATTTACGGATCTATAACCCAAAGAAAGGCCGGGGCCAATTCCACCCGTTGACAAAGGCGGGTCTGGAGTTTGGGCTTTTGCTCCCCCGCCCCTTCCGCGCCCCGATTGGGCGGAGCAAGCGCCGCCTCTACCATCGATATGTTTAATTGCCTCTGTAATAAGAAGTCGCGGCAATACGGCGACGACATAAAGACAAATTCCGTACAACATGACAATGCCAATAAAATCAGCAAAATAAGCTGATTGTGTCCAAATTCGATACACTCGGCCAATACCATATTATGCCCTTCATATAGGTCTAATCGAGACATGTTCACTTTCTGGACACATTCGTCAATCCTGCCGCCTCCGCCCATCGCCCCACCGAACTTCAAGTAATTTGAAATCATTCGATCAGCTGATTAATGTCGATCTTCCGCCAACGACCAAGTCCTCCTTTAATAAAGGGGGGAACAATATGGCGTAAGATGAGTGCTGATCAGGTTCGATCACATCACAATTACTTCTCTTGGCATTATATTTGTATGCATCTGGCAGCTGGCCTATTTCAGGGTCGGTAGCCGTGCCGTTTTTTGAAAAAATCCACAATTCAAAGGTGTTATTAAGCCTTCCATGATCATGACGATAAATCTTTTTGCAACCATTCACGTTACACATTCGTCATTAATTTTTTTATAATCGGACCCCATTGTTCGGATTATTGAACAATGGTTTATGTGTATTTTGCAATTCAGACTAAAGAAACAAGGATACCGCAACGGTGAAAGATAACGCAGATTGGCCCCGCATCGCAATCCGCTACACGGTGACGGTGGCATTGGTCGCAGCGGCTGTATCGACACGGCGTTGGCTCGTGAACAGCTTCGGCCCCATGCCGATTTTCATCACGTTCTACCCTGCCGTTCTGATGGCTGCGAGCATCTCCGGCGGAGGCCCCGGGATCCTGGCTTCCGTATTGTCGAGCCTCGCAGCCTCGTACTGGTTCATCGCGCCGTATCATTCGTTCGCCGTCAATGCTCCGAACGACGCTGTCGCTCTGGGTTTATTCTTCTGTGTAAGCCTGACTCTGAGCATACTGATGGAGCGCCTCCGCCGCGCCCGGTGGTTAAAAGCGGTCAGTGTCGCCCACGAGCAGGATCTTGCCCTATTAGATATGGGGAATCTTATATCACTCGATATGGATCGCCGGATTGTGCGCTGGAGCAATGGGTGCAGCCGTTTATACGGCTTCGATGCGCAGGAGGCCCATGGGCGTCTGGTGGATGAGCTGTTGAAGACAACCCTTACCCAACCTTTGGAGCAGATTCTGCCCGACCTGATGGAACATAACTACTGGGAAGGTGAGCTTATCCGACAGAGGAAGGATGGCAAAGAACTTGAGCTGGTGATCCTGCTGGCTGTAAGACGTGATGAACAGGGGGGACCCTCGGCTTTCCTTGAGGTCAGCACCGACATTACGCGTCAGAAGGAATCCGAGACAATACTACGGGAAAGTGAATATTTTTTCAGGGAGTCGCAGCGAGCCGCATTCATAGGCTCCTATAAGGCGGATTTCATTGCCGGCACATGGGAATCCTCTGAAGTCCTGGATGCAATCTTCGGCATTGACGAAAATTACAACCGCAGTATTCGGGGGTGGTTGGATCTTGTGCACCCCGATGACAGAGACATGCTGGATCAGTATTTGCGGGAAGAGGTCATTGCCCAGGGAAAACCGTTTTCAAAAGAATACCGGATCATCCGTGCCGGCGATGGAGAAACAAGATGGGTTTATGGTTCGGGCGTGGTGCATGCGGACAGCAGTGGCAACACGGTCTCATTGATCGGCACTATCCATGACATCACCGATCGTAAGCTCGCCTTCGAGCAACTGGAAAATATCTCCCTGCGGCTCCAGTTGGCGACAGCATCGGCGAATCTGGGAGTTTGGGACTGGAATGTACGTGATAACCGCATGGATTGGGATGACCGGATGTTCGAGTTATACGGGATCACCCGCGATACATTTACAAACCGCTTTGATGACTGGGTTAACAGGTTGCATCAGGAAGACAGGGAGACTGCTGTTGCTGCATGCCGGTCGGCTTTGAACGGAGAGCAGGTATTCGACGCCACTTTCCGCATCTGTCACCCGGATGGCACCGTAAAACATATCAAGGCAAATGCCCTTGTTTTAAATGGAAAAGACGGCACGGCTGAACGAATGATCGGCGTCAACACCGACATCACCGATAAAGCAGTCGCAGAAAAGGAGAAAGCAACTCTCGAAGCTCAACTCCGGCAGGCCCAGAAGATGGAATCAATAGGCCGCTTGGCCGGCGGCGTGGCCCACGACTTCAACAACATGCTGACCGTCATCTTTGGACATGTCCAACTGGCGCTCATGAACGCAAATCTGACCTCACCGCTCCATACCAGCCTTGAAGAAATCCACAAGGCTGCCGAACGGTCCGCCGGCCTCACGCGGCAATTGCTTGCCTTTGCCCGCAAACAGATCATTGCGCCCATTTCGCTTGACCTGAACGAGACCGTGGGCGGCATGTTCAAAATGCTGCAACGGCTCATCGGCGAAGACATGCATATCACCTGGCATCCGGCGAATGATCTCTGGCCGGTCAGGATGGATCCGTCACAGATCGACCAGATCCTGGTCAACCTCTGCATCAACGCCCGCGACGCCATATACGATGTTGGCAAGATCACCATCGAGACAGGAAACTGGGTCTTTGACAAAGACTACTGCGCCACCCACCTGGGATTTTTACCTGGAGAGTACGTGCGTCTTGTCGTGAGTGACAACGGCCGCGGCATGGACAAGGAAACACTCTCCCATATCTTCGAACCGTTCTTCACCACCAAGGACAGCGGCAAGGGCACCGGCCTCGGCTTGGCCACGGTATACGGCATTGTCAAACAGAATCAAGGTTTCATCAACGTCTACAGCGAACCGAACCAGGGAACGACGTTCACGATATACCTGCCCCGGCATGAGGGTAATGCCGGGCAGGCCGATAAACACGGGACAAAGGAATCGCTCTCCCGCGGCAATGAAACCATCCTGCTGGTGGAAGACGAACCGGCCATCCTGAAAATCACCTCGCTGATGCTGACAATGCAGGGCTATACCGTGCTGACCGCAAACACCACCGACGAGGCGATCCGCCTGGCAAGGGAGTACTCAGAGGCCATTCAACTGCTCATGATCGACGTGATCATGCCCGGAATGAATGGCCGCGATCTGGCGAAATGCCTCCTTTCAGAATTTCCGCACATAAAGCACCTGTTCATGTCGGGATATACGGCCAACGTCATCGTCCACCACGGCGTGCTCGACGAAGGAGTTAATTTTATCCAAAAGCCGTTCTCGCTTCCCGTGCTGGCGAACAAGGTTCGTGAAATATTGGATAATACCTATGGGAGTAGATCAGGGAAATAATAGATGGCGCGAATACTCTTAATTGACGATGAACCTCAAATAGTCACCACGCTCTCGACATTCCTGGGACGCGAAGGTCACGTGGTCGTATCGGCTGGCGATGGTAAGGAAGGCTTGAAGATTTTGACCGGCAGCTGTTTTGACATAGTTATAACCGATATTATCATGCCTGAATGTGATGGATTTGAGGTACTGATGTCCATCGAAAAGATGCCAAACCGTCCAAAAATTATTGCTATGTCTGGTGGATCATCCTATCTTGTTCAGGAATATTTACTCGATATTTGAGAAAAAATGAATGCAGACATGGTAATTCAGAAACCGCTTCAGCTTCCGAAGCTGCTGGAAACAATCAACAAATTGCTGAGCGGGAATAACAACAAGAAGACAGTTGACACCGATCATTCAATAGCTATCCGACAGACTCCGAGTGGTCTACATCAAGAAGCCGCAACGACGGCAGCGGACAAAAGAGCCGAAATTACGAGCATGTACTAACCTCACTGGACACTAAAACAGCATGGGGAACCGATTTTATGAATCCACGCGCACTGGTTGTTGACGACGAGCTATCAATTCAACGGCTTCTCAAAATATTTCTGTCCCAAGAGGGCTTTGTCGTTGATTGCGCATCGAACTCTCTGGAAGTAGATTCCTTTATACAGACAGGAAGATACGATCTTGTCCTTCTCGATATTCATCTCGGCAACGGAGAAAATGGTTTGCAGATCCTGCGTCATTTGCGGGATCATGATGAACAGGCCCACATTGCCCTGATTACCGGACGACCTGACTTTGAAACGGCCACAGAGGCGCTGCGGCTTGGCGCCTTTGACTACCTCATGAAACCTCTCTACCCTCATCAGGTCATCAGCACGGCAAAGCGTGCCTTGAGAAGCAAAGCTCTTATTGAAGAAAACCGGCGTAAACAGGCGAATCTGGATGCGATATTCCGCTGCGCAACTGAAGCCATAATCCTCATTGATAACGAAAACAGGCTGATACAGGCCAATGAAGCGGCCTTCAAGTCGTGTGGTTACGCAGCCGAGCACATCAACACCCCCATTCAGTCCATCCAAACCGGCTGTACAGGAGCCTGCAGGCAAAAATTGGTTAGTGTGCTCATTAGCGGCACCCCGTGCCATCTCCGTCGCCTGGAATGCAGCAGGGATGATGGATCAAAACGGATACTCAGCTTCAATGCGACCACTGTTGTCGATAATGACGGGATCGTTAGCGGTGCCGCGGCTTTCATTCGCGATGACACACAGCTGGAATACCTTGAAAAGCAAGTATCCCGGAAAAATGAATATGCCGGGATAATCGGCAAGGACAGCTCGATGCAGCGAATGTTTTCCCTCATCGATGCTCTCGCCAATGTCCAGACGACGGTTCTCATAAATGGCGAAAGCGGCACCGGCAAGGAAATGGTGGCAGCAGCCCTGCATCACCAAGGAGCCAGAAGTAAGAGGCCTTTTGTGAAGGTGAACTGTTCCGCTTTATCGGAACACCTTCTGGAGAGTGAACTTTTCGGCCATGTGCGGGGCGCGTTTACCGGCGCGATAGCCGATAAGACCGGTCGATTTCAAAAAGCGGATGGGGGGACGATCCTCCTTGACGAAATCGGCGACATCTCTCTCGCCATGCAGATGAGATTGCTACGAGTGCTTCAGGAACATGAATTTGAAAAAGTCGGTGATGCAAACCCAATCAAGGTAGATGTCCGCGTCATAGCAGCGACCAATCAGGACTTGGCTGAAAAGGTACGCATGGGTACATTCCGGCAGGATCTCTACTACCGGTTAAACGTAATTCGTCTTGTCATACCTCCGCTGAGAGATCGCAAGGATGACATCCCCCTGTTGGTCGAACATTTTCTGAATAAGTTCAGCCAGAAGTTTAACAGGCCAGTGTGCACGGCAGCCCAGGAGGCGATGGAGTTGTTGATGCGGTATTCCTGGCCGGGTAACGTGCGTGAGCTGGAACACGTAATCGAATATGCAACGGTATTCTCTTCCTCCACAATCATAACCGAAAAAAATCTGCCGCAAGATTTGATAGTTTCACTCCTTCATAATCGAACCGACGAGGTTCGCCCTCCCATGGTTCAGAATATCATGAGCATTGAAGCGGCTCTTGAGAAGGCAGGCGGAAACAAGGCCAAGGCGGCCCGTCTGCTTGGATTGAGCCGCTCGACCCTCTATCGCATGCTTCATGATCCCCCCCCCTAGTGTCGGGGCCTTTGCCCGTTCTCTCCTTCACCCCATTCGCAGAAAAATTCTCACCCCCCCCTGCCCCCCTCCTTATCAAGGAGGGGGAAGAACTGGGCGATTTTCCTCCTCTCCTCGTTTAGGAGGACCCTCTGGGGCCTAAAGGGCCGGGGGTGGTAGTATTCTGTTGCACCCTGGAACACATGCGTGCCACGCACTTGAAACACTTGTGTTTCATGACACACCTCTTCCTTGTCCCCCAAGACCTTCCCCACAAGATTAATATTATTCAACAACATGATATTAATACTATTTTAGCCTTGAATCCGCCTCAAGATGTTTATGGCACGCTGCTTGTATCGCTTTGAAAACATTACCGATCAGAAACAGCAAAACCAATAGTCTTGGGGAGAATTTACGTGGCTTTCACGTTCTTCATGCGGGATCAGCCGACTCTTGAGCATGCCGCGGACCATATGATTCCCTATGCCAGCGGCAGAAGCAGGATCAAAATCTGGGACGCCGGCTGCGCATTGGGCCAGGAGACCTACACCATCGCCATGATCTTTGCGGAAAAGTTGAACCCCTTCGGTTTCAAGAACCTGCGCATCGACGCCACCGATCATGACAGCGCCAATAACTTCGGCGATATCGTCACTGCCGCGGTCTACCCTGAAGAGGAGTTGCAAAGAACACCTGCCGAGCTGTTGAACAAATACTTTGAACCTGCCGACAAACCGCGACATCT
>JARLHN010000044.1 GCA_031292255.1 Oryzomonas sp. | reverse complement strand
TTTGACTTCCGGTGCAGCTCCAGTCGAGCTACGCTCTCCTTCCGCTGCACCGGGACTGACTACATCTTTTTTCATTGGCTGTCTCCTTGAACAAAAAATTTACACCATTTCTCTGTCCAAGAAAACCGGGGCCGCTATAAACATTATAAATTCGTACAATTCTGAGTTTTTCATTTTTATTCTCCTTTGTTATTTGTTATTATTTTGATGTTATTTCCATTTTCAGCCAAAAATGCATGTATATCAGATAATTTGTATCGTACTGAGTTGTTGACCTTTACAAATTTAGGCCCTAATCCAATTCTTCTCCAACGTTCAAGTGTTGAACCTGAAAAACCAATTAGTTGCTGTAGCTCATTCTGTGTGATCATCTTATCAATTTCCATTTTGTTTTCTCCTTTCTGTTTATTTATGTTTTTTAAAATTCCCCATGAACCATCATTATCGTTCATACTTATTTATGCTCGTTCATCGACTTCGTAGAATTATTTATTTCTAATCTTACTGCCTTCCTTACACAAAACTATAAAACTCACCAAGCACGATTTATGGATATGGTTCTGAACCTTCCATGAACCTCACCACACAAGTCCACGCACTAAAGCTATAGCTGAACAGGATACAGTTCAACATGCCATCTGAAATGTTATGCCATGAGCTATTCAGAATTTACTATGATGACTGCGATTTATAGAAGTCTTGGGGATTGGCTCGAAAGGATGGTAAGAGGGGAGCATCTAAAATCGAATTGCAAGAAATCTACTATATATTTTTATTATATTCAAATTGACCTGAATGTCAAATTTGCGCCCTAATAAAATTACCCTATTTGGGAAACCAATAAACTAGAATAAAAACATTATAAAATATAATAAATTTACGTGAAAATAAAAAGAACCTGATACACACATAACTAACTTACAACATCAATAAAAACAATTATGTTTAATAACACAAATAACAATAAAACACAATAAACTAAAGCAACTGCGCTAATTTGACAATACTAAGTAGTTGTGTTAAATTAAAATATACATTAAAGAAAAGGAGAAACAGAATGAATGAACTGTTGAAGTGTATTAAAGATGATAATGTTAGGCAGGTTATTACAGTTTTAATGGAAGCAATTGAGCCATTAAAAAAACAGTTACAATTGCAAGATAACGTGATGGATGTTGATGGAGTTGCAACATATTTAAACGTCAAGAAGTCTTGGGTGTACAAACGAATTCAATATGGTGAGATACCTTGTACTCATATGGGTAAATATCCAAGGTTCAGACGTAGTGAAATTGATACTTGGTTCAATTGTGGCTGTTCTGGTAACTATCCAAAGAGTAACAACCTAGGTATGAAATAATTATGGAATCTGTTGACAAAATAAGATCAAATCAAACTAACATTTACCCTAGAGGGAGTATATACTGGATTCGTTTTACTGATTGTGATGGCATACAGAGAAGGGAGTCTTCAAAAAGTAGGAAGAAAAAAGACGCCATTGACCTTTTAAAAATTCGTCAAGCTGATGTAGTAAAAGGAACATTGCAAAAATATGAAAAAATAAAAAATAGGTCGTTCTTTGAACTTGCAACTGACTACCTCGTACATTGTAGGCACCAAAAAGATTATCGAAACAAACATAGTATTGTAAATATGTTGAAGTCATATTTTGGTGATATACCTTTAAACTCATTTAGTAAAAAGCAAATACAAATGTATCAAATAGATATGCTGGAAAATGAAATATCTGAAACAACTGTTAATAGGAAAGTTGCTGTTTTGAAACATATGTTTACCATAGCAGAAGAGTGGGGAGATACAACTGAGGAGATGTTGAAACTTGTTCATGAAGTAAAAATGTATAAATTAGATAATTGCAGAATAAGGTTTCTCCATGATGATGAAATACCAAAATTGCTTGATGCATGTGACTATTTGAGAGAATTCAAGAATGGAAAAACTGAAATCCAAAAACAAAAGCATCTTAAACCAATACTGAGATTTGCTCTGAATACTGGGTGCAGGAAACAAGAAATTCTTTCTTTAAGATGGAAGCAGGTTGATCTAAAGCTAGGAATAGTAACTTTGGATAAGACCAAAAATGGTGAAAAACGCCATATACCTATAAATGAAACATTGAATGAATTACTTGCAGATATGAAAGAGGAAAATAAAGCTGGGAATCAATGGGTATTTCATGACCCTGAGACAGGGAAGAGATTTACTGATGTCACGCATTCATTCAAAACTGCTTGCAAAAGAGCAGGGATTGAAGATTTTCATTTTCATGACCTGCGCCATACGTTTGCAAGTCATCTGGTGATGTCAGGTGTAGATTTGACTACAGTTTCAAAGCTGATGGGACATAAATCATTAAAGATGACCCTTCGCTATGCCCACCTTGCCCCACAGCACTTCACAAAAGCTGTAAATACGCTGAATTCCATAATGAAGCAAAAAGCACAAAATTAGCACACTGGATACAAAAAAGGGGTTAGCTTAAAAGCTAACCCCTTGTTTTTGTTTGGTTGCGGGGACAGGATTTGAACCTGTGACCTTCGGGTTATGAGCCCGACGAGCTACCAGACTGCTCCACCCCGCGAC
Organism: Oryzomonas sp.; assembly: GCA_031292255.1. Classification (GTDB taxonomy): domain Bacteria; phylum Desulfobacterota; class Desulfuromonadia; order Geobacterales; family Pseudopelobacteraceae; genus Oryzomonas. Next base: position 128,183 of record JARLHN010000044.1, on the reverse strand, counting down.
AATCGAAGAATCCTATTTATAGTCTAGATCATCTTTGTTGTCAATAAAAAAAGTGCTCTATGCCGAGAAAACTACAGCAAGGCCTCACTCCTTGTCCGGGATGGAGATGGCGCCCTTGCCGAGCTTGCTGCACAGCTCCTTGGCCGCGTCCTGTTCCAACCTTCTGCCGACGCGCACGCGGTACCAAGTTCCCTTGTCACCCTGATTCGACTCGGTAATGAAGACGTTGTATCCCTTGCTTGCCAACTTGCTCCGCACCGCCTCTGCCTCGGATTTCAGTGTATATGATGCGACCTGCACCGTGTATCCGTTCGACGAATCCTGCCGGGCCGGTTTCTCGGTAGCGGCAGGGGCCTTGTCGTTGCCCGATTTTGCCGCGTCGCCGCCCTGCTGGGGTCTGGACACATTCGACGGTATGGTGGCCTGGAGCGGTTGTTTGCCCTTTTCATCCTTGGCATTGATGCCGCTTCCCATGACGTTGTTCTTTTGTCCGCTGGGGAGCGTCTTGTAGAAGCTGAGCGGCGGTTCGGGCATGGTCTGGCCGTTGGGGGGCGCGGTGCCGGCCTGTTGCTGCGTTTGCGGCGACTGGGAAGCCGCCGGTTCGCCCGGTTGGGGTGGTGGAGGTACACGCTTGGCCGGAGCGTTATCCTGCTGCGGCGAACTTTCCAGGCTGGTCTGTTCCATGGCAGCCTGGAACGATTTTTTTGTGGCACGCTGGGAGAGGAACCAGCCGGTACCGAAACCGGCGGCAAAGGCGGCCATGCCGGTGACGATGATGATCATCGTGAGCCGTCCCACCGGCTCCTTGCGGGGACGGCTGCTGCCCGGGGAGGCGACGTACGACTTCTTTGGTTCGCTGTAATCGATCCTCATGGGAGACTCCGCTACATCCGTTCGGGGGCTGATATGCCCAGGACCGACAGGGCGTTCTTCAGGGTCTGGGCGGTGCGTTTGAGCAGGTAGAGGCGCGCATTGGTCAGGGCGGTGTCTTCGGTGATGACCCGATTTTTGTTGTAGAAGCTGTGAAAGCAGCTCGCCAGTTCGGTCAGGTAGTAGGTGAGGCGGTGCGGCTCGAAATGGATGGCGCTGTCGTCGATGGTGTCCGGCAGGGCGCACAAAAGTTTCATGAGCTGCAACTCTTCGGGGGTGGAGAGGAGCGCAAGCGCTTCGGGCGAAGGCTGCCGGGGCGCCGTGAACCCCTTTTCCGCCGCATTCTCGAAGATGCTGCAGATGCGGGCATGGGCGTACTGGACGTAGTAGACCGGGTTCTCGTTGGTCTGCTGCTTGGCCAGGTCGATGTCGAAGACCAGTTGGGCGTCGGGCCGACGCATCAGGAAGAAGAAACGGGTGGCGTCGCGCCCCACTTCGTCGATCAGGTCCCGCAGGGTGACATAGCTGCCGGCCCGCTTTGATATCTTGACCTCTTCACCGCCGCGCATGACGGTCACCATCTGGTGCAGCACATATTCCGGCCACCCCTTGGGGATGCCCAGGTCAAGCGCCTGCAGGCCGGCCCTCACCCTGGTGATGGTGCTGTGGTGGTCGGCCCCCTGTTCGTTGATGACGCGTGTGAAGCCGCGTTCCCATTTGTCCAGGTGATAGGCCACGTCCGGAACAAAGTAGGTGTAGCCGCCGTCCTGTTTGCGCATCACCCGGTCCTTGTCGTCACCGAAGTCGGTGGTGCGCAGCCAGAGCGCGCCGTCCTGTTCGTAGGCGTGCTTGTTGGCGATCAGCCGTTGCACCACGGCCTCCACGCTGCCTTTGGCATAGAGGGCCGATTCCAGGGAATAGACGTCGAACGCCACATCGAAGGCGGCCAAGTCCAGATCCTGTTCCCGTCGCAGGTAGGCCACGGCAAAGGTGCGGATCGCATCCAGGTTCTGGGGATCGCCCGCAGCGGTGGTGTGCTGGTCGCTGGCCTCCACGGTCTCCCGTGCCAGATAGGCGTTGGCCACGTCCTTGATGTATTCACCCTGGTAGCCGTCGGCGGGCCAGCGGGGGTCGTCCGGTTCGATGCCGAGACAGCGCGCCTGGACGGAGAGCGCCAGGTTGCTGATCTGCTGGCCGGCGTCGTTGTAGTAGAATTCGCGGGTCACTGCCCAGCCGGCCGCGTCCAGGATGCGGCAGAGGGTGTCGCCGATGGCGGCCCCGCGGCCGTGGCCGATGTGCAGCGGCCCGGTAGGATTGGCGCTGACGAATTCGATCTGCACCTTCTGCCCGGATCCGGAGGTGGTGCGGCCGAAAGCCTCGCCTTGTGCCTCGATCTCCGAGAGGGCAGACTGCCATGCGGCCGGGGCGATGAACAGGTTGATGAAGCCGGGTCCGGCGATTTCGGTTTTGGCCAGAAGGCCCTTGCCGTCGCCCAGGTGCCTGATGATGATCTCGGCAACCTGGCGCGGCGCCTTGCGCTCACCCTTGGCCATCTGCATGGCGATATTGCAGGAAAAATCACCATGGTCCGGGTTGTCCGGAGTTCCGATGATGACAGCGGGGAAAGGGGACGAGAGGAGTTCTTTATCTGCGGCAGAGCTCTGCAGGGCGGATTCGACAAGGGCGGCAATTCGGTTTCGCATCATGTTCGGGGTGTTTCCTTACGGTCAGCCTGTTATTTCGGTTCTTCGCCTCTACCCTGGGGCAAGGGTTGTTTCTTTTCCTGGGGGAACTGGTAGATCACCTCGTTGGAGCGCACAAACCCGAAATCCTTGCGGGCAATGCTTTCCAGGTAACGGCGGTCGGACTTGAGGGCGATGATCTCCCGCTTCAGTTTTTCGTTGTCGAGACCGGTACTGCTCAGCCGCTCCTCGACGCCGGCGATGTCCTGGCGAAGTTCATAGATGCGCAGCAACCCCTTGTCGCCGAACACGGTAAAGAAAAGGATGAATGCGAGGCATCCGGCCGGGAAGAAATACATCCTTTTCTGAAAGGGGAGCTTCACGTGGTCATCCTTTGCCGATCCGAGCGGCAAAATACTCGGCCGTCTTTGCCAGTCCTGATTCCAGCCCGATCAGCGGTTGCCACCCCAGCCGTTCCCCGGCCAGGGATATGTCCGGCCGACGCTGCTTGGGGTCGTCCTGGGGCAGGGGTTTGAAGATCACCTTTGATCTCGATCCTGTAATTGTAATGATTTTTTCGGCAAACTCAAGGATTGTGTTTTCAACCGGGTTTCCCAGATTGACCGGACCGATGAAGTCATCGCACTCCATCATGCGGCACATCCCCTCCACCAGGTCGGAGACATAGCAGAACGACCGGGTCTGGGAGCCGTCGCCGTAGACCGTGATGTCCTCGTTGCGCAAGGCCTGGAGGATGAAGTTGGACACCACGCGGCCGTCGTTTTCGGCCATCCTGGGGCCATAGGTGTTGAAGATGCGGATGATGCGGATGTCCACCTTGTTCTGGCGGTGGTAGTCCATCATCAGGGTTTCGGCCACCCGCTTCCCCTCGTCGTAGCAGCTGCGGATGCCGATCGGGTTGACGTTGCCCCAGTATGCCTCGGTCTGGGGGTGCACCTGGGGGTCGCCGTAGACCTCCGATGTGGATGCCTGGAGGATGCGGGCCTTGACCCGTTTGGCCATGCCCAGCATGTTGATGGTGCCCATGACGCTGGTCTTGACGGTCTTGACCGGGTTGTACTGGTAGTGAACCGGCGAGGCCGGGCAGGCCAGGTTGTAGATGCGGTCAACCTCCAACAGGATCGGCTCGACGATGTCGTGGCGTACCAGTTCGAAGCGGTGGTTGTCCATCAGGTGGATGATGTTGTCCTTGCTGCCGGTGAAGAGGTTGTCCAGGCAGATGACGTCGTGCCCCTCATGCAGAAGCCGTTCGCAGAGGTGCGAACCGATGAAGCCGGCGCCGCCGGTGACCAGGATGCGCATTATTTCACCTCTCCGCAGACTCCGACACCGCAACGTCCCAGGGGGATGTAGCTGAATCCGCCGGCCTTCATGCGGTCCGGTTTGTATAGGTTGCGGCCGTCGACGATGAGCGGGTTTTTCAGGGAGGCCTTGATGCGGTCGAAGTCCGGGTTGCGGTATTCGCTCCAGTCGGTAATGATGGCCAGAGCATCGGCGTTTTCCAGGATCGCATACTGGTTGGTGCTGTATTCGATCCGGTCGCCGAAGATCTTCTTGGCCTCCTTGAGCGCTTCCGGATCATGGGCGCGAACGGTGGCGCCGGCCGCCAGCAGCCGCTCGATGACGGTAATGGCGGGGGCCTCCCGCATGTCGTCGGTGCGCGGCTTGAAGGAAAGCCCCCAGCAGGCCACGGTGCGCCCGGTAAGCGGCAGTTCCTCGTCTGGGGAACCCAGCAACCTAATGAGCTTGTGGGCCAGGACCTCTTTCTGGCGTTCGTTGACGTCCTCCACTGCCTTGAGCAGCAGGAAATCGTAGTCGCATTCCTCGGCGGTCCTGATCAGGGCCTTCACATCCTTTGGAAAGCAGGAGCCCCCGTAGCCGGGGCCCGGGAAGAGAAAATCGTAGCCGATGCGTGAGTCGGAACCGATCCCTTCGCGAACGGCGGCCACGTCGGCCCCCATGCAATCGCACAGGTTGGCGATCTGGTTCATGAAGGAGATGCGGGTGGCCAGCATGGCGTTGGCGGCGTACTTGGTCATCTCGGCGCTGCGGATATCCATGACGATCATGCGGTTCTGTTTGCGCATGAAGGGGTCGTACAGCTCTTTCATGATCTCGGCGGTGCGGACGTTGTCGGTGCCGATAACCACACGGTCCGGTTTCATGAAGTCGTCGATGGCCGCCCCCTCCTTGAGGAATTCGGGGTTGGAGACCACGTCGAACTCGAAGCCCGTGCCGCGGGTTGCCAGTTCGTCCCTGACGGCTTCGCGGACCTTGTCGGCCGTGCCGACCGGGACGGTGGACTTGTCCACGATGATCTTGAAGCCGTTCATGGCGCGGCCGATATCCCGGGCCACCCCCAGGACGTATTTCAGGTCGGCCGAACCATCCTCGCCCGGAGGGGTGCCCACGGCGATGAAACAGACCAGGGACGCCTGCACCGCTTCGGCCATCTCGGTGGTAAAGGAGAGCCGTCCCTCGGCATGGTTGCGCAGCACCATTTCCTTCAGGCCCGGTTCGTAGATCGGGATGATGCCCTCTTTGAGCCCCTCTATCCTGGATTTGTCCACATCCACGGCAATAACGCTGTTGCCGCTCTCAGCAAAGCAGGCCGCTGCCACCAAGCCGACATAGCCGGCACCAAAGATACAGATCTTCATTCATTTTCTCCGGAAGGTCAGAATAATTGGTATTCTATAGCACATTATCCACCCGTAATTCCAGCAGAATCAGCACTCTGTTCCACCATTTCGCACTCGCAGGGCCTCGGCATAGGCCGCATTTTTGGGGACGCCCGTTATTTCGGCAGCCTTTTTGGCGGCGTCCTTCACCGTCAACCCCTCGTCGTTCAGCAGGCGCTCAAGCAGTTCGGGCAACGGCAGGGCGTTCTCCTGCGGCGCTTCACCCGGCGCCACCAGTATGACCACCTCTCCCCGTACCTTGCCTTGGGCAACTTCTGCCAGCACCTCGCCGACCGTGCCCCGGATGAACTCTTCGTAAATCTTGGTCAGTTCACGCGCCACCACGACCTGCCGCTCCCCCATCACCTCCCGGATATCCCGCAGCGTCTCCTCCAGCCGGTGGGGGGCCTCGTAGAACACCAGGGTTCCCGGCAAGGGGGCCATTGCGTTCAGAAACGTGCGCCGCTTGCCCTGGCGGGCTGGCGGAAAACCGACAAAGGTGAAGGTGTCGCTGGGGAGGCCTGAGCCGGAGAGGGCAGTTATGGCGGCGCAGGGGCCGGGTATGGGGATGACCGCGATCCCTTCGGCTACGGCCGCGCGCACCAGGTTGAAACCGGGATCGGAGATGCAGGGGGTGCCGGCGTCCGAGATCAGGGCAACATTCTTTTCCCCGCGCAATGCCTGGAGGATACGTTCCCCCTTGAATTTCTGGTTGTGGTCGAAATAGGAGGTGAGCGGTTTGGAGATGCCGAAATGGTTGAGCAGCTTGAGGGAGTGGCGGGTGTCCTCGGCGGCGATCAGATCAACCTCCCCCAGGATACGGACCGCCCGGAAGGTCATGTCCTCCAGGTTGCCGATGGGGGTGGCCATAATGTAGAGGGTGCCCGGCATTTACTTCAGGCTGGAGATGTAGCTGCGGATACCCTCCATGATGCCTTCCGCGGTCTGGTCCTGGTAGGTGGGGTTCGTGAGGCGGGCCTCTTCCTGGGGGTTGCTGACAAAGGCCGTCTCCACCAGGATGCTGGGCATGGTTGCACCTACCAGGACATAAAAGGGGCCCTGCTTGACCCCAAGGTTTCTGACGTCGGCGTAGCTGCCGCGGATCCTGCCGTGCAGCGACCGCTGCACTTCGTCCGCCAGGTGGGCCGAGTCGTTTAGTTTGTAGTTTGCCATCAGGTCGAAGAGAATCGCCTGGAGGACGCTGACCTTCTCCAGGGTGGTGCCGTTCTCCTTGGCTGCCAGTTGTGCGGCCTTTTCGGTCTTGGCCAGGTTGAGGTAATAGGTCTCGATCCCGGAGGCACCGTGGTTGAGGGCGGCATTGGCATGCACCGAGACGAACAGATCGGCATTCACCTTGTTGGCTATGGCGGTGCGCTCCTCCAGCGGAATAAAGACATCGGTCGAACGGGTCATGACCACGTCCAACCCCAACTCTTCCTTCAGCAGATCCCGGAGTTTCAGGCCGATGGCCAGGACTACATCCTTCTCCTTGACGCCGTCGGGACCCACGGCGCCGGAATCATGCCCCCCGTGGCCCGGATCGACGACGATCCGGCGGATCTTGGTGATAAGCGGTTTTTTCCGGGCCCCGGCCTTCTTTTCCACGATGGCCGGCGCCTCGGGTTTCGGTTTTAGCTCCGGCGCCTGTTCCTGTCTGGCGGTGATGGTCTCTTCCAGTCGGGATATTTCGGCGCGGCGCCCCCCGCGGACGTCTATGACCAGCCGTGCAGGATCCGAGAGCGAAAAGATCTTGTAATCCTTCATATTTTCTGAATCCAGCACCACCCTCACCACGTCCTGCCTGAACTGGCCGAGCCGTACCCTCCTCAGGAGGCCGTCGCCGATGGTGATATCCTTCACCCCCTTGCCCAGCTTGGCCCGATTGATGTCGATGTAGATCCGGCCTGGTTTGCCGGGGCTCCCCTTGCCCAGTTCATGGGCCTCCCAGGCAACGTCCCGGTCCAGCTCCAGGGAGATGCGGGTGTAATCGGGGTTCGACCAGTGTTTCACTTCACTCAGTACGGCAAGGGGACGGCCGGCGGCCGTGGTTTGATTGCTGAAAGCGGTCTTTTGTGCTTTTTTTCCGGTCGCGTCGGCGGGAAAAGAAGAGAGGAGCGAGAGAATCACGAGGCTTATTACAATGTGAAGCGATCGGGTCATTGGGTCTCTTTGCATGTCAATTGGATCGGTTCATAAAAGGTAATATATTCTTCTAACAGAAATAATCAAATGTTTCAACATATTAGGGTCGGAGACCCGGTAATTCAGGCATTACGCCATCCGCTTCAATTCATCCAGCAGGTTGAGCGCCTCCAGGGGCGTGAGGGTGGCGATGTTGAGCTTCTTCAGACGCAGGCGCAACTGGTCTTCCGTGGTCTCGAACAGGGAGAACTGGGGGGAGGGCTCCTTGGGCTGGCTCTTTCTGCTCTTGGCCAGGCGCGGGGCACCTTGCTCGAACTCGCCATTCTCCAGGTTGCGCAGGATCTCCTTGGCCCGCTCGATCACGTCGGCCGGCATGCCGGCCAGGCGGGCCACCTGGATGCCGTAGGAGTGGGAGGCACCGCCGGGGATGATGGTGCGTAGGAAGATGACCTGGTCGTTCCACTCCCGCACCGCCACGGTGAAGTTTCTGATCCGTTCCCTGGTTACGGCCAACTCGGTCAGCTCATGGTAATGGGTGGCGAACAGGGTGCGGGCCCGGCAGCCGGGGGTGTCGTGGATGTATTCGGCCACGGCCCAGGCAATGGAGACGCCGTCGAAGGTGGAGGTGCCCCGGCCGATCTCGTCCATCACGATCAGGCTTTTAGGACCGGCGTTTCGCAGGATGTTGGCCGCCTCCATCATCTCCAGCATGAAGGTGGACTGGCCCCGGGCCAGGTTGTCTCCTGCGCCGACCCGGGTGAATATCCGGTCGGCGATGCCGATTCTGGCCTCGCCGGCCGGGACGAAGCTGCCGGCCTGGGCCATGAGGCAGATCAAGGCCACCTGGCGCATGTAGGTGGACTTGCCGGCCATGTTGGGGCCGGTAATCATCAGTATCTGGTTTTCGTCGCCGTCCAGGCGGGTGTCGTTGGGGACGAAGCGCTCCCCAAGATTCATGGCCTCGATGACGGGATGGCGGCCGTCCTTGATGTCGATGACGTCCGTGTCGTCCACCTGGGGTTTGCAGTAGTTCCGTTCGCCTGCCACCGTAGCCAGAGAGGTGAGTACGTCCAGGACCGCCAGACCGTCGGCGGTGCGGCAGATGCGTTCGGCCTGGCCGGCCACCTGTTCGCGGATATCCTGGAACAGGGTGTACTCCAGGTCGTTGATGCGCTCCTCGGCCCCCAGTACCTTTTCCTCGTAAACCTTCAACTCATCGGTGATGAAGCGTTCGGCGTTGGCCAGGGTCTGGCGGCGGATGTAGTCGGCCGGTACGGCCCCCAGATTGCTCTTGGTGATCTCGATGGAATAACCGAAGACCCGGTTGTAGCGGATCTTGAGGGTCGAAATGCCGGTGCGCGCCCGTTCCTTTGCCTCCATGCGGGCGATGAACCCCTTGCCCTCGCTGCTGATGGCCCGCAGTTCGTCCAGTTCGGCGTTGTAGCCGGTGGCGATGATGCCACCTTCCCGCAGGGAGAAAGGGGGATTCTCCACGATGCCCCGCTCCACCAGGCCGCGGATGTCGTCCAGCGGATCGATGGTTGTGGCAAGGGATTGCAGGAGCCCGGCCTGCAACGGGGCAAGACGCGACAGCAAGGGAGGCACGCGGCGCAAGGAATCGTGCAGGGCCCGCAGGTCGCGCCCGGAGGCCGAGGCCATGCCGATACGGCCGTTGAGCCGCTCAATGTCGGCGATCTCACGCAGTTGCGCCTGTACCTCCTCCCGCAGGTCTGCGGCCTCCAGCAGTTCTTCAACCGCAGCCAGCCGCTGCCGGATCGGCTCCAGCCCCACCAGGGGGTAGCTGAGCCACTGTTTCAGGCGCCGGGCGCCCATGGCGGTAGCGGTCCGGTCCAGGCAGCCAAGGAGCGAGCCGGCCTTCTTTCCCTCGGCCATGGTGGCGGTGATCTCCAGGTTGCGGCGGGTGGCCGGGTCCAGGGCCAGGTGATCTGCCCGTTCGTAGACCTTGATGTCGCGGATGTGGGGGATGGCCGACTTGCGGTTTTCCCGAAGGTAGTCCAGGGCCGCCCCGGCCGCCGTCAGGCCTGCCGGCATGGCGCCGAGACCCAGGGCCTCGGCCGATGCGGCCCCGAACTGGCCGCAGAGCAGGGAGGTGGCATAATCCCGCTCAAAGACCCAAGTCGGTGCGCGGGAGATGATCCGCTCCGCCAGGAAGGTACGCAGGTCGGCCGGGAGGGCATTCTGTTCCAAGCCGTCGGCCAGCAGCACCTCCCGGGGGTTGATGCAGGCCGCCTCTCCTGCGGCAGCCGTTGCGCTCCCCAACTCCGTCACCCGGAATTCGCCGGTGGACAGGTCCAGCCAGGCGCACCCCCAGGTGCCGGCGGCGCCCTCGGTGAGGGAGAGAAGGTAATTGTTCTCGTCGGGCAGGAGGCTATCGGCCTCGATCAGAAGCCCCGGCGTAACCACCTTGACCACCTCGCGCCGCACGATCCCCTTGGCCTGCCTGGGGTCTTCCACCTGCTCGCAGATAGCCACCTTGCGGCCTGACTCGATCAACTTGGCAATGTAGGGCGAGGCCGAATGGAAGGGGACGCCGCAGAAGGGGATCTCGTCCCCGCTCCCCTTGTTGCGGGAGGTGAGGGCGATATCCAGGATGCGGGAGGCGATCAGGGCGTCGTCCAGGAACATCTCGTAAAAGTCCCCCATGCGGAAGAAGAGGACCGCGTCGGGATATCCCGACTTGATCTCCATGTACTGCCGCATCATGGGGGTCTGGTCTGCCATGGTTGTCCGGGCCTTTTCGTTTGTGAGATTGGTGCTGGGTGGTTGTAGCATACGGCCTGCGGCTTTTCAAGGCCAAGGGGGGAATCCGGCGCTTATTCAATTACTCAGATCAATATCCCATGCTTCCTTGCCATTGGACATTTTCAAGTGTTTGAAACCCATTTTCCTGACATCAGAAAAAGGTTCCCCGGTGCTGCTCATTGAAGTTGCCATTTTGCTGTTTATCCGATTGGACTCAATTGAGAGTGTGGTGTGAAAATCACCTGTAGTAGTGAAAACAGCACCCTTATAATCGGGATTTTCATTTTTTTGTAATTTTAAGGCATAAGTTCTTCTTTGTTCAGGTAGTACTTCTTGCCCCATGGGAGATAGATTGGTTTTTATCTGAAGGTGGATAACAGGTATTTCATTAGGTGACTTATATTTGGATATTCCCCAGGATATTACAAGTAACGGAATAATAAGAAATGGGATATACTTCACCCAGTATTTTTTTGTTTTCTGGCTCATAAATTTATTCCTGACTACATGAGAATCAAGGTCTGCCAACCTTTAGATCTGCCGGTAAACCACCCGAAACTTGCCCCGATGTAAAACTCAAAACACATCAATCACATGATCTGTATGCATGCTTCCACTACAGAGGCAGCGTGTCAACCATAAATTAGTCCCCCCTCCCCGCGGGGGGCAAGAGGGGGGATGCGACGGATTTGCAAAAGAACAGCCCCGGATCCATGGTCCGGGGCTGTTTGCGTCTGAACAGTAACGCGGGAAATGTCGGGAATCAGAACTTTATCCTGAACCCGACCGTTGCATTATGGCTCTCGAAGCGAACACTGCTGGTAGTCAACGCGTATCTGCTGAAGCTGGCCCAGTCGGTGTTGAAGTAGCGGTAGCCCAGGTCAAGAGAGTACCTGCGGTTGAGGGCGATATTCAGCCCGGCGCCCGCCTGGTAGGCAAAGACGGTGTTGTCGTCCCTGGGATACATTAACAGTCGATTGTTGTTGGCGTCGGTTGCATAGGTGTTGCTCAAGTGCAGGGTGGCAAACCCGATGCCGCCTCCCATGTACGGTGTAACGGGAGTGTAGTTGTGGAAGTCGAAAAAGGCGTTGGCCATGAAAGCGAGCGCTCCCAGGTTGCCGTCGATGTCCCGGTATTGGTTGACGCCGGTATTGTCCGCAATCGACTTGATGTCGGCCTCTTTGTAGGAAAGCTCTCCCTCCAGGCGCAGGTAACCGAAATCAAATCCGCCGGCGCCGCCGACATCGACGCCTGGGTCGAAGCGTACCCGTTCATCGAACGTCTGGTTGCTGCTGAAATCGGTCGTGGTCACGTTGCAGTTGCGCCTGGGCATGGTTGCACCGAGAAAACCGGTGACATAGGGACCCAGTTGCATGGGCATTGCCAGGCATATGTCGGGTACTGCAGCGACTATGAGGAGTGCCAGGATGGTCAGGGCTCGTTCCATGGTGTCATTTCTCCTTTTGCAATCAGGATTCGCCGGCTGCCGGCCGGGCAACCGGTCCAGACCATTGAGATGGTGAAAAGGTAAAACAACTGATGAAAGTATACTACAGATTGCGGCATTGTCATGGATCAAGCCGCGATCCGTGAAATGGTCGAATTCACCGCAAGGAGCACGTCTTGTTGGATAGATGTGGAGCGTGCGCGGGGGGCGGGAGATGACCATCTGAAAAACGGAGCGGAGCAAGGGAAAAAGCGGCGGGAGCAGGAGATGTACTACAGGGCCTCACATGCGAGGCCCATATAACTGAAAATGGTATCTTCGGGGGTAACACCCTGGTCACGTTTGAACATGCAGTCCTGGGAACAGTAATGAAACGCGCCCGGGACCAGTTCCCCGTCCATGACCTCCAGCAGGTAGCCCTCGCTGTTCACGCGGATGGAATAAATGTCGGCAGTGTCGTCAGCGGCAAAGGGGGTTCCACAATGGCTGCAATTGGACTTTAATAGTAGCATGAACAAAATTTTGCCATTAATTAAATTGTAACGTCAAGCGTAAATTATAAAAAAAATCTAAAAATGCCTCACACGTCTGCATCCTGGGACTGCTTTGCCTGTTAGTCTTTCCACTTATGGCAACCCGAGCACTTGAGCGGACCTTTTTGCATCTCCGCATGGCACCCCTTGCAATTCTTGTGCGCCCAGTCCTTACCGAACCCTTTGATCTTGCCGACGCCCTCAATGTGACATTTGCTGCATGTGCCGGTTATGGCCATATGTTCCTTGTGGGGAAAGGATACCTTGTTCTTCAGTTCGATCACCTCGGGAGCCGCAAAGGCGGATCCTGAGATGGCAAGCAGGCTAAGCAGGGCGACTGCGGTCTGTTTCATGGTGTAGACTCCTTCATGGTTTTTTGGGGTGCCGCGCGAACCGCAGCTTAACAGGCAGCGGACGGTTGGCCCCCTGCCTTTTTCACATATACTTAATTTTCACTCCATCTGCAAGGGGATATCCCTGTTCGTGGAACATATTTCGCCGGCCGGCGCCATGTTCTGCAGGATGGCGGCCGGCGGGAGCGGATGACTCGGGTCCGCAGACAGGAGCGGGAGCGGCAGAGGAATGGGGGATAATACGTGGTCAGGCAACAAATGAGTCGCCGAGGGATCATAATGAAAAGAACGTGACGGCACGTGTCGCCGGTATTCAAAAGCTATTGCCTGGTTCCTTTCCTTCAGAGCGTTCACCTTCCGATCCTACCGGCCACCCCCTTACTACAACGGCAAGATAGCGCATGGCATCCGTTAACAATCCGGAGCCGACAGTGATGATGTGTTTGGCAAACTCGCAGCTAATCCAGAACAAAACCACAAGAAAGAGCATGAAGCAGATTTTCAGTACCATTGGTCCGGGACCAACGCCGCCGAGGCCGTTCCATATCATTTCAATCAGGTGCATACCTGCCTCCTTACCCCGGAAAATCCAGGGAAACGCGTAGAATTTAGGTTCGAGCATACATTATTTTTCTGAATCCCGCACCCCGAATATGGCAAAAAAACGGGTTGACGATCATGGGGTCCCGGTTTTGTTTTTAATGTTATGGATTGGTTCGGAAACATAGAGCGGGTAGATCACTTAGTTGCACCATTGCTCGTTCTCCCGGTCGCTCCTTTCGCAGAAAAATCCTCAACTCCTTCCTGACCCTCTGGGGCCTAAAGGGCCGGGGGTGGTAATATCACAAGTTGGTTATAGTTCCGAAAAATATACACCTCACTAATACGTATAAAACATTAAACTGACATTATTACAGTCTGTTACGATATTTGAGGCCAATACGGGTGTATTAAGTTCCTATACGGTCTGTGCAGTTTTCCCAACAAACAGCAGTCAGCCGTCTCCGGCCGTCAAATTTAAAAACACTATTATTCAGTAGGATACGTTAACATAAAAAATATTCAATCAGCTTTGGCACGTTCGATGCTTTTTATATGGTCAAGAGATCAACGAATCACCAAATAAAAAGGAGGACGCCATGAAAACTCTAGCCACCATTATCGGAACCATCGCCCCTGCAACGGCATTTGCAGCTTCTACTCCACGCGTCGATGACAGCGGACTCTTCGTCTGGATCTTCCTTGGCTTCTGTGCACTGATCGTCATCGCACAGGTCATGCCGGCCGTCCTGCTCATGTTTGGAATGGCAAAAGGGATAACGGGAATCGTCAAAGACGAACTGAAAGGGCACAAAGCCTGACAACAACCAGGGAGGTGACAATGCAGCAGCGAGTTTGGTGAAGGGGTCGCAGACAGCGGCCCCTTTTGTTATGCTTTCACGGCAATATTTTCGATTCCATCAGGACGCCAACTGGGTGGGGCCACATAGTGCCCGTATTGCCATAGACCCAATACCCTGCCGATGGTTCACATACCCGGCAAATACCCTCGCATCCCAAACATGTCGCTCTGCAAGATCATGAAGAATCTGAGGTTTTCCCCGTGGTGCGGGCGTGTTAAAATTCCTTTATCCGGCATTGTAAAATATTTCAAAATGGTAGACAATGCCCGTCATGGATTGGTAGTCCGCACGGAATCAATTCCGTATTCTTGGAGACTCCATGGACACCGTTGTCCCCCAAAAGACCGAAAATTCCATACCCAGTCTCCCGTGGGTGGCGATCGCACTTGGCGTAATAATCATGCTCGTCATCACCAGCACGTACAGCTATCTTCTCTTTCATTTACTGGTTGAATTGTTCAGTGTCATCATTGCATTCACCATACTGATCCTTGTATGGAATACCAGAGAAATACAGGAAAGCGCTTTCCTGACGATCATCGGTGCCGGTTATTCCGCCGCCGCCTGCTTGGATCTGGCACATGCATTGACGTTCAAGGGTATGAATTTAGTCACAGGCTACGACACCAACCTGCCAACACAGCTCTGGATAGCCGCACGTTACCTCCAGGCGCTCAGCTTGCTCGCCGCGCCAATCTTGTACAAAAAGAAACTGAACATTCGTATCGTTCTGGCAACGTATGGATCAATCGCCTTGCTGCTTGGCTGGGCTGCATTCAACGGATATTTCCCGGAATGCTACCGGGAGGGGACAGGTCTAACCGGCTTCAAGATATTGAGTGAGTACCTGATCATTGCCATTGTTATTACGTCATTTTATATGTTACGCCGCATACGCTCATATTTCACCGAGACGATATATCGCTTAATCATTGCATCTTCCCTGTGCACGATCTGCTCGGAATTTGCCTTTACCTCCTACATAGGCGTGTATGACTTCGCCAACATGGCGGGACATCTATTAAAAGTTGCTGCCTATTACTTCATATACCGCGCCTTGTTCGTCTCCGGCGTTAGAGAACCCTTCATCACTCTGTTCAGGGAACTTAAACAGTCGGAGCAATCATTGATAGAGTCGCGCGACTCCGTTCAGAGGCAGGTAGAGGACCGAACCCGGGAATTGCGTGAAAGCGAGGAACGGTTGCGCAGTATTACCGATTCAGCTCGCGATGCTATCATCAGGATGGATTCTCACGGCATCATATCGTATTGGAATCTCGCCGCAGAGCGGATTTTTGGCTATTGCCCCGAAGAAGCAATCGGGAAAGACCTTCTTAACCTGCTGGTTCCCGAACGCTATCAAGCCGCCTATCGAACGGCGCTTCCGGAGTTCCAAAGCACCGGTCCCGGCAATGGGCTGAGTAAGACACTTGAATTATTGGTCAAAAGAAAAGATGGGCAGGAGATTGCGGTAGACTTGTCTTTATCGGTGACCTTACAGAACGGTGCATGGCATGCGGTGGGGATCATGCGCGACATAAGCGAACGCAAACAAGCCGAGGAGGATCTGAATAACGCTCTCTTCTTCAGCAAAAACATTATAAACAGCGCCCAGGAAGGAATAGTTGTTTACGATCGTGATCTGCGCATTCAACTTTTCAACCCTTTTATGGAAAAACTCACCGGACTGAAAGCTTCTTCCCTGTTCGGTTTAACACCCTTTGATCTGTTTCCGTTTATGGTGGAGAGCGGGGCGGGCGAAGATCTCAAAAGGGCACTTAAAGACGAGAAGATCGAACCCCGTGAGTTCCATTTCAACATTCCTGAAACCGGCTGTAGCGGTTGGGTTGTCCAGACAGATGCTCCGCTTCGGAATGGTAAAGGGGAAATTATCGGTGTTCTGGTAGTGATTCTGGACATTACTGAACAAAAGAAAACCATGGGGCAACTCCACCAGGCACAAAAAATGGAGGCTATTGGTCAGCTCGCCGGGGGAGTAGCCCATGACTTCAATAATATGTTAACTATTATGAGTGGTTATGCAACTTTAGGTTTCAATAGAGCGGAACCTGCATCTGCTTTTTCTCATTTTTTCGAAGAAATTATCAAGGCATCGGAACGCTCCGCTCAACTTATTCATCAGCTGTTGGCTTTTGCTCGAAAACAGACCATATCGCCGCAAACGATTAACCTTAATGAGACGATAAGTGCAATGCTCAAAATGCTGAAGCGGCTCATTGGCGAAGACATAAATCTTACTTCACAGGCTCAAGCAAATCTCTGGCAGTTGAAGATGGATCCGGCGCAAATCGATCAGATACTCGCCAACCTGTGCGTCAACGCCAGAGACGCCATCGGCAGCAATGGCAAGATAATTATCAGCACGCAAAACTGCACAGTGGACACCTACTACTGCCAGGATCATCTCGATGCCGTTCCTGGCGAGTTTGTCAAGCTTAGCGTCAGCGATACCGGTTGCGGTATGGACAAGGAAACCTTGTCCCATATCTTCGAGCCATTCTATACGACCAAGGAGTTGGGAAAAGGCACAGGGCTCGGGCTTGCCACGGTCTTTGGTATCGTCAAGCAGAATAAGGGGTTTATCAACGTTTATAGCGAACTGGGGCAGGGTACGACCTTTTCGATCTATCTACCGCGTCTTTATGAGCCTGGATCCCAATCTTTATCCGAAGATGCAAATGCACCCCTCCAGAGAGGTCACGAGACCATCCTTTTGGTTGAAGATGAACCGTCCATCTTGAAAATGACTTCCATAATGCTGGAAACGCAAGGTTTCACGGTTCTGACAGCAGACACCCCACATGAGGCGATCAGGTTGGCAAATGAGCATGCAGGCGAGATTCATCTGATCTTGACAGACGTGATAATGCCCGAGATGAACGGAAGCGATCTGGCAAAAAATCTCTTATCCACCCATCCCGGCATGAAGTGTATATTCATGTCCGGGTATACCGCAGATGCCATTGCACATCATGGAGTGCTGGATGAAGGGGTGCATTTTATCCAAAAACCATTCACACTGCCTGATTTAACGGCTAAAGTGCGTGAGGTAATGGATGGGTTTGAATATCAAAAGTAACTGGTTTTTAAATATGCATTTACAGTGACCTCGCTCGATTTGAGCGTCTCTGCCGGAATCGAGCAGGAAAGAAAAGGGAAATGACCTCTAGTAAACAAGCTGACAAGTACGATTTCAGCCAATGTAAATTGTGCGCAGCCTATGCTGCCAGCCCTAAGTATCTACTGAAAAAGACTACAATATATGCTTGCAATGAGTGCGGTTTTCATTTCATTAATCAATTGGACAACTTATCGCCTGATCTGCATGTCGATGCCGCAAAGCCACTCGATCAGGAATCGTGGAACTATATTGAAGGAAGGCTCCCTGCCAATGAAAAACAACTCCGGAAAAATCTGTTCCTTGTTAAACGCCATTTATCGTTAACCGGGGCGTACTGCTTGGATATCGGCGCTGGAACGGGTTTGTATTCGCACCTACTTGCCGAAGCAGGGGCATTTGTGCATGGAATCGAACCGCAATTGATTTTTCGGGAATTTTCCAAAAGAAAATTCGATAAAGCATTGGCCGCTGAGACGATAGATTCTGAACATTGGCAGAAGGGTTACGTAAATTTCTTTGATGTTGTTACTCTGTGGGACGTTGTTGAACATGTAAATTTCCCCGTTGAAACACTGCAATATGCTTATAATGTTATGAAACCCGGAGGCTGGCTTTTTCTCGACACTCCCCGCCGGGATGCCCTTTTCTACCGGATTAGCGAATGGTCTTATAGATCAAGTAACGGATCGAATCCCCTTTTTCTCGAATCCATCTATTCTCCCCGACCTTTTCGCCACAAGCATATATTCACCCTTCGACAGATACTGTGGCTCATGGATAAATTAGGTTTTTCGGTTGTTAGTAAACGGACATCTTGTCTCCAGAATAAAATGGTAATAGTCTGCCGGAAGAAGTAGTTTTAGGCCAGCTGGGTACATCCATGAAAACATGGATATGGTCGCGTCTCCATTCTGCGTAATATGAAAAATGGAGACGCGAAGACCAGCCTTGGCTCGGATATTGGATCACCCCTGGTGGATCATTCTTCGATCACCATCTTAGCGTATTGTTACAACAGAGAAATATGTAATCAAAACCACATCCAAATGCTGAATTATTGGAAAAACGTTAGATCATTTTGTCGAAATATGATAAACTATCCAGCTGTTCCCCTGATGCTGGGCAGTCTTATGGGGCAATGTCAGCAATTTGATTGTTTATCCTTAAATACTCGTATGATATCACCTTAAAGGTGACGGAGGAACTTAGTCATGTTATCGAACATAAAAATCGGGACCCGTCTCGCAATCGGATTTTTGGTAATGCTCTTCTTCATGATCGTGATCGCCGTGATCGCCTTGACCAGCTTCACGAAAATGAACAAAAAAGTCGAGGATATTACCAATGACAAATGGCCTAAGACGGTCATTCTGAATGATGTAAACAACAGGATAAATGTTGTCGCCCGCGCAATGAGAAACGGAATAATCCTTAATGACGCCACTGAGGTTAAAAAAGAGCTCGATAGAGTTGCTGCGGAACGCAAAGAAATCACTAACATCCTGGGAAAACTCGACAAAACCATAAAAACCGGTGAAGGTAAACGGATACTTCAGGAAATTAAGGATCGCCGTGCCGCCTATGCCGTGGTGCAGAAAGAAATTATCGACTTGATCGGATTGGGCAAGAGAGCTGAAGCTGGAGAGGCGTTGGTCAAGAAACTCCGGCCGCTGCAGAAGGATTATTTCGAGTCTGTGGCGAAATTGACAAACTTACAGGGTAAGAGGATCGCTGAAGCCGCAAATGAGATTGAAAAGACCCATAAGGCTGTAGAGCTGGAGATGATTATCGCGCTTGCGGTTTCACTGATACTCGCCGCAGGAATTGGTTTTATTATCACCCGGAGTATCACCGTTCCTCTTGGCCAGGCCGTGCAGGTCAACCGGAAGATTGCGGATGGGGACCTGAGTGTATCCGTCACGGTTGATCGCAAGGACGAAATAGGCCAGCTTAATGAATCAGCAAGACTGATGATTGATAATTTGCGTAAGATCATCATCCATTTGTCGGATACAGCTGCTCAAGTAGCCACGGCATCGGCCCAGCTTCATGCAACAGCCGACCAGTTGGCGACCGCCTCCGAAGAGGTTGCGGCCCAGTCAGGGGCCGTGGCGACCGCAGGAGAGGAAATGTCCGCCACTTCCGGCGACATCGCCCAGAACTGCAACCAGGCCGCCGAAGGTTCCAGGCTTGCGGATACCGTGGCCACGGAAGGTTCCGAAGTGGTCAAGAGGACCGTCGAGGTCATGGAGAGGATCGCCCAGAAGGTCCTGTCCTCGGCCCGCACCATCGAGGGTCTCGGTGCTCGCTCGGACCAGATCGGCGAGATTGTCGGCACCATCGAGGATATCGCCGACCAGACCAACCTTCTGGCGCTCAACGCTGCCATTGAGGCGGCGCGCGCTGGTGAGCAGGGGCGCGGCTTCGCGGTCGTTGCCGACGAGGTGCGGGCTCTGGCCGAGCGAACGACGAAAGCGACCAAAGAGATCGGTGACATGATCAGGAACATCCAGAACGAGACCAAAGGCGCTGTTGCCATAATGGAAGAAGGAGTGCGCGAGGTTGAGACCGGTACCGAGGAGGCCGGCAGGTCAGGTGCGGCGCTGCAGGAAATACTCGACCAGATCCATGCTGTAACAATGCAGGTCAACCAGATTGCCACCGCCGCCGAACAACAGACCGCAACCACCAGCGAGATCAGCAACAACATCCTGCAGATGAGTGAGGTAGTGCAACAGACGGCCTGTGGAGCTCAGGATTCATCAGAGGCTGCAAGCGGACTCGCAAAACTGGCCGAGGAGTTGAAGGGGATAGTTGGTCAGTTCAAACTGGCCAAGTAGACTGCCGGGGGGGCTGGATTGACATATAAATATTCTTGCTAAATGGAGTTTATAAGTCGAACCGGTTCCTGAAGTCGCCCCTTTAAATTCAGCCGATGTGTCATGCTCCGCCTTGCCGGTCATGATGGCGTATCGGTGAGCCTGCCCCATGATACTTGATTGTCAGTCAGTGCCATGAATCGACCTCCAATTACCCACCAATATCAGGACATCGTCACCCATCACTTATTAGTCAATTATCCGCAAAATTGCCCCAATTGCCACAATTGTTGCAATTGCTGTGGCAGGTGTTGTAATAATGTTCAAAATTATGGAGAGGTGACAAACGGTGTCCGATTTCAAAAAGCTTCCGGTAAGCGACCTCAATGTATTACGCATCTGTGCCGAGATAGAAGAGGAGTGTGCCGGCATTTATTGGTATTTTTCGGGGCTTTTCGGGCATGATGAGCGGATCGCCGCTTTATGGCACAAAACGGCGCGTGAAGAGGAGAATCACTCCTCACAATTTAAATTGGCTCAACGCCTGCAAGGGTCGGGCATGTCAGCGGTAAATACGGATGCCGATAAGGCGTCACACATACTGGGGAGGATAAAGTCTATCAACGTATCGGTAAAAAATTCACCGTTATCCCTTCATGATGCGTTGAAGCTGGCCATCGACATCGAGGAACGTCTCTCTGAATTTCATGCCTCTGAGCTGGTCGAATTTTCCGATGAGAAAATATGTGAATTGTTTGCTTCCATGAAGGAATGTGATCGCGAGCATACCGAAATGCTTAAAAGAGAATATGCCGAATTGGTTAAGAATGTATAAATACCTGTTGGCGACATTGCCGTTGTAAATGGTTCCGCTTCCTCGCATGGGATGATCGTGTTGCGGCCAGCCCGGCAAATCTCTCCCATTCGGTATTCCCTTAAAAGGAAAAACAAAATAGGGTCGCGTCTCCTTTCTTCAAAAATGAAAAATGGTGACGCGACCCTTCAGCAGTTTGCCAATCATGAGACATTAAGTTGTAAATTATACTATTATGAGCACCATCCCTGTCTTGCGGACAAACCTGCACCGGCAAGATTGAATAGTTTGAAGCGAAGAGTTTATAGTTGTGATTATTTTGCTCCTGCCTTAATAAGCATTTCCCTTACCTCTTTGTGGCCAGACTCAGATGCAACCATTAACGCGGTTTTACCATCATTCGTCTTCGCATTTACGTCTGCCTTCTTATTCAGCAGCACCTGCACAACCTCTTTTTTGCCTAACGCAGAGGCAATAATCAACGAAGTTTTGCCTGTTTTGTCCTTTGCGTTTATGTCGGCCCCTTTATTTATCAGCAATTGCACGACCTCCTGGTGCCCGTTCTGAGAGGCCAGCATAAGCGCGGTTGACGCAGTGTTGCCTACCTTGATATTGACGTCGGCCCCTTTATCGATCAGTGCCTGCACTACCTCTTTGTGGCCATTGAAGGAGGCGGCGATCAGCGCAACTCCGCCGTTTTTATCCTTTGCATTAACGTGAACTCCCTTGGCAATCAAACTTTTAACGGCAGCTAGATTACCCGCTTTTGCTGCTTCGAATAAATCTTCATTCACACCAGCAATAACAACAGTCGCCCACAAAACGAAGCACACCATCAATGCGACCATTTTTGCGATATGACCCGCTTGTCCTGAAACCATCATGTTTCCTCCCTTTTCTGAATAGGTTTGCATAATAATTCGAATTGCGACCAAAAATTCAATCTAGCACCCCTTGCACTCCAAGTCAAACAAACCAAATTATATAAATAAAAATGCTAGGTTATGCTGTTGTTGTCCATACCTGATCAAGCTGATTGTCTCAAGAAACACTTTCCGGTTTATACCTCTTCCCATGCCTTTCCGTGGGATGTTTCCCTTCGCATGGTCCATAAGCTCCGCACTGATGGCTTATTGAAGGAATTTGGCGCACATGGGAATCGAACCCACCGGGGAAATTTCTCATCCACCCAACCGGTTTTGAAGACCGGCTGGCCCACCAGCGACCGTAGTGCTTCCGAAGAAGCCATGATGAGAGTTTGCCTGATGCTCAAAGGATTGGGAACGCATCACTTATACTCTCGGGCGCGGCATCTTTGCAAGTGGTTCAACGACGCCGGCCAGGGGAGGGTGCGTAGGGGATTATAGACCTTATGGATTTTCTGGTCCTATAGGGCAGGGCGGCTTCATGGTCGGTCGATGCGCTGCATCTGGTCCCCCGGGCGGATCGTGCCGCCGGTGATGACCCTGGCGAAGATGCCCTCCTTGGGCATGACACAGTCGCCGGCCTGATAATAGATGGCGCAACGGGTATGGCACTCTTTGCCGATCTGGGTCACCTCCATGATGGTTTCCCCCACCTGCAGGCGGCTCCCCACGGGCAGCGTAACCAGCTCGATCCCGCTGGTGGCGATGTTCTCGGCGAAATCGCCCGCAGTAACGTCCAGCCCCAGAGCCCGCATCTTGGCGATGCTCTCCTCGGCCAAAAGGCTCACCTGGCGGTGCCACTCGCCGGCATGGGCGTCCCCCACGATACCGTGATTCTCCCGCACCCGGACTTCCGCCACCGGCGTTTTGCGCTCTCCTTTTTTCTCGCTGATGCAGACGGCTACGACCTGTGCCATGCTATCCCCCGATCTGTGCCATGGTAAAATTTTTGTGCCCGTACCCGTTGCGGGATATGCCGTGCCCCTCCGGTTTCGCCATGACGATCCCTTGCAGGACCCGCACCAACTGTTCGGGATCCGACGGCCGCAGATAGGGTTTGAGATCGATCTTTTCATTGGAAAACAGGCATCCCTTGGCCTGGCCGGTGGAGGTCACCCGGATGCGGTTGCACTCCTCGCAAAAATGACTCGACACTGCGGTGATGATACCGATGGTGCCGCGAGCACCGGGGATGCGGAAGTCCCTGGAAGGGCCGGCAAAGGCCCCTTTGTCCACATGCTCCAGGGGATGGTGCGCCGCGATGCGCTTCAGGATCTCCATGCCCGGTATACAGTAGCGTTGCCACCCCTCCTCCTTGACCACCGGCATGTATTCGATGAAGCGCACCGAATTGCCTCGGCTCCGGGTCAGCTCGGCGAACGCCAGGATCTCCCCGTCGTTGACCCCGGCCATGACGACCATGTTGATCTTGGGCGGCGGGAAACCGGCCCGCTCTGCCGCATCCAGCCCCTTCAGCACCGTCGCCAGGTCGCCACCTCGGGTGATGGCGCTGAAGGTCTCCCGGTTGAGGGAGTCGAGGCTGACGTTCAGGCGCTGCACCCCCGCTGCGTACAGCTCGGCGGCCATCCTCTCCAGCAGGAGGCCGTTGGTGCTCAGGGCCAGGTGTCGCAGACCGTCGATCCCGGCCAGGCGGGAGAGGAAAGGGATAATGCCGGCACGCACCAACGGTTCGCCGCCGGTGATGCGGATCTTCTCGATCCCGAGACCTACTGCGGTTTCGGCTATCAGCAGCAACTCCTCATAGCGCAGGACCGTGTCATGCCCCTTCTTGACGACACCCTCGGCGGGCATGCAGTAGGAACAGCGCAAGTTGCAACGGTCGGTCACCGAGAGGCGCAGGTAGTTTATGGTTCTCCCGAGGGAGTCAGTCAACTGCACGGATGACTCGTTTCTCTACGAAATCAGCCACCAGTGCAGGGCTGTTGAGGTCCAGCAACGGCACATCCAGGTTCAACGGTTCATCGCTGGCCACTGCCAGAAGGTTCGTGTCATGCTCCTCGCCCCGGCAGAGCAGGGATGCGTTCCATTCCCCACGGTGGACCTCGATCTTGGGGAGGCTGCTCTTCGTGAAACCTTCCGTCAGGACTATGTCCACGTCCCCAAAATAGGCGGCGATCAGTTCCTCGATAGGAGGAGAGGCATCGTGCTTTTTGATTACGGCCAGTTTTTCCGGCGACGAGATCAGCATGGTGTCGGCGCCGGCCTGGGTCAGGCGGTGGCTGTCCTTGCCCGGATGGTCGATGTCGAAGCGGTGGGCGTCGTGTTTGATGACCCCCACCCGGTACCCCCGGCACTTGAGTTCGGTGATAACCTTCTCCAGCAGGGTGGTCTTGCCGGTGCCCGATTTTGCGACGAACGAGACGGAGCGGGTAGTCATTGATGCCTCCGGGATGATGGTGGGTGTGGCCGTGACGTTGCAACCGGGGTGTTGATGTTCCCGAAAAAGTCAAAAAAAGGATCAAGGCCAGTTGCTCTTGCGTTCATTTTGCGCCAATCTTTGCCAGTCGTGAGGAAAGCTCGGTTTTCATGGCTGCAAGAGCAGCAGACTTTGCCGATTTCAGGATTTTCTTTTCATCGATATAGAGAACCGGCTTGATCTCCTTGGCGGAACCTTCGCCCTCTACGGACAGGTAGAGATACTGGTTGCGAACATCCCACAGAGAAGCAGTTACCAGAAAAAGGCCATCGGCCTGAGTGCCGGGGATGAATAATGGGGTAATCAACAGGATGTAGTAATATCCGAGGGCATTGTTATACCGGTCGATATCACCCACCCCGTTGACGATCAGCACCGCATCCGCCCCGGCACGGGCTGCTGCAATGCGGATGGCTTTAATATCGCCTCCTTCAGCGATGTGGTCACTGAATACGAAAGCATCCGAAATGATACCTTTGCTTATTAGTTCAGCCCCAATTGCAAGAAACGTATCTTTATCTTCATCGAGCCATCTCCAGGTACTTCCATAACGCCGATTTGTCGAGGATGACGTGAAATAGATCGCGAGCTTGAATGGAGATGGAAGTCGAGGTTTTAATTCAAGACCGCTTGGTATATTATCCTCTGCGACCTGTTTCTGGTCGAAAATCTTGCATTGAAGGGTTTCACGGTCAAAACCGTGCCTTGATGCACACGCCGTTACCATGAGAACGAGCAAGAGTGCAAGTAGATTTCTCATGTGATGCTCCTTGATGTGATTTTCTGGCGATAACGCTACGGCCGATGCTTGATTTTTTAACGTGAAATCAACATGCACGCACCACTGGGGTACGACTTTGGGATTCCCCATGATTACGTGATTGCGCTCACATTTTTTTATTGGCCTCTATGGCACAATAAACTTGAAGTGACCCCCGAACTCCGGGTAATATCACCGACACCCGCTCTTACCAACCCGCACCCGGCAAAGGTCTATCGTGCGTCTTATTTACGGCTTCATTGCAATCTGCCTGATTTTTCCCGCTTCGATCATCTTCGCATCGGACGATGCGCAGGTTTACGAACACGTCGCGACCATCAATTATCTCATGGAGCGGGCCATTTCCAACAATCTCATCGCCGGCGGCGTTGTTGTGATCGGCGACCACTCCGGAATCCTCTCCAGTACGGCTCGCGGGCGGCTTAACGCCAATCCGGATGCGCCGCTGCTCGACGAGCAGACCATGTTCGATCTCGCCTCCCTGACAAAGGTTATTGCAACCACGCCGGCAGTGATGAAACTGTTGGATGAGGGCAAGATTTCCCTGACGGACCCCCTTTCCCGTTGGTTTCCCGAATTCAAAGGCTCTGAACGGGAAAGCATCACTATCCTCAATCTGCTGACCCATACTTCGGGGCTTGCCGACTTTGATATGAGTACGGATCAGGCCATGGAAACCGCCATCCGGAAAGCAGCGTCGGAAAAGAGCCCGCAGCGGGTCAACGGCTTCAAGTATGCCGATATCAACTTCATTCTGCTGGGAGAACTTGTCCATCGAGTTTCAGGCAGGACATTGAACGCCTTTTGCCACGATGAACTCTATGCGCCGCTGGTCGTCCCCGAGACCATGTTTCTGCCGACTCCGGATCTTGCGAACCGGATCGCCCCGACGCTGGGAGGCACGAGCGGCACCGTTCAGGACCGGAATGCGCGCTGTCTCGGCAGTGTCGCGGGTCATGCCGGCCTCTTCAGCTCTGCACGGGACCTGGCCCGGTTTGCCCGTCTGATGCTGGATGGAGGTGAGATTGACGGCAAACGCATCCTCTCCGAACAGGCGGTGAAGCAGATGACCTCCCCGTTGTCATGCGGCAGCGGCACCGTGGTGCGCGGCTTGGGGTGGGATATGAATTCCCCCTTTTCAGCGCCGAAGGGGAGATTGTTCTCCGAGGCATCCTTCGGCCACACCGGATACAGCGGTTCTTCAATCTGGATAGATCCGAAGCAGGATCTGTTCGTGATACTGCTCACGACCCGCCTGAACTACCAGGACGTCAGGAGCTTCAATCGACTGCGCAGAGACATCTCCACCATTGCCGTGGCAGAGTTCCGTCAACCCGGCAACCTGCAACAGCTCGCGGCACTCGTCACGGCGCCCCCCGAAATCTCGCGGATACCAGCGAGACCGCACCTTACCGCGCATCGAAGCATTCGGGTCGCCTCACACCGCATCAGGATGGTGGCGGCTTTATCTGAAGCACACACCAAGTCCCATCGCCAGTACGGCAAAAAAAGCGGTAAACACCATCATCACAAATCCCACAGCCTGACCCACCGGGCGTGAATCCCCAATCGCATTTCCCCCGTTGAGCTTACCTGGACATCTGGTTGAGATTACCACATGCTGCTGGCCTGTCAACGCGGCCTTATATCGGTTTATGGCCGTAATGTGGCCGGTTTGATCGAAATTAGCAATTTGACCTTGCCAAGGCGCCACGGTATAAAGTGTGGCCTCATTCTGATCAAACCTCAAAAGGAGAAAACATGAACACCAGCAGATCTGTGGCCGCGGTTATTATTTTTGTCGCAGCCCTTGCCGTTGTCCCGGCCTCGTGGGCAGCCCCCAAAAAACACTCCGGCACCATCACCACGACCGTGGACCTGTCCGGCTACGATCCCTCAGGGGAGGCGGAGTTGTGGCTACCTTACCCTGTCTCTGACCGGGATCAGGCGATCACCGATATCAAGGTCAGCGGCGACTTCGTTGCTTCAGCTGTGTACGCAGATTCGACCTTCAGCACCCCCATGCTGTATGCCCGCTGGGACAAAGGGGCCACGAGCCGCAAACTGACCTTCTCGTTCAAAGCCGAGCGCAGCGAGGTCATACGCCGCAACTTCCCCGCCGTCGAGGGGGCCTGGAACCGGGCCGATTTTGCCCAGTATCTTGGCGCCACCAGCCTGGGGCCGGTGGACGGGGAGGTGGGCAAACTGGCCAGAGCCATCACCGCCGGCAAGACAACAGTGCTGGATAAAGCCAGGGCGATCTACGATTGGACCTGCGAGAATACCTACCGCGATCCCAAGACCTGTGGCTGCGGGACCGGCGACGTGTGCGCCCTGCTCAAGAAGCCGGGAGGCAAGTGCGTCGACATCCATTCGGTGTTCATCGCCCTGACCAGGGCAGCCGGCGTCCCCTCGCGGGAGGCGTTCGGCATCCGCATGGGGAAAAAGGATGTGGAGGATGTTTCTACCTGGCAGCATTGCTGGGCCGAATTCTACCTCCCCGGCTACGGCTGGGTTCCGGTTGACGCGGCCGATGTGCGCAAGGCCATGCTGGTTGAGAACCTCAAGCCGGAGGATGCCAAGACCAAGGAATACCGCGCCTATTTCTGGGGCGGCATCGACCCCTACCGGGTCAAGCTGGCCATCGGGAGGGACCTTGCCCTCAATCCACCCCAGCCGGGCAGCCCGGTCAATTACCTGATGTACCCCTTTGCCAGGGTGGGGGACAGGATCATCAACTCCCTCGATCCGGCAGGCTTCAAGTATTCGATAATCTACACGGCGCGATAGGGGCGTACAATTGGAGAGGTGTTGATAGAAACGGGCATGCGAAGGTTGCACGCCCGTTTTCGTGTATAGCCACCACCGAAAACGGGCTTGAGTCCACGAAAGACACGAACAAATGCGGGTAATACGGTTAATCGACAATTCATCCGAAAGGTCTGGGCACTTTTATTCATAAGCATTCGGCTGTGTCCGTGTATTTCGAGTTTTTCGTGGACAACGGTTTTAAGGTTTAGCGATGTTCGCCACGGTCAGCCGGGAGATGCAGACGAGCTTCTCTTGCTCGTCACAGATCCTGATCTCCCAGATCTGGGTCGTCTTCCCCACGTGGATCGGCCTCGTGATGCCGGTGACCCACCCCTCCTTGACCCGGCGGATGTGGTTCGCGTTGATTTCTAGCCCCACTATTCTCTGCCGTTCCCTGTCCACGCACAATCCGGCTGCAATGCTCCCCAGAGTCTCGGCCAGTGCCGCCGAGGCCCCCCCGTGGAGGATGCCGGCCGTCTGTTTTGTCCTGTCATCCACCGGCATCCGCGCCTTCACATAATCGTCGCCGATCTCCAGGTATTCTATCCCCAGGTGTTCCATAAGGGTGTTTCGCGATCGTTCCCTGAGATCTTCCAGTGTGGCCGGAGATTTCCAGAGGGGCATGGGGCCTCCTTTTCCTGATGTCGCTGACCGGTTGGGACAAACCCGAACGCAGGCGTTACCGGTCATGGGAGAAGGGTAGCAGAGGAGGGTGTGGTGTCAAGAGTAACGTTGGTAATTCCGGGCAAGGAAGGGTGAAAGGGTAGGGGCTTTTGGGGGGGGGCGCCACATCGTTCGAAAGACACGGCACGGGCGGCGTTGCGGGCAGGCCCATTTGACATCACCCGTTACGGCGATAGACTTTCAACTGATACCGATTCCAAATCAAGGCGCTATCTTGACGAGGCCTCCGGCCTCCCACTACGGGACGTCTTCGCGGTCCAATTTGCTTCGCAAATTGTCGTTGGCTCGTCTTCGGCTCCTCAACGTACTGTCTGTACGCCTTCGTCGCCTCAATCCTCGCCGCCTTGATTTCATCCTTGATGTGGAATCGGTATGATATTCTGAATCCGGGGCGGCGTTGGTTCCGGCATGCCGCTCGCTCCGCAGTTCCGGCGCCACGGATTCAAGTTGCCGTCCGTGCGGATAAACCGCTGCAAGCGCTCATGTCGCTTGCGCGGCAGAGGAGGCGCGATGGACCACATTGTTGCGGCACGTATCCTGATGGGCATCTCTCTCGGCTTTCACATCGTCTACTCGACCATCGGCATCGGCTTGCCGCTTCTGCTTATGATCGCCGAATGGCGGGCGCTGCGCACCGGAGACGAGCTCTTTCACCAACTCGCCCGCCACTGGATACGCCCTGCGGGGGTCCTGTTCGCCATCGGCGCGGTCTCCGGCACGGTCCTCTCATTTGAGCTGGGATTCCTTTGGCCCCGCTTCATGTCGTTCAGCGGTCCCATCATCGGCCTCGCCTTCTCCATGGAGGGGTTTGCCTTCTTTACCGAGGCCATCTTCCTCGCCCTTTACATCTACGGTGCAGAAAGGCTCTCCCGCGGGATGCTCTTCTTCTGCACCATTCCCCTCACCGTTGCCTCCGCCTTCTCGGCGGTTTTCGTCATCAGCGCCAATGCCTGGATGAATACCCCTGCCGGTTTCTCCCTTGCGAACGGTGTCCTTGTGGATGTTCACCCCCTGCAGGCCTTTGCCAACCCGGCCTGGGCCCATGAGGCGCTGCATGGGACCATGGCGGCGTATGTGGCAACCGGCTTTGCCATGGCCGGCGTATCCGCGGCGGCCATGTTGCGCGGCCGCAACCTTGACCTCAACAAGCGTGCCCTGACCCTGTCCCTGGCGGTTGCCTCCGTTGCTCTCCCGCTCATGCTGATCTCGGGGGACTGGGCGGCCACGATCCTTGCAGTTCAGCAAAAGCCCAAGCTGGCAGCCATGGAGGCCCTGTTCACCACCACCAGGGGCGCGCCACTCGTCATCGCCGGCTGGCCGGACCCTGCCACCGGCACGGTCCGGTATGGTATCAAAATTCCCAAACTGCTGAGCCTTTTGGCCCACCGCGATTTTGATGCCGTCGTCGAGGGGTTGGACGCCTTCCCCCCCGGCACCACCCCTGACCCGCGAATTGTCCACCCCTTCTTCGATCTGATGGTGGGTTCTTCCTTTATCATGGTCGGAGCAGCCGCCTGGTTCTGGTGGCTCCGTTGGCGACGCCGAGAGGTGCCGCAGGGCAAATGGCAGCTCCGGGCGCTCCTGTTTGCCTCCCCGTTCGGTATGATCGCCCTGGAAAGCGGGTGGCTCGTCACCGAATTCGGCCGCCAGCCGTGGATCGCCCAGGGCCGCATGCGCGTGGCGGAGGGAGTGACGACCCAGAGCGGCATCGGCCTCGTGCTCCTCACCTTTCTCATTGTCTACCTGGCGCTCACCGCCGGCCTCCTGTGGCTGTTGTTCCGGCCGTCTTCAGCGGGAACAGGGATGGAAACGAAGCAGGAGGTCCGGCATGTGGAGCCTTGAGAACCTGGCTGGCGGGGCCGTTCTTCTCGGACTGGTCATGTATGCGGTATTCGGCGGCGCGGACTTCGGCGGCGGCATCTGGACCGCCTTTGCCTCCGGCCCCCTGGCCCGGGAACAGCGGGAGAGTCTTTTTCACGCCAT
Source organism: Oryzomonas sp. (assembly GCA_031292255.1). Taxonomy (GTDB): domain Bacteria; phylum Desulfobacterota; class Desulfuromonadia; order Geobacterales; family Pseudopelobacteraceae; genus Oryzomonas. Next base: position 97,891 of record JARLHN010000044.1, on the reverse strand, counting down.
CGGTCCGGTCTGGGAGACGAACCACGTCTGGCTCATCTTCGTGGTGGTGACCCTGTTCACCTGCTTTCCCACGGGGTTTGGCGCCCTGTTTACCGTCCTTTTGGTCCCCCTGGTGATCGTTCTGATCGGCATCAACTTCCGCGGGGCGGCCTTTGCCTTCCGCCACTTCGGCAGACGGGGGCGAGATCACATCCCCTTCATGGCCGGCATATTCGCGGTATCGAGTATCCTGACCCCCTTTGCCCTGGGGATGGCGGTGACCGCATCGGTCACCGGAAAGATCTTGCTTATCGATGGACGGGTGCATGCCGAGCCGTGGTTCTGGCTCAGCCCGTTCACCCTGGTGGGAGGACTGGTGGGGATGGGTGTCTGTGCCTATCTGGCGCCGATCTACATGGCAGTGCGAACCGACGGGGAGTTGCGGGAGGATTTCAGGCCACGGGGGATCATCGCCGGTTTGGCGCTCGGCATCCTGACCGCCGTGGAGGTCCCCGTCGCCATGATGGATGCTCCCCTCTTTGCCGGCCGCCTCCTTGCTTCCCCAGCGGCGTTCGTCGTTGTCCTGGCCGTGATCTTCGGGATCGCAACCCAGATCCTCCTATGGAAGAGCCGGTTCCTGTCGGCGCAGATAGGTGCCGCGGGGACCGTCGGTCTGACGATTACCGGCTTCGTGGCAGCCATGTACCCTGACTTCCTCGCGGGGCAGCTCACCCTGGCGGGGGCGGCGGCGCCCCACGCCACGCTCGTCGCATATTTTGCCATCCTCGCGGTCGGCACCATCATCCTCGTGCCGTCGCTCCTGTTCCTCTATTGGACGTTTCGCGGGGAGCCGGATACGGAACTGCCTTGATAGACGAAAGGTTGAAGTTTTTGCGGCAAAGACTACGCTGAAGTGCATTACACAGCCGCCCCGGCTCGCTTCCAGCGCCGGTGCACCCAATACCACTGGGTCGGGTGAGATACCACGAAATCTTCCACATAGCGCGACAGGGCCTGGGTGTCCTCTTTGATCCCTTCATCGCTCATGTCGCCGCTGAAAAGGTGTTCAGGGTAAAAGGAGAGCACATGCCGTTCGCCTTCACGGTGAAGGAAGACCGGAACGAGCGGTACGCCGCTCTTCCTGGCAATGATTACCGGAGCCTTGGAGCCCCAGGCTTTCCGCCCCAGGACGTCGATCAGGTGTCCCTCCTCGGGGAAAACAGCCTGATCGGCCAGGATGCCGACCATCTCCCGGTTCTTCAATGCCGCAAGGATCCCCCTCAGCGCTCCCTGCTTGTAGATTAGCCGGCTATTATAGCGCGAGCGCATCCGCTCTACCATCCTGTTGAGAAGGGGATTGTTCTGGCGGCGGGCGACCCCGGAAACCTCTTTGCCGAAGAGGCTGCTGAGGGTCAGCGACATGAGTTCCCAGTTGCCGCAGTGGCCGCTCAGAAAGATCAGGCCCCTCCCCTTTGCCCTGGCCGCCTCGTAGTTTACCCAACCGTGTATCTCAATGTTCTCTATGACCGCTTCCCCTCGGCCGTGGTACAGCCGGCATATCTCCATCAACGACCTGCCCAGGTTTTTAAATGTTTCCCGGGCGAGTTCCGCTGCGTCATCGCATTTTGAGTCCCAAAGCCGGTGGGCCTTCATGAACGGAAGCGAAAGGGTGATGTTGTCGATGATAACGGCACGCCGTTTGGGGACGATATGGGGAATCAGGAGTCCCGCAAGTGCCCCGAGTCGGTAGGCTATGGATGCGGGCAGAAGAGCGGCAAACAGGGTGAGGCAATATATGACGGCTGTATGAATGGCCCAAACGATATGTTTCACGTCGCGACGGTACTTTCCGGCGCATCCTTAGTGTCCCGTACGGTTATTCCCACGACTAACCTCATGGGGCACTAGTACCGGCAATGAGAGCGGTGCGCAGTATGTTCTTTATTCCCTTTGTCATGTATTCACCATACACTATCCGCCTCGAAAAAGGTGCTTTTATTACTCCGACAAGTAAACATCACAACCCATGATGTTGGGTCGCTGCTTGCCGTGCCCCGATTGGGCGGAGCAAGCGCCGCCCCTGCCATTACTATGTTTAATTGTCTCAACATGCCGGATGGACAGGGGAGGGGAGAAAGCCTTCTTCAGATTCATTCGAATTGCCGCATCGCCCATTTTCGGCTTTACTGGACGGTCGCCTTGACTTATTTTTAAACCGCGACTACCGGGGAGAGTAACGACCGTTATGGAGAATTTTATATTGATAGGGGTGTTTGTCCTGCTGGGGATGCTGTTTCGGCGTCTCAAGGCCTTTCCCAAGGATTCGGCCCAGGTCCTCAATATGTTTGCCCTCTATGTCTCGCTGCCGGCGCTGATCCTGCTCAAAGTGCCGCAGATAGTCTTTTCCCGCGAGGTTATGGTCGCAGCCGTGATCCCGTGGGGGATGTTGCTCTTTTCCGCGGGACTGGTGTTCCTGGCGGCGCGGTTCTGGCGATGGGAGCGTTCAACCACCGGCGTGCTCCTGCTGGTCGTTCCGTTGGGCAACACCTCGTTCATGGGTGTTCCGATGATCCAGACCTTCTTTGGAGCGGTCGGCCTTTCCTCTCTCATCATCTACGATCAGCTCGGCACCATGATGATCATGGCGACCTACGGCTCAATAGTCCTTGCCCTGTATGGCAGGGAGAGCGCCCTGGACCTCTCTGCCATGGCCCGCAAAATGCTGTTGTTCCCTCCGACCATCGCACTCATGTTCGGGCTCGTTGCCCGTTCCTGGCCCTATCCGGAAAAATTGGCCCAGGCGCTGCAAAATATCGCCATGACCCTGGTTCCGGTGGTCATGACCGCCATAGGACTGCAACTTCGCCTGCGGGTGTCGCCCAGGGTCGTGGCGCCACTCGGGTTTGGGCTGGCGGTCAAACTCCTCGTTGCCCCCTTGTCGGCATTGCTTGTCTGTCGCCTGTCCGGTCTGAGCGGCATGGTGGTCGATGTCTCGATCCTCGAAGCAGCCATGCCTCCCATGGTCACCGCCGGCGCCCTGGCCGTCATTGCCGGGTTGGATGCCGATCTGGCAGTGGCCTTGATCGGTATCGGAATCGTCCTTTCGTTCGGCACCCTGCCGGCCATATTCTGGCTGGTGAAGATGATGCCGTGACATGGCATCTTAAAACCCCCTATCGCACCGCCAGCGTATACCCCGTGTTGCTTTTGGCGATGTCGTACACGCCGTAGTCACAGCTGTAAACGGTCCATGCCTCGCCGGGATTGGCGGCGTTGGTAGTTGAAGTCCAATAATAGTGGGCCCCAACGAAATTGTTGAATATCGCAGGCTGAGAACTGACGCCGGCCATGCCGCTGAAGAACGTTTCATTCAAATAGTCGGCCAGATTGGTTTGCATCCGGTCAGCCAGACTCTGCATTTCTTTGCGGTTAGGCATTCGCCAACTGCCGGCCGCGGAACCGTCGGTCAGGCCGCACTGACCGCTTGCAAGGGAGTTGACGGCACCTATGGCTCCCGCCCACGTGGCATTTATGCAGTCGGCTTGCTTAAGCCAGACGAGGCCGGTCAACGAGTCGGTCACCGTGCCGTTGCCATTGTCGATCATGCGCGGAGCAGGGAGCGGCACGCCGCTTTCCACGCTCCCATCGTCGCCGTTTGCAAAGAAGACGTACATTCCCGTTGCCTGCAGCTTGACCGCTCCGCCGCCGGTCCCCTTTACGGCCCAAACCGCATTGTTCGAAGTTGCCATGACGTTGTTGATGGTGTCGCTCAAGTAACTTCCATCGCCAAGACGTATGGACCATGCGTTCGTCGTGCCTTCCTGCCCCCCGAAATAGGCGGTCGAAGACCAGTAAATACCGTTGGATACATTGGTGAACGGACTGCCCGGAGTAATTGCCGGATTGCTGGCCGAGACGTCAACAATGCTCTCCAGTTCAACGATGTTGGGCAATCGCCATTGTCCAGCCGTTGAGCCGTCTTTCAAGCCGCAGGCACCGCTTGCCAGTTGATTGACGTCCGACAAAGCGCTGGTCCACACCGTGGGGGTGAAACAACCGGCATTTTTCAACCAAGTGAGACCGGTCAAGTTGTCGGTGATGGTTCCGTCTTGGTTGTCAACATATCGCGTGCCGGGCCAAGCAACGCCTTTTGCCAGCGAAGCGTCATCGCCGATGGCATAACTGGTCGTCTGGCCGGTAGCAGCTAAACTAACCAACGGATTGCTGCCGTTGTATGCGTTGAAATTGGCGCCGGTTACGGAGTTATTTTTTAGTGAATTAAAGTTTATAACGTTAAATATGATAGGCGAACCACCATTTTGGTTGCTGAACACACCGTTAAAACCAGCCCTGATGGCATTGGCGCCGGTATTAACATACCAGGTTTGCGGCGCAGGATCCCATAAGTAATTTGCCCGGTTTCCTGTTGGATTAGACGCCATGAAAGGATTGAACGAGTATCCTGTCTTGGTTGCAACGAAGGAGAAATTTGGTGTTGCATCCCAACCGGTCGGTAGACCGGGAATGCTGTAGTTGCCGTTCGTATCAGTGGTTGTAGTGGCAAAGACGGTACTGGGATTTGTATTATTATTGAAGACTGTAATGGTGACGCCTGGCAACGGTGCCCCTTGAAACAGAACGGTGCCGGATACGGTATTGGGAACCGGGGCGCCGTAATCAGAGGAGGTTGCGTTACCGCCACCTCCATTACCGCAGGCGGCAAGGAGCATACTGCTCAATATCACGAGTAAAAGCCCCGCCTTAACAATGATATTTTGTATCAACACGCTGAATTGGTTTGAAAATCCTGGAAGAGTTCCAGGGGAATTTGACTTTCGCATAATAGCACCTCTGACTGGCGTTTGTGGTATGACGAGGGCATCACTAAAATGCCCGTTCCTTGAATCAGGAAGGGCGTCATTTGTGACTTATGCGCCCTCTTTTCGGCAACCCGGCTGTCCACTCAATGAGGACCCGTAGTTTTGCGTCCCTGGATTGCTCCAGGTTTGCTTTTTACAGAGAGGTCTGTGGTAAGCAGTTTGTCAGATCAGGCAGCAATATGAATGCCAAATAACATTGATGCGTTATGTGACTAGTTTTATTGGATGTATATTGATATGACGTATGGTGATCTACGCTTTTGGACTCAAAATGTCGGTAATGAGTGACAAAATACTGTCTTGTACTCTGCCGGATAATGATCGTTAACCGTAAACGCTATGAAGCGTTATCGGAATCACGATCCATCTGTTCCGCGATGACGGCCCAGCGCGCAAGACAAGCGGCGTTGGCGGCGTCGAGCTTTTTCATCAGGTTCGCCCGATGTACCTCCACGGTCTTCAAACAGATCCCAAAACGTTCGGCAATCTCTTTTGATGTGGCACCCTGTCCTACCATGAGTAGAACCTCTTTTTCCCGAACGGTAATCTTTGTGCGGAGAATCCCTTGTTCTTTATGAAAGACGGAATTGCCGTGATGTGACGTTATCATTTCATGGCGACGAATGCGGCCGGTAACGGCCGCAAGCAGTTCATCGGCGGAAAAAGGTTTGGACAGATAGTCGCGTGAAATAAAAAATGGCCGATTTAATTGCTCAATCGGCCACTGTAATTATTGACGCTTTCGATAAGGATTCGAACGTCCGACTATTTCCTAAGGGTAGAGCACATGAGCGTTTTTGATTTTGCAGGCCCCCTTTAATGCTCCTTCTTGAAAGGTTGCTGGAGGTACTGATCGACCAAAGGCTGCCGAACGGGTTTGTCAGGTTACGATAAAGTTGGTCGAGGTCGTTAAACTGTAAATCCCATTCGCACCGTTTACGGTGATGTTTATCGGTCCGCTTGTCGCGCCTGCGGGGACGGTCGTGACGATCTGGGTGGGTGTGCTGCTGGTTACGGCCGCGGCTGTACCGTTAAAGGTCACGACATTATTGGTCGCGGTTGGATCGAAGTTTGTTCCCGTTATGGTTACCGTCATGCCCACTGAAGCGCTTGCCGGTGTGAATGTGGGGAAAGCGAGCACCGTGAAGCCGGTTGCGGACGTTGCACGGGAAACTTCATCCACGGTGATGCTTATCGGCCCGCTTGTCGCGCCCGGGGGGACCGTTGTGACGATCTGGGTGGGTGTGCTGCTGGTTACGACCGCGGCTGTACTGTTAAACGTCACGAAATTATTGACCGGGCCGACATCGAACTCCGTTCCCGTGATGGTTATGATTGTGCCGACTGTACCGCCGACAGGCGAAAAGCCGGAGATGGTGGGAGAGGGGGTGTTTCCACCACATCCGGAGAGGAAAAAAAGAAAACAGACCAATGTGCAGCCGGCCCTGAATTTTCTGAACATAGATGCTCCTTCATAAATAATGGGGAATAAAGGCTTGAACCCCAGCTTTTGCGCATATTTTAATGCCTGGTTTGGCTGCTTCCCCGACAATGGGCAAGATAATATCTGTTGTCGTAATTGACAATTGCAAACTTTATTGTAAAAGAATAACAGTCTCCTTCAATGTGTTTAAGTGGCCAATCAGGCCACTTTTTTTTATATGCGCCCAGGCAGGGTACATTCAACCTCCTATGTATTAATAAGACGCAGGAGATGATTCCATGCTCGTGTTCCTGCGCCGGTAGAGGATCAACGTACCTGTGAGACCGCAAACGGCGGCAAACATCATCCAGAATCCAGGTGCGCCTTTGTCGCCAGTCAACTTTATCAGCCAGGTTGAGACAGCAGGCGTGAAACCACCAAAAAGTGCCGTTGCCAGGCTGTAGGCAAGTGAAAACCCTGCGGTACGTACATTTACCGGCATGACCTCAGTCAACGCGACAACCATGGCACCGTTATAACTGCCATAGAGGAACGACAACCAGAGTTCCACCATCAGCATCTTCGGGAAGGTCGGTGCGGAAACGAGCCAGGAAAGTGACGGGTAGACAGTAAGAAGTGTTAAGCCTGTAAAGGCTATGAGAATCGGTCGGCGGCCGATGCGATCGGATAAGGCCCCCATGACCGGTAGCCAAAAGAAATTGGACACACCCACGCAGAAGGTTACAATCAGGCTGTCTGTGCCGGAGAGCTTCAGAACACTCTTGCCGAATGTAGGTGTATAGACCGTTATGAGATAAAAGGATGTGGTTGTCATGACAACCAGCATCATGCCTGCAATAACAATCCCCCAGTTTTCAACCATGGAGCGGAAAATCTCCCGCGCATCCGGTCGGTGCTTCCGTGCCAGAAACTCCTCGGTTTCCTGGAGTGAGCGACGTATGAAGAAGATAAGGGGTACAATCATGCAACCGATGAAGAAGGGGATTCGCCAACCCCAATCGGCTATTTGTGCCGGCGCCATCAAGACATTGAGTTCATAGCCGATTGCTGCCGCGGCCATGATCGCAATCTGCTGGCTGGCAGACTGCCAGCTCACATAGAATCCTTTGTGACCGGGCGTTGCGATTTCGGATAGATAGACTGAAACCCCACCCAGTTCGACTCCGGCTGAAAAACCTTGGAAAAGACGCCCGGTAAGGACGAGTAAAGGCGCCAATAGCCCGATAGTTGCGTAGCCGGGAACAAACGCTATCAGTACCGTACCGAGAGCCATGAGAGCCAGAGTCGCAATGAGGCCCTTGCGGCGGCCTACCCGGTCGATATAGGCACCCAGAAGGATTGCGCCGAGCGGCCGCATAAGAAAGCCGGCACCAAATGTCCCAAAGGTGAGCATGAGCGAGGCATATTCGCTGTTGGCTGGGAAGAATGCCTTTGAGATAGAGGTGGCATAAAAGCCAAAGAGGAAAAAGTCAAACATCTCAAGGAAGTTTCCGCTGGTAACCCTTAAAACTGCCCCAAACTGAGAGTGTTTTATTTGAGCTACGGTCATAAAATTTCCTTGGGCGATACCAGTATGTACACGTAGCGAAATTTAATAATCGATCAAATGAGGCTCTTGCAAAACTCTCGTGAACGGACTCCCCCTCCCTTGACGGGAGGGGACTTTTTAGACTTTTGCAAGAGTCTCAAATGCAACACTATACGGTAACGGAATAATTTTGACCATCCCCTGAAAACTAATCACGTTTAAGGGAGACGGTAACACCAAAACCGACTGAACATCCAACATCAGATGCTCTTTTGCAGGATCGGCAGTTGTCCGTCTTATGGCTGCCGAGCAGGAGATGGTGAAAAAAAGGCCGCGGGTGCGATTTCCGGGGTAGGGGAGAGGACAAAAGGATAACCTTTGCCGGCATGGAACTGCCGGACGTCGAAGAGATGCGGGCATAGGTCGAACTTGGAAACTACAGTGCATCTTCTCCCGTTTCGCCGGTTCTGATCCGAATAACCGTTTCCACGGGCGTCACGAATATCTTCCCGTCCCCGATCCTACCGGTCTTGGCCGATATTCCAATGGCCTCCAGCACCTGAGGGAGCAGGTTGTCCGAAACGATGATTTCGAGCTTGATCTTGGGAATAAAATCAATCATATATTCGGCGCCGCGGTAGAGTTCGGTATGGCCTTTCTGGCGGCCATACCCCTTTACCTCGCTGATTGTTATTCCTTGAATGCCGATTTCGTTCAGTGCTCCTTTTACCTCATCCAATTTAAATGGCTTGATTATGGCCTCAACTTTTTTCATTTTATATCCTCCCGTCTGAAATGATGATCTAACCCATAAGGTCAGCCGATATGCTCTTCAGGATTTGCGCCGACATTGTGGATGGCCAAGTCTGCGCCGAGATACTCCTGCTCTTTACTGAGCCGGATTCCCACTGTCTTGCCAAGAATCCCGTAGACGATAAAACCGCTTGCCAGTGCAAAGATAATTCCTGCCAGGCTCCCGGCAATTTGGGAAATGACCGTAACGCCTCCCATGCCACCCAAGGCCTTTTGACCGAAAATGCCGGCAGCAATACCGCCCCATGAACCGATAACGCCGTGAAGCGGCCAGACCCCCAAGACGTCGTCAATTTTCAATACTTCTTGTTCAAAATGGAAACCATAGACAAAGATTAAAGAAGCTATGCATCCCACCACGAACGAGGCCAGCGGATGCATGATGTCACTGCCTGCGCAAACGGCGATCAAGCCGGCCAAAGCACCGTTGTGAACGAAGCCCGGATCGTTCTTGCCGGCTACCAATGCAGCGAGTACGCCTCCCACCATAGCCATGAGGGAATTGACGGCAACCAGGCCGGATATTTTATCCAGACTGCCGGCACTCATCACATTGAAGCCAAACCACCCTACGGCAAGTATCCATGAACCCAATGCCAGAAAGGGTATGCTGCTGATTGGGAGAGGATGGGATTTGCCTTGGACATAACGTCCGGCGCGCGGACCAAGAATGATGACGGCGGGGAGGGCTATCCAGCCACCGATGGAGTGCACCACAACCGAACCGGCATAGTCATGGAATTCGGCTCCACCGATGGTCTTGAAGAACCCTTGCAAAAGAGAACTGTTTTTACCCCAAATGAATGATTCGAACAGCGGATAGGAGATTCCCACAAATAGCGAGCCTGCAACGACTTGCGGCCAGAACTTGGCGCGTTCCGCAATGCCCCCGGAGATAATTGCCGGGATGCAAGCCGCAAAGCAGAGCAGAAAGAAATAATGCACAAGGTCGTAGCCTTGAGCCTTGCCCATTATCTCCTCTGCGGGTTTTAGAAAGGAAATACCGTAAGCAATCGGAAAACCGACAATGAAATAAACAATCGTAGAAACTGACCAGTCGGTAAGAATCTTAACAAAGGCATTGACTTGATTTTTCTTCCGTACCGAGCCCACCTCCAGGAAAGCAAAACCGGCGTGCATGGCAAAAACCAGCACTGCACCCAACATCAGAAAAAGAACATCACCACTGTTCTTCAGGCCAGTCACCGTTGACATGGTCTCCATTCGCACTACCCCCATTGCTAAATTATGATATCCGTCCTCATCAAGGCACACCTGCTCAATTGAGGAACGGTACTATGTGCCGTCAATTTAAGCATGGTGTGTCATGTGAAATCCGGGATGTAATGCTCGCCATTGAGCAAACCTGAAAGGTATGCAAAATTGTACAAATTCTAATACACATCACACAATTATGCACAATTAGTAAACAAAAGTATGTTTTGGCGGGTGAATTCTATGCCCAATTTCCAGTTAATTGCAAATAAATTATGCATTATGTGATTAAATATTAACCTTTTGCTTTGGTTGCAGCCAGGAAATGGGATATGGATTTGCTTGGAGGGATGGTATCTGCGATGTGATATCCGGTGGCCCGGAATGGGCCGCTTTGGGGGTAATGTCGCGGGGTAAGCCCTTGACGAAAGATTCAAGGGCTTACCCTGTTCGTTGTGTGCTCCGGCGGAAAGTCTGCCGTTTTTGAACCGGGTTGAGGCTGGACCTTAGAATATTTTATGTGACCCTCTTATCTAAGGCGGACATTCCGCGCACATGGATTTAAATAGATTCGTACTCAGGTAACGATCGCCTCGATCGGGCAGTATAACAACCAGCATACCCGATTCAAGATCGCATGCCAGTCTGAGTGCGCCGGACATCGCCGCGCCGCCGGACATGCCGCAAAAGATCCCTTCCCGGACAGCGAGCATTCTCGCAGTTTCGAAAGCGTCGTCGTCTTCTACAACCAGCTTGGAGTGATAGGCGGTAGGATCATAGATGGGAGGAACTATCGCCTCTTTCATGTTTTTCAAACCCTGGATCTTATGCCCCAACACCGGCTCAATTGCCACAACCCGCACCTGGGGCCCATACTCTCGGAAATAGCGTGATACTCCCATAAGTGTTCCGCTCGTACCCATGCCGGCCACAACATGCGTCACCTTGCCATCCGTTTGGCTCATTATCTCCGGACCGGTCGTCTCATAGTGCGCCAGCACATTGTTGGGATTGGCATACTGATTCGGCATGTAATAGTGATCAGGATTCTCCCCATTGATTTTATGAGCCAGCCGGATAGCTCCGTCGGTAGCCTCGCAACCGGGAGACAACACGATCTCGGCACCGTAGGCCTCCAGCACGCTGCGCCGCTCCATACTGACGCATGCCGGCATCACCAGCTTGATGCGATAGCCACGTGCCGCCGCGATCATCGCCAGGGCAATTCCAGTGTTGCCGGATGTCGGTTCCAAAATGACCTTGTCAGGCGTCAGTTCGCCGCTTGCTTCGGCCGCGAGGATCATCCGCCGCGCCGGACGGTCCTTAATCGAACCGCCTGGGTTGCTTCCTTCCAATTTTGCCATGATTTTAACGCCCGGTTTTGTCGATAGGGAACTCAGTTCAACCATGGGAGTTGAGCCGATTGAGTCAATAAGACTTTGTCCGTTCATAGATGCCTCGTCTGTCTGGGATAGAGCCACCATAATAGATGCATTTTTTCGCGTCAAGTGAGTAGGAGGGGACACTGCTCGATATTCGAATATTGATCCCAAGCTCCCTTTGGAAATTACAGGGACTCAATGCCCATTTTTTACTTCATATTCCAATTGCCATGGTGTTCTTCAATTAATCCGGAGAATACCAAAAGGGCCTACGGAAGAATATATCTGTAAGCCCTTTGATTCCAGTGGCAACGTTGCCGGTGCAGTAAAAATGACTCATGTCAGGGGCTGGCCCCGTTCGTCTCTCCTTGAATGTTATGGCGGGTCACTCTCTCCTGTCGCCGAAAAGCTGGAGGATCAAGAGGAATATGTTGATAAAATCAAGATAAAGAGCAAGAGCTCCGGCAACCGCCGCACCACCCCTGACCCCTTTGAGCTTTTGGGTGTCGTAGGCGGTAAGGCCGATAAAGACGATCAGGCCGATGCCGCTGACCACGAACTGAATCATGTTGGAATGGAGGAAGATGTTCACGACGGAGGCAATGACAATGCCGATCAGCCCCATGAAACAGAAGGAGCCTATGGACGTCAGGTCGCGCTTGGTTACAAACCCGTACACACTCATGGCGCCGAAGGTGCCGGCCGTGGTAAAAAAGGCGGAAGATATGGACTGGCCCGTATAGACCAGGAAAATCCCCGAGAGTGTCACCCCGTTGAGTGCCGAGTAGAGGAGAAAAAGGGGCGCGGCTGTCGCGGTGCCCATGCGGACGGCGAAACCGCCGATAGCGAAGACCAGTCCGAATTCAGCAATGATCAGGCCGAAGAAAAGCATCCTGTTGGCATAGAGCATATTGAACAGTGCGGGAGAACTTACTACGGACATGGAGACAAACGCTGTCAGACAGAGTCCGGCAGCCATCCAGCCATAGACTGCACCCAAAGTATTGCTTTGCGCCGTTGCAATAGTGCGCGGTAGCGGGGTGCTGTGCTGGGATGAGGGAAAAGGCATGTCACTGGCTCCTTTGTAAGTTTAATTATATTTTCAATATAATAGCGATGGCGGCAAAAAGCAACTGAATGGGAAATTCCCAAAGGAGGCGCGTCTACTTTCCTTGTTTTGTTCGGATGTAGACCTGCCCTCAAGGCCTTTGTACGCAGTAGTGACCAGCAATGCATCTGTTTCAAATGGCTTGACGGTGACGCATATGATGTCGAAATCGTGGATTGTCGCTGAAAGGAATTGTCGCTGAAAGGATGCCTTGATCCCATAAATCCCGGAGAAATTCTGTTGGAAGACTTTTTAACGCCGATGGAGATCGGCATTAACAAAAATTACATTTCACACCGCCCGAACCCGCCGCATAACTCTCAAAGAAAAGTCTGCCCTTGACACAAGAAAATGTCTCGTATCAAGGGCAGACCACGGTAACATACAACCTAATCGATAGAATATTTCATCTTCCGGGGTCCGTGTACTTGCCCCTTATGGGGTATTGCCCCGGTGCTCTTGTCGTGGCTTGCGGGATACCAACCCATTGCCGAGTTGATACCCCGCCTGTTGCCCGATTTATGCTGTCATGTACTCACTTCTTGGTTTTTGTACCCATTCCGGGCAATTCGTGCACGTCGAGGTGGCATTCAAGGCATTTCGGGAATTTTGCCATGATCCCAGCCGGGTGAACCTGTTTGTGGCACTCGGCACAACGTGGAATGTAGCCGTGTTTATCATGGTGGCACTGTGCGCAAAGGACCTTGGCATGCTTGCTCGGGGTCGCTTGCCACTTGGCGTAGATCTTGGTGTGGCAGGAACCACAGGTCCTTGCCGGCTCATTTTCCGGGTAAGTGACCTTCTTCGGTTTATGCACCGAGTGACATTTGGTACAGGTCGTGTATTCCTGGCCTTGATAGTGCGGCTTGTGGCACATGGCACATGACGGTTTGAAACCGTGTGAGGTATGGCACTTGGCGCACCCAAGCAGGGAATGTTTGCTTGGAAACTGCACAAGGTCTGCCTTTGGCTTGGCATGGCAGGTCGGGCAGGTGTTGGTGAGCCGGTTGGTCATGGCTACCTTGCGTGGGGTATGCGGGTTTGTGTGGCATGCGCTGCAGTCCTTGTTTGCCGGGCCGTGGATGGCGGTATGGCACGACGAACACTTGGGCATTAGCTCTTCATAATTGCCTTTTTTGGGATTATAGGCGTGGAAGGCCTTATGGCACCCTTGGCACTCAAAGCTATGCCGGCCGCCATTGTCCTTCAAAGAGCCGAACTGACCAGCGTGACACTGGGCGCATTGGGCGGGTGCAAGCGGTTCCGGGGTTACGCTGTAAAGATCAGGCCTTACGGGAATATCTACCGTAGCTAATTTAGCCGCAAACGCGGCAGGCATGGCCATAAGCACTATCAGCAGGGAACCGAACGCAATCGTTGTCAACTTCCTTGAAACAGCATTTTTCATACTTCCTCTCCTCCTGAGCATGTGTTTTCCCAAAGCAGTGGGAATTCCGGGGTCATATTTAATAATTGTACCTTCAAGAAAAACGCCGCGGTGCAAGTCTTCGTGTCAACAGCCCCATGTTGGGAGGATTGCGTCCCGGCGCCTGTTTCTCTCCTTGGGGGACATTGTTTGTATGAAGGAACTATGGCTCGTGCGATTCAGGCAAATGTGGAGAATAGCAAAAGCAAAGCAGCTGTCAATAAATATATTGTCCTCGGAATTCCGCCATATGGATTTTTAAACGCAGGGCAATCGATACAGGGGGCAGAAGGCAAAGTTCATACTTAATTGAGCCTTCGCCTCTGATGGAATTGAGATTGGCTAAGATCAACTGGTTACAGAAGTACGCACTTCCTGAACCGGTGATTTTACGTAATGGTACCCGCACTATCACATAATATCGATTTCAAATCAAGGTGCCATACCCGTGCATAGCCGATGCGCGCTCCATCCGGAGGTTCCGGATGGAAACTATCTGCCCTCATTTTGTATCTTCATTTTTGCTTGAGCCATTTCAAGATTATAATACGCTTTCGTGTCATTGGGGTTTAACCGTAAAGCCTCCTGGTATTCATGGATTGCTGCATCCATAGATCCTTTGTTGAATAGGGTAAATCCCAAGTTGTTATGTATTTCCCCGTCAGTGGGATTTATGCGAAGTGACGCCTGAAATTCCTTGATCGCTGCATCGAATGCTCCTTTTTTACCAAGTGCAATTCCCAAGTTGTTATGTGTTTTCACGTCATTGGGGTTTATCCGTAGTGCCTCCTGATATTCTAGGATCGCCGCATCCAGATCCCCATTTTCGGCAAGAGCACCCCCAAGGTTGTTATGTATTATATAGTTGTCAGTAGTGACTTGAATGGTATGCCGGAAGAGTGAAATATTGTCGTGCCAGTAGCCCAGCTGTCGCCACGTTTGTGCGGAGAATACGATTATAACCACGCCAGCGAGCATGGAAAGAATGCTCTGCCGATGTTTCATACCCACGGTCAAGTCCGGAATTCCCCAGGCTACCATGATGAAAAGCCCTATCACGGGGATATATGAGTAGCGGTCCGCCATAGACTGCCCGCCCACCTGGATTAGGCCTATAACGGGAACAAGGGTGACTAGGAACCAGAACCATCCCACCAGAAGATAGGGATAACGGCGCATGGCCCGAATAACTATCGTGGTCACGATGGACAGAAAGAGCAGTGAGTTGATGACCTGCCAGAGAGAGAAAGCAGAAGGGGGGTAGAAGACGGCAAGGTCGTGGGGCCAGAGAGTCTTGCCGATGTACTTTACATACGAAATCAAGGCGTTTTCAACGCGAACCTGATAGGGCATTTCATCAAGACTACTCATCGCACCGCCATGATACTGGGCGTAGATGGTTATGATACTTGACAAGATCGAACAGGCAAAGAAGGGAATTTTTTCTTTTATGATGGCTAATGCCCTACCTGAAATTGGCCGTAGCTTTTCATGCTGCCAGCGATGGAGAGGCCAAAAATCAATCAGGAGCATGACCACGGGGAGAGTGACGAGCATCGGTTTGGACATGAGGCCCAGTACAAAGGAAAACAAGGCGAACAGGTACAATGCAGGCTTCGGCCTGGCAACGTATGCCGCATACAGTAGAAGCGTGAAAAACCAGAAAAATGCACTGAGGACATCCTTCCGTTCCGCCACCCAGGCAACCGACTCCACATGCAATGGATGGAGCGCGAATAAAAAGGCGACAAACGAGCTTTGCCAAAGCGCACCTGTTAACCGGAAAAGGAGAAGTAACAGGAGTACGGAGGAGGCGGTATGAATAACGACATTGGTCAGGTGATGTCCGCGAGGGTTCATACCGTAGAGCTGGACGTCAGCCATATGCGAGAGCCAGGTGATCGGGTGCCAATTGCTTTTATCAACGGAAGTAAAGGCCCAGATAATATTATCGTAAGTTATGCCGCTTGCTACATGAGAATTATTCGTAACGTAATCACGATCGTCAAAATCCAGGAACTGATGGTTTCCCGCTTTCATATATACCGCTAAGATAATGATAACCAGTGCCATACAAATCAAGATTATAGATTTGTAATTATTGTTTCTCGTTGCAGTTGTCAAGAATCACTTCCTCCAAGCGCTTACCCCCTTTCAGTAACTCGGGGGCCTGAAAATACACCTTTCAAATATCACAATATACCGAATTGTAAAGATATTTTTCTGCCAGACCGGCATTGCGAACATAACTTCAGTTCATCCCTCACACTCGACCAATGACAATCGCTGGGCAGTAGTGTAAAATAAGGAAAAACAAAGGGATGATTACTGCGATGAAAATCCGGATAGATGCCGACGCATACTCCAGGGTGATCGAGTAAATCCTGTAAAACAAGGAATCGCGGGGCCGTGAAGCTATTGAGGAAAGCATCGTTGATGAAAAGCCCAAAATCCAATTGCAGGGTTGAACGTTGCCATGATTGACACGGCAGCTATTGGCATTGACCTTGGAGGGACAAAGACGGAAGTGCTTCTGCTGGCCCCGGATGGAGCAATCCTCTTCCGCAAACGGCAGGCAACTCCCAGAAATGACGGTTATGAGGCCATGCTTCATAGCGTAGCCGATCTGACGCGGGAGGCCGCCGGCGCCCTCCGGAAAGATATGCGCTACACCATCGGCATCGGCATACCAGGTTCACTGGATGAACGAACCGGCTTGGTCCGCAATGCCAACTCCACCTGCCTGATCGGCCACCCACTGAAGCGCGACTTCGAGCAACTGCTCGGCAGGCCGGTAACGGTACGCAATGATGCCGATTGCTTCACATTAGCTGAATGCCGGGCCGGGGCAGGCCGAGGATATGGCCTGGTATTCGGGGTAATCATGGGGACAGGGTGCGGTGGCGGCATCTGTATTGACGGTGTCGTGCGTGAAGGGCCGCACCGCATTGCCGGAGAATGGGGACACGTCTGCATGGCCCCCCATGGAGCAGAATGCTATTGCGGCAACCGTGGATGTATTGAAACCCTGATCAGCGGTTCGGGAGTGGAGGCCAGTTACCTCCGCAGTCACGGGCACCCCCTCGGCATGGCTGAAATCGTTTCACATGCACGTTCCGGCGACAATGGCTGCCGGAAAATCTTCGACTGTTTTCTTGACGACTTCGGCAGATGCCTTGGCGGTTTGATATCCATTCTTGATCCGGATGCCATTGTCCTTGGCGGCGGACTGTCCAATATTGATGAACTCTATACAAGGGGTATTGATCGGGTCCGTCGCTACGCATTTCATGACGATCTGCGAACCCCGATCCTGAAAAATAGTTTGGGAGATTCAGCCGGAGTGTTCGGTGCGGCGTGGTTAACATGAACATGAAGTTGCTACCGCTCAATTCAAGAAGATACTGGATTTTCGATCTGGACGGTACGTTGACGGTTCCGGTTCATGACTTCGAGTTTATCCGAAGAGAGCTGGACATACCAGGCTCTGCCGACATCCTTGACCATCTTGATACTCTGTCGAATGCAGAAGCCGCAAGGCGGTATTCCCGCCTGCAGGAAATAGAATGGGAACTGGCATGCAGTGCCGTTCCGGCACAAGGGGCAGTGGAGGCAATCGTTCGCCTTCAACAGTCGGGCGCAATACTGGGAATCCTCACCAGAAATGACAAGGACATTGCCCTGAAAACACTTGAAACCATCGGCATGGGGTCGTATTTTTTCGAAAGCAATGTGCTTGGCCGGCGCGAAGCTCCACCCAAACCCGATCCCGCCGGAATACATTTACTCTTGTCCGGCTGGAAAGCCGAACCATCGGAAGCGGTCATGGTAGGTGATTATCTCTTTGACTTGCAGGCCGGCAGGGCAGCCGGTACGGCAACTGTTCACGTGTGGCGCCCGGATGGCAAAACATGGCCTCAATTCACCGATATTGCCGTAACAAGCCTTGCCGATCTGTCGGTACATTTCGCGTAAACAACCACAAAACGCCATCGAAAAACAGCTCATGATGCCCCAATACATTGAACCGCTCTTCCGACCTCCAAGCGAAGCCAGAAGCCTGATCTTCCAGATCACGCTCGGTTGCTCCCAGAACACTTGCACCTTCTGTGGCATGTACAAGGGTAAGCAATTCAGCATCCGACCTGTTGCGGAAGTCATTGAAGAGATCGCCGGTATCCCGGAACGCTATAAGCCTGCCATCGAACGGGTCTTTCTGGCTGACGGCGACGCATTGGTCTATCCCTTTGACGGCCTTGTGGAAATACTGGATGCCCTTAAGGCCGCGTTCCCGCAGTTGACCAGGATCGGGGCATATGCCTCCCCTCAGAGCCTGACGACCAAAGATTCCGAACAATTGCGACAGCTCCGCAATCGGAAGCTTCGCATCCTTTATTTCGGCCTTGAATCAGGGGATGACGCGACCCTGGCCGCCATCAACAAGAGGTTCACGTCCGATGGGATGGCGCAACAGGCTATTAAGGCGCGGGAGGCAGGGATCAAGCTGTCGGTGACGGCAATACTCGGCCTTGCCGGAAGGAAGGGAAGTCTGTCCCATGCGCATGCTACCGCCGCATGGGTGAACCGGGTCAACCCGGAATTTTTTTCTTTGCTGACGCTATTTCATCGACACAATGATGACTTTGTACGATCTCTGGATCAGTGTACCCACAGAGATCTGATGCTGGAGGCTCGTGAGATGCTGCTGCATCTTGCCCCGGCAAAGACAATCCTTCGCTCCAATCATGTATCCAATTTTCTCAATCTGGCCGGCAGCTACCCGAAGGATCGGGAACGGCTGCTCGTCGATGTTGATACCGCCCTGGAGCGGGTACGTCGCATTCCGGGCTTTCTGGATTCAGTGCCGAAGTATACGGAAGAGTATTATTAATGGCATGAACTTCCCGGCACACATGCCGGCTGTCAATCAGGCTGCCGGAGAACGGCTGGCGAGTCAGTTGCCGTCCGGCAACTCCGGATGAGGCCATAACTAATTGCCATTACCTCTCGTGTCCACCGGCCCTGCAACCTCTCAACCACCTTTGCATGTACGCTGACGGTTCATGCATCATCAATCGCTTCGTTCCCATAATAAAGCTAACCCGGATCAACCCTTGACTCGGGATAATTCACTCCGATTCAACCCAAAACCGTATCATAACCGGAACGGATCCCTTAGCAATTATAGGGATACCATTATCTCCGTTTCAGTAGACCCTGCCCTGCGGGAAACACGGTTATATTAAGTGCCGACAACATCTGTCTGCTATTTACTTTGAGAAATTATTCAGACATGTCCTGTACCGATAAGACCAATAAAACAATGAGGGGAGTACAACTCCCTATTGATATCGTCCTGTTTCTTAGCCTATTCTTCAACATTCAGGATGGTGGCTCCGACAATGTATTAAATTGATTAACTGAAAAAATATGATATATGAGGTTGTAGATATTTCCAAGGCGCCGCGTTGCTGAAAACGGGAAATAGCTCCATCGAGGATGCTCACTGCTTACACGGAGCAGAATATGAAGTTTCTGTTGCGCCTCAAAAAAACTTCGATAATCCGCTTTCGACTGGCCTGCGTAGTTCTCGTCGCCGTACTGCCTGTCTGTCTGATAACCGGCTTCCTGGTAATCCATAGCTACAATTCTAAATGCAACCAAGTTGCCAAGAACATGCTGGAGACGGCACAATCACTTTCCATGGGGGTGGACCTGGAACTGTCGAGCATCCAAGCAGCCCTCCTGGCACTGGCCACTTCTCCCAGCTTTGCCTCAGGCGATTTTGGCAGCGTGCACCGCCAAGCTCTTGAGCTCTTGAAGTTATATCCCGGAGCGGACATCATCGTAGCCGATGTAACCGGGCAACAGGTGGTCAATTCTGCCAGCCCCTACGGGCTCCCCCTGCCAAAACGCAACAACCCCGAGACGGTTCGCCGTATCTTCGAAACCGGGAAGCCGGTCATCAGTGATCAGTTCTACGGTGCCCTCACCAAAACCCCGCTGATTAGCATCGACATTCCCGTCATGCGTGGCGGGAAAGTTGCATACGACCTGGCTATGACCTTGCCTTCCAGTCGCATCGTTTCCGTTTTGCTTCAACATCAGTTTCCCCCGGGCTGGTACGGAACAATCTTGGACAGCAAATCGGTCGTAGTCGCCAGATCTGGCTATCCGGAAAAGTACGTAGGAAAAAGAGTAAATTCTGCGCTGTATCGGGCAATAATCTATGCCTCGGAAGGAGTCGTGGATACCACAAACAACGAGGGGGTGCCGATCTTGGCCAGCTTTCATCGATCGGCCAAATCCTCGTGGGGGGTGGTCGTTTGGGTGCCTAAGTCATCCGTCATGGCGGGAATATATCAATGGGTGAGATGGGTAGTCGCTGGATCTTTCGTACTCTCTTTGTTTGGAGTCGCCGTAGCCCTGGGAATTGGACAAAGGATTGTCCGGGCCGAAAATGCGTTGCGCTTGAGCGAGGAGCGATTCCGCGGGCTGGTCGAGCAGGCCCCGGAAGGCATATTCGTGGCCGACGCTCAGGGCCGTTACCTTGACGTCAACCCTGCGGGCGCACAGATGCTGGGCTACACGCAGGAAGAGATCTGCCGGATGG
Source organism: Oryzomonas sp. (assembly GCA_031292255.1). Taxonomy (GTDB): domain Bacteria; phylum Desulfobacterota; class Desulfuromonadia; order Geobacterales; family Pseudopelobacteraceae; genus Oryzomonas. Next base: position 77,503 of record JARLHN010000044.1, on the reverse strand, counting down.
GCATTGCCGATGTGCTTGCGCTGGAGGAAGTGGCGCGGCTTCCGGAAAAGGTGGCCCGGCTTGCCGGCGGCACGGTGGATCGCAATGAGTGGCGGTTCAAACGCAAGGACGGCTCGTTCTTCATCGGCGAAGTCGTCGGCCGCCAATTGCCGGACGGACGGTTGCAAGGGATACTTCGCGATGTGACCGTGAATAAACAGGCCGAGGCGATGTTAAAGAACATGAACAAAGAGTTGGAACTACGCGTTGCCGAACGGACCCATGAACTGGCAAAAAATATGGAGATGCTGAAGATTGAGACCTCCGAACGCATTCAGATATTGGAAGCCCTGCGCGAAAAGGAGCGGATGCTTATCCAGCAGAGCCGTCAGGCGGCAATGGGTGAGATGATCGGCAATATCGCCCACCAATGGCGACAACCATTGAATGTCCTGGGGCTACAAATTCAGCAACTCCAGGTGTTTTATGATTTAGGACTGTTCAACAAGGAGTTTCTGGATAATAACGTCACAGGATCAATGGAAATCATACAGCACATGTCCAAAACCATCGACGATTTTCGGAACTACTTCAAGCCGGATAAGGAGAAAACCGAGTTCAACGTGCACGAATCCATTAAAAGCAGCTTGTCGTTACTGGAAGGAAGCCTGAGAAACCCTCTGATTGATGTAGAAGTTATCGCTGATGATGATCCGGCGATCTATGGTTTTCCAAACGAGTTTGCTCAGGTGATCCTCAATATAGTGAATAATGCCAGGGATGTGTTCATCGAAAGAAATGTACGTCAACCTAAAGTGAATATCAAGATTTGCAGTGAAGGCAGGTGTGTCGTAGTAACTGTTGCGGACAATGCCGGAGGCATCCCCGAGGATATCATCAACAAGGTCTTTGATCCTTATTTTACCACTAAGGGACCGCAACAAGGCACTGGTATCGGTCTGTTCATGTCAAAGGTCATCATAGAAAAAAACATGGGTGGCCGGTTAAATGTGAGAAATACCGACAATGGCGCTGAATTCAGGATAGAGTTGCAAAACGGAATCGATATCTTGCCCGGACAATCGATTGCGGCGTAATTCCGTGGATATATTTAGTTTCCATCCGGAAACTCCGGATGAGAAACTATTGCTCAAAACGTCTCATGCCCAGGACTGATCCCTGGGAAATTTTCTCGGCTATTTACGTTGTTGAGGAGGGTGTTGATTTTATATTGGCTCCATGTCAAGGGCATACCCCTTTGGGGTTCCTGGTGACACAGGGGCAGTTCTTCGGATCCCGGGGGCCGACGCTGTCCAGCGCGAGTCCAATCCAGTTGTGCACCTCCGGTACGTCAAAGCCGGCCAGCCGTTCTTCGCCGACCTGCATAAGCGGACGCACGATAAAGAGCGGTTCGGCCACCATCAATTTCAGTGCCTCATCCCGCCCAAACGCGGACGGAATCACCCCGCCGGATTTCACTCGCGGATGGGCGGGATTGAACCACTCCGCCACCGGCCGGTCACCGAAAAAGAGCGCCAGAACTTCCTTGCTCCACGGCTCGGTCAGCAGGTCCCGCACCTCCAGTTCGTGACCCGAGGCGAGCAGGATCTCCTTTTGTCGGGCATTTCCTTGACAGCCCGGTTTTTCCCAGAATATGACCTTTGCCATTGTTCCTCCCAGGGGTGTAAAGCTCAACGGTGACAAGGATTGCAACTGACCGCCGCTGCAAAACGCAGTAACAGGGCTCAAATTGCTTGACACATCAGACCGGCGGTGCCAAAGGCCCGAACCAGTCACCGTTCAATGTTTCAATCGGTATGGTGTCGGTAACGCCATGCAGCAACGCAACCAGATTGCCATTGGCATCAGGACGGATGGCGACGATTCTCAATTCGTGTACCTGACGGTCTGCCTGGTGGTGTCCGTTCGGGTCATACCAGTATTTTCCCGCGACAATAGGTTTTGCTGATGTCCATGCCATAACTCATTCCTCCCGCGTAAAATGACTTGCTCGACGCCACAATTTTCAGCCCGAACTACGGATCAAATCATTTTTTGCGTTTAGAAAATTCGGCCGGTAACAAAAAACCCGGCACACCATGAAGAGGTATGCCAGGCTCCGTTGCTTGGCCGTTAATCTAATTTTATTGATCATATACAACCTGACCGCATTATTCAACTGGATTTCCTGAGGTCGGCCCCAAAGGGTCGGCTTTGTCATGAGACAGCGTGAATTATCCGATCTTTCAAAGAACAAGGGTATTCAAGCCGAGCCGAACTAAACTTAAAAAATTCAAATTTCTGTCTTGACAACCGTCAGTGCCTTAGATAGTTTTCATCCGGAAACTCCGGCAATAGGTCTTGCCCCCCAAATGTTTGGAATGCAAATTACGGCATGGGATGATGACGTGCAAAGGGATCGCGAATATGGTCGCCGGCTCCTTCAAGTGCCGATAGGCACGTGGTCCGGCTTTCAGCTCCATCAGTGATCTCCGGAGAGGAATACGTCCGGAGTGCTGCTAACAACAAAACGTCACCGTAGGGGAAATTATGATGACCAAAATAGAAAATGAGTTTTCCATAAAAAGCGCACGTGATAAGGACGGCTTTGGAGCGGATTCGATCCCGGATATTTTGGCTGAAAAGACCAAGCTGCCCTCACCACCGCTGATTTGCATTAAAATACTTGAATTGGTGCGTAAAGATGATTTTACCTTCCAGGAGCTTGCCCAAATTATTGGTGCCGATCCATCTTTGACAGCGAAGCTCTTGACGGTTGCCAATACCCCCCATTACACTCGTTCCGGCCAAGTCAGCAGTGTTGAGAAGGTGATCTTCCTCCTGAAAACTGAGCCATCGCAAGCTTAGTGATTTCAGTCTGATAGAATGTTTTCGACCGTTTTGAGCAGCGTCTCCATGCTGAATGGTTTGGACAGGAAATGGACTCCTTCCTCGATATGCCCCTGATGCACGATGAGTTCATGAGCATATCCTGAAATAAAAAGCACTTTGAGCCCAGGGATGATCTGCCGCAATCTTTCGGACAGTTCGGGGCCGCTCATCTGAGGCATGACCACGTCGGTGATCAGGAGATCGAGTTCACGGGAGAAATCAAGTGCCAGGGCCAGGGCCTCTTGCGGGGAATTGGTAGCGACTGTGATATGACCCTGTGCTTTCAGGATCTCTTCTGCCAGCTTCATCACCACCTGATTGTCCTCAACCAACAAGATCCTGCCGGTATTGCTCCTGTCGGCGGCATGTACGTGTTCTGTGGTTCCGGCACTGCTTTTTTCCGCAGGGCTTTCCGGCAAAAAAATCCGGAATACGGTACCACTTCCAATTCCGCTTTGGACGTCGATGAACCCGCCATGCTGCTTGACTATGCCATAGACAGTGGAGAGACCCAAGCCGGTTCCAAGTCCTTCCGGCTTTGTTGTAAAGAAGGGCTCGAAAATGTGGGCCAGGGTGGCATCGTCCATACCACTGCCGGAATCGGAAAAACTCAGCAGGACATGGCGACCCGGATGTGCTCCTGGATGAAGAAGGCTGTATTCATGGTCAAACTCGACGTGATTTGCTTCGATGGTGATTGTGCCATTGCCATGGATGGCATACTGGGCGTTGACTGCCAGATTCATAAGTATCTGTTCGATCTGGGTCCTGTCGGTCGTGACTGGACAGGCTTCGGGACAGGAGATGACTCTGATCTCGATATTCTCCCTGATGGTGCTTCTCAGGATTGCCATAAAACTTGCTATCAGCTCGTTCAGATCATAATGCTTCAAATCCAGGGCCTGTTTGCGGCTGAAGCTGAGTAACTGGCCGACCAGATTCCTCGCTTTGTTTGCCGCCTCCAGTATTGACGAGGCGCGAGAGAAAACAGGTTCTTGGGACGTGCTGTTCAGGCGGATCATCTCTGCATACCCGCAGATCGGAGTCAGCAGGTTGTTGAAGTCATGGGCGATTCCACCGGCAAGCAACCCGATACTCTCCAGTTTCTGCTGCTGAAGTACCTGCTCTTCCAATATACGGTGTTCGGTTATGTCGCGAATGCTCAACACCAGCGTCTTCCCGCCGGATGCATCCGCCAGGCCTTTGCCGATCTCCTCGATAAATCTCCATGACCCGTCACCGTGCAGAACTCGCAGCCTGACAACCGGGCTCGTGACACCGATATGTTGCAGTAGATGGGCTTGAAACTGAAGGGCATACACCCGGTCATCGGGATGGATGTAATCCTGAAAGTCTCTTCCGGACAGCTGCTCGGGCGTGAATCCCAACACCCGTTCAATAGACGGGCTTACATAGCGGATTATTCCGTGAGCATCGAGTTCGACAATAATATCGGAAATGTTTTCCACAAGTAATCGAAAATGCTCTTCTTTTGCCTTGAGTGCCTTTTGTTCACGGACGATCTGCACACGATTGTAAGCATTCTCGATTATCACAGGAAGGTGGTAGAGATACCCGGGGTTCTTCGCCACATAATCCATGGCGCCGAGGCGTATCGCCTGCTGGACGACCTCTTCACCGCCAACCCCGGTGATGAGCACGACCGGTAGGTCGAGCCGTCTGGTCTCGTGAAGTTCCTTGATGAGTTCGAGGCCGGACATGCCGGGGAGATTGTAGTCAAAGAGGAGTACATCACAGGGGTGGCCGTCCTTGGCGAGCATGGTGTCCGATGACAACGATAGCCGTTGCAGAACCTCCTGCGCCGTGCCGACCACTTCCAGGGTGATGTAGGGAGCATGGCTCTGCATGTGGCGGCGGGTCAGATCAATGTCGGCGGTATTCCACTCCGCGTACAACACGTGCAGTGGGCGGGTATAGCGGGCAAATTCGTCGTGAAACCTTTTTCGGGCGTTCTCCAGGGTAAGCGGAAGCCGGCTCAGATAGGCGTTGGCATCACCCTTGACCACGTAATCATCGGCCCCTGCTTTCAGCGCGGCTACTGCGGTATCCTCGTTACCCGCACCAGTGATGATGACAATGGCAATTGGCAGCCGCCGGTCACGAATGTACGGTATGAGCGACATTCCATTGCCGTCGGGCAGCTTAATGTCGGCCAGCAGCATGTCATAGCGGGGATTTTCGGCGCTGCACCGGTCAAGCCTGTCCAGGGCGTCCTTGCAGGTCCTTACCCATTCCGTTTTGATGCTGGATGCGGTGCGCTCGAATTCGCGCACAAGCAGATCGGCATCGGATGGATTATCTTCCACATGGAGTATCCGCATGAATTACCTCGGGGGTTCGTTGATGACGTTCCAGTAAAGCTCCACCTGTTGAACCACCTGCTGGAACTTGTCAAAGTCGACCGGTTTCACGATATACGAATTGGCTCCAAGCGCATAGGCTGTCTTCACGTCAGAGTCCTCGGATGACGTCGTCAGAATGACCACCGGGATGGTGGAAAACAAGGGATGTGTCTTCAGTTGCCGCAGCACCTCGAGACCATTCACTCGGGGCAGCTTCGGATCCAGCAAAATAACCACGGGGCGGTCCGCTCCGGCCTCCCAGCGCCGTATCCATTCGAGTGCCTCTTCGCCATCCCGGGCCACTTCAATCGGATTGCTGACCTTCTGCCGAATAAAGGCTCGGCGGGTAAGGTCTATATCTACGGGGTTGTCTTCCACCAGGAGAATCTGTTTTGCACAGCTGATCATCGTGGGACCTCCAGATAAAATGTAGCACCCTTACCGGTTTTACTTTCCGCCCACGTCCGCCCATTCATCCGCTCCATAGACTTGTTCACCAGGGCGAGCCCAATACCGGTTCCCGGATACTCTTCAGCCCTTTGCAGTCGTTGAAATATTTCAAAAATCCGGTCGTGGTACTGCATATCGAAACCAATGCCATTGTCCCGCACCCAGAGTACATAGGATGTTTCCGTCACATTGCCGCCAATCTCGATCACCGGTTCAGGGGTGTTTAGGGTGAATTTTATCGAATTATCAACGAGGTTGCGCAGCGCAATCCCCAAACCTTCTGCATCGGCCTGAATCGTGGCTGGATTGATAGTTTTTTTCAAGGTAATTCCGCGGGACGCCATCTGGGAAGAAAATGTATCGAGTACGGCATCGGCGAACGCCGGCAACTGGATAGCACCGACTGCCATGTTGCGTCGTTCCAATCGGGAATAGGCCAATAAGTCATCGATCAACTGTTGCATCTGTTGAGCCGACTCCCGTATTGTAATGATGAAGAAGCGTCCATCATCGTCGAGATGAGGCGCATAGTCCTGCAAAAGCAATCGACTGTAACCATCAATCCCCCGCAAGGGCGCCTTGAGATCATGGGAGACCGAATAGGCAAAGGCTTCCAACTGCTCGTTGGCGGCCTTGAGCTGGGCAGTCCGCTCCGCAACATGTTTTTCGAGTTCCATCGCATTTTGTTGGACCTGTTCAAGCAACAGCCGGATTTCAGTATCAGCCTGCTTGCGCTCGGTGACATCCACATCCATGCAGACGAATAACGAAGTTCCCTCTTCAAAGGGAATATCGAAAATGGTGGAAAGACAAACTCCTTCCGTACCGTCCTTCCGGTGGAAGTTAAATTCGCAGGGGCCTATTGTCTTCCCGTTTTGCTTGATCTGCGGGAGCATATCGCGAAACGAAACCCCTTCCTCGGGGGTAAAGATGAGCTGGCCAAGTGTTCTGCCGATGGCATCCTCCGCATTCCAGCCAAAAATGCGTTCCGATGCCTGATTCCAGAACAGTATTCGCCCTTGCTCGTCATACCATTGCACAGCTACGTTCGGGGTCTTTTCGATCGTGGCGCGCAGGCGGTCTTCGCTTAATCGGAGGGACTCCTCGGTTCTTTTGCGCTCTCGGATCTGTTTTTTGAGGGCCGCTATCCAAAGCGCCATGAAAGCGGCGATTATCAACAGGAATACGGATACGGCAGCGATTACTATTTCACGAACCCGGCCCTGAGTGATAAAAACCATCTCCTGGGGACGCCATGTATCCAGGACCCGGCCAATGGTTCCATTTCGTTGGAGTTCCTCTATCGCACGGTTGCACTCGCCGACCAACTGCGGATTGCCTTTTCTGAATGCAATGGCCGCCGGCAACGAAGCAAAGGGGGCGCCAACAATCTTCACCCCATGTATGTGATTTTTCTGTGCGGTATAGGCCGCCACCCAACGGTCGGCTGCGAAAACATCGACGCGACCATCAGTGAGGCGCTCCAATCCGTCCCGGTAGGTGTCAACCGGGACAAGCCTGATCCCGGAACGGGTCTCCATGAATTGTCTCGGCAGTCCCCCGCCGGTAACCGCGACCGTCAGTCCGGCCAGGTCGTTTATTCCTCTGATACTCATTTCAGTGCTGCGGACAAACAGGCTGAATTCGTTTCTTGCTACCGGTTCGGTGAAATCGAACAGTTTCTTGCGTTCTTCGGTTACGCTCATGCCGATCAGACCGTCGGCTTCGCCTTTTTGGACCCTGACCTGGGCATCCTTCCAGTCAGTCAGCTCTATTTTGACTTGACGCCCCACAGCCTGGGAAATGGCCCGCACGATGTCGATCATGACACCCTTGGCAACCCCATTTTCAATGAAGTTGACCGGAGGATAATCACGATCCCCGAGCAGTAGCAGTTGCTTTGCCTTCGGGGCTGATTCTGCACAGGCAGTTATCGGTGCATTAAAGGCCGCCACTGCGAAGACAGCCCACAGGCATGCGACCTGCCGGATGAGCCGTATCTTGATGTTCAGCTTTACCACAGAGCGCCTTTCAACAGATTGAAATTGACCTTCCCCTGGTATTATTACCAGATTGCAAATGATTATCCATGATAAATGATACTTGCAGAAAATTCTTGACCATCTGATAGGTGGTAAACGCAATAAAAATGATTTGCACGACTATTTGACATAATGCCCCTACTGGGCGTGTTTGGGATGCGTGTACAATTTCATCAAAATAACCTGGCTATTACGCTTGGCGTAATACCATGTTTCAGATAGGATGATCCCACATGATAAAAAGCTTCCACGACAAAGACACCGAAGTGCTCTTAGATGATCGGCTTGTAAAGCGTTATCAGGCTTTTGAGAGGCCAGCGCGACGGAAGCTGATGTACCTGCACAGGGCAAGGACGTTGCAGGATTTACTTGTACCACCCAATAGGTTGGAGGCCCTGAGCGGCAACCGTGACGGTCAATACAGCATACGCATCAATGACCAGTGGCGCATCTGCTTCAAATGGCTTGACGGCGACGCATATGATGTCGAGATCGTGGATTGTCACTAGAAGGAGTATCCGATGAAAGAATACCTTGATCCCATACACCCCGGCGAGATTCTGCTGGAGGATTTTTTAAAGCCGATGGGAATCAGCATTAACAAACTGGCGCGTGAAATTGACGTACCACCGGGGCGGATAAGCACCATCGTCAACGGCAAGCGCTCAATCACTGCCGATACCGCCTTGCGTCTGGGAGCTTACTTCGGAGTGTCGCCGGAACTTTGGTTGAATCTCCAAGCTGATTATGATTTGCGGGTTGCCCGACAAAATACAAAATTGCACATCACACCGCTGAAGCTTGCAGCATAGATTTAGCAAAATGGAATATATTGTTTAAAAGGAAAGGGCTGATTTTCGACTCAGTCCTTTCCTTATTGTGCGCCCGGCAGGGCGCGTGGGGCGTAAGCCCCATCAAATCAGCCATGGTAGCTGATTTGTGACTTGGAGGTGCAAGTCCTCTGCGGACCCTGATTGTGGGAACCGTTAGCCGAACAGCAAGGGTGTCCGGGGTGACCCGGAATCTGAAGGAAGCCGCAGGCAAAACTCTGGCCCGACGAACAGAAATCGCATACGAGGCAGACATATCCAAACGGCATATTTAGTTTGTGCACATTAAATTGTCCGTAATGCTCAATACCACTTGTCCCCCGTTTCAGTAACATGGCGGCTTGTAAATTTATCCCTGCAATAACACACCGTGTAACATTAGCATAGTCTGTTTCAGCACCCCAAAGGGCATGCCCTGTGTTCACGGAGTTGCACGGGCCGGGTTAGATTGTGTGTTCATCTTTAAGTTTATTATAGCCAAGGAAGCAGACATTCAAAACGGCAACAAAAGCTGAATATAGCAAAAAGGGCTTACAGGTATAAACTGTAAGCCCTTGATATTATTGGCGTCCCCGAGACGATTCGAACGTCCGACCCCTTCCTTAGGAGGGATATTACTTAATCATTCCGCAGTGTTTTTTAATCCCCCATTACCTTTTAGTAAAACCCCACAAAACCATTGACATATCAACGTAATGGATTCATTATATCGTCCATAATGTTTCTTGAAATTTATTGTTTGACCGCATTTTAAAGTATGAATGAAGTATGAATTTGAATCCTGGGGGGTGCCATGAAAGCAAACCTAAACAGTGACCTGGTTGTTCGGAACCTCACACCTGAAAGCGGACAATATTATTGCATGTCTGGTAATTCCGCTGAAAAGGGTTTCGGGGTCCTTGTCTACCCATCCGGCTCAAAAACATTTATTTACCGGTACAAGGTGGACGGTGCGCAACGACTCTTGACCTTTGGAGAGTACCCGGCAACCACCCTGAAGGATGCACGCGAGATGTACCAAAAGGCTGCAATGCAGGTGCGTGACTTGCGTCGCGGTAGCAAGGACGGAGCTGACCCGGTAGATGAGATCAAGAGAGAGAAAGAGCGCCGGATCGTCGAGGCGCACGAACGGAAAAAAGCTCCTACCGTCAAGGAGCTTGTTGAAGATTACCTGACCACTCATGCAAAGGCCGAAAAGCGAAATTGGCAGGAGGATGAACGCATATTGACGAAAGAGGTCGTGTCGCGTTGGGGAAGGCTGAAGGCCGCCAGCATCCAGCGGAAAGACATAATCAGCATGGTGGATGAAATAACCCTCAGGTCCGCCTCGTCCGCGGCTCAGACCTTGAAAATCACGCGCAAAATGTTCAATTGGGCGTTTGAAAAAGAGCGAGTACCGGCCACTCCATGCACAGGAGTAAAAGCCAGGAAGGACAACGAACGGACACGTGCCTTGACTGATAAAGAAATCCTAGCGGTATGGCGCAAACTGGACGACATGCCCCTGACAGGTGAAATGCAACGCGCATTGAAGCTGATACTTGTTACAGCACAACGGCCTGGTGAAGTGGTTGGGATGCACACAAAAGAGATGGATGGCCACTGGTGGACAATCCCGGCAGAGAGATCAAAGAACGGGCGGGCACATCGAGTGTACCTGACCGACACGGCGCTTGAAATCATCAACGCAGCGACAGAGGACGCTAAACAGGGTCTTATCAGGCACAACCTGAGGCTGCAGAAGGAGGGAAAGCCGGAAGTCGCGATAACCGACCCATACAGCGGCCATATATTCCCGTGCCCTCACAAAGAGAAAAATAAAGCAATCGAAGGTCACGCTTTACCCGTGGCTGTCCGTCGTTGCCTTGCGTGGCCGCTCAAGGACAAGAGGGGGAAGCCGCTTTTCGGCGCCGACGGCAAACCGGCCACTGAAAACCTGCTGGGGGTTGATCCCTGGACACCGCACGACCTGAGGCGCACTGCAACAACGCTCATGGCAGCCATAAAGATACCGCTGGAACACCGCGAGAGAGTTTTAAACCACAGCCTTGGCAAGCTCGACCGGATCTATAATCTGCATGACTACGACGATGAAAAGCAAATTGCCCTTGAAGCTCTCGAACGAAAAATTCTGACCATTATCAACAGCAGTGAGGGAAAAGTTATCCCGATAACTGCCGACAAGAAAGCGGCTTGACCATATACTAAAAAATAGTATAGGATGACTTATGCCATGGTTCGTCACATACACCAAGAAAGCAGAGAAGCAGTATAATAGTCTTCCGGTTATTGTTCAGGACCGGCTAGACTTGCTCACAGCGGAGATTGAATTATCTGGCCCGGTCCGTGGCAACTGGAAAAATTATTCAAAGCTGGAAGGCGGTAAGAATCGACACCATTGCCATATCAAGACCGGCAGGCCGACGTATGTTGCTGTATGGGAAGAAACGGACGATACAATAAAACTTGTTGAGGTGATATATGCAGGCACTCACGAAAAGGCACCGTACTGAAAATCTTATTCCGTTGCACCTTATGGTACATCCGTCGAATGTTGCCACAATTACCAGGTATGTGGAACAGCTTGAAAAGTCCGGCTCTACTCCTTGGCGTGAAGTGGCGGCGCGGCGTGGCAGCGTACCGGCATCTATACTGCGTGGTAGCCGAAGCAAGGCGGAGATGACACAGACCCGTTTATCAGAACTCACCGGTATTCCGCAGCGGCATATATCTGAAATGGAGCGCGGTAAGCGGCCCATAGGCAAAGAAACCGCCAAGAAGCTTGCTGTGGCATTGGATGCTGATTACAGGGTATTCTTGTAATTAAGGCCAATAAGCACCGGGACAAAAAAAGAGTATTTACCCCCGGCAAACTGCTTGCAACGAAAAAAGCTGTATGATTTAATAAGAAATATAAAGACATAGGGAGGCGTAGTTTGCCTGTTGGTGCGTTTGCACCCCCGCGTGGAAGAGTTTTAAGGCGCGGTGTTGACATCTTCGGATGTTAGCCCGCGCCTTTTGTTTTTTCTGCCAGGAGTCGTGAAACATTTTCGTGAAACATCAAATTGCCGATATCCGACCTGCTGACCTTGCGACGGTTAGAAACAGAATGAAGCAGAAATAAACAATAGGGGGTAGCAAAATGAACGGAAACAGAACTGACAGGATAGTGAGAGACCCAGAAGCGACCACAATCACCGGATTGGGGCGGTCACAGCGGCATAGGCTGGAAAAGAAAGACGAATTTCCGAAGCGTCGCAAGCTATCACCACATGGCCGAGCGACGGGCTACCTCCTCTCTGAGTTGGAGTGTTGGGCAACATCCCGGCCCGTTTTGGCGCCGACAGGGAACACCCCAGAGATTGGTAGCGGGCGACCAGGGCCGGGCCGTGGCTTTAAGGGGAAAATGCCGAAAGCGGCAGACGCATAGGACGTAACGAAGCGAACGATCAAAACAAAGCGAGGCATAACGATGTTAAAAATTACGACTGGCAATATCATCCATTTGGCAATTTGGGACGCAGCAGGATTGACGGTGGCGGTTGAAAAGCAAAACTGCTCGCCGCGTTGCGTGGGCTCGACCGACGATGTCCTGAGAGCGCGAAAACTGATTGAGGATTATGAGAAGGGAAAGCAACTGGAGATCCCGCAGAAGATAATTATGGACTCGTATCGGAAGATGCTCTCCATTGCCAAATCGTTGCAAGCTGGCCGATTAGCGGGAGGGCGGACATGTTAGAATTGACCCCCGACCGAGAGCAGGCCCGGCGTACCCTGTCTATGTTTGGCAACGTAACGCGAGATCCTTCCACATTCCAAACCTTCGACGAAACCCCGGAGAAGGACCCCAAAAAGAGTAAGTACATTCACGGAACTTTTACTGAGCGTGCACAGCAATTAAAACAATTCTAGCAGCGGGGCGGCGGTGTCTTTTTCATGCCGAACGAGGGCGACGGCAAAGGCCGCAAAGCTGGCAATGTCGTCAAGGTCCGAGCACTCTGGATTGACCTCGACGGGGCACCGTTGGAGCCGGTTGTGGCCGCCCTGGAGCCTCACATTACCGTAGAGTCCTCCCCTGGGCGTTTTCATGCGTACTGGCTGGTTTCAGATTGTCCGCTGGAACAATTCAAGCCGATGCAGAAGGCCATTGCAGCGCAATACAACGGTGATTCCGCCTGTTGCGACCTTGCGCGAGTGATGAGGTTGCCGGGGTTCTGGCATCTGAAAGACCAGCCGGTCATGACAAAGCTGATCACTGCCCGCGACGATTTAGCTGTTTACACTCTCGACGAAATTAAGACCGGACTCTTACCCGAAACTATGTTCGAACATACCTCGAACATACCTCGAACAGTCCTTGAGGTATGTTCACACGAAACCCCCGTAAAAGATTTTGAAATTGTTTCTCCGAAAACCGGTGAGGTCATAAACCTTCGGAAGTGGGCGGCGGCCAATTCGGACTTTGATATCATTGGGAGTCTCAAACAACATGCGCCTCAAGTATTGCGAGGCGAACAGACAGCCGATGGCAAACAGCACATTCGTTGCCCATTTGAATCCGAGCACTCAGAACAACATGACGACATGGCGACTTTTGTTGTCAATACAGGTAATGGACACGACAGTTGGGCTGTCCATTGTTGCCATGCACACTGTGATGGCCGTGATCGGCTTGACCACATCAAGAGCATGCTCAGGGCAGGGTGGTTGTCGTTTGACGCTTTGAGCGAAGTTTTTGAGCTTCGGATGGCTCCGAAGATATACCTACCAGTTCGCGAGATGCAAATTGATCCTTTATGGTGCGCACTCACGTTTGACGAAAGGATGATGGCGCTTGCGCTGTTCGAGCTTTCGGCTCGTGACATCACTGGAACCCTTCCTGATGATAACTTTCTGTTGAGGCGGTGGTTGGGGGGCATCGAAGAAGACAGATGGCTTCAATACCGTGAAGAACTGTCACGAATCGGGTGGTTGCAGAGTTGTGATGGCCGGATCTGGAATGAACTGGCCAGGCTGGAGGTGACGGCGGCCTGTCGTGCCTATTCGGCGAAATGCGCAGGCGGTAGAAAGGGTAGGAGCGGCAAGGAGCGGAAGATTTGATCCTTGCTCATCTCTCTCTTACGGCGGAAGCTTTTCAACATTCAATATTCAATATTCAACTTCTGAATAGAGCAGTTCGAGGATAGTTCGAGGATAGTTAGAAGATAGTTCGGTAAAAAAATCAAAAAAAAGAAATGGCACCCATGACCAACCAGACGTTGACACCTGAATATCTCAACCACGCTGAAGCTCTTGAGGGGCTGAAACAGGCATTAACCGTAGCCGAGCCCACAAGCGCCCCGATTCCGTTCGACGTTGCAGCGCGGGCGTATGTTGCGCTGGCATTCGCCTTCCAGGAGTGGCAGGAGGTTGAAAACACGGCCACTTTGCAGATCGAGCAGCTACGTGCGGAATTGTTCCGGGCAACTGCAGCCCGAGGCCAGGCATAAGGAGGGCAACACTACCATGAGCACATGTACTAACCACATAGATCTTCCCACCGTGAAACAGGGCACCGTGGCGCGTTTCCTGGGATGCGAATTACAACTACTCCCCGATGAAAAAAATCCGCAGGAATTTGTAGTTTTTCGCGCAACACCATCAACCCTTGCAGAAGAAGCCGTGCAGTTGCTGGAAGGCGGGGAACTTTTCCCTGCCAGGGCGTTACTCGACGAATACGCACGTTTGTACAGGGAGGTCAGAACCTTCCTAAAACAGCAACGGCGCACGGGCAAAGAGATGGCCGACGAGAGCCGCGGTTGATATCGTAAAGCAGGGGATAAAAGGTATGCAAAACCGGCAAAATGGCAAGCCACAGATAGGCAAAAAAAAGCGCAAAGTCTCAGAAAACAAGCAACCGCAGACGCCCCCCCCGGTCAAGGTCCGGAAGTTCGTGCTTACCAAGGTGGGGCACGTCCGGGCCGAGCTGGGGCGGCTGTACGCTGAGGCACGTAACGGTCAAATCAACGTGGCGGACGCGTCACGCCTGGGCAACTTGCTTGCTATTCTTCACAGAGTCATTGCCGATTCTGACCTGGAGCAGCGCATTGCCGAAATCGAGAAGCAACTTGAGGGCGGCAGATCATGAACAGGCCGGCACTCAACAAGCGGCTGAAAGAGGCCGAAGTAAAGGTCCGGACAGATAAAGCACCCCGCATAATAAGGGGCGGGATGAGGGAACTTTACCGATTGTTGGAAGCACGAGACACCTTTGCCAAGCTGTTTGGTGAGCAATTACCCTGAAGGAGGGAGACCGTGAGTAGATCAATACTCAATAAGCGGATAAAAGAAGCAGAATCCAAGTTTCAGCGTGGCCGTGCGGCTCGTACAGAGGTCGAAGCCAGGGCCGTCACGCCGGAGCGCTTCAACGAACTTATGCTGGCACTCGATGCGGCGCGGCGCGAAGGTGACGCCGGAGTGGAGAAGTTCTTCAAAACACTGTCTGGCGGGGAATTGCTCGCTTGCCAGCGCCGGCGCGGTGAATGGGCGAGTGAGCACTCAAAATTGATTACCCCGGAAGATATCGAAAGACTACAGGCCAATGGCATTGGAATGGAGTTCTGGACTGAATCTGAGCTGTACGCAGTTGCTGGTGATGATGGAACCGATTACGACAGGCTGCCGTCCGAAGTTCTGGATTTGATCGTAAAGGACCCGAACGCGGTTGATTGGGATGACCTTGCTCGTCGGTATCCACGAAAAAAAAGATAAGGGAGGAATAAAAGGATGGGGAAAAAATTCAGCGAGTTTGAAGCCATGCGGATATTTACGGAACAGCTCACCGCGGACACTTGGAAACAGATCGTGGCGACCGCAATCGAGGCGGCAAAGGCCGGAGATGCAGAGGCCCGCGCCTGGGTTGCGCTTTACGCGATGGGGTGGCCTCAAGAGGTCCCATGTCGACTGTCAGGTATCGGCATTGCCGAAAGCATGCAGACGAGCAATGACGGTCTTCTCACGGACCTTTTTTCACCGGCAAAGGTCAAGAAAAGCAGGAGGGGCGTGAAATGACAACCCGTAGCCAAGTTATGTCAAAAATTATGCAGGTCGTAGGCAGGCCAGGACAGAAGCCACATGTCATAGAAAAAGCGTTGGATATCTTCGACGCTGTTGCTCTCCATAAGAGCATTCCGACGGCGCCAAACCGAGAAAAGGGAGAATGGACCCGCCGAACAGACGAGAGAAATGAACGTGAACGTGCGGCCACCGCGTCAAGAATGAAAACTGCAAAACGTTGGCGGCTTAACATGGACGGGAAGGTGTTCGACTTCCAAATTTTGTCCAATGGTAACCTGCAGGTGGCGTTGTTGGGCTCTGAAAAATCCAAGGTATTCACACCAGAAGAATGGAAACGGTTCTACGAACGAGAAGGCCGGAACACGGTATTGACCAAAGGACAGGTTTTAGCTGCCTTCGCCGAACTTGATGCTATTCAGAAATCGACCACATCAACCACGAGAGGAACTACACCCATGTTAAAACCACTAACTCACCTACTGGTAAAACGGTCAGCCGGGCTCTTGGCGGGCAACGCCAAACAACAGCCAGCGGTTTCGAGAACAGTTCATCAGGCAGCTACCCCAGCAAAACCAGCACCCAGCCCTGCACTTTCACCTTCACCGGTAAAGGCCGAGGAGCGCCCTGTCGTCGGCCTCGCCCGGCAGCCTTGGGGCCAGAATAAGCGAATCTGGGGATTTGATCAGCCGTCAACGACCCCGGCGACATCTCCTGCACCCTCACCGGCACCTGCTCAATCTCCCTCGCTTGCCCAAAACTTGCGCCAGTCGGTTCATCCGGCCCGTACAGGGCAGTACTCGGGGCAACAGTTGGCAATGCTGCGTCTGGGCGGGGACCCGAACCTCCTCCATTTGGATAAGATGACGCTTTCCGAAATGAAGGCCGCAGTAAGTAATGCGCAAAATGTAGCAGCCCGGCAGCAAGCGGCTCGGCAGGGTATCTTCCATGGTCCGGACGGCGAGACCTACCACACACGGTAATTTCAAAGGGAGGCTGTCATGGCAATCGGAATTGATATCCGCGTCAACGGAATCGATAAAGTCCGCGATGCAAAAACAGCAATAGAAGGGCTCAACACCGGGCTCAAAAACTCCAAAGAGCTTTCTGGCGTGAACGTCGCCGGCAGTAAAGGCACCGATGCGGTCATGAAAGGCGGCTCAGAAGCAGCCCGAGCAATGCGTCAGGAACTGGAAGGCGCCAACAGAGCCGTGAAGGATATGGTCAAGGACTATGAACGGCTTATCAAGGTATTCAAGCCAGATCCCCGGACCGAACCCGCGAGCATGGGAGGGCATTCGCCGAAGGCCGCATACTATGCACACGCCGCTGAGGTCGGCAGGCGGGCAGCCGAAGCAGCGCAACCACGGAAAACCGCAGCTCAGCAATACTACGATCAGCACGGAAACTATGGCCAGACGGTCACCAGTCGTGACGACACCGGGACCGCGGGCCGCAGCGGGAGCAATGACAACCAATGGTTGCGGCGCACTCTCGGGCTCGGTGCGGCGGCGGTGGGCCTTGGCAGTATTGCCGGCTTTATCGGGTCATCAAGGGGTGCCTACCGTGGCAGCCTGGATGAACTGGGGCCGCTTTTCGCCCGGGGCACTTCGGGGACCCGGGACCGGGCATCAATGGCGGCGGCCATGGGTATCAATCCAAGCGAGTATTTCCGCATGGAAGATGCTCTATCACAAACCGGGCTTGCAGAACATGGAATGGGACGCGCTGCCATGTTGACGGGCTCATTTGCCAAATATGCCGGCATGGACGTGTCGGAGGTGGCCGGATTGCGATCTTCAATCTACGGAGCCACCGGAAATAATAGCGCTATCCCGAATGCAGTTCTGTTGGCGATGGGGGAGTCGGTCAAGCGCGGCGTGGACAAGGCCCGACTTCCGGAGCTTCTGACCATGATCGGGCGCGATACTCACACCACGGCATCCGCCATGGGTGGCGCCGGGGCATCCTCTTCACAGATCGGCGCCATTACCGGCCTATCAGCGGCGGCCTTGTCATTGAAAGACGGCACGAGCTTCAAGCAGTACGCAAAGTCTGGGGAATTCTTCGGGGTCATGCAAGACGGCTTGAAAGGCGCTGGCACACCAGCAGGTGATATTCAGTTGTTCCAGGCCATGGGCGGTTTCAGGGGGGCCATGTCCTGGGAGAAAATTCACGAAATGAACCTCATCCGGCAAGGGGGTTTCCTCAAGCGCCCCGACATCCTACGGAACATTATCGGCGGCCTGTCCGGAAGCCCGGCAGCCCGGGCCGGCCAGCTTGAGACCTTGTATAAGGACTGGAATATCACGGGCGGGGCAGCCGACAGCCTGATAAAGATGAATGATTCAGGATTTCTCGGGCGCTTGAATGGCGGAAGCATTGAGGAAATGGCCAAAGGCGGCGACAAGGAGGCGGCCAGGTGGTTGGCAGATATCCAAAAAATCCGGCACTGGGGCGCCAGGCAACCGAGGCCACCAAGGACATTGTGAAGATCGAGGCCGGCGAGAAACTATCCAAGATATTCGAACCGTTGGAAATGTCGGCAGCGAAACTTACGGGGGCTCTTCTTGACGGCAAGTGGCAGCAGGCGGCGGATGTTTTCGGCAAGGCCGCGGGAGAGCTGGGACCCGTTGCGAAGACCTTGGCAGTTGCCGGCGGCCTGATGGCAGCGGGCGGCGCTCTTAATTTAGTCGGAGCTCTGGGGGGCAAAGGGGCCGGCCTCATAGGGGCGCTTGCATCGAATCCCGTTGGCTGGATGGCTGGCGGCGGCCTCGCTGCATACGAAATATTTAAAAACGGAGGAAATTTCCTCCCAGCCGACAAGCTGAACGCGATCACCGGTGCCGGTCCAAGCAGCAAGTATTCATCCAACTGGGTCCCCTTCAAATCAGACTTTGAGAGGGCAGCCGGCAAATATGGCCTGGACGTCAACCTTCTTTACGCCATTGCCAGAAAAGAAAGCGGTTTCAAATCGAATGCTATCAGCCGCCGCGGCGCTGTCGGCTTGATGCAGCTTATGCCTGGGACAGCCCAGTCCCTGGGGGTAGATCCCACGATCCCCGGCGAGAATATTGATGGGGGCGCCCAGTTTATAGCTTCGATGCTGAATAGATATCACGGAAACGTTGACGAGGCTCTTGCAGCCTACAACTGGGGGCCGGGCAACGTTGATGGTAAAGGCATGAATAGGTTGCCGTCAGAAACGCAAGCCTTCATCCGTGACGTGAAGGCCGGGCGGCAGGGTTACACTGATTCGGCAACAGTCGCCACGGGCGGAACTGACAGCAGTACGCAGATGCTTGTTGATATACTGGAAGTTATTGCCGAGCATACCCAGGCCACGGCCCACAATACCACACCAGGGACGTTGACGGCGGGACCACTTGCATTGCCGAAATAGGCTTTGATGTTATGTGGCAGTTCCTCCCTGCCTTTCGCCCCTCGCCGGGAGATGAATCCGGCGCGGGGTTTTTTTGTCATGTTCCTGAGCAGCAGCCACACGAATTTTAATGTCCTTTTGGCAATCCGTTGTCATAAAAAATAGCTCGTTTGCAACTGTTCAATATTGTTTAGTTTTGACCGCAAGACATGTGGGTACATAGCCCACTAGCGTTTTCCATACGCTACAAGTTGTTGAAATGATTGATATTTTGTTGTTGACAGGGCTTTTTTTGTCCACCATAATTTGATCATCTTTCGATGAAAAAGGGAGGAGACATGAAACCGGGACAGACGATCTACTTCAAACGTGAAGGAGATATTCGACGGCTCAAAGGTACGATCATCGGCCAGGAAGGCGACGGTTGGAAAGTCTGCGGTTGCCGGACGGCCCGCTGCTTCTTTCCGCCTGAATTCATCCTCCAGGCCCACGAGATCATCACCGACCACATTCCCAGCAAGGACCGGCCACGGAAGTTGGAAGCCGGCCACGGGCGCGGGCTCTGCATCCCAGCGGCGGAAAGCATTCGACGCAAAGAGATTGTCACAGCTCGCCTTGGCATGTCGGAGGCTCAGGTGCTCCAGGCCCGCGCCATACTCGAAATGCGCCGGCGCACCCTTGGAAAGCTGGCGGCCAGTAACGGCATAGCGACCACGCGAGAAGATTTCGATTTCGAAGAGCTTTGTAGCGAACACCTTGTCGCTACCTTGGCGGCGCTGAGATCGGCCACCAGCAAGGCGCCAGATGCAGAGCTTGATGAATTCCGCGCCTGTCTTGACGGGAAAGCCGACGATTGCCGGATAATGAAGACCATTGCGAGGTGCGGCAGAACTGCGGCGGTCCGGTATCTGAAAGCCCGGGCGGATTACCGCCGAACTCATGTTGGCATTTCAGATCATGAAAGGAGGTTGGCAGCATGAACGCCGAATTTTGTGCAATCGTCGGCCAGGTTGCGGACTACCTAGAGCGGCACCCGGAAGACGGCGCGGAGCGGCTCCGGGCATTCCTTGAAGATGGCCGGAATGGGCTTTGGGATACTGATGATGTTCTGAAATTCACTGGCTGGGGCCGCACAACCGTCTCTAAGCTCGTCAACACGGGGAAAATCCCATACATTCCAGGGAACCCGAACAAGTTCATACCGGCAGCCGTCAAGGCGGCGCTTGAAAACATGCAAATCGGTGGCACCTATGGCCGCCGTAAATCGAAAACCAGGAGGTACACACCATGAACGCAGTGACGACAGCGGCAGTATTCAGGGAATTGGACGTTTGCCGGTGCTTCTTCGACTCGTTGTCGAATCAGTTGAAGAACAACGCCGGCATTGCCGATTATCACCCGCTTGCGGTACTCACAGCGGAGGGGCGCCGGAAGATAGACGGCATTGTGGATCAGATTGACCAGGCGCGGATGGAGCAGTGATATATTGAAATATAGCAAAGGCCGCTCCAGATCGGGGCGGCCTTTTTTGTCAACGTTTGGTTGCCGGTTTTGACGCATATTATATGGAGATATTCCTTATAGTTTTAAATGTTATCTCTACACAACTCTCTTGCTTTTTTATAAGCTAAAGAAAAACCATCCAAATCGAAGTAAATATTTGACTTTTTAACTCTACCATCACCACTTGGTAATACTGAAACGGCTAATTTGCCCTTATCTTTAGACAGTAGCATATTTTTAACGGTAAGACTTTTAAATGTAAAAAAAGCAAATGAATCTTTAGGTGACATTGCAGAATGAACAAGTTCTATAACATGCTTTTGACTTGGAAGTTTATATTCGAAAGGCAGTTCTCCATTATTCATAACATCATCATAGAAACCAAAATTAAGGATCAAATCTGCTGGAGTAGGTTTACAATTTGATAATGGTGCAAAGTCAAATACTATATGGGCGCTTGGCTCGCTGATTGAGTCGGAACCTATTCTGTAAATAATCTGTTTTGAAAATGCCAACTCAATAACAGACCAACTCCCAGATCGTTCAACATTTGTTATATAGCTTGAGGCATCAAGAGCAAATGCTGATGGACAAGCCATACATACCATGACGGCGAAAATAGCGCCTGAAACCAGAATTGATTTCATTGCCCCCCCCAGAATGGTTATTTCTCACAATATGCCGTCGAAGTGTACACTTGGAGGGGAGACTTTGCAATCGGCTCGGAGATCCGGGCGGGAAGAAGATTTTCATGGGCGCCAGTAGGCGGCAAAAGTATGAATAAAGTATGAATGATTCTGTTAAACAGAAAAGGCACCTACAAGATAACCTTGTAAGTGCCTTATATTATTGGCGTCCCCGAGACGATTCGAACGTCCGACCCCTTCCTTAGGAGGGAAGTGCTCTATCCTGCTGAGCTACGGGGACAGATTGAAGTAAAAAACTTTTATAGCAGAGTTGCGCTCCTGTTTCAAGCGAAACGCTCGCCTGGTGTTCCGTGTGGGTCCTTAAAACTTGAGCAGCGAGAAAACCTTCCCCTCCGGCAGCCTCTTGCGCCCTTCGAGAAATTCCAGCTCGGCCATGAAACAGCAATCCACGATATCCCCGCCCATGCTCTGCACCATATCCACCACCGCTGCCATGGTGCCGCCGGTGGCCAGCAGGTCGTCGGCTATCAGGATGCGTTCGCCCGGCTTGAAGGCGTCCTTGTGGATCTCCAGGGTGTCGGTGCCGTATTCCAGATCATAGGTCTTGCTGAAGGTCTCAGACGGGAGCTTGCCCGGTTTGCGCACCAGCACGATGCCGGCCCCCAGTTTGTAGGCCAGGGCCGAACCGATGATGAAACCGCGGGCCTCCACGCCGACTACCTTGTCCACGTGCTTGCCGATGTATTGGTGCGCCAGCAGGTCGATCATGCGGTGATACGATTTGGCGTCCTGCAGCAGGGTGGTGATGTCCTTGAAAATAATCCCTTTCTTGGGGAAATCCGGGATGTCGCGGATGATGTTCTTTAACTCGTCCATCTGGTTGTGCTCCTTGTTGGTTGTGAAATTCGATGAAACATGTGCCACTGAGTCGCAGGGGTACAGAGGTATTGCACAGGTGGTCAATCGTATGAACGGTAGGTGCGGCACTTGCTCCGCCCGATCGGGGCGCGGCAAGCAGCGCCCCTACGATGATTCTCCGTGTCTTCGTGATCCTGTGGCCTAACTGCCGCTGTAAGGTTTACTCTTCCGACAGCTTGCGCAGCTTCTCCAGACACTTGGCCTCGATCTGGCGGATGCGTTCCCGGGTGACGCCGAAGCTCTGGCCTATGGTGTCCAGGGTCTGGGGCTCCTTGTCGTCCAGGCCGAAACGCAGCTTCAGTATCTTTTGCTCGCTGTCGCTCAGTTCATCGAAGAAGCGGGAGATCATCTCGAAGCGGTTGACGTTTTCCAGCAGTTCCGACGGCGATACCAGGGAACTGTCCTCGATGGTGTCGATGAGGAAGTAGTCGTTGCCGTCGCCGATAGGGGTCTCCATGGAACAGGTGCGCCGCAGCAGGGTCATGAGCCGGCGGGTGTAAGCCACCTTGGCTTTCATGGCGTCGGCCACCTCCTGGACTGAGGGCTCGCGCTGAAGGGTCTGGGAGAGGGCGCGGGTGGCCTTGAGCATGCGGTTGATGTCGTCGGAAACGTGCACCGGCAGGCGGATGGTCCTGGATTGGTTGACCAGGGAGCGTTCGATGGCCTGGCGGATCCACCAGGTGGCATAGGTGGAGAAGCGGCATTCCTTGGCAAGGCTGAAGCGCTCCACCGCCTTGATCAGCCCCAGGTTTCCCTCCTCGATCAGGTCCAGGAAAGGGAGGCCGCGGTTGATGTAGCGCTTGGCGATCTTCACCACCAGCCGCAGGTTGGACTCGATCATCTTGTCCCTGGCGGCCTTGTCCCCCTTTTCAACCTTGCGGGCCAGTTCCTTTTCCGACTCGGCGTTCAGAAGCGGCGTGCGCTGGATGTCCCGCAGGTAGATCTTGATGGCGTCGTCGTAGCTTTCCAACTCTTCAAGGGGGAGCTTCCCGTCAGCAGCCTCCTCCTCATGAACATCCTCGTCATCGGGAAACTCCAACGGTTCGTCCACGTCATCCAGGGCCAGGGCAACATTGACCAGGGGCTCTTTTTCAATGAATACGCTGTCCAGAAGGTGTTCACGTAACATAGCCGGTCCTCGCTCCTTTTACCATCCAGCACTCAATATTTCTTACCCCCCCCTCTCTCGACGAGAAGGCCCTCTGGGACCTAAAGGGGCTGAAGATGGCGAAACAATAGCTAAAGGGAAAAACCTGGAAAGCCGTCCGGAACAGGAATGAATAGGATACACACCGATAGATTCCAACCCCGGTTACATCATGGTTTTGACGTTATCTGCCTTCATCCGTTGTGTTCCAAGGTACTCTACTTGCCGTCGATATGCCAACCCTGCCGGCCGACCAGCGGCACGAAACGGCACCCGACCGACTCCTCGGTCTGCAGGGTTCCGTCCCTGTCCTTCACGATCCTGAGCAACTGCTGATTGATCTCGCTCCCCACCGGGATAACCAGCCTGCCGCCGGCAGCGAGTTGGTCGGTCAGCACCTGCGGCACCTCGGGCGCCCCGGCCGTGACCATGATGGCGTCGAAGGGGGCCTCATCATCCCAGCCGATAGGGCTGTTGTCACTGTCGTTGATCCGTAATTTTACGTTGAAAAGGCCGAGGGAATCGAGACATTTTCTCGCCCGCATCGCCAGGGGGCGGATACGTTCGGCCGTGCAGACCCGGTCGGCGAGAGTCGCCAGGATGGCGGTTTGATAGCCTGAGCCGGTCCCGATCTCCAGCACCTTTTCCGTGCCGGTGAGGGCCAAGAGCTCGGTCATCAGGGCTACCATATAGGGCTGGGAGATGGTCTGTTTCTCGCCGATGGGCAAGGGGGTGTCGCTGTAGGCCTGGGCCGCGAACGCCTCCTGGACGAAGATATGGCGCGGGATCTTGATCATGGCGTCGATGACCCGGCGGTCGCTGATGCCGCGCCCGATGATCTGCTCCTGTACCATCCGTTTTCTGGCGATCTCATAATTCATGCGTGTGTGCCCCGTGGAAAAAGGAGACTATACCAGAGGCCAGGGGGCATGTCCAGCCGCGTCACAGGGACCATTGGGAAAGAACCTTCATGGATTCGTAATTGGTCATGTCCAGGTGCAGCGGGGTGATGGAGACATGTCTGCGGTTGAGGGCGTGGATGTCGGTACCCACGTCGTCGTTGAAGGCCGGTTCCTCGCTGCCGATCCAGTAGTATTTGCGGCCGCGGGGGTCGGTCTTGTCGATGATCGTGCCCGTGAAGGAGCGTTTGCCTTGTCGGGTGACGAGGGTGGGCTGCATCTCCTCTGCCGGGCAGTCGGGGATGTTGACGTTGATGAAGGTGTCGGCCGGCAGTCCGTTGGTCAGGACCTGGCGGGCGATCCGCAGAGCCACCCCGGCGGCGGCGTCGAAGTGGCCGTGGCGTTCATAGGTTGCCAGGGAGACGGCAATCGCCGGGATGCCCATGAGGTTGGCCTCCATGGCAGCGGCCACGGTGCCCGAGTAGGTCACGTCGTCCCCCAGGTTGGGGCCGTGGTTGATGCCGGACACCACCAGGTCGGGCCTTGTGGGCAGCAGGCTGTGAATGCCCATGTTGACGCAGTCGGTCGGCGTGCCGTCCACGGCAAAAAAACCCTTGTGCAGCTCGAAGACCCGCAGCGGCGAGTGCAGGGTCAGGGAATGGCCGGCAGCGCTCCGTTCGCGGTCCGGGGCCACGACCGTGACGGTGCCCAGTTCGCCCAGGGCCGCGGCCAGGGCCAGGATGCCGGGGGCGTGGATACCGTCGTCGTTGGTGACCATAATGTTCATGTGGATACATCCTGTGATGGAATATATAGGATAATATTTATCGCACGGAACGTGGCATAAATCAAGGCGCTGTTCCTGTGTGACGCCTGAACCCGTGACGCCCTCGCGGCTTCGCTCGCCCCCATGCCTCAGTCTCTGCGTTGTCGGCAGTGTCTACTCCAAGACGGAGGACGCACGGCATGGTACTTCACGGCCGGCGTTTGACTCCGGCATGACGCTCGCTCCGCCGTTCAGGTGTCACAGGTTCAGGTTTTGTGTTTACAAAATAACGGGAAGTGGGTACATTCAACGGCCAAACAGGGTTTTGAGGAATATGTCAACCATATGCATATCAGGAGGTTAGGGCTATGAAAGCGGTTTTGATGGAAGGATTCGGCGGTATTGAGGTGCTCAAGGTGGGAGAGGTGGAACGTCCCGTGCCCGGTGAAGGGCAGGTGCTGGTCAAGGTGCATGCCACCAGTATCAACCGTCCCGACCTGGTGCAGCGCGAGGGGAAATATCCCCCTCCTCCGGGGGATTCGG
This sequence comes from Oryzomonas sp., assembly GCA_031292255.1. GTDB lineage: Bacteria > Desulfobacterota > Desulfuromonadia > Geobacterales > Pseudopelobacteraceae > Oryzomonas. The sequence continues at coordinate 52,089 of JARLHN010000044.1, read as the reverse complement.
AGATCCTGGGCCTGGAGGTCGCGGGCGTCATCGAGGAGTTGGGGCCGGGCGTCAGCGGCTGGCAGGCGGGGCAGCGGGTCATGTCCCTGGTGGGGGGGGGCGGATACGCCGAGTATGCCGTGGCCTATGCCTGCCACCTGATGGCCATACCGGACTCCATGTCTTTCGAGGAGGCGGCCTGCGTCTGTGAGTCCTACATCACCGCGTTTCTGAACGTCTTCATCATCGGCGAGTTCCAGGACCGACAGACCGCCATCCTGCACGGCGGCGGGGGCGGTGTCAACACGGCGGCGATCCAGCTCTGCCGCGCCCTTGCTCCGGCCTGCAAGCTGATCGTGACCGCTTCGCCGGAGAAGATGGAGCGGGTCAGGCAGGTGGGCGCGGATTTCCTGATCAATTTCCGCGAGACCCCGGATTTTACCGAGGCAGTGAAGGAGTACACCAACAAGAAAGGCGTGGACCTGATTCTGGACCATGTGGGGGCCAAGTACCTGGCGCCCGACATGAACTCCCTGGCCTACAAGGGGCGGCTGGTTGTCATCGGCGTTACCAGCGGCATCAAGGCCGAGCTCAATCTGGCCCTGATGATGGTGAAGCGGCAGCAGATCATCGGCTCCGTGCTCCGCTCCCGGCCGGTTGCGGAAAAGGGGGAGATCGTTGCAGAGTTCACCCGCCGAGCCCTGCCCAAGTTCGCCGACCGTACCGTGACGCCGATCATCGAAAAGGTCTTTGCCATCGACCAGGTGGCGGATGCCCACCGCATGATGGAAGAGGACAAGCATTTCGGCAAGATCGTACTGAAGATACAATAGCAGGATTCCCTCTCCCAGCGGGTTCACCTGAATAAAATGACGCGCAGTTTTCCCCCTCCTAGTTTAGGAGGGGGTCAGGGGGTGGTGATCTGTGGATGGCTACCACCCCCGTCCCCTCCTAAGCTAGGAGGGGAGGAATAAACCCAGATATTTCCCTACGCGATAAGGAGGACCCTCTGGGGCCTAAAGGGCAGGGGGGGGGCGAGGATCATATCCGGGGGCAGCGGCGTTTGCCCCCCTTTTCTTTTTTTCCCGTATGTGGTAATCCTCATATATGGAAGAGCTCCTGAATAACTATCGCCAACTGGTAGCGCGCATCGATGCCCTCTGCAGCGGCATAGCTAAGGTCTTGAAGGATCAGATCACCTGCTCCGAGGGATGCAGCGCCTGCTGTACGGCCATTACGCTCTTTCCGGTGGAAGCGGCGGCCCTGGCCGCGGCCCTCGATGCGCTCCCCGAAAAGGAGGCGGAGGATATCCGTGGCCACGTGGGGGAACATGCGGAAGGTGAGCGGTGCCCGCTGCTCCATAACCATCTGTGCCTGCTGTATGGCGCCCGCCCGATCATCTGCCGCACCCACGGCCTCCCCATCATCTACGGCACCGGGCAGGAGCGGCGGATCGACTATTGCCCCCGCAACCTGACCGAAAGCGAATCGCTCCCCGGCTCCGTCATCATCGACGTGGATAATCTGAACACGCTCCTGGTGGCGGTCAATGCGCTCTTTCTGTCCCAGTCGGATGTCCTTGACATGCCCGAGCGGATCACCATCGCCGAGGCTCTGCTGAGGCGCACCGCTCCCCGCTGACCCCCTTCACCCGCTCGGCCGGATACGCCGTATGAGCTGCCGTGCCGACACCAGCGCACTATCGCCAACCCGGTTGCATCTGCAAAAGCCGGTTACCCATTGAGGATCCGCCATGACTCGCATCACCCTGCACAAGAACGAAGAAAAACGCATCAAGTCAGGCCATCCCTGGGCCTTCAGCAACGAGATCCGGGAGGTTGCCGGCGAAGACACCGGCCCCGGCGCGGCGGCCGAGCTGTACGACGCAGGGGGCGGCTTCATCGGCTGCGGCCATTACAACCCCCGATCCCTGATCGCCTTTCGTCTCCTTGCCCACCGGCGGGAGGATCTGGACTCCGTTGAATTTTACGAAAAGCGCATTGCCGTTGCCCTGGCGCACCGCCGGGCTCTCTATCCCGCCTTTGCCACCTTCCGGGCCGTGTACGGCGAGAGCGATTTTCTCCCCGGCCTGGTGGTGGACAAGTACGGCGACCGCCTGTCGGTGCAGTTCCTTTCGGCAGGCATGGACCGGCGCAGGGATATCTTGCTGGAGGCGCTGCACAGGCTCTTTGCCCCGGCCGGGATCATTGCCCGCAACGACGTGGGGGTAAGGCTACTGGAGGGGTTGGAGGAGCGTGTGGAGGTCCTGGCGGGCGAGATCCCCGACCTGGTGGAGATGGAGGAGAACGGCCTCCGCTTCCAGGTGAACCTGCGGGAGGGGCAGAAGACCGGCGGATTTCTGGATCAAAAGGAGAACCATCTGCTGCTGAAGGGGGTCTGCGGGGGGAAGGCGGTGCTGGACTGCTTCTGCTACACCGGGAGTTGGGCCGTGCATGCCGCCTCCTTCGGCGCCGCATCGGCCCTGGGGATCGACATCTCGGCCCGGGCCGTGGCCCAGGCGGCCGGCAACGCCGAGTTGAACGGCCTGGCGGGCAGGGCCGTCTTCGAGGAGTGCGACGCCTTCGAGCGCCTGCGTTCCCTGCACCACGAAGGGCGGCGTTTCGGGGTGATTGTCATGGACCCGCCGGCCTTTGTCAAGAGCCGCAAGAACATCGCCGAAGCGACCAAGGGGTATCTCACCGTCAACCGCCGCGCCCTGGAACTCCTGGAGCCGGGCGGCTACCTGATCACCTGCTCCTGTTCCTATCACATGGGCCGGGAACCGTTCCGCGACCTGCTGGCGCAGGCCGCCCGCCTTGCCCGGCGCGAGGTGCGCCTGGTCACGGCCCGGTCCCAGGCCCCGGACCACCCGGTCCTGCTCTCGTTCCCGGAGTCGGAGTACTTGAAGTGCGTCGTGTTGCAGGCAGTGGGTTAAAGGTGTTGGCGAACTTGTATTCCAAGTAATTGAATATTATCAGGGTTCTCTCAGTCTCCTTATTCATCCATATAAAAAAATGAGCTTTTGGGTCGGTGTTCAACGATAGATAAATAAGTGGCAGAAACTGCTTTTCAACCGGCGATGATTTGACGGAACTGAGATTTCCGTCCGGAACGTATTGGCTTACCGGTGTTTCCAAACCTAGACAAACTTTCCCATCTCATACGCTTGATCCATAGCGGGGCTTTTTTTGATGTCCCCTTTGTTCCAGGCACCGGTTCCATAGATGACACCCTTTTCCTTGGCTCCGCTCAAGCAGGTGGTAAAACCTCTGAATGACTCAAGAGTCCTTTCCAACAAGTTTTTATTACCGACAGCGGCGGTCATTATGAAATACATCTCCTTATTGCTCACTGCGATATACCGTGCATACGTCCTGTCAATCAAAGTCTTCATCTGGGCATTCATCGTATAGAAATAGACCGGCGTTGCCATGACGAGCACGTCAGCGCTGATCATCTTATCGAGGATTTCCGCCATATCATCCTTCTGGACGCACCTGCCGCCATTCCCTTGACAGGCGTCACAGGCAGTACAGTAATTGATTCGCTTATCACATACGAATATTTTATCCACCAGACTTCCTGCTTCTGCTGCCCCACGAATGAACTGGTCGCATAACAGTTCGGAATTACCACCCTTCCTGGGGCTTGCAGATAATACCAGTATCTTCTTTGCCATAATTTATCCTTTCAAATCATCTCACAGAGGCTTTCTGCTGCCTAAAATCTTGCCAAATATCTCTTTGGCGTTTTCGCCTTCTTTCTTACAAACTTTGGCATTGAGAACGGAAATCAGGCTCCTCAACTGCGCCTCAGTCAACCCGGTATTAAACCCAATGTTAAAATGAGCCTGGAGTTGCGAGTTGACACCTTCCATGTTGGCAAGAGCCGAAATGGTGGCAATCTCCCTGCTCTGGAAGTCCAGATTGTCACGACCGAAGATATCGCCGAACAGGTGTCCCTTCAAAAACTGATCGATAGCGGGAGCGAATGTAAAAAGCGGCCCGGTGACCGGCTTTCCTGCCAGGCGCGCCTGGATTTCCGTTCCAAACTCGATACTGCTTTTATTGGCAGGAAAGGGGCTTGCCTCCTTGCCGGCTTCATCCTTAATCCCTTTTTTCTGCCGTTCTTCCATAACACCCATAAAAGCACCAAGGCCATTTAAACTGCGCGGGAATCCCGCATAAGCATACAATTGAACCAGGATCTCCTTGATTTCATTCACGGTCAAGCCTGCATCCAGACCTTCATTCAAAGCTGATTTCAATTTTTCCATATCGCCCTTGGCGGTAAAGGCCGCGATGGTGACGATACCTTGCTGTTTCGCGCTCAAAGCCTGATTTTTGTCCATGGTTTGTGCTCCCGAAATGGCGGCAAAGCCGAATATCAAGGTAAGAATGATTGTCAGGAACAGGGTGATTTTTCTATTCATGCTTGCTCCCTTGTTTGCCGTTGTATTGCTCATCGGTGACTTCTTCCAGCCATTCAACGTTCTTGCCGTTGTGTGTTCCCGTGATGGCAATATGCGTCATTGCAGTGGCGGGTGCGGCTCCGTGCCAATGCTTTACCCCTGGCGGGCACCAGATTACGTCTCCCGCTTTGATTTCCTCAATAGGGCCTCCCCATACTTGTGTGCGGCCAACGCCAGCGGTTACCAACAGGTACTGCCCAGTCGGGTGAGTGTGCCATGCGGACCTGGCCCCTGGCTCGAAAGTGACATACGCACCGGAAAAGGGTACCGAATCATTCGCATAAAATAGCGGGTCAATACGAACATTTCCGGTAAAATAATTGGCAGGTGCTTTGATGGAGGCCTGAGAACCGGCCCGAAATATGGTTTGTGACGGTTTGCTTGCCTCGTCGGCTGATGCCCGGCCTGCAAATGAATCTGCCGACACAAGAAGTGAAAGCGACAAAATCATTACTGCAAATCTCATTTTATCTCCTCTCTGGTGCAGGCTGTCGAAGCCAATCCAATGCAGCCTCCATGTTTCCCAAAGTGCGGGTTTTACACCGACCAGGTAGTGCAATACTATGTTCATTATTGGGTTCGTTGCAGTTAGTGCACATTATGGGCTCCTTATCTGCCTGTGCGGCCAGCTGAAACATCATTCTTTGTCAAAAATCAGATCAATGACGAACCGAAAACGCATCTCGTTGCTCACGACGAGATCATTACGTTTTCATTGAGCGACCTTTTTTTGCTCTGTTGCGTTATATCGATCTCCCACTATCGTAATCTTTGAAAGATCATGTTCGAGTTCGTGCCATTCTTCAGCAAACAATGTCATGTCGGCTGCCTTCAGGTTTTCTTCCAGATGTGCCAGCTTGGTCGTACCCGGAATAGGAACAATCCAAGGTTTCCGAGCGAGTAGCCACGCCAGCGCAAGCTGTCCGGAGGTCACACCTCTTGTTCTGCCGAATTTATTGAGAACCTCCACTATCGACAAATTCGCTCTCATAGCTTCGGATGTGAATCGGGGCAAGGTATTGCGGTTATCGTTGCCAGAGTCAAATTTCGTGTATTCATTCAATGTTCCGCCGAGAAACCCCCGGTTAAGCGGGCTGTAGGGAACAAAACCGATCCCGAGTTCTTCAAGAACGGGCAGGACTTCCTTTTCCTGCTCTCTCCACATCAGGTGATATTCGCTTTGTACAGCTGTAACAGGTTGAATGGCATGAGCGCGGCGGATTGTCTGCGCGTTTACTTCGCAAAGGCCAAAGCGTTTGACCTTGCCTTCCTGAATTAAATCCTTCACGGCTCCCGCCACGTCTTCTATTGGCACGTTCGGGTCAAAGCGGTGCTGGTAGAAAAGTTCGATGGCGTCGATTCGGAGACGTTTAAGGGATTCCTCGGCAACTTGCCGGATATGCTCAGGGCGGCTGTTAAGGCCTCCTGTATGCTTACCATTTATTATTTCATGTCCGAATTTAGTCGTGATGGCGATCTTATTCCGGTAGGGATGAAGCGCTTCTCCTGCAAGTTCTTCATTGATGAACGGCCCATATACTTCAGCAGTATCAAATAACGTCACACCACGCTCTACCGCCTGGTGAAGCAATGCTATCAACGCTTTGCGTTCGGGATGCGGGCCGCGGTTATAGTTCATCCCCATAACCCCAAAGCCGAGCGTGGACACTTCCAGGGCGTGTTTACCCGTTCCCAGCGTACGACGTTTGTTTAGTATCGGTTGCGGAGAGCAATCATGTTTTCCTTCCAAAGATTTCATTGCGTTTCCTCTCTCTTCAGCTCACGCGTAAGCGTTGACCTCAATGTTGAATCTCGTGAGCTTTCCTTCAGCGCATGATGAATCCGCCGTCCACCGAGATGGACTGGCCAGTCACGTAGCTTGCTGCCTCACTACAAAGAAACAGTACCATATCGGCAATTTCGTCGGCACGCCCATGCCGTCCCATTGGGATGCACTTTGTCATCGCTTCGAGTGCTTCGCCCTGGCCGGAGGCAACCATCCGGTCTGCCATCGGCGTCCAGATCAACCCAGGACATACGGCGTTTATCCGAATGCCCCGTGCAGCATATTCGAGAGCCGCGCTTTTGGTCAGCCCAATAACTCCATGCTTCGCTGCGTGATAGATCCCACGCTCGGCACCGCCCACAAGGCCACCAAGGGACGAACAGTTGACGATTGCGCCACTTCCTTGCTTACGCATCTGTTGCAGCTCGAACTTCATGCAACTCCACACGCCGCGGAGATTGATTCCTATCACTCGGTCGAAATCTTCCCGTGTCTGGTCAGCGGCTTCCGCGAGAATATTTTGAATGCCTGCATTATTATAGGCTGCATTCAGATGACCGAAAGTGGCGACAGCCTGTTCAACCATCGCTTCTACCTGCGCGTCATCAGAGACGTCGCAGTGAATGGCGAGAGTTTTGTGACCTTGGGCAGCCAATTCCTCAGATGCAGAATGCACCGCCTTCTCATTCCAGTCCGCCAGGACCACTGAAGCGCCAGCCTCCGCGAATGCCTTTGCTGTCGCAAGGCCCAGCCCGGAGGCGGCTCCGGTAACTAGTGCAACTTTGTTCTCAAAAGATAGGTACATAATGATTCTCCTTTCATCCGTCCGACAACCGTAGTTGATGATTGTATCCTAACTCTAAGCGAACAAAGGCAGATAGAACGATTTTGTCAATTTCTTGCATAATAGGACGAATCATTGAAAATTGGTTGAAACGTTAAATTGGTGCGGGTAAAATCCAATTGAAGGAAATCATTTGAAAAGAGGCCATTATGCGGGATGTTAAGAATGGGAGTATGGAAGTTGCGACAGAAATTCTTGGCAATAGCATTGCTCGATGGGCCAACAAAGATGACATAATTGAGACTGCAATTCCGGGCTTGCAAATTTATCAACGAAACGAGCCAACCCAGCCGCAAATCGCCATGTACGAACCAAGCATTTGCCTGGTCGCTCAGGGGGCCAAGCGCGCGCTGCTCGGAGATGACACCTATGTGTATGATGCTCGCCACTTTCTGATCGCATCAGTACATCTACCCACTATGGTGCAGATTGTCGAAGCAAGTCAGGAAAGGCCTTGTCTGGGGTTTGTGTATAAACTTGACCAGCGCGTCATTTCACAACTGATGGTTGACAGTAACATCCCACAACCACGTACACAGCAATCAAGCCGTGGCTTGGTGCTCGGCGAGATGACTCTGCCGTTGCTCAATGCCTTTCAAAGGTTAATCGACTTGCTTGATGAGCAGAAGGATATCCCGATTCTTGCGCCTGTTATACAAAGAGAAATCATCTACCGTCTACTTGTGAGCGAGCAAGGTGAACGCTTGCGGCAGATAGCATCGGCGGGGAGTCAGAGCCATCAGATTGCACAGGCAATTGATTGGCTGAAGGTTAACTTTTCGGAGCCGTTTAGTATCGATGAACTCGCTGCGTTGGCCCGCATGAGCACATCTACGTTTAATCATCACTTCCGTTCGATGACCGCATTAAGCCCATTGCAGTTCCAGAAGCGACTGCGGTTGCAGGAAGCCAGGCGTTTAATGCTGGCAGAGCGTATGGATGCTGCAAACGCAGCATTTCAGGTTGGCTATGAGAGTCCATCTCAGTTCAATCGTGAATACAATCGAATGTTCGGTGCGCCGCCGTTGCGTGATGTCACGAAACTCCGTCAAATGTCCGCTATTGAATAGATAACTATTCCCCATTGAAACAAGTATGGGATCACAGAGATTGAACGATCAGGCGTCAGTAAAGAGGCTCTGCATGAACGGCAATATGGAAATTACCGAACAATTGCTGACTGGGACTGCCATTGCAGACGTACTGGACGATCTGGCAACGCTCCGTCTCGACATCTTCCCGGAGTATCCCTATCTTTATCAAGGAAGGAGGGAAGATGAACTCACATACCTGGGCACCTACGCCGAGGCACCTGATGCCTGTGTCATATTGGCCTATGACGGGTTGGCGGTAATTGGAGCGGCTACAGGCATGCCTCTTATCCATGAAGGCGCACAGATGATTGACGTCTTTACGGGGATATCATTTCCCCTCGATGAGATATATTACGTCGGGGAACTGCTTTTTCGCTTAGGCTATCGCAATTGCGGACTCGGCCAGAGGCTGCTTGACCAATTGGAAAGCCACATCCGTTCTCTCGGCTGCTACCACAGACTCATCTGCGCCACCGTTGAGCGCCCAGGTGATCACCCCTTACGCCCGCGTGACTACATACCCATTACAAGATTCCTTGCCCGTACCGGTTTTACCCATCTTTCAGGCATAACCACTCATTTTATCTGGCGTGAAACCGATGGCGACAAACGGGATCACACCATGCAATTCTGGTGCAAGGAGTTAATCTCGGAGCTAAGTGGCTAAAATTTCATGACAGGCAAGGACAACACCGCATGAGGATCAACAAGCAATGGCGCATCTGCTTTACCTGGAAAGGCAACGATGTGTATGACGTTGAGATCGTTGATTACCATTGAGAGGTGTCATCATGACAAAGCGTGATTTTCCACCGATCCATCCCGGCGAAATCCTTTTGACGGAATTTCTGGAGCCAATGGGGATCAGTCAGTATCGGTTGGCCAAAGATATCGGCGTGACCCCCCGCCGTATCAACGAGATCGTGCGCGGCCATCGGGCGATAACCGCCGACACTGCACTTCGCCTGGGGCGTTTTTTCAACATGGAGGCGCAATTCTGGCTGAATCTTCAGACGCATTACGACATGGAGGTAGCGTTGGAAGCTTTGGAGGACAGGCTTGATAAAGAGGTGCATTCACTCCCGCTCGCCGCGTAGAGGAGCAATCTACGTGTGAATGAGTCGCCCCCGCCGAATGACCGGTTTTCCCGCACCGTTTTCTTGAAACACACCATCACGTTCTCCGGGTTCAAACCGGCGCTCTCAAGACTTGCCATAGGTAATGCCGCTTTTGCGGCAAATCACCACATCCCGGCTTGCACTCCCCGCGGGTGTCGTATAACCTTACGATCATGGAAGTGCCCTGTTCCTCCCCAACGGTAGCCGGAGCAACCTTTGCGCGCGCGTGAAGCAGTACTTCGGTAAGGTAATTTAACTGGTTATTGAAAGGATATCGCCATGATCAAAGGCAGCGACAAACGACACGCAGATCATCTCATCGATGCCATATTTCTGAACCGCTGGTCGCCCCGCGCCATGTCGGGGGAGGAGATACCTGCCGAGGATTTGATGGTGCTGTTCGAGGCGGCCCGCTGGGCGCCCTCCTCTTACAACAACCAGCCCTGGCGCATCCTGTATGCCAGCCGCGACAGCAAGCACTGGCCGCTCTTCTTCGACCTGCTGGTGGATGCCAACAGGGCGTGGTGCGTGAACGCCGCGGCGCTTCTGGTGATGGTCTCCAAGACCACTTTCGATCACAACGGCAAGCCGTCCCGCACCCACTCCTACGATACCGGGGCCGCCTGGGAGAACCTGGCCCTGCAGGGGTGCCTGCGGGGATATGTGGTCCACGGCATGCAGGGGTTCGACTACGACCGGGCCCGGACGACCCTGAACATCCCGGACGACTACCAGGTGGAGGCAATGGCGGCCATCGGGCGACCCGGCCGGATGGAGGATCTGCCGGAGGCGTTGCAGGGGCGGGAAACCCCCAATGACCGGCGCAAACTGGCGCAGACCGTGTGCGAAGGACCGTTTTGCCCATGACGAACATCGACACCCAGACCCTGGAGGCGCTCTTCAGGGCGTCCCGGGCGGCGGTGGAGCCGGGCACGGCCCTGGGAGGACACCTGGAGCGGGCAGGAGAGCGCTATCGCGGCGGGGGGTTCGGGCGACTCGTGGTGGCCGGTTTCGGCAAGGCGGCCATCCCCATGGCGCTGGCTGCCGAGGAGCGCCTGGGCAACCTGATCTCCAGCGGCTTGGTCATAGCTCCGAAGGGAACTCCCCCCTTTAAAAAAGGAGGGGCGGGGGGGATTTCTTCCCATGACGCAGAGGCAAATCTCCCTCAATCCCCCTTTGTCAAAGGAGGACTTAAATCCATCGAAGTCGTCACTGCCGGCCATCCCCACCCCGACAGCGCCGGCGAGGCGGCGGGCCGCCGCGTCATGTCGCTGGCCCGGGCCTGCGACGAGCGCACCCTGCTGCTCCTCCTGATCTCCGGTGGCGGATCGGCGTTGTTGTCGGTCCCGGCGGAGGGGATCACCCTGGATGAGAAACGGATTACGGCGCGACTCCTGATGGAGGCCGGCGCCGATATCCACGCACTGAACACCGTGCGCAAGCACCTTTCCGCCGTCAAGGGGGGGCAACTGGCCCGTCTGGCCTTCCCGGCCCAGGTCATCTCCCTTATGATCTCGGATGTGCCGGGGGACCGGTTGGACGTGATCGCTTCAGGCCCGGCCGTGGCCGACCCGACTACGTTCAACGACGCTTGGACGGTGTTGGAGCGCTTTAGCCTGACGGAAAGGGTGCCTCCGGCTGTCCGGTTGCGCCTGGAACAGGGCCGCGCCGGGACCGTGGCCGAGACCCCCAAGCCGGGCGATCCCCTCTTCGCACGGGTTGAGAGTATCATTGCGGCGCGCAACGGCGATGCCCTCTCCGCAGCCGCCGCAGCAGCCCGGTCCTTGGGGCTGGAGGTGAACATCCGGGGGGAAACCGTGGCCGGGGAGGCGCGGGAGGCCGGCAAACAGCTGGCAAGGGAAGCGTTGCGCGTCCGTTCGAACCTGCACGCCGGGCAACGGGTCTGCCTGCTGAGCGGCGGCGAGACCACGGTCACGGTCCAGGGAAGCGGCAGAGGAGGGCGCAACCAGGAGTTAGCCCTCTCATTTGCCCTGGAGATCGCCGGCACGTCCGGCATCAGCCTCTTGTCCGCGGGTACGGACGGTATCGACGGGCCAACCGATGCGGCAGGAGCCATGGTGGATGGGGAGACCGTCAGCATGGCCCGGCGCGCCGGGCTCGACCCGCCGAGCCACCTTGCGGCCAACGACGCTTACCCGCTGCTGGATCGCTGCGGTGCTCTGCTCAAGAGCGGGCCGACCGGGACCAATGTGATGGATGTGCAGGTCATCCTTATAGCAGGCGACAGGAGTACAATGCCATGACCCCCAGAATCTTCGCCATCGGCGACGTCCACGGCTGCGCACGAACCCTGCGGCAGCTGGTCACACGGGTGATCAGTCTGGCCCCCGGCGACAGCCTTTACCTGCTGGGGGATCTGATCGACCGGGGACCGGACAGCAAGGGTGTCCTGGACTTTATCTTCCAGTTGGTGACAGCCGGCTTCAACGTCACGTCGGTTCGGGGCAACCACGAGGAGATGTGCCTGCGGGCCCCCTACAACCAGTCGGCCATGGACATGTGGGCCACCAACGGCGGCCTGGCCACCCTGGAAAGTTTCCAGGCCGATGGTCCGGGCGACATCCCCCACCGCTACCTGCATCTCCTCCACTCTCTTCCCTACTACGTGCTGCTGGACGACTTCGTCATCGTCCATGCCGGCCTCAACTTTGAGTTGACGCCCCCCTTCGACCCCTATGACGACACCGGCGCCATGCTCTGGACCCGATCCGATGTGGTGGACCGGCAACGCATCGGCGGCAGACGGCTGGTGTGCGGCCATACCATGGTGACGCGGCAACGGCTCGAAGCCTCGCTGTACAGTGACAAGATCATGCTGGACAACGGTTGCGTCACCGCCCGGAAGCCCGACATGGGATACCTCGCGGCCCTGGAGCTGAACAGCATGCAGCTCTCGTTTCAGGAAAATATCGATCTGTAGGACGTATTCTGTCCCATGTCCCTGTTATAATCTCCGCGCACGACACAGTTTTGTTGAAAAACCTGAATCGGTATGCCTCAGTCCCGGCATTGCCGGCCATGTCTCCACCGTAGCGGAGGACGCACGGCACAACCGGCGTGATGCTGCATGGGCGGCGTTGGACTCCGGCATGCCGCTCGCTCCGCCGTTCAGGCGTCACGGAGTCAGGTGAAAAACTACTGCGGGGCCACCATGAACGACCAGCCATTCGAACAACGCCTGGAGATACTTGCGGACAGTGCCAAATACGATGTCTCCTGTTCCTCCAGCGGCAGCAATCGCCGGGGCACGCCAGGCGGGGTGGGCAGCACCGCCGCCGCCGGGATCTGCCACACGTGGACCGCCGACGGCCGCTGTATTTCCCTGCTCAAGATTCTGCTTACCAACGCCTGCATCTTCGACTGCGCCTATTGCGTCAACCGCCGTAGCAACGACATCCCCCGGGCCGCCTTTACCCCGGACGAGGTGGTGCGGCTGACCATGGATTTCTATCGCCGGAATTACATCGAGGGGTTGTTTCTCAGCACCGGCGTGACCCGCTCCGTGGATTACACCATGGAACAGTTGATCGCGGTGGTGCGCAAGCTGCGCGAAGGGGAGCGTTTCAACGGCTATGTCCATCTCAAGATCGTGCCGGGGGCCGATCCGCTGCTGGTGGCCGAGGCCGGTCGCTACGCCGACCGGGTCAGCATCAATATCGAGCTTCCCACCCGCCGGAGCCTGGCGCTTTTGGCGCCGGACAAACCCCGCGAAGCGGTGATCGCCCCCATGCGCCAAGTGAGCGGCCTGATCTCTTCCGCTCACGCAGAACGCACAAGGTCGCGCAAGGCGCCCCAGTTCGCGCCGGCCGGCCAAAGCACTCAATTGATCGTGGGGGCCACGCCGGAGAGCGACCTGGAGATTATCACCCTGTCGGAGGGGCTCTACCGGCGACTGGACATGAAGCGGGTCTACTACTCGGCCTTTGTGCCGGGGTCCGACGACCGCCGCCTGCCGACGCTCCCCGCTCCGCCGCTGTTGCGGGAGCATCGCCTGTACCAGGCCGACTGGTTGCTTCGCTTCTACGGGTTTGCCGCCCATGAGCTTTTTGACGAAGTCCGTACCAACCTGGATATGCGCCTCGATCCCAAGAGTGACTGGGCCGTGCGCCATCTGCATCTGTTTCCGGTGGAGGCAAACAATGCCGATTACGAGGTCCTGCTGCGGGTGCCGGGCATTGGCGTGCGCTCGGCCCGGCGCATCCTCGTTGCCCGGCGCCATGCCAGGCTTGGGGAGGCGGAGTTGAAGCGGCTGGGAGTGGTTCTCAAGAGGGCGCGCTACTTCCTGACCGCCGGCGGGCGCTACCTGGGAGGCATCCGCCTGGATGGGGCCGGACTGGTGGCACGGCTGCTGGCGCCGGAGAGGCGTCCGGCGCGGCTGGACCAGTTGGAGCTGTTTCCGGTGCAAACCGATGCATCGGCGCTGACGGGGGAGTTGTGATCATGCGCTACAGCTATGACGGGAGTTTCGAGGGGTTTCTTTGCGCCCTGGCGGTGTGCCTTGAATCCGGGCAGAGGGATGGGGAATTCCTGCGTCCGGGTGCTGACGGCCAAGGGGGGCTATTTGCGGGTGCTGCTCTTGATGTGGTTACGGAGCGGGAAACGGCGCTCCGGTTCCGGGAGCGGTTCGTGTCAGAGGTTTCCCGTGAGGCATTTGCCACGCTGCGCTACGCCTTTCACAGTGAGGTTGCCGGGGTTGAGGAGCTGTTGTGGCGGTACGTGGTGGTGGGGCTGGAACAGGGGAGGCGGATGCGGTACATGCTGGCCCGGGATCCGGTCTCCTCGGTGTGCCGGCTCTCCCGTAAGGTCGTCCACGAGGCCCACCGATTTACCGGATTCGTGCGCTTCCGGGAGGTGTCATGGCCTGCCGGGGAGGAGTTGGACGGGGAACAGGGCCAAGCAACGGACAGGCCGGCTGTTTCGCTCCTCTATGCCCGGATCGAGCCGGATGCCGACATCCTTACCTTCATCGCCCCCCACTTCAGGGAACGGCTGAACGACCGCCCCTGGATGATCCACGACCTGCGCCGTTCATCCCTGGTCCTGTGCGACCAAGGGTCGTGGCGCCTGGTCAGGGGCGTTGCCCTGGCGTGCCCGCCGGGCCTGACCGCCGACGAGGAGTTGTGCAGCCGCCTCTGGCGCTCCTATTTCCAGCGCATGGCCATCCCGGAGCGCCATAACCCCCGGCTCCAACAGAATCTCGTGCCGCTGCGTTTCCGCGCCCATCTGGTGGAGTTCGACGGATCAGTGTGAGTTGATCTGATCATTGCCTGAACTGCAACAGAAACAGTGCCGTCCAATAGGCCGGCAGAGCAGCGCGGTCGGGGCCGGAAAGCTCGCTCCACGGCCGGGGGTAACGGAAGCCCCGCAGAAAAGCCCGTTCCGGGCGGTTGAGGACTGGATTGGGAATGCCCAGGCGCGGGGCAATAGGCACGCCTCCCAGGCTAAAAGGCGTGACGACGCGGGAAAGGCAGGGATTGAGCATGACAAGGGAGCCTCCGTTGCCACGGCAGGGGCCGCTGACATCACGGCCGGCGTAGAGGATGAAGTTGCCGGGGGCGTGCCGTGCAGCCTCCATGGTCGTGAGCCGTTCCACTTCCTGTTCGACGGTCTCCAGGGCGCCGTGGTGGGCAAACAGCAGAGGCTCCAGGCCGCTCCGTCGGACCAGCTCCAGCAGGCCGCCGATACGGAAGGTGTGGACCCGGGGGTGCAGCAAGGCGTCCGCCAGCCCGCTGTCATAGGCGGCCTCATGCGATCCGTCGGCGAAACGACGCAGGCGCGACCCGGGTCTGGCGCGGGCGATCATCCTCCGTGCCGCGGCCGGATCGGCCACCCCCAGCATGCGGAAAGCGCGGCGGATTGACTCCTCTTCACGGCGGGCGTAGCGGCTGTAGACCATCAACCTCAGAACTCCTCCCGGTGCGAGGCATCCCGCCAGGGCCTTCAGCCCGGCCAGGGGATCATCGAGATGATGGAGCACGCCGTAGGCATCGATCAGGCCGAAAGGGCCGTCCGTCAGGGAGGCGTCCAGCAGGTCGCCCCGGCAAAAGCTCACATTGGTGCGGCCGTGGAGCAGGCAGTGCAGGCGGGCGCGGTGAAGGGTGCGGGCGGATAGGTCGAGGGCGGTTATGGGGGTATCGGGATTGGCCAGGCTAAAGGGGTAGGGGGAGAAACTACCGCAGCCGGCGATCAGTATTCGTTGTGCCTCGCGAGGCGGCAGCGAACCGTTGAAGCGGGTCCACAGGGCGGTCAGGTTGAGGGCGTAGGTATCGCATCGGCGCACAGAGGCCAGCACCGGGTACCTGGGGTAGGGGTAGAGTTCGTAATGGGTGCGCACGTTGTCGGGCATGGCCTACTGTAGCAACTCCCGCGGCTCCTGGCAAGCAGCCCGCTGGAGGGGCTGGGCGCTGCCGGGTCGGCTCCCTGCATGTCATGGGCGACAATGGCGGCTGCAAATTCAACGTATCCCCCCTCCTATCCACCCCCCGCTGGGGCGAAAAACTGTTTAGCTCCTTTTTCTATTATGTTTTTTGTGTCTCCGTGGCTCTGTGGCAGAATAATCCCAATAACGGTAGTTCAAATGCTTCGGGGGGATAATGGCATGAATGCTGCACAATAAAGCCCCTCCGTGGGGAGGGGCTTGTGGGGGTGTCTTGAATCTTGGTGGGCTTCTATTTGCTTATGGTGGCGTTCTCGATGAGAACGTTGTAATGGTAGCCGTATCCGAAGTCCCGGTCCTTGGCTACGGTCCCCTTGACCGTAACCACGTCGTCCAGGTGGGGCGTTGCCGTGGTTGTACACACCAGGTTATGGGTGCCCTTGGCCTGGGAGCCGCTGCCGTCCTGTATATGTACCCAGTTTCTCTTCATGATCCTGGAGGTAACCTTGACGATCTTGCCCCGGACAACGATCTGCTTCTTGTCGAGCTTGGCGCTGTTGCGGTATATCTCGGCAATGGTGTAGGCGTTGGGGCCGGTGGCCTTTTGTACTGAAATCCGCTTCTCCTTGGGCATCACGGCAACCTTGCTGCCCATGGGGGCGGATTGCTGCTTTGACGGCGCTGCCGCTTGCGGGGCAGCCTTTGCCGGGCTGCTTGCAGCGGCCTTCCCCGGTTGCGGGACAACACCATTGGAGAAGACGATGCTGTCGAAGGTGCGTTTGAGGGTCTTGCTCTGGAAGTTCTTCATGACAAGACCTTCCTTGAAACTCATGCGGTCGCCCGCATTGGCCTTGATCTCCGTGACGGCTATCCAGGTCTTTTCGCCCTTGTCTTTCTGCAGGTAGATATAGCTGTAGCCGCCGCCGTTCAAAACTTGCAGCACCTTGCCGGTGAGAGGCTCCGATTGCTGGTGGGTCGTCGATTGGGCGGGGTATTCGATCTTCGGGTGGCCGGCCGGTACGTTGGGGGTATCCGGTGCGGCAAGGGAAACGGTGGCAACGCTGCAAAGAACGACGAAAGCCAGAGACAGGAGACGGCTCTTTTTCATGTGAACCTCATTTTTGAATTTACCAGCGCGTTTTTTTTGATACTATCACGAAAGCTTGGCAATAATCAGCTCAAAAAGAAGGGACAAGATACAATGAAGCGCAAAGCGGTTGTTCTTTACAGCAGCGGTCTGGATTCAACCACCTGCCTGGCAATGGCCCAGACAGAAGGGTTTACTCCCTATGCCATCAGCTTTTCCTACGGCCAGCGGCACAGCCGCGAACTGGAGGTGGCCAAGGCCAATGCGGTGCGGCTGGGCGCCGTCGAACACCTGGTGGTGGAGTTCGACCTGCGCCTGATGGGAGGGAGCGCCCTGACGGCTGACATAGCCGTGCCCAAGGAGGGAGTGGGGAGCGATATCCCGGTCACCTATGTGCCGGCCCGCAACACCATCTTTCTCTCCTTTGCCCTGGGATGGGCCGAGGTGCTGGGGGCATTCGACATCTACATCGGCGTCAACGCTCTCGATTATTCGGGCTACCCGGACTGCCGTCCTGCCTATATAGCAGCCTTCGAGGCCATGGCCAACCTGGCCACCAAGGCCGGCGTGGAAGAGTCGGGGCGTTTTCGCATTCATACGCCGCTCATCGACCTGACCAAGGCCGAGATCATCAGGAAGGGGGTTGAGCTGGGGGTTGATTACGGGCTGACCCATTCCTGCTACGATCCGACGCCGGAGGGTCTTTCCTGCGGGCAATGCGACTCCTGCCGTCTGCGGTTGAAGGGGTTTGCCGAGGCAGGGCTGAAGGACCCGCTCAGGTATGTAAACCGGTAGGGCAATAAATATTCCCTCCTCCAGCGGGTTAGGGAGGGGGAAGAAGGTTGCAACCTGACTAACCTCCCCCCGCTGGGGGGAGGACCCTTTGGGGCCTTAAGGGATTTTTCGGTGTGCCAGAATATTTTGCGTTCAATGTCTGGAAAGCTACTTCGTGGCGTCGGATCTGCCGCTGAAAAACCGCTTGATGGAATGTCCCATGTCCCTGAACCACTCTCCCATGGATCTCCCCGCCTTCTTTGTGGTCTGGCCCGATTCCTTGCCGAGTTTCTTGAAGCCCTGGCTGAACTCCTTGCCCCCCTCTTTAAATGTCTTTCCGGTCTCCTTGCCGAATTTTTTCAGTCCCTGGCCGATATCCCTGCCGTCTTCCTTGGGGGAGGTATCCGCGCGGCAGGGGACGGCCGTCAGCGTCATGAACAGTAATACAATGATCCCGTTTTTTCGCATTGAGATCTTCCTTTCAAGGAAATTTTAACAGGGATTGGGGGCAGGTCAAAACATCATCATGCGAACAGGGGGCGTCCCACAGGTGGGCCCATGGAAAACTCAATTTTTACAAAGACTTGTTTGCTTAGTCGGCTGATGTATCATTACAGAGGATAACTAGTACATTTTGGTAGAGACTTTCAAGGGGGCAATGGTTGGGGCACCGGCAATTTGCAACATTACCTGTTTCGGGAAGTCCCTTCAGGCACCAGAGGGTCCTTCTCCCTCCCGTCAAGTGAGGGGGAAGGACCCGATTTCAAGTGTTCCTGGAGCTATGCCTGGGCCGCCTGAACAGCCGTGATGGCGCTGACGTTGACGATATCATCCACGGAGCAGCCGCGGGATAGATCGTTGACCGGCTTGGCCAGGCCCTGGATGATCGGCCCGACCGCCTCGGCGCCGGCCACCCGCTCCACCAGCTTGTAGGCGATGTTGCCCGCGTCCAGATCCGGGAAGACCAGCACATTGGCCTTGCCGGCAACGGAGCTGCCGGGGGCCTTTTTCTCGCCGACCTTGGGGAGCAGGGCGGCGTCGGCCTGGAGTTCGCCGTCGATCTGCATGTCCGGCTTGATCTGCCGGGCGATCTCCAGGGCCTTGAGCACCTTGTCGCAGTCAGGGTGGCTGGCGCTCCCCTTGGTAGAGAAAGAGAGAAGGGCCACGCGGGCATCCACGTCCAGAAAGGCCTTGCAATTGCCGGCCGTGGCAACCGCGATCTCGGCCAGGGCCTGGGCGTCCGGATTGGGGTTGACGGCGCAGTCGGCGAACAGGATGATGCCGTTCTCGCCGAAGCCGGCTGTCTTGGTGATCATCAGGAAGAAGGAGGAGACGGTCTTGATCCCCTTGGCCGGACCGACGGTCTGGAAGGCGGCTTTAAGAACGTTGCCGGTGGTGCCGGTGGCGCCGGCAACCTGGCCTCCGGCGTCGCCGTTACGCACCATCATGCCTGCGTAGTACAGGTTGTCCGGCGCGGTTAAGAGGGCGCGGGCCTCTTCGGGGGTCATTCCCTTGGCCTTGCGCAGCTCGACGAAATCGGCCACATACTGTTCCAGCTTGGGGGAGTCGGCCGGGTTGAGCAGCTCCACCCCTGTCAGGTTCACTCCCTTGGCGGCGGCTTCGGCCCGGATCTTGGACGGATCGCCCAGGATGACGATCCGTGCCAGCTCCTCCTTCACGATCTTCTCGGCAGCGAACAGCATCCGCTCATCGTAGCTCTCCGGCAGGACCACGGTCTGCCGGTTCTTCCGTGCCTTCTCCTTGATCTGGTCAACAAGATGCATGAGTAGTAACCTCCTTGTGGTTAATAGAACAGTGGTATATGTATAGTTGAAACCGTGGTAGCGGTCAAACAAAAAAAGCCTGAACGGTCAGGCTTTTAGTAAAGTTTAAAATATTAAAACGAGATTTAAAATTCGATCCCCATGGCGTCGGCAACGGTATGGATATCCTTGTCTCCCCGACCCGACAGGCAGACCACGATGGACTTGTCCTTGGCCAGGCTTGGGGCCAGCTTCAGGATATAGGCGATGGCATGAGAAGACTCCAGGGCCGGCATGATCCCCTCCTCCCTGGTCAGCACGCTGAACCCTTCCAGGGCCTCGTCGTCGGTGATGGAGACGTATTCGGCCCGCAGGGTCTCTTTCAGCCAGGAATGCTCGGGACCCACGCCGGGATAGTCAAGGCCGGCCGAGATCGAATGGGCCGGGGTGATCTGACCGTGCTCATCCTGGAGCAGGTAGGTCTTGTTGCCGTGCAGGATGCCGGGCGAACCGGCGCAGAGGGCGGCTGAGTGCTTGCCGCTCTCTATGCCGTAGCCTGCCGCCTCGACCCCGATCATCTTGACCTTGTGGTGCTTCAGGAAGGGGTAGAACAGGCCCAGGGCGTTGCTGCCGCCGCCGACGCAGGCAACCAGGTAGTCGGGCAGGCGCCCTTCGGCTTTCTGGTGCTGCTTCCTGACCTCGTTGCCGATGACCGACTGGAAGTCACGCACCATCATGGGGTAGGGGTGGGGCCCGGCCACGGTGCCGATGACGTAGAAGGTGTTCCCGATGGTGGTAACCCAGTTGCGCATGGCCTCGTTCATGGCGTCCTTGAGGGTCGCCGTGCCGGCGGTGACCGGCGTGACCGTTGCCCCCAGAAGCCGCATGCGGAAGACGTTCATGGCTTGGCGTCGGGTGTCCTCCTCGCCCATGAACACCTCGCACTCCATCCCGAACAGTGCGGCGATGGTGGCGGTGGCCACACCGTGCTGTCCCGCCCCGGTCTCGGCGATGACCCGTTTCTTGCCCATCCGTTTGGCCAGAAGCCCCTGGCCGATGGTGTTGTTCACCTTGTGGGCGCCGGTATGGTTCAGGTCTTCGCGCTTGAGGTATATTTTGGCGCCACCCAGCTTTTTGGTCAGTTTCTCGGCATAATAGAGCGGATTGGGACGGCCCACGTACTGGCGCAGGTAGTATTCAAACTCTTGCTTGAACTCCCGGTCGTGACGGTAGTTCTCGTAGGCCTTTTCCAGCTCAAGGAGTGCCGGCATGAGTGTCTCGGGGACGTAGCGTCCGCCGAATGCGCCAAAGTGTCCATGTTTATCGGGTAGTTTCATAGTGCCACCTGTCAGTACGTTAAATGGGTAATGGGTCGATAAAAGGCCACCCGATACGGAGAGCTGTCGGAATGGTAGATGTAATCAAGGGAAAAGCCCGGAGCGGCCGAAATCAGTTCCATGTCGGGAATCTCCGGTTCCCTGACCTCGAATACCAGCAGGTCTACGTGGTTGCGGATGGCGTAGGCATAGGTCTCTTGAGGGGTGGCTACCGGCAGGGCGGTCCAAAAACCATCCAGATAATAGATCATCTTGTTCCATGGAACCATGTAGTTTTTCCCGGCACCATAGTGTGCGGCGGCCCATTGGCCCGACTTGCGGGCATCTTCGGCATAATTGAGCCTGATGTTGCGGCTTGCGTCCTCAGGCACGGCCGGTTTGCCCGTTGTTCCCGATTTCGGAACAATGAGTTTCGCTATGAGCCCGTCGCCGTACCGGTCCAGATAATAGGTCATGATGCTGAGCGTACACAATACGATCACAAAGGTGCCGATACGTCGGTCGCCCCGAAACAGTTTACGGTCCAATGCATCCACCGCAAACACCATTCCTGCCGAGGCCAGGATAACGAGAAGCGGTGCATAGGGCACGAGGTATTTCCACCACCCCTCGGTGAATACCGGCAAGATCAGTAGAATGAGAAACGGGGCCGTAACGGTGATCTTTTTCTTGGCCGAGGCATCCCCCCAGGGGACGAAAAGCGAGATGAACGCCAAAAGCGACAGATACACGGGGAAAACGTTGGGAAAATGCAGGGCGCCGCTGTTGTTCGGAATCCTGCCGGGCAACTCCATCGCAAGGTTGTGGCAATAGACCCGGGCACTTTTTGCGGGATCCACGAGGAGATAGGCCGCCAGGTCTCCGATACCCGACGGTACCTGCCATTTGAGCTTCCCCTCGTGCGTGAGTCCCCAAAGATCGTCATTGCCCTGTTCGCCCTTGTCGTTGTCGTGGTATACCCTCGACTTCATCCAGATCAGAACATAGGTAGCCTTGGGGCTGATGACGAATGTGCCGTAGTTGTGCTTGAGAAACAGCAGATACGGCGAAGCGGCGAGAAAAAACACCATGATCGTGGTTGCGATGATGCGGGGCATGAACGTACGAAATACCTGCCTCCCCTGGGAGATGAGGAGCGCCATGGCGGTGAGGACCATGATCAGGAACCCTTCCGAACGGCTCATATAGGCACAACAGAACGCACAGCCCGCACCGCAGGCATAGAGCGGCGAATTGCGCACGACAGCGCGGCAGAGCAGTCCCAGGGCCGTGACGAGGAATACCGTATAATAGATCTCCGGTTCAGTAGAGAATGTGATCCACAGGAAATGGGGGGTCACGGCGGTAACCAGGGCGGCCGTCAGAGCTATTCTGCGACCCAGGAGCCCGTCGGCAAGAAAGTATACCGAGGCGGTAAGCAACACGCCCATGACCGGAGCGATGAGCCCGGTCGTTCGCAGGAGGTCGTGTATCCCCAGAACGCTGTCCACCCCGGCTATGATGATGGGTGGGAGCGGCGTCGCCCAGAGGGCCTGCCATCCGAGGCCGATCCCCATCTGGATGTTCCGGGCGATCTGGAGGTAGGTGTGTCCGTCTGCCGAGACGCCGAGCGGATGATGGAATCTCCACATGACGAGGCTCGACAGGATCAGGGGGAGCAGGGGGAGCCACTCCATGGCACGGGAGAATGAATCAGTTTGTTTGGTCTGCTGTTGCATGGGGGGCTACCCTAATGGTGAGAGATATCCTGGTTTGCCGGTGCAACCAAACGATCTAGAGCGTTTTTGGCGTTGGAGATGAAATCAACGATTTTGCGGCTGTCCTTCTTTCCCGGACCGGATTCCACGCCGCTGGAAACGTCCACGCTATAGGGGCGCACCTTGCGGACAGCTTCCGCCACGTTCCCCGGCGTCAGTCCGCCGGCCAGGATGATGCGGTTGGACTGTGCCGCGCAGGCGGCAATCTCCCAGTTGAACGTCTGCCCGGTACCGCCGTGGGCCGCCGGCGACCAGGCATCGAGCAGAAACGCGGCAACCCGGTAATCCCGCATCGGTTCAAGGGAAGTGATGTCCTTCACGCGAAAGGTCTTGACGACGCGGCGCCTGACCGAGTCGCAGTACCCAGGTTTTTCCACGCCGTGAAGCTGGACCAGGTCGAGTCCGCACTGGTCGGCGGTGGCGTTAACCATATCCAAGGGCTCATCGACGAACAGGCCGACGGCCTGAACGAAGGGAGGCAGATGGCGGATGATGGCGGCGGCCTGTTCGGGGAACACGTGCCGGGGGGATTTGGGGTGAAAGACAAAACCCAGGGCATCGGCTCCGGCGTCAACGGCCGTCAGGGCATCCTCAAGATTGGTTATGCCGCAGATCTTGACTTTTATCATATGCGTTTTGCCTCTGAGTCTTAAAGTACCCTCCCCCCGCTGGGGGAAGGAACTATTTGATATCCTTGTCTGTGACGTTCTCCGTGTCTCTGTGGCAGACTGCCTGTTTTCGTATTACAGATCCACCTGCGGCAGCCGTTCCAACGCCTCGCGGATCTTCTGCTCCGGATACTCGTAGTCCTCCAGGCTGCCGGAGAGGTAGGCGTCGTAGGCACCCATATCCAGTTGGCCGTGGCCCGACAGGCCGAACAGGATGGTTTTTTCCTTCCCCTCTTCCTTGGCCAACACCGCTTCGTCGATGGCGGCCCGCACGGCGTGGGACGATTCGGGAGCCGGGATGATCCCCTCGCTGCGGGCGAAGAGCAGTGCACCTTCGAAACAGGCGTTCTGTTTGTAGGCCTTGGCCTCGATCTGTCCGGCGTGATGCAACTGGGATACCAGGGGGGACTCGCCGTGGTAGCGCAACCCGCCGGCATGGATGCCGGGCGGCATGAAGTCGTGCCCAAGGGTATACATCATGGAAATGGGCGCCATTTTGGCGGTATCCCCGTAGTCGTAGGCATAGATCCCCTTGGTCAGGGTCGGGCAGGAGGCCGGTTCCACGGCCAGGCAGCGCACGTTCTTGCCGGCGGCCCGGTCGGCGATGAAGGGAAAGGCCAGCCCGGCGAAGTTGGAGCCGCCTCCGCAGCAGGCGATGACCACGTCCGGGTAGTCGCCGGCGACCTTCATTTGCTCCCGTGCCTCCTGGCCGATCACGGTCTGGTGCAGGCAAACATGGTTGAGCACGCTCCCCAGGGCATAGTTGGTGTCGATATGGGTGGCGGCGTCCTCTACCGCCTCGGAGATGGCGATCCCCAAGGAGCCTTGGCATTCCGGATCATGGGCCAGGATCGAACGCCCCGCATTGGTGAATTCGGAGGGGGAGGGAATGACCTGGGCGCCCCATAACTGCATCATGCTCTTGCGGTAAGGCTTTTGGGTGCAGGAAATTTTGACCATGTACACCGTGCACTCAAGGCCGAACATGGAGCAGGCCAGGGCCAGGGAACTGCCCCATTGGCCGGCGCCGGTCTCGGTGGCCAGGCGGCGGATGCCGGCCTGCTTGTTGTACCACGCTTGGGGGATGGCCGAGTTGGGCTTGTGGGAGCCGGCCGGCGAGACCCCTTCGAACTTGTAGTAGATCTTGGCCGGGGTGCCGAGCGCCTTTTCCAGGCGATGGGCGCGAAAGAGCGGCGATGGCCTCCAGAGCTTGTAGATCTCCCGGACCTCGTCCGGGATGTCGATCCAGCGGTTGGGTGACATCTCCTGTTCAATCAGCGCCATGGGGAAAATGGCCAGCATATCGTCCGGAGTGATCGGTTTGAGTGTCTGGGGGTTGATGACCGGCGCCAGGGGGCCCGGCATGTCGGGAATGATGTTGTACCACTGCCGGGGGATCTGGTCTTCGCTGAGGAGAATCTTGGTATTCATGTGGCCGCTCCTGAATTGAAGTCTAACCTTAAAAGATAACATCTGCCCCGGAGACACAGAGACACCGGGGAACTATTGTTCTCCTCTATTAAATCAGGTTCTGCCTTCGACATTCTCCGTGTCTCCGCGGCAGATTGTCAGTTTGTTTTTAAGCCCTCACTCCAGATTGTCCTCGATACGGATGAAGCCGGTCTTCTGGCTGATGACGTCGAAACGGTCGATCTCCGCAAGGGCATTCTGCACGGCCCCTTCCCGGGCCTCGTGGGTCATGATTACGATCGGCACCGGCGCCGAGTCGTCGGCCTGGTGCGAGGTCTGGACCATGGATTCGATGCTGATGCCGTGATTGCCGAGGGAGCCGGCGATGGCGGCCAGCACGCCCGGTTTGTCCAGGGCACTGAACCGGAGCATGTATTTGCTGCTGATCTCGGACATGGGTTTGAGCGGAAGCGTGGCCACCTGGTCGTCCATGAAGCCGAGCGGCGCCATCCTACGCCCGGCGCCGGCCATCATGCTGCGGGAGAGCCCGATCAGATCGCCCACGATGGCGCTGGCGGTGGGGTTCTGGCCGGCGCCCCGGCCGTAGAACATTACCGGACCGATGAAGTCGCCGCTCAGGCGGATGGCGTTGAACACGCCGTTTACCTCGGCCAGCGGGTTGTGAAGCGGGATCATGGTGGGGTGAACCCGTGCCTCCACCTGGCCGTCGGTCAGCTTGCCGATTGCCAGAAGCTTGATACGGTAGCCGAACTCGCTGGCGAACTTGACGTCCAGACCGCTGATGCGGGAGATCCCCTCGGTGTAGATACTGTTGAAGTCGATGCGCGTGCCGAAGCAGAGGGAAACCAGTATCGCCAGCTTGTGGGCCGTATCCACCCCTTCGATGTCGAAGGTCGGGTCGGGCTCGGCGTAGCCCAACTGCTGCGCATCTGCGAGTACGTCGGCGAAATCCGCCCCCTCCTGGGTCATGCGGGTCAGGATGTAGTTGCAGGTGCCGTTCATTATGCCGAACACGGAGCCGATGCGGTTGGCGGCCAGGTTCCCTTTGATGGAGGTCAGCACAGGGATGCCGCCCCCCACCGAGGCCTCGAACTGCACCTCGACCCCTTTGCGGGCCGCAGCGGAGAAAATCTCGGCGCCATGCAGGGCCAGAAGTGCCTTGTTGGCGGTGACGATGTGTTTCCCCTTCTCGATGGCCCTGAGCACAAAAGTCTTTGCCGGCTCGTATCCTCCCACCAGTTCGATCACCACCGAGATCTCGGGGTCGTCAAGGATGGCGTTGACGTCGGTGGTCAGGCAAGCGGGATCGACCGTGACACCCCGGTCGCTGGTGATGTCCAGGTCCGCGATCCTTTTCAGCACGATGCCGGCTCCGACCTTGCTGCGGATGACGTCTGCGTTCTGCTGGAGCAGCTTGACCACCCCGGCCCCGATATTGCCGTATCCTATCAGACCTACCTTTATATCGCTCATTGAAGTTACCTCGCATTAAAACAATTCTGCCACGGAGACACGGAGACACGGAGAACGTCAAGACGCTACATATTTTACCAGGAGTAATTATCAAAATTCTGTCTTTGATTTTCCCTGTGTCTCCGTGGCAGATTGTGTTTTCAGTCTTCCGCCGGCTCCTCGGCTTTGGCGCATGCCTCGATCTCGTCCAGGATGCCGTTCACGAAGGCCGGAGAATCCTTGTCGCCGAAACGGCGGGCGATCTCGATGGCCTCGTTGATGGTGACCTTCTTGGGGATGTCGTTCCTGAACATCAACTCGAAGGATGCCAGGCGCATGACGTTCAGGTCCACCCGCGGCATTCGGGCCAGGGTCCAGTTCCTGGAGCGGGCCTTGATGGCCGTGTCTATGGCCTCGCGGTGCTCCTGTACACCCAACACCAGCCCCTCGGCAAACTCCCTGATTGTGGCCGGGATGTCACTCTGCTCCTCGCGGAAAGTTTGCAGGGTTTCGCGCAGACCGGTGGCCGGGTTGGCGTCCAGGGCATAGAGTATCTGCAGCGCCAGTTCGCGTGCTTCCCGTCGCAGGCCCATTATTTCAGGGCCTTCAGCAGATTGGCGGTCTCAATGGCCCCCGCGGCCGCCTCGAACCCCTTGTTGCCGGCCTTGGTGCCGGCCCGCTCCACGGCCTGCTCGATGGTGTCGGTTGTCAGGACGCCGAAGATGACCGGCACACCGCTCTCCAGGGATACCATGGCCACGCCTTTGGAAACCTCGGCCGAGACAAAATCGAAATGGGGGGTGGCGCCGCGGATCACCGCACCCAGGCAGATGACGGCATCGTACTTCCCGGTCTGGGCCAGCTTCTTGGCGGCCAAGGGGATCTCGAAGGCGCCCGGCACGCGGGCTACGTGGATGTCCTGGTCAACGGCGCCGTGGCGGATCAGCGAATCCAGGGCCCCTTCCAGCAGGCGTTCGGAGATGAAGCTGTTGAAACGGGCGACAACGATTCCAAACTTCAGGCCTTTGGCGTCGAGGTTGCCTTCAAAGAATTGCGGCATGGCGATCTCCCTTTGCAAGCTGTTGAAAATTCCCCGTAGTAATGTTCAACAACGGAGGTTTATGGCGTAAAGAACCCGAAATGTATCATATTTTTTTGTGACAAGGGAGAAAAAAGTGTTATTGAGGGCCGTGGAAGGCGATGGCTCCATTGTAGTCGGCCACCAGGAACCTGGGTCTCAGGTTTGGAACATGCCGTTGTGCCGCTATCGCGGCCTGGTTGCAGACCAGATCCAGCAGGCCGGGGTCGAAGTTGGAGGCGATGACGATCTCCCGGGCGGTGTTGGCCGGGGCGATGGCCGCGGTGACGGCCTCGGGAAGCCCAGCCTCGCCGGCCCAGTCCAAAAGGCGGGACAGGTCCAGCTCCGAGGCGGCGGCATGCGTGTTCTCGTGTCCGCATGCGATCTTGAGCAGCTTGGCGAACTGGCAGGCGACGAGCGGCTGGACAAAGTTCCTCTGGGCGCAGGAGCGCAGGGCATGGGCCACGTGGTCACCCATCATGACAAAAGCCTCGTCCGGGAGCAGCACCCGCTCCCCGGTCACCGGGTGGGTGGCTGCATGTTCGAGGTGGTGCTGGGCCGCCAATTCGCTGGTGCGACCGGTGGAAAGGACCACGTTCCCACAGCCGCAGGCGCGGGCCACATCCAGGGCGGTGTCGATGGTGTCGGTCCAGGCCTTGGCCGACAGGGGGCGGACGATGCCCGTGGTGCCGAGGATCGAAAGGCCCCCCTGTATGCCGAGGCGGGCGTTGAGGGTTTTCTGCGCGCGCAGCTCGCCGTCCGGGATGCTGATGGTGACGTGGGTCGTGAATCGTGAATCGTGAATCGCTTCGCGGACGGCTTGCTCGATCATGCGGCGCGGCACCGGGTTGATGGCCCAGTCGCCCGGCGCAACGGCCAGGCCCGGTTTGGTGGCCTTGCCGATGCCGGTGCCCCCTTCGATGATGATGGTGTTTCCCCCCGTGGCAGAATAAGGGATGGGGGGGATTCGTTCCACCATGGCGTGCAGTTCGGCCCCGTTGGTCACATCCGGGTCATCCCCTGCATCCTTCACTACGAAGCAGGATGCCACGTCGGCGGTGAAGCGCTGTCCGTGCAATTGGAACGTGGCGGAGATGCCGGCGGGCAGCTCGATGGCGACCTCCGAGACCACTGTCTGGCGGGCGAGCATCAGGGCTGCGCCCTTTGCCGCCGCAGCGGCGCAGGCGCCGGTGGTATAGCCGTGTCGCAGGGGCTTTTTCATCTATGATCTGGCGGCAATGATCGTCAGGGCGTTCACCACCGCCGCCGCCACGTTGGAACCACCCTTGCGCCCTATGTTGGTAATGAAGGGGATGGAGCCGTCCGTGGCCGCCAAGGCGTTCTTGCTCTCCTCGGCACCTACGAAGCCGACCGGCAGCCCGATAATCAGGGCCGGTTGCGCCGCGCCCTCCCGGACGAGCCGCAGCAGTTCGAACAGGGCCGTGGGGGCATTGCCGATGACAAAGATGCGGTTGTCCGGGGAGGCCACAGCCTTGCGCATGGCCGCAATGGAGCGGGTGATCCCATAGCTACGGGCCGACTCGGCCACATCCGGGTCTGCCACATGACAGACGGCCCGGCAGCCGAATGGGGCCAGGCGTTCCTTGCCGATGCCGGACAGGGCCATGTTGGTGTCGGTGACGATAGCGCTGCCGCTTTTGATGGCTGCCACCGCCTTTTCCACCGCCCCGTCGGAAAACACCATGGAGCCTGCATACTCGAAATCGGCGCTGGTGTGGATGCTGCGGCGCACCACCTGCCACTCGGCCTCGGGCCAGCCGTGGTCCCCGGCCTCCTTGTCGATGATGCGGAATGATTCAGCCTCGATCTGCTCCGGTTTCATGGTCAGGGAGTCCATCAGCGCCACCCCAAAGAGTCCAGCGCCTCGTTGATCCGCTCGCTTTCCACCTCTGCCAGCTTGCGGTGCACCCCCAGGTGGGCCCCCATCTCCAAGGCCAGGCCGGGGTGGCGTTTCTGGGCTGTCTCGATCTCCTCGGGCAGGTCGTGGAGCACATGGGCACCCATGAAGAGGAAATAGGGCATCAGCAGGATGCGCTCGGCGCCCTGGTCTACGCAGGTGTCGATGCCGTGCTGGATGTTCGGTTCGTGCATCTCACGGAACGAGACCTCCACGATCTCGAAGCCGGTCATCTCCTGAACCATCTTTGCCACCTCGCGGGCGGCGTCGTTTGCCTGGGGGATGCGGCTGCCGTGAGCCATCAGCAGTATTGCGGTTTTCATTGTGCCTCGCTTTGCGATGTGAGTGGTGATGCGGATGAGGGGGATTTTAACTTGTCGCAAAAACCTAACCGGAAATTACTGGCTTTTACATGTTTTTCCAAGATGTTTTCAACATAGTGCTCCATCTCTCTTTTTCCCCGTTGATTTGTGCCGTTGACGGCTATGTTGCCTTACTCGTCATGCATCTCGCATAGACATATTCCGGGTCCAGATCAACCCCGCAATCCCATTCAATGGTGTCGAAAGATACTCGAACCCGTTTGAAAGCATCATAGTCCCTGATTCGCTGAAATATGCCGAAATCGAGTATCGGCTTCATGTCGAGATGTCCCTTCTCACCATTGTCGAAAACAACCGAAAGGATATAGTTGTCACTGGGTGTAACTTCTTTCACGGAAGGATACATGTTCTCGCTCCTTATTGAAGAGGTTGAATTTTGAAAGGTTCCTCGCCGTTTATTACGAGCTGCCAATCTGCCATCAACTCTTCCTGATGCAACTCAGCCCACGCCAGTGCCAATTTTGTCTGCCGATTAGGGAGTTCGCCTTCAATTATCTCACATGTGCGAATGTCAACGGATGCCTTATACTCGTTATAGTACACATGGAATGTGGGGGCGGATGTTCGCCCGGCGCAAAGTACATTCGGATTATGATCCCGTAGGACATTGAAATAGTTGGCATTGATTTCCTCTTTTCGGGAGCACTACGGGGTCAAGGCTGCATTCTACAAAAAGTGGAAAAGGCAGACGCGACCCTTTGTCCTTTCCTTATTTACAGATAAAAAGAAACAATCTATTTATCTGCCGCTTTCCGGGCCGGGCATCGGGTATGGTCGGTAAACCACCAGCACTTCCCCTGGTTGTCTTTACAGCCAAAACACTTGTTCACGGGGTCTCCCTTGATCACATGATCGGCAAATTCCGGGTCGGCGAACATGCCCCTGCCGATGCCCGCAAAATCGACATAATTGTTCTCAATCAGGAAGTGGACCTGTTCTCCGGTGCGGATCTCATTGACTGCTATGACGGGGATGTTGACTTCCTTTTTGATCTTGCAACCGCTGTAGGTCATGGGACTGCATATGAAACCTTCGGGAACCGCATGTGTCGGCGGCTTCATGCCGAATGAAATGTGCAGGAGATCGATACCGGCTTTTTCAAAAGTCCTGGCTGCTTCGACGCCGTCCCGGTTTTCCGGCGCATACTCGCCCATGCGCACGCCGACTATGAATCTATCATGGGTATTGCTGCGAATTTCCGGCAACAGTTCGGTCAGAATCCTTGTCCTGTTGGCGACATCGCCCCCATATTCGTCTGTCCGCCGGTTGTAGGATGCATCGAGAAACTTGCACAGAGTGAAACCGTGGGCAAAATGGTATTCAACGCCGTTGAAGCCCATTTCACAAGCCGTAATGGCCGCCTGTTTCATGTCCATCTGCATCGTATGAATTTCATCGACCGATAACAGATTGATGTCCGTATCGCCGCAGGCGAGCTGCATCATGATCGTCGCGCCGTACCCATGGCAATTGTCGGCAATCTGTCGTAAAACCGAGATATTGTCGGCCGACCACATATCGGCTGCATTTGCAGCGCCGAGGACTCGGGTGGCCTGCACGATGATAAGACCGGCACCGCCTTTTGCACGTGCGGTATAATGGTCAACGTGCTGTTGGCCATAATAAGAGCCGTTATCTCCGTGAAAGGAAAAAGTGACCATCGGAGCCATGACGATCCTGTTTTTGACATGATTACCGCGGACCACCAACTCGTCTGTTATTTTGGCCATTTTGTTACCTCGCTGTTTTATTCTGGAGGGAAATTGGGGACAGGCCTCCCCTATGACTCTATAGCGCTCCCCGGCACACAGGTCAATTTGATAAATTTGGACGAAGGTGGGAGTTCAGCTCTTCCGGGCCCCATCATAAGGGCTGATAACGTTCGTACACTCTTTGCAGCGATAATAGTATCGATCCTTTCTCCGGACAGAGTACAGCCCGAAGGCAAACAGCAGCAGCCAGTCCATCACGCCCACAACCCAGCCGAAGTACCAGCCGGTTGCCAGGCCGGCCAAAAAGCCGGCTATGATCCAGCGGACGCCATATTTTCTTCGGTCGGACAGGGGGATGGTTTCACCGCAAAAACCGCAGGGAGCGAATGGGGGAAAGTCCTTCGTCATTCCTGTTCTCCCTTGTGGATCATGACGCCGGCTCCCGTGGCATCCAGATCCTTCAGTGTTTCCCACGGCCCGCTCAGCGGTTCAACCGCCATGGTTTCGCCCAGGCGCTGCATCAGCATGGCAATGAGCCGTGCGGATGGGGCCACGTCGCCTCCGGGCGCGTCTATCCCGTGCACCCGTGGTGGGTGTAGCTCCGGGGTGAGCCCCTTGATCGGAAGGCCGGGGTTCATCACCTTTTTGAAGCGCTGGGCGCGCCCCTCGTTGTTGACAAAGATGCCCTCCTGCTCCACCCAGGTGGTTGTGGGGAGGACCACCCCGGCCCGCGTCATGAGTCCGGTCGGCCGCCAGTCTGCAGCGCCGAGCACGGTGATCCCTTGCGGGAGATCGTGGGAGAGGTCGGCCTCAAAGGAGATGATTCCCTTGATCCGGCCATCGGCCAGGGCCGTTGACAGGGCCACGCCATGGTGCCGGCGGGCCAGTTCGGCGCAGCCGAAGGCGTTTGGGCCGTCCAGGATAAAAGCCAGTTTCAGTGCCGGTTGAAGTCCCCCTTTATCAAAGGAGGCAGTGGAGTCTGACAGGATCTCTCCTATGGACTCCAGCCCAGTGCGGCTGGCTCCGCAGATAATGACCGGGCGCTTGGCCTCTGCCAGCGGCACGTCGGCCAGGGAGGCGACCTGCTCGAATGCGAAGGGAAGGGCGGTTGCCTCTCGATTATGTCCCCCTTTGACAAAGGACCCTCTGGGACCTAAAGGGGATTGAGGGGGATTTGCCGTTTGGTCCTGCTGCAAAATCCCCCCCGGCCCCCCTTTTGTAAAGGGGGGAGCCATGGCTGATTGTATCTCGTTTTGCGTCCCCACCATGTACACCCGCGCCCCGCTTCGCCATGCCTGGCGCACGGCCAGGGCCATCATTGGAGCCTCGTCCAGGAGATCGCACCCCTCAAGGGCGATCAGGTCGGCGTTGCGCATGTCCTCCTGGGAGGAGCTGTTTTCCGTTGTCAGCAGAGAGACCGCCTTGCCGGTCAGTTCGGCCCGGTCCGTTTCATTGAACAGGCAGAGTGTCCCGGCACCGAGCATCTCCCTCAAACGGGCCGCCATGATGTTTCCAGCCAGGTCCATGCGGGGAGAACCCACGATGGCCAGGCTTTCCGGGCCGTGCAGCTCCAGAAACTCTCCCAGGAGCGTCGCAAGGGCGTCCAGGGCCTCGGCCAGGCTGACCGGCTTTCCGCCCACCAGAGCCTGGCGCGGCCGTTCCGGAGCATTGACGCCGGCGTTGGAGAAGCGGCCTTTGTCGCAGATGAACCAGCCGTTGACGCTGTCGTTCCTGCGGGCCGTTGTTTTGAGCAGTTCACGGTAGCGCGCCATAGGGACGGTGTTGCACCCCAGGGAGCAGTGAGGGCAGACCGAAGGGGCCATGTCGTAGTCCCAGTAACGGGCGCGGAAGCGGGCGGTTTTGTCGGTGAAGACTCCGGTGGGGCAGATGTCCACCAGGTTGCCGGAAAAGGGGGATTCCAGCGGCCCGTCGTCCTGGCGGCCGAAGTAGACGATGGCGGCCCTCCCCATGGCGCCGAAGTCGGTTCCGCCGGCGTACTCCTGGTAGAATCGGGTGCAGCGGTAGCACTGGATGCAGCGGTTCATCTCGTGTTCGATGAACTCCCCCAGGTACTGGTTGCGGTAGGTGCGTTTCCTGCCGTCGTAACGCCGGATGCCGTGGCCCCCCGCGATGGTGAAGTCCTGCAACTGGCACTCGCCTCCTTCGTCGCAGACCGGGCAGTCGTGGGGGTGGTTGATCATCAGCCACTCGATGACGCTCTTGCGCATGGCAACCGCCTCGTCGTCGGTGGTGGAGACCACCATGCCGTCCATGGCCGGCAGCATGCAGGACATCTGCACCCCCTTGACCGGGCCGTCCAGTAGCTTCACGGCGCAAACCCGGCAGGCGCCGGCCTTGCCCAAGGCGGGATGCCAGCAGAAGTGGGGGATGGGGATATCCACCGACTGGGCCGCTTCGAGCACTGTGGTCCCGTCGGGGACTTCAACCGGTATGTCGTCGATAATCAGTTTCGGCATGGTGTCTCAATCTTATAATCGATAATCAAAATCTGCCACAGGGACACGGAGAACTGCTCTTATAGCGGATGAACAGGATACAAATCAATAAATCCAAAAGCGGTCTCGCGATTCCCTCCCCAGCGGGGGAGGAGGAACTATGTCTTTGTGGCAAAAATCAATGTTTTCCCAAAGGGCACTTTCCCCCCGTGATATGCTCCCTCACCTCGTCCTCGAACAGTCGCAGCAGCCCCTCCACCGGTCCCATGGCGCCGGGGGCCAGGGCGCAGAAGGCGTAGTTCAGCTTGTGCACGTGCTCCTTCAGGATGTCGATATCGGACGCCTCGCCGCGGCCGGCCTCGATCCTCTCCAGGGTGTGCCGCACAAAGGGGAGTCCTTCCCGGCAGGGGGTGCACCAGCCGCAGGATTCCCGGGCAAAAAAGCGTACCAGGTTGAGTGTGGCTGCCACCATGCAGGTGGTCTGGTCGAAGACCACGACTCCGCCGGTGCCCAGGCGCGAGCCGGCCTTCGCCACCGGGTCGAAGTCCATGGCCACTGCCCAGTGTTCCTTGGTGAAATAGGGGGTGGACGCGCCGCCGGGGATGCAGGCCTTGAAGCTGCTGCCGGGACGCATGCCGCCGCAGTGGGTGTCGATGATCTCGCCCAGGGGGGTTCCGATGGGAAGCTCCAGGCAGATGGGGTCGCGCACATGGCCGCTGACGCAGAAGAGCTTGGTGCCGGACCCTTCCGGCGTGGCGGCCAGGGCTTTGAACCAGGTCGGGCCGTTGGCGATGATGGCCGGAATGTTGGCCAGGGTCTCCACGTTGTTGACCACAGTGGGCTGGCCCCACAGCCCCTTGACGGCCGGAAAGGGGGGCTTGGCCCGTGGATTGGCCCGGATTCCCTCCAGGGCGTTCATCAGGGCGGTCTCCTCACCGCAGATGTAGCGGCCGGCCGAAAGGTGCACGTCCAGCTCCAGGCAGAAGCCGCTGCCGCAGATGGCGTTGCCCAGAAACCCGGCCTTATGGGCCTCGGCGATGGCGTTGCGCAGGTTAAGGGCGGCCTGCTCGTAGCCGCGGCGGATGAAGATGAAGGCGCGCTCCACCCCCAGTGCAAAGCTGGTCAGCGCCATCCCCTCCACCAGCAGGTGTGGGTTGTGCTCCAGCAGTACCCGGTCCTTGTAGGTTCCCGGCTCCATCTCGTCGCTGTTGCAGATCAGGTAGCGCGGCCCCGGCAGGTTGCGGGGGACGAACGACCACTTCCTGCCGGTGGGGAAGCCTGCCCCGCCCCGCCCCCGCAGGCCGGAGTCGATCACCGCCTGCTGCACGTCATTGGGCGACATCCCGGCCAGCGCCTTCCGCAGGGCCTTGAAACCGCCGTTGGCCAGGTATTCATCAAAGGTCACGGCCCGGCCCGGCCGGTTATGTTTGAAGAGGATCGTGCTGTCCATGGTGGCAGCGCCGTGAAATCGAGCAATCAGGAGGTCCGAAGTATTCATTGATCCTCCCGGTGGCCGGCGATGATGGCAGCTGCCTGTTCGGGGGAAACCGGGCCGAAGAGCCGGTCGCCGATCATCAGGGCCGGGCCGTTGCCGCAGTTGCCCAGGCAGCAGCAGGGGAGCAGGGTGACTGCGTTGTCGGCGGTCGTTGCGCCGGCCGCTATCCCCAGGTGTTGTTCCAGGTGGTGCAGAAGCGTTTCGCTCCCCATGGCCCAACAGGAGATGGAGTCGCAGACGTGGACAACCACCCGCCCCACGGGCCGGCGGTAGATCATCTCGTAGAAGGTGGCCAACTCCTCCACCTGAAGAGTGGACAGTCCCAAGATGAGGGCAGCCTCTGCCACGGCCTCGTCGGTCAGCCAGCCGTAGTGGCCTTGCAACCCCTTCATCACGTCAACCGCGGCTTCTCGGGGGGTGATGGCCTGGGCCACGCGTTCTTCCAGTTCCTGTCTGAGTTGTGTGGGGATCATGGGAGTAGATTATAAATGGTTTGCAGGGAGTGGCAAGGGGAAATCACGGCAAAAAGGATGCGAAGACCTGGTTGGAGAGAAGCATGCCGCGCCGGGTGAGGTAAACCCTGTCGCCGGCCGTTTCAAGCAGCCCCAGGGTTGCCAGCTTCGACACCTCCTCCCCGAAGGTCTCGTCCAGGCCGACCCCGAATTCCCGGCGGAACCCGTTGCCGTCAATGCCGTCCGCCATGCGCAGCCCCAGGAACATGAACTCGGCCATGGCATCCTGTCGGGTAAGGGGCTGTTCGTCCTGGTGGGGAAGGCGGCCCTGGGCCACTGCCCGCGCATAGGTATCCAGGTCGGCCGGGTTGCCGAAACGGGTGCCGTACCCCGTGCGCAGGAAGGTGTGGGCCCCGGCCCCCAGCCCCAGGTAGCCATCCCTGCGCCAGTAGCCGCTGTTGTGGTCCGAACGGCGGCCGGGCAGGGCATAGTTGGCGATCTCGTAATGCTCGTAGCCGGCTGCCGTCAAAAGGTCGTCCGCCTCCTCGAACATGGTTGCCCCTAGGTCCTCGTTGGGCAACAGCGGGCTGCCGTCGCCGTATTGTGCGGCAAAGGGGGTGTCTTCCTCCACGGTGAGCCCATAGACGGAGATGTGTTCCGGAGCCAGGGCAAGGGCCTGTTCAATCTCGCGGCGCCACAGGGCGAGGGTCTGGCCCGGCAGGGCATGGATCAGGTCGATGCCGATGTTGGCGAAACCGGCTGACCGGGCGGCCTGAAAGGCCTCCTTGGCCTCTGTTGCGCTGTGGATGCGCCCCAAGATTATGAGCATGGGGTCGTGGAAGGATTGCACCCCCAGGGAGAGGCGGTTGACGCCGGCGGCACGGAAAGTCGCCAATCGCTCTTGGTCCACGGTGCCCGGATTGGCCTCCAGGGTGATTTCGGCTTCCTGCCCCAGGCCGAACAGGCGTGCGGCCTGCTCCAGGAGCCGGGAAACCTGCCGCGGATCGAGCAAGGAGGGGGTGCCGCCGCCGAAATAGACCGACGTCAGTGGCCTCTCCGCTCTAAAGGCTTGGGCTGCCAGGCCCATCTCCGCCAGCAGGATGTCTCCATACTCTTCCATGTCGCCGGCAGAGGGCTCCTGGGAGACAAAGGCGCAGTAGGGGCATTTGCGGCGGCAGAAGGGTATATGGATGTAAAGGCGTGTGAACATCAGAGCGTTGTGTGAACGCTGGGGTTTGCCGTGGCTGATGGAGACGCGGGCTTCATTTTTTCTTCTGGCTTTTTATATGCTCCCTGAAATGCTTGATAGCGGCGGGGAGAAGCGATATCAGAACCACTGCAACTATCCCCAGGAAGATCAAAAATTTTTTTTCCGGCACACAGCCCCCTTCTGAATATTATCTGATGTATTACAGTCTATTTATAGGAAATCGGGATGAATAATACAACATTTATAACAAACAAATGGTTCCTCACGGTTGTACAAATTTTTACACACATAAGGGAGTAGAGGGAAAGTCACAAAGTTTATGGATTGCAATTTCAGCCGGATTGGGTACAATGTGCCGCCAATCCGATTAATCCCAAGGAGATTTGTCATGAGACGCGCAGTTGCCATCATCGCCGTTTTTGCTGCCGTAGCGTTCGTCACGGTTGCCGCCCAGGCCGAGAGCAAGGGTGAGCAGGTATTCAAACAGAAGTGCGCCATCTGCCACATTGTCAACGGCAAGGGTGGCGCCATAGGCCCGGAACTCACCAAGGTCGCCGCCAGGCTGAAGGAAGGCGACCTCAAGGCCCAGTTGGAAAACCCCAAGAAGAAGAACCCCTCCACCTCCATGCCCTCTTTCAAGACCCTTGCCAAGGTGGATATGACCGCCCTGCTGGGGTACCTGAAGACTCTGAAATAGCAGCGACGCGAACCGAAGGCCTGCCCCACGGCGGGCCTTCTTTCTTTGGGGGAATATGCGACTGAGGGAAGACCAGATACACCGCCTGGCCGAAAAGGTGTACAGTGACCTTGCCAACGATGGGCTGATCTTGCCCAAGGGGGAACGGGGCGCCGTGGTGGCGGGGATAGTCAAGGCCATAGGCCTTGATCTCGGCCGCGAGCAACAACTGGAGCGCGACGCAGAGCGGCTGCTGGACGAGACCGTTGCCGCCATGGGGCGGGGCGCCGCGGAGATCGACCGGCGCAAGATGCTCAGAATGATCAAGGAAAAGTTGGCAAAGGAACGGAAGATCGTATTATGAGCCTCTCCGAAGACCGCATATCCCACATGGCCCACGGGATCGTGGACCACATCTGGCGCGAAGACCTGGCCGATGTAACCGACGAAAACCGGGCCCTGGCCCGGGTCAAGCAATCCCTGGGCGCCTTCTTCGGCGCCGTGGAGGAGATCGACGAGGCGGTGCGCAACAAGCTTCGGAACCGGGCGCCGGGAAGCCGGGACTGGGATATCCTCTACCAAAAATTCTACCAGGAAGAGTTGGCCAAGCGGCACCTGTAACAGTGCCCCACGCGGTTAGTTCGTAGTCGTAATTGCGGCTTTTCGGCTGCTGCCGCCGTTGCGGCTCCAAGATGTGAACCCTGACAACAACACGGAAAGATCAAAGACACATGCTCGACCCCGAACTGACAGCACAGCTCAAGCGGGTGCTGACCTCGCTGGAACAACTCCTCCCTCGGCCGATCCCGCGTATCGACTGGTCCGTCACCACAGCCGCCAACTGGCACCGCCATTCCTTTGCCGGCTACCTGGAGCCGCTGGACGTGGTGGCGAGCATCACCCTGGACGACCTCCTGGGTATCGACGAACAGAAGCGGGTGGTGGAGGAGAATACCCGGCAGTTCCTGTCCGGGCTGCCGGCCAACAACTGCCTGTTGTGGGGGACCCGGGGGACCGGCAAGTCCTCCCTGGTGCGGGCTATCCTCGACAGCTATGCAGGCCGGGGGCTGCGGGTCATCCAGGTGGACAAGGACGATCTGGTTCACCTGCCGGATATTGTGGATGTCATCAAGACAGAGCCGTACCGTTTTCTCGTGTTCTCCGACGACGTCTCCTTTGAAACCGGCGAGTCCAGCTACAAGATGCTGAAGAGTGCCCTGGACGGCTCGGTCTACGCGCCGCCGGAGAATGTCCTGATCTACGTTACCTCCAATCGCCGTCACCTGCTGCCCGAGTATGAGAGTGACAACCGCGGGGCCATGCTCTATAATAATGAAATACACCACGGCGAGGCGGTGGAGGAAAAGATTTCCCTGTCCGGGCGCTTCGGCCTCTGGGTGGGCTTCCACCCCTTCAGCCAGGACCAGTACGTGGAGGTGGTCCGACAGTGGGTGAGCAAGCTGTGCGCCAGGCAGGACACCGAGTCGATCTGGGATGACGAGGCCCGGCAGGCGGCCATCCTCTGGTCCCAGCAAAAAGGGGACCGTAGCGGCCGCATCGCCTACCAGTTCGCCAGTCATTGGGTGGGAAAGCGGCTATTGGCCCAACGTTAAACGGACTTCAGCCATTGAGATACTGAGAAAAGCAAAAACATTTCGTCAAAGGCTTTCTCTCATAGAGCTCACAATGGCACAGAGATTCTTAGAGAAACACAAAAACATTTTTGGGTAAAAACCACCATCAAGAATCGTTGATCTTACTTGCCTTGCTCCTGGTATTCTCGGTGTCTTCGTGGGTTTTAGCGAACGATGGCGAGCGAGTGAGAGAACGTTTTTGTTCAAAACGAATCATTACACAGCAGGGCCATGGGCACGTGCCCGCGGCCCTTTTTTACGAAAGGCAGGTTCATGTTTCACGCTCCATATAAGCCGTTCCTGGTCGCCCTGACCGGCGTATCCCTCTGTCTCCCCGCTGCAATCTCATCCCGTGCCGACGATCTGGTCTCCCTTGCCGCCGCACAGTTTCGCGAAAAGAATTACACCGACGCTTATGCCATGGCCAAGAAATGCGCCGAATCGCCACAGCGCAGCTTTCTGCTCGGCGTGGCCGCCCTGCACCTGGGAAAGGGGGACGTGGCCTTGCCACTGCTGGTCGAGGCCGAGCAGAAGCTGCCGTTGGTGGCGGACTACGCGGCCCTGTACCAGGCCGAGGCGCTGATGAAACAGAAGCGGTATGCCGAGGCCGCAGCCAAGGCCATGGCCGTTGCAAGGACCTACCCCGGCTCCCTGTTGATCCGCCGTGCCGACAAACTGGCTGCGGACAGCATGTTCGGGGCCGGTGATTACCGCGGGGCGCTCAAGGCGTATCAGGCCTTTGTGGAGCAATACGCCGCCGGCGGAGACTCGGTGGACGCCTTGTTCCTGTCGGCCCGCAGCCGGGAGGAGATTGGCGACAAGGAGGGGGCGGCCCAGGTCTTCCGCAGCGTCTGGCTGAACAATCCGACCTCGGCCCAGGCAAAACAATCACGGGAACGGCTGGCCGACCTGGAAAAGAGCGGCGTCAAGGCCACCGGGTTTACGTCTGAGGAACTTTTCCGCCGGGCCTCCAGCCTGTATACCCGGAACGAGTTCACCGCGGCCCTGAAGGCGCTGGCAACGATCCCGACCGAAGGTCAGCCCCCGGGCTTTGCCAGCCGGGTGGATTTCCGGACCGGCATGAACCACTACCACCTGCGGAATTTCAAGCTGGCCGAAAAATATTTTCTCCGGGCAACCGCCAGCCCTGTGGCGGACATCAGCTCCGAGGCGCGCTTCTGGCGGGCCAAGTCCCTGGAACGCCAGGGCCAGGATGCGCAGGCGTATGCCCTCTACATGGAACTGGTCGGCGAAGGGAAGCAACAGGGGTTTGCCGACAACGCCCTGGTCGAGGCGGCCGGCCTGCGCAAAAACATGGGAAGTTTCGCAGAGGCGGCACGCCTGTACGAACTGCTTCCCAAGAGCTTCCCCGAGTCGAAATTCGTGCCCCGCGCCGCCTGGGAGGACGCCTGGTGCCGCTACCTGGCCGGCGACTACGCCGTGGCCGCCGAAGCGTTCAAGGCGCAGCTCAAAGACGACGGCGTGAGGGAAAAAGCGCTGTACTGGCTGGCCAGGGCGCTGGAAAATGCGGCGAATGCCGATGCCGCCGTCTATTACCGCCAGCTTCTGGATGAATACCCGTCCGGATTCTACGCCACCTGGCAACGGGACCGGCAGGGTATCACTGACCAGCGCCAGTCTCTGGGGCCGCGCAATGCCCTGGCGGAATTGCCCTTGCTGTCCGGCTTCGAGAAGCCGCGCCTGCTGGCGGCACTGGGGATGGTGGAGGAGGCGCGGGCCGAGGTGGCTGCCGCCCGCAAGAGGATCGGCGACAAAAAGGTGTCGTTCCAGGGACTGGCCCGCATCTATCTGGAAACCGGGGACTATGGTTCCGCCATCGCCCTGTTCCTGCAAAACCGTCCGATAAAGTGGGAAACAGCGAATCTGCCGCTCTGGACGGCCGGTTATCCGGTGGCCTATACGGAACAGATCCGGCAGCAGGCCGCCGCCAACGGCCTTTCGGAGGGGCTGGTTTTTGCCCTGGTCCGGGCCGAAAGCAGATTCTCTCCGACCATAAGATCCGGCGCAGGCGCCATCGGCCTGATGCAGCTCATGCCGGCCACCGCCAGGCAGACGGCAGGGGAGAAGGTGCATTTCGACCCCCAGAGTCTCGTCTCGCCCGGTTGCAACCTTACACTGGGAACCAAACATCTCCGGGGACTGCTCAAGGGGTTTGACGGGGATGTGATCTATTCCATAGCCGCCTACAACGCCGGGGCAACGGCCGTGGAACGGTGGAAAAAGAGCTTCAAGGGGCTTAAGAAGGACGAGTTCATCGAAAACATCCCCTACCAGGAAACGCGGGAGTACGTAAAGAAGGTCTACGCCTCGGCCGCCACCTACCGGCAGTTGTATGGGATCAAGTAATTCCAATTCCAAATCAAAGCGGCATTTTGACGAGGCCTTCGGCCTCCCCCTTGCGGGGCGCTTTCGCGGTCCAATTTGCTCCGAAAATTGTGTTGACTTGTCTTCGGCTCCTCAACGTACTATCTGTATGCCTTCGTCGCCTCGATCCTTGCCGCTTTGATGTCGTCTTTGATTTGAAACCGGAATAACCTGCGGCATGCTCTTGCCGATTGCATTCGGCAGGGTATTTCCGTATAATTTCAAATTCAATTAATTCGTAGGGGGAGAGATGATTCAGATCGATTTCGACAAGATGGGCGGCCTGATCCCGGCCATTATCCAGGACTACGCCTCCGGCGAGGTGCTGATGGTGGCCTTCATGGACAAGAAGACCCTGGACCTGACCCTGGAGAGCGGCAAGACCTGGTTTTTCAGCCGCACCCGCAACAAGTACTGGATGAAGGGCGAGGAGTCGGGCAACACCCAGGAGGTTATGGAGGTGCTGACCGATTGCGATGCCGACACCGTGGTGATCAAGGTCAAGCAGAACGGCCCGGCCGCCTGCCATACCGGCAACCGCAGTTGTTTTTATGTCCGGTGGGAGGATGGACAGTGGGTGGAGCATAGCAACCCCCTCTTCAACCCGGACGAAGTCTATAAGAAGGGATGAATGCGCCTTTTCCGCAATCCCGGCGTTGACCTTCGGGGTGCTGTCGTGCGGCGTAGCGCTGCTACGCCTCCTCGGCATCCCTCGGTCGCCTTGGCCTTGCGAAAAAATCGCATCCATCAACAAAATCGACATCATGCGAGGTTGTTATGCCTAATATTTTGAACTTTGGTATACCTAAAGGGAGCCTGGAAAACGCCACTGTCGAGCTGTTCAGCAAGTCCGGCTGGCAGATCAGCATCTCGTCCCGCAGCTACTTCCCCGGCGTTGACGATAGCGAGATGAACTGCAAACTGATCCGTCCTCAGGAGATGGGCAAGTATGTGGAGCGCGGCACCATCGACGCCGGGATCGCCGGCCGCGACTGGGTCAGGGAAAACCAGGCGGATGTGGTCGAGGTCTGCGAGATGGTCTATTCCAAGGTGTCGCGCCGCCCGGCCCGCTGGGTGCTGGTGGTGGCCGGAAACTCCAAGGTCCAGGGGCCGGAAGACCTGCACGGGGCCACTATCTCCACGGAACTGGTCGGTTTCACCAAGCGCTACTTTGCCGAACGCAACATTCCGGTGAACGTAGAGTTCTCCTGGGGCGCCACCGAGGCCAAGGTAGTTGACGGCCTGTGCGACGCCATCGTGGAGGTGACCGAGACCGGATCGACCATCAAGGCCAACGGCCTGCGCATCGTCTGCGACCTGATGGAGTCCGTGCCGGTCATGATCGTCAATAAGGCCTCCTGGGACGATCCCTGGAAGCGGGAGAAGATCGAACAGATCGCCACACTCCTGAAGTCTTCCCTGGCCGCCGAGGGGATGGTCGGTCTCAAGATGAACGCCCCGGCCGACCGGATCGAGGCCATCACCAAGGTCCTGCCCAGCCTGAAGAATCCGACCGTCTCGCACCTTTTCAACTCCGACTGGCTCTCCATTGAGAGCATCATGTCCGAGAAAGAGGTGCGTCGTATTGTTCCGGAGTTGTTGAAACTGGGGGCGGAGGGGATCATCGAGTATCCTTTAAATAAAATCATTTAGAGGAACGCGATTTTTTCGCAAGGCCAAGGCGACCGAGGGATGCCGAGGAGGCGTAGCAGCGCTACGCCGCACGAAAGCATCCTGAAGGTCAACGCCGGGATTGCGGAAAAGGCGCGTTCCAAGGAGAAACATCATGTCTTGTACTCGAACCGGCGATGACTGCCGTTGTACCTACACCCCGGCCTGCTCGCGGCGCGGCAACTGCT
Source organism: Oryzomonas sp. (assembly GCA_031292255.1). Classification (GTDB taxonomy): domain Bacteria; phylum Desulfobacterota; class Desulfuromonadia; order Geobacterales; family Pseudopelobacteraceae; genus Oryzomonas. Next base: position 8,873 of record JARLHN010000044.1, on the reverse strand, counting down.
GCCAGTGTGTGGCCTTTCACCGCGAGCGGGGCGAGGCGACCGCCTGTATGTTCACCCCGGCCGGGGAGAAGAGCTACGACCGCTCCCTGGTCAACCTGATGCGGGACCGCAAGATATCCCTGTAGGGGCGCGTTCCTGCGCCCAAGTCACTTCCCATGCTTAAACAAGCGCAAAAAGACAAAACCTGAAAAGGCGTCTGGAACCGGGATGAATAGGATAAACGCCGATAGCTTCCAAATTCGATTAAATTTGGTTTTGACGTTGTCTGCGTTCATCCCGTTCATCGGCGGCAACATTGAGATTACCCCCCAACCATGCTCTCCTTTGATATAACTTACAACGACCATTGCCGCAGGCTGGAAAGCTTCCTGCGCACCCTCATGCCCATGGCTGCACCCGGCTATTGCCGCAAGCTGATCAAGGGCGGCGCGGCACGGCTCAACGGCGCCGACGCCACTGCGGACACCATGCTGGTTGTAAAAGACCGGGTGACCCTGAAGGAAAGCGCCACCATCACCTCCCTGCTCATAACGACCCGCCCGGCCCTGGACCTCCTCTACGAAGACGACCAAGTGGCCATCGTCAACAAACCGGCCGGCCTCCCCATGCACCGCACCGCGGAACGGGAAAAAAACCTGGTTGACGAGGGAATGGCCTACATGGCTTGGCGCGGCACCTCGTGCAAGCTCTACCCCGTGAACCGCCTTGATCGGGGGACATCGGGGGTCGTGATCCTGGCAAAGAGTTCCACGGCAGCCGGCATGTATGGTCGCCAAGTCAAGGAAACCGGCCTGGACAAGCTCTACCTGGCGCTGGTAACGGGGGCTCCCGACGAGAGCGGCGTCATTGCGGAGCCGCTGGACGAGAAGGAGTCCGAGACCCGTTACACGGTCCTGCTGAACGGTGCGGGCAATGCCCTGCTGGCCGTGACGCCCATCAGCGGGCGCATGCACCAAATCAGGCGGCATCTGGAGATGATCGGCCATCCGGTCCTGGGGGACAAGCGTTACGGCACGGGAGAGCTGCCTGATTACGACGGTTTTGCACTCCACTCGTTCCGTACGGTCGTAGTCAGGCCGGAGACGGGACCGTTGACGGTCTGCGCGCCGCTGTCGGAAGGTTTTTGGGGCCTGGCGCAGCGGTATCTTGGGCAGCAGCCGGAGGCCGTCATTGCCCGGCTGGATGAGTGTTTGACCGTGTGTGTGGCAACTTCGGGTCAATAGGTTTGGATTCAGAATTCCCCCCTATTACAAAAGGGGGAGACAAGCAATGCCTTTGTATTGGTTATAGCTCCGTATATCCTTCGAGTTGAAATTTGGATGGACTCTTCGAATATGAGTCTGTATATCAATCAACTGTGGATTGCCGGTACATCGTTATAATGATATAAGATAGTATTGGGAAATGGAGGATCCGATGGGGGGCTGGCTATAATATATTATGGCTAATGCGCGATCTAACCGTAGGTCGGCCAAGTTGACCAATGAAAAAATAGATAATTTTACGATCTCCAACACATCTTTTACTAGCCGTAGCTTTACTTGCCACTTCAGCCGACGCATCACTTCGCGCTCCCAAAAGTAACTCACCTGAAGTTACCGTGCAACGCGTCCCGTAATCCTTGAGCCATCCTCTTGAAAGATGCAATCAATGAAAAAGTGCCCATTCTGTGCCGAAGAGATCCAAGACGATGCGGTAAAGTGCAAACATTGCGGCGAGTTCCTCCGCCCGTCCGCCCGTCTGCGCTCCGGAGAGGCCGGAACCAAGTGGTATTTTCGAAAAGGCTTTATCGTCATTGCCCTCTTGAGCGTAGGGCCTCTGGCCTTGCCGCTCATCTGGTTGCGACCGAATACGTCGCGCAAATGGAAGATCGGGCTCACCATCATAACCCTTGTGCTCAGTTGGTTCCTGTACCAGGCTACCCTGGAATCCATCAGAAACCTGTCAGAGTATTTCAAGCTGCTTAACGGGCTGTAGACCAGGCGGGCCTACGTGAACGTAAGGCGCACGCCGGACGCGGCTTTTTCTGTTTTATCGTTGGCCGTAATGTAGTACAAATCACACACCATACACCCGAGGAGGCGCAGCCATGAGTGGACAGACCATCTTTATCACCGGCGCATCGGCAGGCTTCGGTGCCGCCTGCGCCCGTATCTTCGCCCAACCCGGCAATCGCCTGATCCTGACCGCCCGCCGCATCGATCCTTTGCTGACTTTGCAGGAGGAATTGGCAGGCACTGCCGATACCCATATCATCCCGCTGGACGTTCGCGACCGGGAGGCGGTGCAGGGTGCGGTGGACGCACTGCCGCCGGCCTTCCGCGAGATCGACGTGCTGATCAACAACGCCGGCCTGGCCCTGGGACTGGAACCGGCCCACCAAGTCAACTTGGACGACTGGGAAACCATGGTGGATACCAATATCAAGGGGCTCATGTACTGCACCCGCCTGATCCTGCCCGGCATGGTGGCCCGCAACCGGGGGCACGTCGTCAACATCAGCTCCACCGCCAGCTCGTGGCCCTATCCGGGCGGCAATGTGTACGGCGGCACCAAGGCATTCGTTACCCAGTTCTCCCGCAACCTGCGCTGCGACCTGCTCGGGACCAAGGTGAGGGTAACCTGCATCCAGCCCGGCATGGCCGAGACCGAGTTCTCCAAGGTGCGCTTCAAGGGGGACGAAGAAAAGGCGGCCAAGGTCTACGAGGGGGCCGAGGCCCTGACAGCCGGCGACATCGCCGAGACAGTGTATTGGGCCGTCAGCCGCCCGGCCCACGTGAACATCAACACCCTGGAGGTCATGTCCATCGACCAGGCCTGGGCACCGTTCGCGATCCACCGGGAGAAACAGTAGCCGGCACATAGGGTACATTGCATGGCCCTCCTCCTGTACCCCCCTCCGGAAGGAGAACGCAATCCCTTCTCCCAGCGGAGCCTCTGGGACCCAGAGAGCTAAAGGCCTGAAGGGGTGGGCGAGGGAAAGGGAAGCTTTATAAATCAACCGCAGCAATGAAAAGGATACGGAATGGCAAAGGAATTGTACGTAGGGCACCTGGCGGAAGAGGTGACGGAAGAGGAATTGCGCAAGCTGTTCTCGGTGATGGGGATTGTGACCTCCGTGCACCTGATCATAGATCCCGAGACCAGGGAGTTCAAACGTTGCGCCTATGTGCGCATGGCGGCGGACGTGGACCCCAGGGATGTGGTGGAAACTCTGGACGGAGCGTACTTGGTGGACCGGGTCATCACAGTCAGCATCGCCCGTCCGCAGAGCGAACTCAAACCGGGTAAGGCAGGCGGCGCCAGAAGGCCGGGATTCGGCACGCGGCCCAAAACGGGGGTCGGAGCAAAAGCCGGGACCGGAGCTAAGTTTGGTGCGAGACCGAAGCCGGGCGCGGGACAGAAACCTGGTGCCGAGGCACGGTCCGGTGCTGGAGCAAAGCCGAGCATGGGGACAAGGACCGATGCGGGAGCAAGGCCTGGTGCTGGAGCAAGGCCTGAAACGGGAACGAGGTCTGAAGCTGGAGCAAGGCAGGGTGCGGAAGCGAGGTCCGGTGCGGGTACGAAGACAGGTTCGCGAGCAAGGTCTATTGCGGAATCAAGAATCGGCGCTGTATCAAGGTCCGGTGCCGAAGCAAGGTCTGGTACTGGACCGAGGTCCGGTGCGGGATCGAGGTCTGATGCCGGCGCAAGGCCCGGAGCCGGGTCAAGGCCGACAAGCGGCGACCGTAGCGGCAGGCCCTCCCGTCCGGGTGGCGAAAGGAAAGGTCCGCGTAAGGGGCGTTAACTCAGCGATTAGTAGAGAAAGACAAAGCAACACCTCCACAAAGACACTGAAACACAGAGAGAACCAAAAGCGATTTTACAGGGACGAACGGGATAAACATGAAATCCGGTTACTGGTCCCCACGGCAGCGGGTGACGGCAAATTCAACCGATCCCCCCTCCTAGCTTCCCCCCGCTGGGGGGAGGAACGGTTGTTCATCCCTGTTAAATAGGTTTTGCCTTTGACATTCTCTGTGCCTCAGTGCGCTCCGTGAGATACGGATTTGTAGTAGATGTCAGGGTACCAGTACCGCGGCACCCCTGATCCTACCTTCCCGTAGCGCCGCCAGCGCCTCGTTGGCACGCTCCAGGGGGAATAGCTCCACCTCGGTCCGCACCGGCACCTGGGGCGCCAGCTTCAGGAACTCCACCCCGTCGCGGCGGGTCAGGTTGGCCACGGAGACGATGCTCCGCTCGCCCCACAGGATGTCGTAGGGAAAGGCCGGTATGTCACTCATGTGGATGCCGCCGCAGACCACGATCCCTCCCTTGGCCACCGCCTTGAGCGCCGCCGGCACCAGTTCGCCGGCCGGGGCAAAGATGATGGCCCCGGCCAGTTGCTGTGGCGGCGGCTCAAAGGAACCGCCCGCCCAACAGGCCCCCATCTCCCGCGCAAAATTTTGTCCTGCCGCATCCCCTGGGCGGGTGAAGGCGTAGACCTCACGTCCCTGCCAGGTTGCCACCTGGGTCACGATGTGGGCTGCGGCCCCGAAGCCGTAGATGCCGATCCGTTTCCCGTCCCCGGCCATGCGCAACGAACGAAAGCCGATCAACCCGGCGCAGAGGAGCGGTGCGGCCTGGGTGTCTGGGTAGCCTTCCGGCAGAGGGAAGCAGAAGCGGCTGTCGGCGGTGCAGTAGTCGGCAAATCCGCCGTTGGTCTGGTAGCCGGTGAACAGCGCCTGGTCGCAGAGGTTTTCCCGCCCCGCCAGACAGTAGTCGCATTCTCCGCAGGTGCCTCCCAGCCAGGGCACCCCGACCCGGTCGCCGGGTTGGAATCCGGCAACTCCAAGGCCAAGTTCTTCCACGACACCCACGATCTGGTGTCCCGGTACCAGGGGCAGTTTTGGCTCGGTCAGCTCCCCATCCATCACATGCAGGTCGGTGCGGCAGATGCCGCACGCCTTGACATTCAGCAGCAGCTCCCCTGCCGATGGCCGGGGAATGGGCATCTCCCTCAGTTCCAGCGCCGTTCCCGGACGTTCCAAGACCATTGCGCGCATCGTTTTATCTCCCTAGTACCGTGACATCCAAATCCAACCCCCCTGTCAGGAGGAATCCCTTTAAGCCTTCCCGGATAATGGTACTGCATTGGTAAGGAAACAGCTACGGTTGGCCCGTTTTTGTTTTGGGTTTAGGCAGTGTATCACGCAACGGCCATGGTTACAAATGTGGTTTCCCGGATCTTTTTTCGGACAACGGAAGGGGTATTGCCGTACCCTCGGAGGAGGATGCAGGATCATTGAATGTTGTCTTGCAGAGGGAGCATTGCGAGGCTGTGCGGCATTCTACCGCACAGCCTCGTTTCATTGTCACATTGAAGCGTCAATGTACCGGGATCATTCTGAGATAAAGATGTTGTCGCTATCGTTGTAGATCCATCTCAGTTGTTCATTCAGCGCCTTCAGTTCTTCGTCGCTGTAGACGTCCGACCCCTTGGCGATCTCTTTCTTCAGACGGTCAACCCTCTGTTGGACCGTATCAGCCCTGTCGCTGAGGCAATTCATGGCAACGAGCAGGCACTCATCCTTCTGCCCCTGCTGTATTGTTTGCGATTGCTGCTCCATGTTCGTTCCCGTATATTCATCCCCAAGGACCGGCGCGGCAGAGAAGAACATGGCTACCGCCAGTACTGAAACAACTTCGCTTGTTCTTGTCATGGCAAACCTCCATCCTACGTGATCTGTTTCATCTGGGTATATGGTAGCCAATTCATCGGCCGATGTAAACGACTATGATAATCAATATCGATTATGGGCCTTATAATGGCGGTATATGGAGGAGGGGGAGGGGTAAGAAGGGTAAATAGTTTTCATCCGAAAACTCCGGAGGAAAAACAATTGGTTTCCGTTTCGGAAAGGAGGGATTTTTGACTCGACCTTACGGTCGCCTCCTCCGGAGCGCCTTCGCGGTCCAACTCGCTATGCTCGTTGTCGTTCAGGCAATTATTATAATAAACCGACATATGCCTGTAAAACAGCGCTGTTCGAGGGGTTTGTCGGCCTGAGATTCAAGGCGAACGGAAGGGAGGTTGCCGGAGTTGCCAATAAGCCGGATAAAGGTACAATTGATTCCATCGTACAAAAGCAACCGCACATTTTTCGATCAGACTTCGGACCGGAAGATGAAGCGACAGGATCTCGGTTCCGGCTTCATCATCAACAAGGATGGCTTATCATCACCGGAAACCATGTAGTAGAGAACGCGGACGAGATCATGATCATGCTTTCCGATGGCAGGGAATTCAAGGCCAACGTCATCGGCCGCGACAGCAAGACCAACCTGGCGTTGATAAAAGCATGATCGATGTTCAATGAAAGTTGGAGGTCAGGGTGTTGAATGAGGAAATGAGGCGTTTTCAAAATCGTTCATCGGAGTTGACAATGAAGCGGATTGTTCCGGCAATTGTGATGGTTTTCTCACTTGTTGCGGTTTCCCATGCTATCAACAATCATAACTCGGAAAAAGATTGGTGTTTGTTTGGGATCTCGAACAAATGTCCCAACCCGCCCACTTTTGATCTTTCCGAGAAGATCAGGCGTCTCGAGACTGCAATTAAGAAAGGAACTGCCGTCTATACGCCTGAAGAACTCGAACGGCTGTCTGCGATGCTTGCAGACGCCTACACGACCAAAGAACTCCTGGAGAGATATTGACGCTGCAATAGCCGCATCGACTCAGTAAGTACCCTTCCGGAAGGGGCATTTCATCTTCGGGGCATAAAATCGTGCAGAAAAGGGGCTACGTAGTGTCTGCGGTCTTGACAACCGCGCGCAGCTCAGTATCATGGCTGACAAAACATTTCATGAATAACGGGATATTCCTATGATTACAAGGTTGTTTGGATTTGTCTTTCTTGTCTCTGCATTGGCCGCACTATCCGGCTGCGCTTCTGTCCAAGATATCAAAACCGTAGAATTCCAAAATCGTCCGAAGCCTGATGATCTTATCTGCAGTGTCGACAGGGTGACAGTCAAGGTGTCGGCTGGAAGCGGCCTGGCGCCGGAGAATTCCTTCCTGACACAGATGGAATCAGATGTTACGGACGCTATATATAAGAGAAAAAAATTCTCGCCATGCGTCATCTATGTTCCGCGAAACTACGTGCTTGACATGAAGATAACCAAGCTTACCGAAGATGGCAGACTGGCGGGGTTATTGTCCCCGAAGATTGACCAGATCCGTTTCGACGGGGACTTCGTGTTAAGTTCGGCAGCTCCGAAGAATGACACGCTTGCCAAGTTCAGCATGAAAAATTCATTTGCCTGGGGTTGCCCGATAAGGGATTCACATTTTATGTGGGGATTGTTTGCCAATAGCTCCGGCCAGGGTGGCGAATGCGGCAGCGCGGCTTCCCTCACCATTATCGGGGATAATTTTGCAGAAGAGATTGCCAAAGTAATCGTGGTTACCCCTATTACTCCCCCAACGCCCGCTTCGGATTCTGTTAATACAGGCAAAGAGGGTGATGCGAAAGCGGACGATAAACCTGCCAAGGGAAAACCTGCCATGTCCAAATAAAATCGGACCTATAACCCGACGTTGGGTGGGTCATTTATTCGCAATGTCAAGGGTTCTTCCGGGACCCTCCGTTTAGGCCCCGATCTCAAGCGTGCCGTTAACGAAAAATGTGGGTGCTTAAACATAGTTATGTTCCAATCCTGTACGAAAAAGCCGGGAACCTGTCATGAGGTCCCGGCTTTAAGATTTTATCGTGAAACAGAAATTATATGCGCGTTTTGATCAGGTTTTTTTCGTACCGGGAACAGCAATACCCAGATATTGATCAATAATGCGAACATTCGTGCCCAATTTAGCAGCGATTCCCTCGACTGAGTAGCCTTGAAGTTGCAATGACCTTGCGCGGGCGGAACCGGAAAGCTGGACTGTATCGGCATTTGATGGTGGCTGCGGCGCTACACTCGTAAATTGACTCGTCCTCTGTGTCGAAATCAGATAAGCTGCACTAATAGGGTTTGTTCCGTAAGACGTAATTTGTGAGACTGACACATTGATCACCCCCCTACGTTTTTTTACTCCCCCCCTCATATTTTTAGATAACTATATTTTCAACCTTTTTGTTGAAATGTTCAACAACATTTTTTTCAAATCTCTTCCTGGACAAAGCCAATAAAATCAATGGATTCCGTGCAATTTACCTTGCACTTTGAGATAATGAGGCGATATCGATGATAAGTTGCTCTATCATCTCCAGACACTTACGCAAATCAATCGGTTTTGAAATATAAGCATCCATTCCGGCAGAGAGGCACCTCTCCTCGTCTTTTTCGGCGGAGTGAGCCGTTATGGCCATAATAGGAATATGGCCGCCACCTTCCCGCTCCTTTTCCCTGATAACCCGGGTCGCGCCAAGCCCATCGATACCGGGCATCCCGACATCCATCAGTATCAAATCGTAATCGCCTCTTTCCCACATATCGATCACACCTCGGCCATTTTCAGCATAATCGATATCATAGTTCAGACGTTCGAGTAATCTTCCCAAGAGCAGTTGGCTGCCCAAATCATCTTCGGCAAGGAGGATACGAATCTTTTTCCTGCCCTGGTCGAATAGCGTTTTTAGGGCAGGTGAAACATCATGAGATAAACCGGCATTTTCTTTTTTTATTTGTTGGCTAATTTCCTCCATCATGCAAAATCGCCTTCCACCATTTCTAAGACTATGAATTCTATAGCGGCCCCGGTTTTCTTGGACAGAGAAATGGTGTAAATTTTTTGTTCAAGGAGACAGCCAATGAAAAAAGATGTAGTCAGTCCCGGTGCAGCGGAAGGAGAGCGTAGCTCGACTGGAGCTGCACCGGAAGTCAAAC
>JARLHN010000043.1 GCA_031292255.1 Oryzomonas sp. | reverse complement strand
GTTTGACTTCCGGTGCAGCTCCAGTCGAGCTACGCTCTCCTTCCGCTGCACCGGGACTGACTACATCTTTTTTCATTGGCTGTCTCCTTGAACAAAAAATTTACACCATTTCTCTGTCCAAGAAAACCGGGGCCGCTATATATTTAAAAATTACCAAATATTTTAAGTAAAAGTAAAATATATTTCAAATAAATATCGGTTTAAATTTATATGTACTTAATAATAAACATAATTATATTTTGGCACAATAATGGCTATGCACTATAAATAAGAAATTAATGTCCGGGATAACACAGGAAAAAATATGACCAGAGCATTGAACGTTATTTGTTGCACCATTATTGTTGCGACACTGGCACTGAGTGGATGTGCGAGACTCCCTTTTGGTGTCAAGCCCAGCTCACAGATTGTCGAACCCACCAAGCTGAATACCGGCAGTGCAATCAATTCAGAGGCGAAACAGCCTGTGCCGTGGCCTTCCCAGGAGTGGTGGAAGGTGTATGCCGACCCGCAACTTGATCGGCTGGTGGCGGAGGCGACCGCCGGCAACCCCACCATGCATATTGCCCAATCACGCGTTGCCATATCCCAGGCTCGCAGCGGAATTGCAAAGTCGGCCCTGCTTCCTACGATCCAGACTGATGCAGTCTTCACGCGAGAGCAATACTCAGAGAATTATTTCATTCCGCCCCCGTATGCAGGGAACTGGGCATGGGACAACATGGCCACCCTTGGACTCGTTTACGAACTCGATTTATGGGGAAAACACCGCAGTGCCCTTGCCGCGGCACTGGACCGGGTGCAGATGACTACGGCCGAAGCACAGGAAGTCCGACTTGCCCTTGAAACAGCCGTTATCCGCGTTTACGTGCAATTGTCACTGCAGTTCAGACTGTTGGATGTCGCCCAGGAGACGTTGCATCAACGCGAGGACATCCGGAATATCATAAAAAAACGCAAGGCGGCCGGACTCGCTACCGAGATTGATCTCCGGCAGTCTGAAACGGTTGTGCCTGCCGCACGGGCTGAAATCGAGAGAATTTCCGAGTCCATCGAGCTGTTGCGTAACCAGTTAAGCGCACTTGCCGGGAAAGGCCCTGGTTACGGAGAGCAGATCCATAGGCCAACCCTTTCTCTCGCCCTGCCAATCGGGTTGCCGTCCACCATCCCAGCTGACCTCCTCGGCCGGAGGCCGGATGTGGTGGCCCAACGCTGGCGCGTGGAGGCAGCCGGAAAGGGTATTGAAGTGTCCAAGGCTGCATTTTACCCCAATATTGACCTGACGGCTTTTGTAGGCTGGCAATCTGTCGGACTTGCAAATTTCATCTCACCGGAATCAATGATAAAAGGTTTCAGCCCAGCAGTATCGTTGCCAATCTTCGAAGGTGGCCGGTTGCGCGACCAACTGCGTGTAACGACCGCAGAATACGATATTGCAGTGGAATCCTATAACAACACCCTGATCCATGCCCTGGAAAACGTCGCCGACCAGATCGTCACCTTACGATCACTGGAAAAGCAACGTACTGAGACTTATCAATCGAATTCCCTGTCCGACCGTGCCTACGATATTGCCATGTACGGTTTTCGAGCCGGGTTGACCGATTATCTCAACGTACTCAATGCCCAAAATCAAACGCTCCTGGAATCACAACGAAAGGCACAAGTGGAAGCGCGCTTTCTAGACGCCTATGCCGCGTTGATGCAGTCCATCGGTGGGGGAGTGCCGGTTAGTGCACCTCCAGCGGTCACTACACCTCAAAAGTCAACAGGAAGTTTGCGATGATATCTTCCAAAGCAGATAACGCAAAATCATGGATATGGGTTTTGCCGCGGGAATTTGCCGCTTGGGGCAAAACAGAAGGCTTGGGCTGGATATTTGTTCTCAAGACGACCATTGCCGCCCTCATGGCGCTGGGAATCTCTCTGCGCCTCGAATTGGGCCAACCGGTAACGGCTATGATCACCGTCTACATAATCATGCATCCTCAAACCGGCATGGTGTTGACAAAAAGCCTTTATCGCGTATGCGGCACATTTGCGGGCGCGTTAGCCAGTCTCACGTTATTAAGCTTGTTTCCGCAAGAAAGGGTGTTGTTCCTCCTGGGGCTATCAATATGGATTGGCCTGTGCACTGCTGGAGCAGCATTGTACCGCAACTTCAAGTCCTATGGCTTCACCCTTGCCGGCTATACCGCGGCGATGATCTCTCTTCCTCTGGTCATGCAGCCAACCGGCTTCTTTAATTATGCCGTAAACCGTGTCTCTGAGGTTGTCATCGGCATTCTATGCGCCGCTGTTGTCAGTGAAGTCGTTTTCCCGCGAAGCCTTAGCGACTCGATTGTGAGAACGATGCAGACTCGCTACGCCGATTTTATCCGGTTCGTTCAAGCCATGTTTTCTGAGGGGATGAAGCCCCAAGAGATCGATAGCGCGCAGCTGCGATTTATCAGCAGTGTCGTGAACCTGGAATCTTTCCGCAGCTCCGTGATCATGGAAGCATCTGATATCCGCACGCATGATCTCCGTCTGCGTCGCCTCAATCAGGATTTTATGGCCACGTCAACAACATTGCACTCGCTCTATCAACTTTTGAGCCGGCTGAAGAAGGCCGATGCCCCGGCAACTGAGGCGTTGGTCTCGCTGGGCGAATCGCTCACCGCCGTCCTCGTGACAAATGGTGAGCCGGCGCTCACCGCCGAGGAAGCCCACCAGACTGCGCGGCGGATTGCCGCGTTCCGAGCGACTTTCCCAGAGCAGGTAGATACTATACGAAATCAGTATGCTGCAGGTTTCGGCAATCAAGCGAATCTTGATTTTGAAACCGCCCTGGAACTGGTCAGCCGCTTCGTGCGGGAGCTTGACGACTACGCGAGTACCTATGCCTCTCTGGTAGGAGAACGGCACAGCCTGAAGCATCTTGAAAACATGGATTTTGCAGCCTGCACCGATCCCGTGGTGGCGCTTTTGACCGGTGCGCGGACCATGGTCGTAATTATGCTGACGTCAGCGTTCTGGATTGCCTCTGCATGGTCGAATGGCGCCAGCGCGGTCATGATGGCGGCCATAGTAAGTGCGCTTTTCGCACCGGCACCTGATCCCGCCCTTGCCCTCAAAGTTGGTCTTGTCGGAGCTTTGGTCGGTTTCATCGCGGCGCTGATATGCAAGTTTTTCGTCCTGACATCCTTGGACGGGTTTGGATTGCTGTGCGCCGGCATGGTTCCCTTTCTGCTGGTAGGCCCATATTTAACCTTGAACCCGAAACTCTCAATGATCGGCCTCGGCTATATTATGATGTTCTGTTTTATGATCTCCCCCTCCAATATGATGCAGTACGATCCAGCAGGTTCCATCAACTTCGGCAGTGCACTGATATTGGGGGTGGCCTCCGCCTCCGTTATCTTCGCAACATTTGCGCCGGTGACAGGGGTGTGGCTCAAGCGCCGCACTGCCCGCCTGTTGCGTCATCAGGTAGAAATGGCCTGCATTGATCCGCTTCCGAGTATTACCCACCGATTCGAGAGCGGCACGCGGGACATTCTGCAGAGACTTGCCGCAAAGCAAACCGTTCAAGATACGTATGACAAGGACATGCTTGATTGGATGTTTATCGTCCTTGAGATTGGACGAGCCATTATCCATCTCCGGCAAGATTCTGAGTCCGTGTCATTGCCGCAACCCTTGCTCGACAGCGTAAAGAATACCATTCAGGCAACCGCCAGCCTTTTCAAACGTCCAAACGAGCGTCGCCAAATTGTTACTCTTGGACATGTGGAATACAGCATTGAATTGGTCCACCAAGAACTGATTCAGGAAGAACTTGGCAAAAAATTGCGCGAGGCCCTGCGCCGGATACTGGCCTCGCTGCACCTCATACGCACCTCGTTACTGGATGAAGAAACCATCCTTGCGGCCACGGTGGCCGGGCCGCAGGCAACCGTTCAAGGAGAAATACGTTATGCCTCGTGAAATTGCTTTGCTCGATGCGCTTGTACCCAGCCTTTTTTTGGTTTTTCTGGCGAGTGTCGTTTTTCAGGTGATACTGGACAGGGTCCTGGCATGGTGTGGCGTTTACCGATATGTCTGGCATCCACCGCTGTTCCGGCTGAGTTGCTTCGTATGTATCTTCGGCGTTTGCGGCTTGCTGGCTCTACGTTAACGGCGCCAGAAGCATCGGATGCTTTCTGCCCCAAACTATTACGGAAAGAGGGTTTTACCATGAAACTCAAGGTCTTTGTTCGTTTCGTTTGTACCATCACTATCTTCGCAGCCTCAATTTTTATCGGAAAGGCACTCTGGAATCGATACATGAATTCGCCTTGGACCCGAGACGGCAAAGTACGTGCTGACGTTATCAATGTGGCGGCCGATGTATCGGGCATTGTCGTGCGGGTGGCAGTGAAGGACAACCAGTTGGTGCACAAGGGGGATATGCTGTTCACGGTCGATCGTGAGCGCTACGCTTTGGCCCTGTCCCAAGCCAAGGCCCGCCTGGCATCCAGTAAAGCACAGATGGTGATGAAGGAGCAGGAGGCCGAAAGGCGCGACAAGCTGGACGGCGTCGTGGTGTCCACCGAGAATCGCGAAAACGCCAGGTCGCAGGCCGATTCAGCCGAAGCGCTTTACCAGGAAGCGGTTGCAGCGGTTGATACAGCCAAGCTGAACCTCAACCGTACCCAAGTGCGTGCCCCGGTTGACGGATATATTTCCAATCTCAACGTCCATACTGGAGACTTTGCAACGGCCGGAGCGGCAAAATTGGCGATAATCGACAAAAATTCGTTTTGGGTCTACGGCTATTTTGAAGAAACCAAACTCCATCTGCTGCATGTGGGCGATCCTGTCGAGATCCGGCTTCTTGGTAATAGTCCTGCTTTAAAGGGGCATATAGAAAGCATGTCGAGCGGTATATCCGATCATGACAATCCCGCCGGACGTGAACTCCTTTCCGACGTCAACCCCATATTCAACTGGGTCAGGCTTGCGCAAAGGGTACCGGTTCGAATCAAAGTCGATCAGTTGCCCAAGGGCGTTCAACTTGTGGCGGGCACTACCTGCACGGTTATCGCCAGATCATCGCTGCAAGCTCAGGAACAGCTTAAAAGTAATCAGAAGCCGCAAATGTAGCATGTGCCTATGGCCTGATTCGGACCACCCGGCGCAAGCGGGAGGGGGGCTTTTAATGCAGAAGCAGAAATGCCTGGAGAGGTACGATGAGTCTTTTTAACGCAGGACCTCCAAAGCCATGGCTATGGGGGGTGCCGCAGGAATTCGCCGCATGGGGCAAATCCGAAGGTTTGGGATGGATATATATACTCAAGACGACCGTTGCCGCCCTCTTGGCGCTGGGAATCTCCCTGCGGCTCGAGTTGGGCCAGCCGGTAACGGCCATGGTCACCGTCTACATACTCATGCAATCTCAAACCGGCATGGTATTGACAAAAAGCCTTTATCGCATATGCGGCACATTGGCGGGCGCGTTAGCCAGCCTCACGTTATTAGGCCTGTTTCCGCAAGAAAGGGTGTTGTTCCTCCTGGGGTTGGCGATATGGATTGGCCTGTGCACCGCCGGAGCGGCATTGTATCGCAACTTCAAGTCCTATGGTTTCACCCTTGCCGGCTATACCGCGGCAATGATCTCTCTCCCGCTGGTCATGCAACCAGCAGGTTTTTTTGATTATGCCGTAAACCGTGCCTCTGAGGTTGTCGTCGGTATTTTGTGCGCCGCTGTTGTCAGTGAAGTTGTATTCCCGCGAAGCCTCAGCGATACGATTGTGCAAACGATGCAGACCCGCTACGCCGATTTTATCCGGTTCGTTCGAACTATGCTTTCAGAGGGGATGGAACTCCACGAGATCGGTAGGGTACAACTGCGTTTCATAGGCAATGTTGTAAATCTTGAATCTTTCCGCAGCTCGGTGATCATGGAAGCATCGGATATCCGCACACGCGATCTTCGCCTGCGTCGGCTCAATCAGTATTTTATGGCCACGTCCACCACGTTTCACTCGCTCTATCAACTTCTGAATAGGTTGAAGAAGGCCGATGCTCCGGCAACTCAGGCATTGGTTTCGCTGTGCGAATCCCTTGCCGCCGTGCTTGTAACGAATGGCGAACCCGCCCGCACCGCCGAGGAAGCCCACCAAGCTGCGCGGCGGCTTGCCGCATTCCGTGCGACGTTTTCACAGCAGGTAGCAAATGTACGACAACAGTATGCTGTTGGTTCCGACAAACAAACAAATCTGGATTGCGAGACCGCCCTGGAACTGATCAGCCGCTTTGATCGGGAACTTCATGACTACACGAGGACTTATGCCTCTCTGGTGGATGAGCGAAACAGCTTGGAGCCGTTAGAAGATATCCGCTTCGCAACCCGGACCGATCCGGCTGTGGCGTTTTTAACTGGTGCGCGGACCACGGTCGCAATTCTTCTGGTGTCGGCTTTCTGGATTGCCAGCGCATGGCCGAATGGTGCCAGCGCGGTCATGATGGTAGCCATAGTGAGCGCGCTATTCGCACCGGCTCAGAATCCTGCCCTTGCCGTTAAAATGGCTCTCATCGGAAATATGGCCGGCTTTATTGCGGCACTCCTGTGCAAGTTTCTCGTTCTGACGTCCTTGGACGGATTGGGGTTATTGTGCGCCGGAATGGTTCCCTTCATGCTCGTAGGCCCATATGTAACCTTGAAACCGAAACTTGCAACGTTCGGCCTCGGCTACAGCACCATGTTCTGTTTTATGATCGCTCCCACCAACGTGATGCAGTTCGACCCGGCGAGTTCCGTCAATTTCGGCAGTGCGCTTATGCTGGGCGTGGCTGCTGCCGCAGTTATTTTTGCAACGTTTATGCCGGTAACGGGAGGGTGGCTCAAACGTCGTACTGCCCGCATGTTGCGCCATCAGATAGAAGTGGCCTGTGCTGGTCCGCTTCCGAGTCTTGTCAACCGATTTGAAAGCAGTACTCGGGATATTCTGCAGCGACTTGCCGCACAACAAACCGTGCAAGATATACATGACAAGGACATGCTTGATTGGATGTTCATCGTCCTTGAGATCGGGCGAGCCATTATCTGTCTTCGACAAGATACGGCGTCCATCTCCTTGCCGCAACCCTTGCTCGCCAGCGTAAAGAATACCATTCAGTCCACTGCCAGTCTTTTCAAACGACCGAATGCGAAGCGTCAAATTGTTGCTCTCAAATATGTGGAGCATAGCATTGAAACAATCATCCAGGAATCGGACCGGGAAGTACTTTCAGGGCTCTCGCGGGACGCCCTGCGCCGGATGCTGACCTCGCTGCACCTCCTACGGACCTCGTTACTGGATGACGAAACCATCCTCGCGACCACGGTGGCCGGGCCGCAGTCAACCATTCAGGGAGAAACGCTTTGTGCCCCTTGAAATTGCTATGGTCGCTGCATGGGAGAGGTGAAACGATGAAATGCTTCAAGGGCGGATCTGGACGATGCTGCGCCGAGATCATTTAGGAACCTGTAAAGGATTGTGTTGTACATCACTACAGCCCGATTCGGTAGAATCGTTAGTGACTGGTATCGACGATGGCAGCATAGTCGGCCAGAATCCGGGCGTGGTCGAAACAAAGCGTGGCCGGCAACTTCCCGAGCGTGAACAGGGCCAGGTTGGCCGCGTCGTCGGCGGCGTGGGGGATCCCGCTTCCCTGGGCCATGAAGACTGTTGAGATGGTATGCATGCGTGCATCGCGTGATGGATCCGAGTAGCATCCCAGTAACCGCAGATCCCCAATCTCCAATGACGTCTCTTCCCGTGCTTCCCGTCGCGCAGCATCTTCGAGCGATTCCCCGTAGTCTACGAACCCTCCCGGCAATGCCCAGCCATGGGGAGGATTCTTGCGCTCGATCAACACAATGCAATCATTGATCTCGATGATGATGTCCACCGTAGGGAAGGGGTTGCGGTACTGCTTGACCGGAGACCCGCACGAGGGGCAGGTGAGCGTATCAAAGGACATGGTGTAACCTCCCGGTGCATAAAAAAAGGGGGGAACAGTGTTCCCCCCTTGGCTTCATGGTGCGAAATGTTATGGCGCTTATTTCTTCTTGCCGCCGGAGGCCTTGCCGCCGGAGGCTTTTTTGGAGGCCTTGAGCGGGTTGACCTTGGCATCATCCACCTTGAGCTCCACCTTCACATGGGAGGCAAAGTTGCAGATGCCATTGGCCCACTTTTTGGCCGGAGCCGGATAGGCGTTGCAAACCTGGCCTATGGTGCCGACCACCACACGCTCGCATCCTTCACAATTTTCAACGATGATCTGGCAAGAGCCTTCCGTGAAAACACAACCCTGTTTGCCCCAAAAGGTACACTCGGTACCGGGAAGTACAGTCTGACACTGCATGCTTCTTCCTCCTAAAATATTCTGTATTGAAATCTAACTGTAACAAGTATGGCGGAAAAAAGTCAACAGGAAAAATCCTTGAAATAATGACCTGTTTGACTTGACGGACGGACTTCGGTGTATTACCTTAATACGACAAAAGATGTCTTGTTATTGAGGAGGTCAACATCATGCGAATTTCTTTTGGAACGTCCGGGTGGCGCGGCATTCTCTGCGAAGACTTCATCGTTGACAATGTCAAGGTGGTTATCCGGGCCATCGCCGATCACCTCATCGCCTCCAGGGAACAGCACAAAGGGGTGATTGTTGCCTGCGATACCCGTTTCATGGGGCAGCGCTTCGTTGAGGAGGCGGCCCGCGTACTGGCGGGTGCGGGCGTCAAGGCCTATCTGTGCGAACGGGATACCCCTACGCCGGTCATTTCGTTCGAGATACTGCGGTGTCATGCCGCCGGCGCCATCAACTTTACCGCCAGCCATAACCCGCCCGAATACAACGGCGTCAAGTTTTCACCCTCCTGGGGTGGCCCGGCCCTGCCCGAGACGACCTCTGATATCGAGCAACGGGCCAACCAGATGCTGGGTGCGGCTTGCTGCACGACCCTTTCCCTGGAAGATGCGTCGCGTCAGGGGCTCCTGGAGCGCATCGACCCCCGGCAGAGGTATCTGAAGGCGTTGGAAGAGAAGGTTGACTTTGATGCCATTGCCCATCTTGGGAAGGTGGCGCTCAATCCATTGTACGGCACCGGCCGGGGGTATCTGGATGATCCGCTGAAGCAGCGCGGCATCCCTTACGTCATCATCAACGATCACCTCGATCCCTATTTCGGCGGCCAACCACCCGAGCCGTCCGAAAGTCATATTCCCGATTTTATCGCATTGGTCAAAAACGACCCCGCCATTCGCCTGGGGCTGGCGACCGACGGCGACGCCGACCGTTTCGGCATCCTGGATAGCGATGGCTCCTACATCGAGCCCAACTACATTATTGCCCTGCTCCTGGATTACCTGATCCGGGTGCGCAAACTGGAAGGGGGGGTGGCCCGCAGTGTCGCCACCTCTCATCTGATCGATGCCGTGGCCCGAAAACACGGCATTCCGGTCTACGAGACGCCGGTCGGCTTCAAGTATGTCGGCGAATTGATCAGCCAGGACAAGATCGTTATCGGCGGCGAAGAAAGCGCCGGGCTCTCCATCAAAGGGCATGTGCCCGAGAAGGACGGTATCCTGGCCTGTTTCCTGGTGGCAGAGATGGTCGCCCGCGAAGGAAAGACCATCCGGGAACTGCTGGAACGGCTGTATGGCGAGGTCGGACGTTTCGTCACCCGCCGCGACAACCTAAAGCTGTCGCCGCAGTTGGAAAACGAGTACGTGAACAAGATTACGGCGCTTCCCGCCGAGGTTGCCGGGGCCAAGGTCAAAGAGGTAGTCAGGATCGACGGGACCAAACTGCTTTTGGCGGACGGCAGTTGGATACTGTTTCGCAAGTCGGGTACCGAGCCGGTGGTACGCCTCTACGGCGAGGCGTCCACGGAGGCTAGGCTGACGGAGGTCATGGCGGCTGGACGGAAGTTTATAGTAGGATAAAGGACCGAAACCGAGTTTAATACCGATTTCAAATCAATGATGAAATGAAAGCGGCGAGGATTGAGGCGACGAAGGCGTCCAGGTTTTTATCAACTCAAAAACAAGCAAGGAGATCACACCATGTGGGACTATACACCAACCGTAAAAGAACATTTCCTCAATCCCCGTAACGTGGGGGACATACCCGACGCCGACACCGTCGGCGAGGTGGGCAGCCTGGCATGCGGCGACGCCCTGAAGCTCTATCTCAAGCTGGACGACAACAAGGACAGGATCGTTGACGCCAAGTTCCAGACATTCGGCTGCGCCAGCGCCATCGCCTCCTCGTCGGCACTGACCGAGATGGTCAAGGGCAAGACCCTGGACGAGGCCTTGGCCATCAGCAACCAGGATATCGCCGAGTTTCTGGGAGGCCTGCCCGAAGAGAAGATGCATTGCTCGGTGATGGGACAGGAAGCGTTGGAGGTGGCCATAGCCAAATACCGCGGCCACGAGGTTAAGCCCCACAGTCATGATCATGACCATGGCCCGGCCTATCCCGACCAGGAAGGGACCATTGTCTGCAAATGTTTTGGCATCACGGACGTATTCCTGAAAAAAGTGATCGAGACCAACAAGCTGACCACGGCCGAACAGGTGACCCATTTTACCAAGGCCGGCGGCGGCTGCGGCGGCTGCATCCCCAGGATCAAGGAGCTCATCGACGAGGTGATGGGGAGCCGGCAGACGGAAGAACCCCGCAAGCGCCCGGAAAAACTCTCCAACATGAAGAAGATGCAGATGATTCAGGAGGTTCTTGAGCGGGATATCCGGCCTCTGTTGTGGGCCGACGGCGGGGACCTGGAGTTGATCGACATCGATGGCCCCAAGGTACAGGTGGCCTTCCGCAAGGCGTGCGCAGGTTGCGCTTCTTCCGGTCATACCTCCCGGGTGGTCGAGCAGAAGTTGCGCGACCTGGTGGCGGAGGACATTGTGGTCGAGGAGGTCGCGGCATGAAAGAAATCTATTTGGACAACAATGCCACCACCAAGGTTGACGAGGCGGTCTTCGAGGAGATGTGTCCCTTCTTCTGCGAACTGTACGGCAACCCCAGCTCCATGCATTTCTTCGGCGGCCAGGTGCAGCAAAAGGTTGATGAGGCCAGAAGGCGCGTGGCTGCGCTCCTGGGCGCCTCGCCGGACGAGATCATCTTCACCGCCTGCGGCACCGAGAGCGACAACGCCGCCATCCGTTCGGCTTTGGAGGTATTCCCGGAAAAACGCCACGTCATTACCTCCCGCGTGGAGCACCCGGCCGTGCTGACCCAATGTCGCAACCTGACCCAAAGAGGATATCGCGTGAGCGAGATCGGCGTGGACAGCGAGGGGCGGCTGGACCTGGCGGAACTGAAGGCGGTGCTGGATGCCGACACCGCCATCGTGTCGCTCATGTATGCCAACAACGAGACCGGCGTGATCTTCCCCATCGAGGAGATTGCCGCCATTGTCAAGGCCAAGGGGGCGCTGTTCCATACGGACGCCGTCCAGGCCGTGGGCAAGGTTCCGATCAACCTGGCGGCCTCGAATATCGACATGCTGTCCCTATCCGGCCACAAACTGCATGCGCCCAAGGGGATCGGCGTGCTCTATCTGCGTCGCGGCACTCCGTTTCGTCCCTTCCTGGTGGGAGGACATCAGGAAAAGAGCCGCCGAGCCGGCACGGAGAACACTGCCGCCATCATCGCCCTGGGCAAGGCCTGTGAGCTTGCCGGGCGGACCATGGAGATCGAGAACACCCAGGTCAAGGCCATGCGCGACCGCCTGCAGAGCGAGTTGATGGCCCGCATCCCCCATGCCCGTATCAACGGCGGTGCGGCCGAGCGCTTGCCCAATACCCTCAACATCGCCTTTGAATTCGTTGAAGGGGAAGCGATCCTGCTGCTGCTGAACGAGTTGGGCATCTGCGCCTCCTCGGGCAGCGCCTGCACCTCCGGCTCACTGGAGCCGTCCCACGTGCTGCGGGCCATGGGTGTGCCCTTCACCTGCGCCCACGGGTCGATCCGTTTTTCACTCTCCCGCTTTACCAGCGACACTGAGATCGATACGGTGATCCGCGAACTGCCGCCGATCATTGCCCATCTGCGGCAGATGTCACCCTTTGGCAGGGAGTTTCTCAAGGAACAGGGATGATTGTCATCGGTTTTTACCGTTAAATCTATGGGTAGCGCCGATAATAGCTGTCTTGAGCGTGGGTGTAGGTAATATCTCTTTCACCGAGCGTTGTCCGGTTTGGAATTTGCAGTTAGCTCCTCCTCCCGCAAGGGGAGGGGGCTTTAGAGTGTGTGATAAGTAACGGGGACAGTAAGTCCCGCAGGGAGCGGCCGCAGTGTGGTTGCCCCCTGTTTTTGATGGCGTATTGGGAAAAATGCGTTAGAATTAAATCCGTCCGTCCCGATGAGACGGAGATTGACCCTTTTTCGAGGAGTTTAGATCATGGAGATACGGGTGCCTGAGGTGGGCGAGTCGGTCCGTGAAGCGCTGTTGGCCAAGTGGTTCAAGAAGGACGGCGAGGGCGTGAAGAAGGACGAGGTACTATGCGAGCTGGAAACCGACAAGATCACACTGGACATCAACGCGGATGCGGCCGGTGTACTCGCCATCACGGTGGCCGAGGGAGCGACGGTTCCGGTCGGTACGGTCATCGGCTCCATAAGCGAGCAGCAGGTTGTAGCTGCCGACGCGTCGCCTGCAACGGCGCCTCCATCTCCGGCACAGGCGGCGGCTGATTTCAACTCCATCCCTGCGGCATCGACGCCGGCCGCCCGCCGCGAGATGCGCGAACAGGGCATTGACCCTGCCACGGTCGTTGGGACCGGCAAGGGGGGGCGTATTACGCTGGACGATCTGTTCAGCGGGATCGCGGAGAAGTCCCAACAATTCCCGGCCAAACAGACATCTCCCGCGGATATGCCCGTGCCTGCCCCCGCGGCTACATCCCCGCTGCAAAGCATGGTTGCCGCTCCTGTTCCACCCGCACCCGTCGCCCCGGCCGGCACGGTCCGCTCGGAGGAGGCGCCCCGTTACGCCGCCGGCGGGGATGAGCGCCGGGCCATGTCCCCCATCCGCAAGCGGATCGCCGAACGCTTGGTGGCGGTGCGCCGTGAAACCGCCATGCTGACTACCTTCAACGAGGCCGACCTGAGCCATATCAATGCGCTTCGGGACAAATACCGCGACCAGTTCCAAAAGCGCCACGGAGTCAAGCTGGGCTTCATGTCGTTTTTCGTCAAAGCCTGCGTGGAGGCGCTGCGAGAGTTCCCGTCCGTGAATGCCGGTATCGACGGCGATGACATCGTGTACCATCATTACTACGATATCGGCATCGCCATCGGCGGCGAAAAGGGACTGGTGGTCCCGATCCTTCGCAATGCCGAGCGGCTGCACCTTCATGAGGTGGAGCAGGCGATCGGCGACTTCGGCGAGAAGATAAAGACCAACCGCCTGGCCATTTCCGACCTGGAGGGGGGCACCTTTACCATCTCCAACGGCGGCGTGTACGGTTCCATGCTCTCCACTCCCATACTCAATCCGCCCCAGAGCGGCGTACTCGGCATGCACGCCATCCAGGAGCGCGCGGTGGTGCGGGACGGACAGATCGTCATCCGCCCCATGATGTACCTGGCGCTCTCCTACGATCACCGCATCATCGACGGCCGCGAGGCGGTCGGTTTTCTGAAGAAGGTCAAAGAATATATCGAGGACCCCGAGGAATTGTTGTTGGAAATGTAGAGTGCCTTGAAATTTTATACCGATTTGGAATTGGTATTATACGGAGGATTCAGTAGTGTCCGATAACATATTCGATCTTATCGTCATCGGTGCGGGCCCGGGCGGTTACGTGGCCGCCATACGTGCCGCTCAACTGGGCATGAAGGTGGCTGTCGTTGAAAAGCGCGAAGCGCTGGGAGGGGTCTGCCTGAACGAAGGGTGCATACCCAGCAAGGCACTGCTGGACTCCAGCGAGTTCTTTGCCGTGGCCCGGGACCGCTTTTCCGTGCACGGCATCGACATTGACCCGCCCCGGCTCAACCTCGAAGCCATGATGCGCCGCAAGGACGACGTGGTCAAAAAAAATACCGACGGTATCGCCTACCTCTTCAAGAAGAACAATATCGAGCGGGTCCATGGCGAGGGACAGCTGGTGGGGCGCAATGTCTTTGGCCGTCACGAGGTCGAGGTGGCGCTCGCGGAAGCGGCACCGCCTGCCGGTCATCCGGACCTGCCGACAGACGCCGAAAAGACACAGAAGCTCCAGGCGCCGCGGGTACTGTTGGCAACCGGTAGTGAGGCCGCCATGCTCCCGGGTATTCCTTTTGACGGGCAGGTGGTGGTCAGCGCTCGCGAGGCCCTCTGTTTTGACGAACTTCCCCAACATCTGGTGGTAGCCGGGGGCAGTTTCATCGGCCTGGAATTGGGGTCGGTCTGGCGCCGCCTGGGAGCCCAGGTGACGGTGATGGAGATGATGCCCCAGATCGTGCCGCTCATGGACCGGCAGGCGGGTGATACCCTTAACCGTTCGTTACGCAAACAGGGGATCCAGTTCAAGCTGGGGACGCGCATCACCGGGGTGCGCCGCATCGGCAACAAGGCCATTGTCCAGTACAATGCCGGCGCCGGCAGCGAGGAGATCGACTGCGACCGCCTCCTGGTGGCAGTGGGACGCCGTCCTTTGACGGCCGGACTTAACCTGGAAGGGTTGGGGGTCAAACTGGACGAGAAGGGGAGGGTGGCCGTGGACGGGGATTACCAAACCTCCGTACCGGGCATCTATGCCATAGGCGACCTCGTCCCCGGCCCGATGCTGGCCCACAAGGCCATGGATGAGGGCGTGGTCTGCGTGGAGCGCATGGCGGGAAAGGTTGCGACCGTTGAGTACGAATATATTCCCGGCGCCGTCTATACCTGGCCGGAAGGCGCCACAGTGGGCCAGACAGAGGAACAGCTCAAGGAGGCCGGCATCCCTTACAGGAGCGGCCGGTTTAACTTTGCCGCCCTTGGCCGGGCACGTTGCATGGACGAAACAGAGGGGTTCGTCAAGATCCTGGCCCACCAGGAGACAGACCGGGTTTTGGGGGTCCACATCGTCGGGCCGCGGGCCTCGGACCTGATCGCCGAGGCGGTCGCCATCATGAGTTTCGGCGGCACGGCCCGGGATATCGCCCTGATCTGCCATGCCCATCCGACCTTGCCCGAGGCGGTGCGGGAGGCGGCGCTGGATGTACACAAGGAGGCGATTCACGCCTGAGGCGGTTTGGCATATACCTGAATCCGTGATAATGGCATAAATTTTCGAGGAAGGGGATGACTTCAATGGCAAAGAATCTTGCAACAAAGATACTCGAACATCACCTCGTAGAGGGAGAGCTGGTTCCCGGCCGGGAGATTGCCATCCGCATCGACCATACCCTGTTGCAGGACGCAACCGGTACCATGGCCATGCTGGAGTTCATCGCCATGGGGTTGCCGAGGGTCAAGGTCGGGCTGGCGGCACAGTATATCGATCACAACCTGCTGCAAACCGATTATAAAAACGCCGACGATCACGCCTTTCTGACCAGCGCGGCCATGAAGTACGGCGTGCACCTGTCCAAGCCGGGCAACGGCGTTTCCCATCAGGTGCATCTGGAACGTTTCGGCGTGCCGGGCATCACGCTTCTGGGTGCCGATTCCCATTCCCCCACGGCTGCCGGCATAGCGGTGCTGGCCATCGGAGCCGGCGGCCTGGATGTGGCCCTGGCCATGGCCGGCCACCCCTTTTACCTCCCCTGTCCCAAGGTGATGGGGGTTAAGCTGGTGGGACATCTGCCCGATTGGGTTTCGGGCAAGGACGTTATCCTGGAGATGCTGCGCCGTCACACGGTCAAAGGGGGGGTGGGCAAGGTCATTGAGTACTACGGTCCGGGCGTGGCCACGCTTTCGGCCACCGACCGCGCCACCATAGGCAACATGGGGGCCGAATTGGGCGCCACCTCCTCGATCTTTCCATCGGACGAGCGGACGCGGGAGTTCCTGGCTTCCCAGGGCAGGGCCGATTGCTGGCAACCCCTGGCCGCGGACGACGGAGCAACCTACGACGAATACGACGAGATAGACCTCTCGGCGCTGGAACCGCTGATCGCCTGTCCGTCGGCGCCGGATAACGTCGTGCCGGTGCGGGAGGTGGAGGGAGTCAAGGTTGACCAGGTGCTGGTGGGAAGTTCGGTCAACTCCTCGTTCCGCGACCTGATGACCGTCTGCCGCATCCTGGAAGGGCAGCGCATTGCACCCCAGGTGTCGTTCCACATCAACCCCGGCAGCCGTCAGGTGCTGGAGAACGTGGCCGATCAGGGGGGGGTGGTGACGTTGCTGATGGCCGGGGCGAACATTCACCAATCCGGTTGTCTGGGGTGCATCGGCATGGGGCAGGCGCCGGGCACCAACCAGGTTTCACTGCGCACCTTTCCGCGCAACTTTCCGGGCAGGAGCGGCACCAAGGGGGACAAGGTCTACCTCTGCTCCCCGGAAACGGCCGCTGCTGCCGGCATTTACGGCGTGATCACCGATCCGCGCAAACTGGCGACCATCAAGGCCTATCCGGCGGTCCAGAACCCCTCCAAGTACCTGCTGGACGATTCCGGCATCATCTTTCCGCTGGAGGATACGGCCTCCGTCGTGATCAAGACCGGGCCCAACATCGTGCCCTTCCCGGAATTCGAGGCACTGCCGGATACATTGCAGGCAGAGGTGGTCCTCAAGGTGGGGGACAATGTCAGCACCGACCACATCATGCCGGCGGGAAACAAGGTGCTGCCGCTACGCAGCAACATCCCGGCCATTTCCGAGTATGTCTTTGAACAGGTTGACCCTGAGTTTCCGGCTCGCGCCAAGGCAGCCGGCAACGGGGTGGTGGTTGGCGGCGAGAACTACGGTCAGGGATCGTCCCGTGAACATGCCGCCCTTGCGCCCCGTTACCTGGGAATCCGCGCCAAGCTGGCCAAGAGCTTTGCCCGCATCCACAAGGCAAACCTGATCAACTTCGGTATCCTGCCGTTGACCTTCAAGGACCCGGCCGATTACGAGCTCTTCAGCCAGGGGGACCGGGTCTCTTTCTCGGACCTGCGGCGTCTGGTGGAGAGTGGCGCCAAAGATCTGCCGGTGCTGGTGGGCGGCAGGCAGGTCATGATGCAGTTGGACATCTCCGAGCGCCAGCGCAGGGAACTGCTGGCCGGCGGAACATTGAACTACGTGCGGCACACCAGTGATAACTGATACTCATACTCAGATGCGTCAATCTTCCGCTGACGGTCAAGTCCCCCTGGGACTTGACCGTCAGCGGAAATGAGTGCTATTCACCTAATTGAATGAAGATCACAGCACTACCCGGAGGAGCACGAATGCCAAGAACCGCACTCCACAAAACCAAGATCGTGGCCACCCTCGGTCCGGCCAGTTCGTCGCCCGATATGGTGGCCCGGCTCATGTCGGCCGGGGTTGATATTTTTCGCCTCAATTTCTCCCACGGCGACAATGCCCAAAAACAGAAGCTGATACGCATCATCAGGCAGGCCTCCGAAAAGGCGGGTCGCCAGATCGGCATCCTGGCCGATCTGCAAGGCCCGAAGATCAGAACCGGCAAGATGGCGGATGACGCCATGATCCTGACCAAGGGACAAGAGGTGGTCATCACCACCGAGGACGTTCTCGGCCGGGACGGCGTCATCCCCACCGTCTACCGTTCCCTGCCGTCCGACGTGCATGCCGGGTCGCGCATCCTCCTGGACGATGGCTTGCTGGAGCTGAAGGTCGTCGCCATCGACGGGGAGCGGGTCCGCTGCGTGGTGGTGGCCGGCGGCGTACTGAAGAACAACAAGGGGATCAACCTGCCGGGCGTAAATGTATCGGCCCCCTCACTGACTGAAAAGGATCTGGTCGATCTGGATTTTGCCCTTGAGGCCGACGTGGACTTCGTGGCGCTCTCCTTCGTGCGGACCGCCGAGGATGTGGAGCAGATCAAGCGGATCATCTACCTGAAGGGTAAAAACACGCCGGTGGTGGCCAAGATAGAGAAGCCCGAGGCGCTGCATAATTTCAAGAAGATCCTGCAGGCGACGGACGCGGTCATGGTGGCGCGCGGCGACCTGGGGGTGGAGATCGAGGCCGAGAAGGTGCCGGTCTTCCAGAAAAAGATCATTCAGGCCTGCAATGAGGCCGGCAAGCCGGTCATCACGGCCACCCAGATGCTGGAGTCCATGGTGCGCAATCCGCGGCCGACCAGGGCCGAGACCTCCGATGTGGCCAACGCCATCGTTGACGGCACCGATGCGGTCATGCTTTCCGCCGAGACCGCCTCGGGCGATTACCCGGTCGAGGCGGTGGAAACCATGGTCCGTATCGCGCGGGATGTGGAAAGCGCTGACTTCTGGAGTACCGTGCGGAGCATAACATCGCCCAGCATCGCCCAGGCGGTGGCCGAATCGGCCTGCCGGGCGGCTACCAGCCTGGGTGCCAAGACCATCGCCGTCTTCACCCAATCGGGCAGCACGGCGGCGCTCATCTCCCGCTTCCGCCCCCATATCCCGATCATCGCCTATACCGCATCGCCGGAGATCCAGCGGAGGCTCTCCATCTACTGGGGGGTAAGCGCCACCGGCATCGGCATCATGGCGGACATGCACCAGCAGATCATGGCGGTGGAGCGCAACATGCTGTCGGCCGGCTACCGCAAGGGGGACATCATTGTCATCATCATGGGATTGCCGGTCGAGGCGCGCGGCTCCACCAACCTGATGAAGGTGCACAAGCTTGGGACCGGTGAATTCTACGAGATTTACTGACGCTTTTGTTGCCTGTTGTGCGGATCAGACGGCGGCCTTTTGGGCCGCCGTCTGTTTTTTTGGGGCCGGTTTTGTGTTGACAAAGCAGCGTCGCATTATCAGAATAAACCTAAAAATGGCACTTCTGCCACAAGACGCAGAGAGGCAGAGAAAATCATAGAGTTTTTCAAATAGTCTCAAATCCTTAAATGGCGAAGAGACATTAGATTAAAATATTGTATAACTCATTGAAATGTTTATCTTGGTGTTTCGGTGCCCCTGTGGCACATGCTTTTTCTTGGATAAATATTTTGCACGACAGGGAGCAGGGGGAGAGGGCATTGCCGGAACAACAACCGATTTTGATGCAGGGAAACGAGGCCATGGCTCGCGGACTGGTGGAGAACGGCTGCGTGGTGGCGGCCTCCTACCCCGGAACGCCCGCTTCGGAGATCCTTTCCGCCATCGACACCTGGCGCAAGGCCGAGAGAGTAAACATGCACGTGGAGTGGGCGGTCAACGAGAAGGTGTCCTTCGAGATCGCCTTTGCCGCCAGCCAGACCGGGCTACGCGCCGTCACCGCCATGAAGCAGGTGGGGCTGAATGTCGCCTCCGACCCGTTGATGAGTGCCGCCTATCTCGGCACGGTGGGCGGTTTCGTGGTAATCAGCGCCGATGATCCCGGTCCCCATTCGTCCCAGACCGAGCAGGATTCCCGCCTGATGGCCATGCAGGCCAAGATTCCGGTGCTCGACCCCTCTTCCCCGGCCGAGGCGCGGGATCTGGTTGGTCTTGCCTTTCAGATGTCCGAGGAGTTCGAGGTGCCGGTGATGCTGCGCCCTACGACCCGGGTCTGTCACGCCTGCCAGGACATCGTTGTGCGCCCTGTACAAGACCTGCAGCGCAGGGCCGATTTCCGCAAGGACCCCAAGCGCTGGGCCGCCACCCCCACCTTCCGCTATGCCTTGCATGTCAAGCTCAACCAGACCTTGTCTCGGATAGCCGCCTATGCCCCGTCCGCGCCCCGCTGTCTGAATCCCGCTCACGGAAACCGCCGCGCCGTGGTCGCCTCCGGCGTGTCGGCGGCCCATGCCCTGGAGGTGATGAGCGCTTCCGGCCTGTGGGATTCATTTGCCTTCTACCAAGTTGTCCAGCCTTATCCGCTGCACAGCGCCTTTGTGGAGGAAATCCGTGCCGCGTATGACGAAGTGCTGGTGCTTGAGGAAACCGCCGGGGTGATTGAGATGCAACTTCGGGATCACCGGCGGGTGCGGGGCAAGCTCTCCGGTTTTGTTCCCGAAGCAGGGGAACTGCTGCCCGAGGAGATCGAGCGGATCCTGAACCGGTTCGCCGGGCGGCCTGCGCCGGAATTACCCGAAGCGGTTCCAGCGGTGGGAAGGCGCCCGACCCTCTGCCCCGGCTGTCCGCACCGGGCCAGTTTCTACGCCATCAAGAAGGCTGCGCCCCAGGGGATCTACCCCAGCGACATCGGCTGTTACACCCTGGGGGTCAATCTGGGTGGTGTGGACACCGTCTTGTGCATGGGGGCCGCCATCGGTCAGGCGGCCGGCTTCTACCAGGCGTACCGGATAGCCGGCCAGCCTCGTGACATCGTGGCCACCATTGGCGACTCCACCTTTTTTCACGCCGGCATTCCCCCCTTGATCGACGCCGTGGTGCAGGGAGCACGCTTTGTCCTGGTGATCCTGGACAACAGCACCACCGCCATGACCGGCAACCAGCCGACCCCCTCCCAGGGCACCCCTTCCGGCAAGGCGGTGGATATCGCCTCGGTAGTGGCCGGCTGCGGCGTGGAATTCTGCCGCAGCGCCGACCCGTTGGATCTGCCTGCCTTCACCGTCCTGGTCAAGGACGCGCTGGCCTTTTCCCGTGAGCAGGGCGTGGCTGTGGTGATCGCCAAGAGCCCGTGCCTGGTGGATAAGAGTGCGCGCCACGCCAAACGCCCCCAGGCGTCCGTGGATGCTGCCTGCACCGGATGCCGGCTCTGCACAGGCCAGTTCGAATGCCCGGCACTGGTCTATGACGAGGCCAGCGGCAAGGTCATGGTGGATACGATGATCTGCAGCGGTTGCGGGGTGTGCCTGGATGTGTGCCCGGTGAAGGCGATCCGGCAGGGAGGAGTGCAACCATGATCTCCCAACAGTTGATCATCTCCGGGGTAGGCGGCCAGGGAATTCTCTTCATCACCCGGCTCCTGGCGGAAACAGCCATCGCCAAAGGGGTGCCGGTGCTGACTTCGGAGACACACGGCATGGCCCAGCGAGGCGGCATAGTCATCTCCCACCTCAAGGTCGGGGCGTTCTCCAGCCCGCTGGTGCGTCCGGGCCACGCTGACGGACTGATCGCCCTCAAACCGGGCAATGTGCAGATCCATCGTTCGTTTCTTCGACCGGACGGCTGGATCGCGGCCAACGCCGGAGGATCCCTTTCCCCTGGCGAGCACGAGGAGGCGGCTACCATCGATGCCGACACCATTGCCATGCAGCTCGGCAACCCCCAGGCGGTCAACCTCATCGTGCTCGGCCGTGCCCTGGCCATGGGCCGTCTTTTTTGCACGCCGGATGAGGTGGATAGGGCAGTCCGGCAGCGATTGCAGGGCAAGCCCCCCCTGCTGGAAGAGGCCCTGGCGGCACTTGCCGCCGGGACCGGCGCAGTCCGATAACAAGTGTGTCCCAGATCATCCACGGAGTTGGTACCTGACATGTTGAATCGTTTTCCTCCGAAGGTGGCAACCATCGAAGAACTCCCCGCCTACCAGTTGAGCGGCTTGCAATGGACGGTGCGCCATGCCTTCACCCATTCCCCCTTCTACCGCGAACGGCTGTCGGCCGCCGGAATCGGACCGGAGGACATCGCCAGCCTGGATGATCTGCGGCGGCTCCCCTTTACCACGGCGGACGACTTGGCGGCGGATTATCCGTTTGCCCTGCGCGCGGCTGATTTCGGTGATCTGGTGCGCATCCATGCCTCGTCCGGCACCACCGGCAAGCGCAAGGTTCTCTGCTATACTCACAAGGATGTGGACGATTGGCAGAACATGTTTGCCCGCTGTTACGAATTGGCGGGCCTGACGCGCCGGGACCGGGTGCAAATCGCCGTTGGATACGGGCTCTGGACCGCCGGCATCGGCTTCCAGCAAGCCTGTGAACGTTTCGGCGCACTGGCGGTGCCGGTGGGACCGGGAAACCTTGAACTGCAAATCGCCTTTTTAATCGACCTGCAATCCACGGTCTTTTGCTGTACGGCATCCATGGGACTGCTGCTGGCAGAGGAGGTTCATCGGCAGGGGTTGCGGGACAGGCTCTCTTTGAAAAAGATCATCCTGGGGGCCGAGCGTTCGAGCAGAGCAACGCTTGACACCATGCGCGAATGCCTCGGCGTTGAGGATATCTACGATATCACCGGCCTGACCGAGGTGTACGGCCCCGGCACCGGCCTGTCATGCCGGGAGAACAACGGCATCCACTACTGGGCCGACTACTACATACTTGAAGTTCTCGACCCGCTGACCCTTGAACCGGTTGCACCCGGTGAGATCGGCGAAATGGTGTTCACCACGTTGTGCAAAGAGGGAGCGCCGCTGATCCGCTACCGCTCCCGCGATCTGACCCGGCTTCTGCCGGGTGAATGCCCCTGCGGCTGTATCATGCCGCGTCACGACCGCATTCTGGGGCGCTCCGACGATGTGGTCATCTTCCGGGGGGTCAATATCTATCCAGGCCAGGTGGATGAGGTGCTCCACCGGGTGCAGGGTATCGGCAGCGAGTACCAAGTGCTCTTCGACCATGGCCCCGACGGCCGGGACCGGATGCTGGTGCGTGTCGAGCGGGCACTCAACGGCGCTGCCTTTCTCGATGAGCAGGTGGTGAAGCAGGTTGCAGGGGACATAAAGCATACTATGCTGGTTTCGTGCATCGTTGAACTGCTGTCGCCCGGAACGTTGCCCCGTTCGGAGCGTAAGACGCGTCGTATTTTCGACCAGCGAGTGTTTGCCTGATATTTTTACCGGTGTAACAAGCTAAATTTAAGGGCATTTTTGCGGCAGTACCCAAAAGAAGAAAAAGGCATCAAAAAAAACATAAAAAAGATCTTGACGGTATCAGGGAATGTTGTTATAAACGGGATTCCTTACGGGGCACAGAGATTTCGCCCCCCGGAAAAAAAGAGTTTTGCCGCTAAAAAAACTCTTGACATTGTCGGCTGGTTTT
>JARLHN010000006.1 GCA_031292255.1 Oryzomonas sp. | reverse complement strand
TGGCGCTTGGATTACAACGAAAACCGTCCGCACAGTTCACTTGAAAACTGGGCTCCAAATGCCTTTCTGGCAGCCTGGAACCAAAATCAGAAAGCCGAAAAACTAACATATTTTTTGGATCAAAAAACGGGGTAAGGCCAATTATTGGTGCACTTAACTGGGGGTTGGTAGGTTTTTTGGGATTTGATCTTATTGGATCAATCTTCGGTCAAATGACAACGGTTACTCGTGTGATATATGCTTTAGTGGCGTTATGTGGTTTTTACGAAGCGTTCAATTTCACTATAGGGTTGCACCATCGATGGTGTGAGTATCCACAGCATTAAAACATGAAGTGTGACATAGGAGTCCAATTGAAGAGCCTTGAGCGACCTGCCCCGCGGAGAACGGTTCCATAGATTATGTTAGTCTTATGGGAACGGACCTTACCTTCTCACCAGCAGCCGTTATTACTTACGCTTGGTAGTAAAAACCTCATTTTCAAAAGCGGGGAGGAATTGCATTGAAGAATGCGTTTACAATGAGCCGGTCGATGATCTCCACGTTCTAATATGCAGGTTTTCCAGGGTGCCCGATATATCAACCTTTGTGGCGAGATACTTTTGTGGTCTTCTTTCGAGAAGAGTGGCGGTTCCGCTGACCAGCATCTCGTACACCTTGTGAGCAAATGTTTTATCCTTATCTGACACATAATAAGGCCGAATCCTTCGTACTGGCGCCAATTTGGGCACACGAGGATTCGGCCTTATGTCATTTTATAACGAAAAGTTTTTGGGGATTTTTTTTGCCGCTGGCAGCCGGGTAGTGATACCCCCTGACGGGGCTTGACGAATCAACGACCGTAAAAACCCATTGTGCTTTTTCTTCACGCTATGCAAAAAATCATTCTATTGATAGAATAATGGCTAACGCTTAGCCGGCAAATTCCGCGAAAATGGCCTTTCTCCCGATTTTACATTGCCTTAATCCCTTAAAAAATGATATGAATTTATATTTCACAGGCAAATATTACAGTGGGGTTTTTCGTAATGTCTCTAGTAAAAAATTTGTTTGGCTATCTATCCCTGGCAGCTGCTTTGACTGTGACCAGCGTGGGGACAAATGCCTGGCCGTTGGACTCCTACGATGAGCTTACGAACCAACCCGAGCTTACGAACCAGCCGGATAGTATCTTTCAGGGGCAGGGTTCAAGAAACGCGCCTCCTTCAGATCAATTCCAACAAAACGGCAACAACTATCCCGGCAATCCACAGTCCCCACAGAGAGGCGCTCTTCAAGACAACCAGCGTACCTACGATCAGCGTAAGTTTCCTGATGACGCCACGCAGGAACAGGAGCTGACGCCCGAACAAAAGTTTGAGAATGAGCTTCTCGGGAGGGGACAAGCCGACGAAAGAAGCCCAACTGATTCCAGCAAGGCCGTTACGGATAATAACAAATTGAAAACCGGCTTGGTAGTCAAGGTTGATCCGGGCGATGGCTTGGTCCGCCTCAGTTGGCAGCCATCCGGATATCGCAAACCCCAGGAAGACGAAAAGATTCAATATCGCATCCAGATCGGACTTGCACCGAACAAACCGCTCAAAGCCATTGATGTCGGAAAGGATACGACCTATACGCTCCGGGATTTGAAAAATCATCAGGTATACTACATTCAGATCATTGGCATAAATCGTGAGCAGAAACGCATCATAAAATCAGAAGAGAGCAAGATAATCCCCCTTCCCGCCGAAGAACTGGGCTCTTCCCTGGAAAAGACCTTTTCCCGCAAAAACCAGACCTTGCAGGACAAACTCACCCCGGAGCCATTCAAACGGGAACTCCGACAATTCGGTTACGATTTTTTTAAAAACAGCGCCCAGTTGCTCGAAGCGATGGACAACCTCCCTGTCGGAGACAATTACGTGCTGGGACCGGGTGATAGCCTCAACCTGTCTATCTGGGGCTCTATCAATGCCCGATATACCCTTACCGTAGATCGCAATGGCGAGGTCATGATCCCCCGGGCAGGCGTCGTAAAGGTGTGGGGGCTTTCCTACGAAAAGGCCAAAGAGGCCATTGAGAAGATCATGTCGCGATACTTCAAAAACTATGACATGAATATTTCCCTTGGAAAGTTAAGGTCCATCCAGGTTTTCGTGGTTGGTGAGGTTGAATTACCCGGAAGCTACCCCATCAGTACGCTTGCAACGGTTGTCAACGCCCTGTCGGCAGCGGGCGGCCCCACTAAAAACGGCTCGCTACGGGCCATAAAGCTCACCCGTAACGGCAAACCGGCTCAAGATATCGATCTGTATGACATGTTTCTTTCCGGCGACCGGAGCAAGGATGTCCGCATGCAGAACGGCGATACCATCTTCGTACCGGTTATCGGCCCAGTGGTTGCGGTTGCGGGTGAAGTGAAGCGGCCGGCCATATACGAAACAAAAGGCACACCGTCGCTGGCCGATGTCATCCAGATGGCGGGAGGCATCACCGCCAGCGGATTTACCGGCAGGATACAGGTAGAGCGCTTTTCCGGCAACAACTCCAAGATCGCTCTTGATTATGAGTCCAAGGGTGGTCATCTCGACAGCGCTACAGCCGGGATAAGGATTCAGGACCGCGATATGGTCAAGATATTTCCCGTTCAGGAAGCGGTTCGCCAGGTTGTCAGCCTTACGGGAAATGTCGTCAGGCCGGGCGAGTACCAATTTCGCAAGGGTATGCACGTCAGGGATGTCATTCCGGCTTTTGCGGATCTGCTGCCTGAATCGTACCTGGAATCAGCCGAGATTACCCGTCTTGCCCTGCCTGATTATCATAAGGAAATACTTAATTTTAACCTTCGTAAAGCCCTTGAGGGGAACGAGGCCGAAAATATCGCCCTGCAGGAGCAGGACACCATAAAGGTTTTCTCACGCTGGGAGATGCAGGAAAAACCGAGCGTGATCATTAACGGCTTTGTCGTTAATCCGGGGAGATATGACTTTCACCCCGGCATGACGGTACGCGATCTCGTCTCCGCTTCCGGCAGTCCGAAACGGAATGCGTTGCTCGACATGGCTGAACTCAGCCGGGTGCAGGTCGCAAGCGACAAGGCGTCTGCAACACGCGTGCAAATCGACCTGGGCAAGGCTATCAGCGGTGATCCGGAGCACAACCTTGTCCTTAAACCGGACGATGTGCTGATCGTTCGCGGCATTGTCGGATGGACCGATTCTACGGATAAATTCGTTCGCATCAAGGGAGAGGTGCAATATCCCGGCGTTTACTCGGTGGCCAGAGGCGAAAAAATGAGCTCCGTTATTGCCCGGGCCGGCGGCTTTACCGACAAGGCCTACCTGAGAGGGGCCAAGTTTACCCGGCGATCCGTCCAAAAAGAGCAGCAGAAACGGATGGACGAGATCATTCTCAGGACGGAAAAGGAAATCACCCAGAAACAGGTCGCTCTCGCCTCCGTCGCCTCCACCAAGGAGGAGCTTGAAGCCACGAAAGGCGCCCTGGAGGGATTGCAGAAAGACCTTGACCGGATGAAAACGCTGAAAGCGGAAGGCCGTGTGGTCATCCGGCTTACCCAGATCGAAGAGTTGAAAAAGAGCAGCTATGATCTGGAGCTGGAGGGCGGAGACATTCTGGAAGTCCCCACCCGGTCCAATGTGATCAACGTCATGGGCCAGGTCTACAACCCCATCTCTTTCGTGTATCTTCCCGAAAACAGTTCCGTGGAAAACTACCTCAACAAGGCCGGCGGGGCCACCAATGAAGCCGAAGTGTCCGAGATGTTCATCATCAAGGCGGATGGTACGGTCTTCAGCCGGCAGCAGTCATCCTTCGGCATCAAGTGGAGCGACGAGGCCAAACAGTGGACCCTTGGCAGCTTCATGTCTTGCTACCTGGAACCGGGCGATACCCTGGTTATACCGCAAAAACTGGAGCACACTGCCTGGCTACGGGACATCAAGGATATCACCACGATCATTTCCCAGATCGCCCTTACGGCAGGCACCGTCTTCATAGGCCTCAGATGATGAGAGAACCGGCATACAAAATTAAAGATCAGCGGCCACTTCCAGAAGAAGAGGAAATCAATCTACTCGAACTCCTGCGGGTGATCGCCAGGCGCAAGTCGGTCGTCATCAGGATATGCACTGCCGCCGTGATCCTAGCGGTCTGTTATTCGCTGTCACTGAAAAACATCTATACCGCCAGCGCCAAAATCCTTCCCCCCCAAAAGGATTCGGGCGGCGGGCTTTCCGCCCTGCTCAGCCAAACCGGCGGCCTGGCTGCCCTGGCGGGAGGAATGGGCGGCTTGGGGGGATCGGCCGACCTCTACCTTGGCGTCCTCAAGAGCCGTTCAGTGGCGGACGCGGTCATTAAGCGGCTGAATCTCCAAAAGGAATTCAAGGCCAAAACCATCGACGACACCAGAAGAAGACTCGAAGCTGCCGTAACATTCAAAGCTGGCAAGGACGGCATCATCAGTATCGATGCCGACAGCGAAGACCCCCAACAGGCAGCGCAGTTGGCCAACACCTTCGTGGACGAGCTGGGTCGGCGCAGCGTTGAGCTCAACCTCTCCAAGGCGGGGACAGAGCGCATGTTCCTGGAGAAACGGCTGGAAGTGGTGAAGCAGGACCTGCGCAACGCCGAGAACGACATGAAGGCCTTCCAGGAAAGGTATAAAACCTTCAAGGTCGATTCCCAGGCCACCGTGGCCATTGAGGGGATAGCGCACCTGAAGGCGGAGATCATCAGCAAGGAAGCGCAATTGGCCTCGCTCAGCAACACCATGACCGATGAGAACAGTGACGTGAAGGTGCTCAAGGCCGGCATTGCCCGCCTCAAGAGCCAGCTCGGATCAATGACCGGCAGCGGCGGCAGCGACGTGATCCCGGCAGTCGGCAATATTCCCGCCCTTGGTATGGAGTACGTCCGCAAAATGCGCGAACTGAAGACGCAAGAGGCCATTTTCGAGCAGCTCACCAAACAGTACGAGGTGGCTAAAATCAACGAGGCCAAGGATACTTCTTCGGTTCAGGTCTTGGACGAGGCGGTTGTTCCCTTGAAAAAGAGCAAGCCCAAACGTTCCATGATCGTGATTCTCGCTGCGGTCACGGCCTTCTTTGCCTCGATTTTCATCGTCTTTATACAAGAATATTTTTCGAAACTCCCCCCTGAGGATGCCGCCATCATACGAGACATCAGAGATTCTCTTCGATTCAGGCCCCATGATCGCCAAGCTTCTTAATTCGGTAAAAACTATCTATGACCTCGTTGCCGACACAAACGCCACCATGCCGATCTGTTTCACAATTCGTGGATTTCCATTGAGAGAAGCGATCCTTGGCATAATGACGGTCTTGCTGTTGATTCCGGCATTGGGATGCGCATCCGAAATCGGGGACATCTCCATAGGGAGTGAAATCGGCGACGGCATTTCGCGGCTGGGGCATGAAACTGTTGAACTGGCCCGAACGCCATTTCAGATCGATAACGGCAACATCCTCGTAACCATCGGAGTTGGGGGGGCTGTCGGTCTTACGTATGTGTTCGACAAGGACATCCACGACAAACTGCAAGCCAGCAAGGGCAAATCCCTCGACAAGGCAACAAATGCCGGCTCCCAGGCAGGGAATCCCGTTTACCATCTTGGATTCGCGGCACTGGTCTACGGCGGCGCCATTGCCGCGGACTCCCCAAAGTGGAAAGAGGTCGGGGAAATGCTCGGGGAATCGCTCATACTGACCGACGCCTCTACCTTCCTGCTCAAAGAAGCAACCGGCCGGGGCCGCCCATACGCCACCCAGGCCAGGGGGGACTTCATGCCGCTGAAGTTGGAAAACAATTATGACTCCTTCCCGTCCATGCATACCGCCAGCTCTTTTGCCCTGGCTTCCGTTATGGCGAGCACATCCGAGAGTTTTGCCCTGAAAGCCGCCTATTACTCGGCAGCAACATTCGTCGGGTTTTCACGTTTGTACCAGAATCAGCACTGGGCCAGCGATGTGGTCATGGGTGCGGCGCTGGGAGAATTGTGCGGACGTATCGTCACCCATTATCATGCAACGGGTCAACGCGTTGCAATTGTTCCACAAATCCTTGAAAAAGGAGCCGGATTGGCCATGGTGGGGAAATGGTAGCTTTCTTGGAGGGATTACAGGCGGACGCCGTTATCTTCGACTTCGACGGCGTTATCGTGGATACGGAGCCGCTGCACTACAAGGCATTCCAGCGGATACTGGAACCGCTCGGACTCGGTTTTTCGTGGCAGGAGTACGTCGATACCTATATGGGTTTTGATGATCGCGACGCCTTCATGGAAGCGTTTGCCGCACACGGCAGATCACTCGATGCCGATACGCTTCATTCCCTCGTGGAGCATAAGGCGCAAATCTTCCAGATAATCATCCAGAACGGCATCATCGCCTACCCCGGAGTCACGGAACTGATCAAAAAACTGCACCATTGCCAAGTTCCCCTGGCAATCAGCAGCGGCGCACTGCGTTCCGACATCACCCCCATTTTACAACAGCTTGACATAGCCCATTGCTTTGATGTCATCGTAACGGCTGATAACGTCACGAAAAGCAAACCAGACCCTGAATCCTATCGCCTCGCGTTTGACAGACTCAACTTGCGTGCCGGCACTTCACCGGAACGCACTGTTGCCATCGAAGACACTCCGGCAGGCATTGCGTCCGCCAAAGGAGCCGGTTTACCTGTGATTGGCCTTACCAACAGCTACCCAAAAGAATTCCTCTCAGATGCCACGATGATCGTTGATTCACTGGAAGAACTCATCCCTTTCACTGTCTATTAGCAGGTTGTTGAAAATCTACTGCTGAGTCACACGGTTACATCATCATCTATTAGCCTGATAGAAACCGATTTGGTTTACGTCTTTCTGTAACTTTTTAACATTTGCGCGTCAAACGCCAACGAGCCCTTCAGGTTTGATCCTGAAGGGCTCGTTGGGTATTTATTCCCGGCGGCGACCTACTTTCCCAC
>JARLHN010000005.1 GCA_031292255.1 Oryzomonas sp. | reverse complement strand
TGGCTCCCCAGCGCGGACTCGAACCACGGACAAGGTGGTTAACAGCCACCTGCTCTACCGACTGAGCTACTGGGGAATGTGGAATAGAGTCGTCCTTTTAGCATGAAATTATTGGCCATGTCAACCCAAAATGTGCGCAAAAGATCCTCTCTCAGGGGCTGCCGGGGAAAGGTGGCGATATCAATAATGTTTATCCCGCTTGTTTCAACGCCGCTCACCGCTCCTCTGCCCCTTGAAACGCTTCAGGCGGCAGACATTCGATATGCCGGGGAAGGCTGGGAGCGAATGGGCGGTCTATACCACAGACTGATGCGGGACGAAATCGGGACGGGCAAACGAATAGTCATCGTGCAAGTGGCCGCCGTAACCCCCGGAAAGGATGGCGGTTACGTCCTGGGCAAAGACGAGTTCTTCATCGGTGGGGATAACAAAGACCTTGACCGGCGATGCGTCAGCGGTAATGAGCGCCTCTTTCCGCTCCGAGCCGGCGGCGCGGTTTCTTTCCCAGTCGGGCAGGATGCCGAAGCATTCCAGTCCCCCAAGGGTCAGTTCCCGGGCAAACCACTCCCACTCGCCCGCGCCGGTGGTGAAGACAATAGCATCCAAAGGCCCTACGGCAGCCAGGTAAGCGCCGATATACTTTTTAAGGCGGTAGGCCTCCATGTCCAGGGCCAGCCGGCACCGGACATGCCCGGTAGAGGCGGCCTCCAGTATCAGCCGACGCTCCGCATGCCATCCGGTTATACCCAGTATCCCGCTTTTCTGATTAAGGATGCTATCAATCTCCCGCGCCGAAATGTTCAGTTGCTGCATGATGAAGGAGATGATGCCTGCATCGAAATCGCCGCTGCGCGTCTCCATGATCGCCCCCTCCAGCGGAGTGAGTCCCATGCTGGTATCAATGGAGACCCCGTTTCGGATGGCGCACAGGGATACCCCCTTGTCGATGTGGATGGTGACCAGATTGCAGTCGACGGCCGGCTTGCCGAGCAGCGTGGCGGCCCGCCTTGACAGGTAGATGTGCGACGGCCCGTGAAACCCGTAGCGGCGCACGCCGAATCTCTTGTACCATTCGTATGGCAGGGGATAGACGTAGGCAAAGTCGGGCATGGTGACATGGAAGGCGGTGTCGAATATGGCCACGTGGGGGATATGGGGCAGGAGCCCCGCGGCCGCCTCGATCCCGGCGATATTGGCGGCGTTGTGCAGCGGCGCCAGTTGCTGCAACTCCCGAATGGCGACGAGAACCTGGTCGTCGATCACCACGGAGTGGTGGAACCTCTCCCCGCCGTGGGCCACCCGGTGGCCGACAGCCACGATCCGCCCCGCCTCTTCGCCGACCCCGTACCGGGGATCGTTCAGGGCATCGAGGATCAGTGATACGGCCTCCAGGTGATCGACGAACTCTACATCCCGCGTCATCTCTTCCCGGCCCGGCACCTTCAGGCTGATCGACGTTCCGCCGAGCCCGACCCGATTGACCAGGCCCGTCGCAAAGATCGACTCCCCTCCCCATGAAAAGAGGTGATATTTTATGGAATGACTCCAACAACTCAGGGTTAGAATATTCATGCACACTCCGCTTGCGCCGCCGGTACGGAAGTTTCAGCCGCTCATGCCGCCCACTACCGGCCATGCCCCATATTACTCTTTTACCGACGCCTGCTCAAGAAAAGATGCCGACAAATCCTCTTTCCTTGGAGCATCCTCCACAGTCTTATCGTATTTTTTGCCTTTTTTCGTCTGGAGCAGCGCCTCTTCCCGCGCCATGATCAGCCTGGGAGGGATCTCCTGGCCGCCAAGAATATTCACCAGTTGCTCCATGCCGTCCTCGATGAGCAGGAGCCGGTGTACCGGCAATGTCTCCAACCCTTT
The DNA here is from genome assembly GCA_031292255.1 of Oryzomonas sp. Classification (GTDB taxonomy): domain Bacteria; phylum Desulfobacterota; class Desulfuromonadia; order Geobacterales; family Pseudopelobacteraceae; genus Oryzomonas. Next base: position 14,933 of record JARLHN010000005.1, on the reverse strand, counting down.
GACCAGGTGTCCCTGAACAACCTCCGGGGCCTGATTGACCATGTCCTTTCCGCCCTGGGTCAGCTCTATGGTCACCACCCGGCGGTCCTCCCGTGAACGGGTTCGCGCTGCCAGTCCCTTCCGTTCCAGGCGATCAAGAATGCCGACAACCGTAGCCGGCTGGACGAACATGAGCCGCGCCAGATCCGAAACCTTGACGGGCGCGTTCTCCGCAATCATCTTGATCGCCCAGAGCTGGGGGCCGGTCAGGCCGGTTTCCCGCTTGGCCTTTTTGGAATAGTCGTTGAATACCTGGAACACTCTGCGGATATTATTGACAATTTCTGCAACCGTCGCTGCCTTGGTCATGCCTTCTCCCTCCACGCAAAACAATTATAGCAATAATCATTTTAGCAGAAACGATTCTATCATAAACTAAATTGTGCGACAATTGCAATCTGATCGGCACACAATTTTTACAAATAGACCATCCCCCCTGTCCACGGCAACAAACACTCCAACACTATTCCGACCGCAGCCGCAACTCTCACCTTGTAAAAACCGTCAGGCTTGCTATAAATAGGCATCGTGTCAATCACGGGAGGAATCCATGGATAACAGCGGCAGGAGAACATTCCTCGGAGTTTGCCTGGGCGGGCTGGCGGCGGCCGTTACGGCAGCGGCCACATGGCCGGTGTACCGTTACCTTGCGCCCCGTTCCACCGCGACTACGGCCGCCAGGGTCGAGATCCCGGAGAAGGACGTCCCGGAAGGCGAGGCCAAATTCTTCGACTTTGGCGGGGCATCGGCGGTTCTGGTGCGAAAACCGGGCGGCGGGCTGATCGCTCTTTCGGCCGTCTGTACCCACATGGGGTGCATCGTGCAGTGGGAAAAAGACACGCAGGATTTTCTCTGCCCCTGCCATGGCGGCCACTACACCGCCGATGGGGGCGTCATCTCCGGCCCGCCGCCGAAATCGCTTGCCAAGCTCCCTTTTATCGTGGCCAACGGGATCATCACCATTGGCTGAAAAACCAGGAGACAGCATGACTCTGCTCAAACGGCTTATTGACTGGTTCGACGTGCGCATCGGCGCCCGCGAGGTGGTGGCAAGGGAATTGACCGGCTACCTCCTGCCCCGCAACATCAACACCTGGTATTCCATGGGAAGCATCCTGCTCTTCATCTTCGCCATGCAGATGGTGACCGGCATCCTGCTTCTGATCTACTATGTGCCGGACGCGGACAAGGCATTCAAGAGCGTGACCTTCATCATGAACGAGGTCCCTTTCGGCTGGCTGATCCGTCTCTGTCATGCAGTCGGCTCAAACTTGATGGTGCTGGTGCTCCTCTTCCACATGTTGTCCGTGCTCTTCATGAACAGCTACAAGAGCCCGCGGGAGTTGAACTGGTTGACCGGCTTCATCCTGTTCACCATGATCCAGGGCATATCCCTGACCGGCTACCTCCTCCCCTGGAGCCAGCTTTCCTTCTGGGCCACCACCGTGGCCACCAACAGCGTCGGCGCCATCCCGGCGATTGGACCGTATCTGGTGGAGTTCCTGCGGGGGGGGAAGCTGGTCGGCCCGCCGACCCTTGGACGCTTCTTCGCCCTGCACGTGGTGCTCATCCCGACCGGAATAGGTGCCCTGATCGGCGCCCACCTGTTCTTCCTCCAACGCACCGGCGTCTCCACGCCTCCTTTTGGTCAAAAGGAGACCGCCAACCAGTGGAAGGGTGACGGCTACCGCTATGAGAGCCATCCGGAGGGGATCCCATTCTTCCCCGTTTATGCGTTGGAAGACATAAGGTCCATCTTCATCTACCTGGCTTGTTTTCTGGGGGTGGTGTTCTTCTTTCCCAACCTGCTCTTCACCAAGGAAGCCTTTCTCCCTGCCAACCCGCTCCAGACCCCGCTCCACATCAAGCCCGAGTGGTACTTCCTGGCCAACTACCAGACCCTGAAGATCTTTCCCAGCGAGTTTCTCGGCCTGGCGGTGCAAGGGATCGCCATGACATTTCTGGCTCTGCTTCCCTTCATCGACCGAGACCCGGAGCGCCACCCCCTGAAGCGGCCGTTGTTCATGGTCTGCGCCTTGGGGGGTCTTCTGCTCTGGATCGGTCTCGGCGTCTGGGGGCACTATTCATGAGATACCGGGAGATTATAATGCACCTGCCGGGAAAGGTGTTTGCCCTGTTGTCGCCGCTGTTCCTGGCGCTGCTGGCGCCGTTGCCGGCCACCGCGGCCGAGTCGCCGGAGATCGTCTGCATTCAGTGCCACAGCGCCATGCCGGGCAGGTTAGGGGAGCCGGTCAAGCTCTGGAAGGGGAGCATCCACGCGGAGAACGGCATCGCCTGCAATGCCTGCCACGGTGGCGACCCCAAGAATGCGGCCAATGCCATGAGCCCGGCCCGCGGCTTCCTCGGCGCACCCAAAGAGACGGCCATCCCCGCCTTCTGCGGCCGGTGCCATGTGGGGGTGATGAGAGACTACCTGGCCAGCGCCCACGGCAAGGCACTGGGCAAGGGGGGACCGACCTGCGTCACCTGCCATAGTAACCATCATGTGGTCAAGGCATCGCTGGATCTGATCAACGAGAAAAACTGCAGCCGCTGCCACGGTTTCGAGCGTGCCCGGCTGATCCGTGATGCCATGCAGGAAACCGAGGGGATGATCGTCGCCATCGACACAAGGATTGCGGCCTACAAGGAGGAAGGGACCGATACGGAGGGCATGCAAAAGGGCTTGTTTGCCGTGCGAAACCGGTTCCATACCCTGTTCCACAATGTGGACGCCGCGATGGTGAAGAAAGAGTCTGCCGGGATACAGGGTGACCTGCGGAAGATCCAGAACCAACTCACGGCCCTTGACGCATCACGCCAGAAGAGGAAGCTTGCCGGGGCGGGCGGCATCTCGGCCATGTTGCTCCTGGCCTTGTTCGCCCATCTGCTCAGAAAGACGTATGATTAATTGATTGTCGGTTTTATAGGTGGGGTTTTAGAAGGGAGTTGGTAAGGGCGGGGCGCATGGCGGCCTCGCCCTTATGCATTGATTGCCGTTATGCCCGGGGTATGACGTTGGTCTTAACCCAGGAAACGATAGCCTCCGTTGAGGTTCCGGGGGTGAAGACCTCGGAGATACCGGCAGCCTTCAGGCCGGGGATATCGTCCTCGGGGATGACGCCGCCGCTGAAGACCTTGATATCGTCGGCGCTCTTATCCCTGAGAAGCTGGCAGACACGGGGCAGTAAGGTGTTGTGGGCCCCGGACAGGATCGACAGGCCGACGCAATCGACGTCCTCTTGGATGGCAGCCGAGACGATCTGTTCCGGCGTCTGGTGCAATCCGGTATAGATGACTTCGAAACCGGCGTCACGGAATGCGCGGGCGATGATCTTCGCCCCTCGGTCGTGGCCATCCAGCCCCGGTTTGCCCACAAGTACGCGTAATGTTCTTGAAGCCATGTAAGCTACCTCCGATTTGATATTTATAAGCAGATCACGGTGCTGTTAACGAATTCGCAAAAAACTCCAGATGGCAGGCGTGCGAAATTTGAGGAGTGCGACCTACCCGTGCGGTACGTCGTAGCGACGAGAATGAGCACAACGAACCGAATGGATTTTTTCCGGATTCGTCGTCACATCTCTATGCCGGTGCGTGCCGGCACTCCGGTTTTGTAATAATGCTTAACCTCGCGCATCTCGGTCACCAGATCGGCGGCCTCAATCACCTTTTCGTTGGCATTGCGGCCGGTCAGGACCAGCTCCATCGTTTCGGGCTTGCGGCTGATGAGTTCCAGGACCTGCTCCACATCCACCAGACCGAACCCTACGGCACCGTTGATCTCGTCCAGGACGACCAGGTCGTACTCGCCCGAGATGATGATCCCCCTGGCTCGTTCCAGCGCCTCCTGTGCCGCCCTGCGGTCCTCGCTGATGTCCTTGGTGTTGACCCAGCCGGGCCGGCCGGTCTGTATAATGGTGAACAATGGGGCCAGTTTGTCGGCAATCAGGTGCTCACCGTAGGGGCCGCCTCCCTTGATGAACTGAAAGACGCACACCCTGAGGCCCCTGCCGACGGCCCGCAAAGCCAAGCCGAGAGCTGCGGTGGTCTTCCCTTTGCCGTTGCCGGTGTACACCTGTATGCATCCTCGCTCCAACGTCATGGGCAAATCCCGGTTCAAATCCCGCAAAGCCCTTTTGCTAAAGGACTCTTCGTGATTACAACAGAATAAAACAACGGTGTTTGAATATAGCAACTCAACCTTACGCGGTCAAGAAAAGGATTCTCGCTTTCGATCGTGAGCAATGCATTGCAGAGAATCCCCATGACGGTATACTATGGGGCGCATAACCTACATGCCAGGAGAGCCCTATGAACCTTCCCACCGTCATCCGCCGTTCGGCCAAGGCCAGACATGAAAACACCGAACAGAATGCCGAGTGGCTCCAGCAGCATATGAGCCCCTATTTTTTCCAGGCCATGGCCGACGAGGAAGATGCCCTTGTGGTGCTGGCGCGCGAGATGGGGCTGCTGCGCACCAACCGGAGCCTGATCCTGACGAACCGGGAAAAACGCCTGGTCATGGCTTGCGTAAACGAACCCGGATCGCTTTACGAGACCCTTCGCCGCATAGGCGAGCAGGAGATATCCTATGCAATGTTCTCCCATTCCGATGCACCCATGCCGGGCATGGAGCATGAACTGGAGGTGCAGCGTTTCGAGTTCGACCGCCGCCGGCACCACGAGATCGACCTGAGCCAGCGGGTGGCAATCCCGCCGTCCCTGACGCGCAGGATCCGCGCCGAGATGCACCATCACTTTCCCGGTTTCGACCCGAAAACGTTTGACCAACTGCTGAAAATTCTCTGGCTCAACGATGAGAACCTCATCCGCATTACGCCGCCATCGCGGCTTGCCTGGCTAATCTGGCTCTTTGAGCTGGGCAACGCCTCTGGCGGCCTTTTTCTGGACATCAGCGAGGTCGTGCGCGAAGGGCGGCCGGAAACCCGGCTCCTGTTCGCCGTCGGCAACCCTCCCCAGGAGGAATTCCTGCTCCAGGTGCTGGAGGTATTCAACCGCCTGGACGTGGGCATCCGCAGGGCGTACTGCCAGACCATCTCCAACGGCATTCATCCGTATTTCCTGGGGGCCTTCTACGTCATCAACCGCCAGGGCCAAACCCTGTCGCCGGACAGCGTACTGGCGGCGCGTCTGACGCGAGAGCTGTGCACCACCCAGATCATCGCGCCCTCATCGCCCGCCTACCGCAACTATGTCACCGTAGGACAGATGTCAGGCGAGGATGCCTCCCTGGTCAACGCCCTCATCGCCTTCTGCCATACCAGCCTGGCCCACAGCCAGCCGGACCGTTTCGGCCTGGAAGACGTGCAGAAAGCCTTCTACGACCATCCCGAGATGGCCCAGCGCTTCATCAGCCTGTTCAGGGTGCGCTTCGATCCCGACCTGACCGACCGGGAGGCCGTCTACAACAATCTCCTGGCCGAGACGCGGGCGGCTGCCGAGGAGTACAACACCGGCCACCGCTGGCTGGACGACATACGCCGGGCCATCTACCGCTGCAGCCTGCTGCTGGTTACATACACCCTCAAGACCAACTTCTTCGTGGTGGCCAAGCAGGCCCTGGCATTCCGCCTCGACCCTGCCTATCTGCGCGAAATGGGACACGAGTTCACTGCCGACCTGCCCGATACCCTCCCCTTCCGGGTGACATTCTTTTTCAGCCGTTTCGGCACCGGCTTTCACGTGGGGTTCTCGGATATCGCCCGGGGAGGGTGGCGCACGGTCATCGCCCGTAGCGCCGATGACTACATCACCGCCGCCAACACACTCTTCCGCGAGGTATATGTCCTGGCCAACACCCAGCACTTCAAGAACAAGGACATCTACGAGGGGGGGTCCAAGATGACCTTGGTGCTTGACGCCTCCGATCTGGAGCAGGCCGGCGGCGAGGCAGAGAACAGCCGGCTGTATAAGCTGCAATACGGCATTGCCAACGCATTCCTGGATATTTTCGTAACCAACCACGGCCGGGCAAGGGACCCGCGGGTGGTGGACTACTACGGTGACGACGAGCCCATCGAGATCGGCCCGGACGAGAATATGCACGACGGCATGATCGAAGCCATTGCCAGCCTGTCGAAGAAGCGTGGGTACATTCTCGGCATCGGCATTATGTCCAGCAAGCGGGTCGGCATAAACCACAAGGAATACGGGGTCACCTCCACCGGGGTGGTCAAATTCGCCGAGATAACCATGGCCGAATCGGCCGGTATCGACATCCATAACGCCCCCTTCTCCCTCAAGATGACCGGGGGGCCCAACGGGGACGTGGCCGGGAACGCCCTGCGCATCATGCTGGAACGCTGCCCCCTCATGCAGGTGCGCCTGATTCTGGACGGCACCGCCGCCCTCTACGATCCCACCGGCATCAACCGTACAGAGTTGCGGCGCATTGTACTGACCCATGACCTGGACGCCTTCAATCCCGACGCACTGGGAGAAGGGGGCTTCATCATCTACCGTACCGGCAGGCGGGTAGAGGGGCTCAAGGAGACGCATCGCAAGGTGCTCCGGAGGGCGGGCATCCTCGCGGAGGAGTGGCTGGATATGGACGACTTCTACCGCGAGTACAACTCTCTGATCTTTAGCGTAAAAACAGACATCTTCATCCCTGCCGGCGGACGCCCCGAGACCATTGACGGCCTGAACTGGCGTTCGTTTCTCGACGACCTGGGGGCGCCTACGGCGCGGGTGATCGTAGAGGGGGCCAACTCGTTCATCACCCCCGAGGCCAGGACCCACCTGCAGAAGAACGGCGTGGTGATCATGCGCGATGCTGCGGCCAACAAGTGCGGCGTCATCTCTTCATCCTACGAGATCATCGCCAACCTGCTCCTCTCTGAGAAGGAATTCCTGGAACACAAAGAGGAGTACGTCAAGGACGTGCTGTCTATCCTGGAAAAACGGACCGAGGACGAGGCGCGCCTGATCCTGCGGCGCCAGAGGGAGGCCGGCGGCAACCTGCTGTACACCGAGATATCGGACACCATCAGCCTGAACATCAACAGCTTCTACATCCGGCTGTTCGATTTCTTTTCCGCCCGGCCGGAACTCTGTCTGCAACGCCCTTTCCGGCAGGCGATCCTCAACCACCTGCCGCTGCTCCTTCGGGAGACGCCGGCCTTTCGAAAGCGCATCAAGAATCTGCCCCGCAAATACCTGTGCGCCATCCTCGCCGCCGAGATCGGCTCATCCCTGGTCTACACCGGCAACCGGGACGCGGATTTCGAGGAGATGGTGCGACGGCACCTGGCGCGGACGCTGATAAAAGGCTTTTGAAACCCCCGGTGAGGCCCGGATGCCGGGCCAACGGGACGACGCGCCGGTCGGAGGGTTTTTCAGGCGCCCGAAAATTTTTCTTTATGTTGCAACGCCTGCTGTGCTAGATATGGAATTGATCCATCACTATCTTCGCCACCATCATGCAACCGATAAAGGAGCCTGCCATGTCCACTAACAACGATAATGCCGCAGCAGCAGTCATCGCCTTTGTCTCCGGTGCCGTCATCGGCGCTGCTGCCGCACTTCTCCTGACCCCGAAGCCTGGCCGCGAGGTGCGTGAAAAACTGACCGGCCTGAGCGAAAACGCCGCCGAGAAGATGAGACGCCTCGCACGGGAAGCCAAGTTCAAGGTGGCGCCCAAGTCAAAAACCGGCGACTACCAGTACGACGGTGGAGATGCCTGGATTTAGTGTCCGAGAGGAACCAGGGAAAAACATTATTATACCAATTCCAAATCAAGGATGAAATCAAGGCGGCGGGATTGAGGCGACGAAGGCGTACAAGGTAGTACGTTGAGGAGCAAAAAGACGAGCCAACGACAATTTGCGGAGCAAATTGGACCGCGAAGGAGCCCCGCAGGGGGGAGGCCGCAGGCCTCGTCAAGATAGCTCCTTGATTTGGAATTGGTATTACAGGGATGTACAGGATGAAAGGGATGCACAAATCATCCTGCCTCCTGTCCATCCCTGTTTTATTTGGGAGTATCCCCCCTGCCCATGGCGACTCCTTGCAAAGGAGGCACACCCAGTGGATCTCAAATACGGCTCAACCTCTTTCCCGCTTACACTGCCGCCGAAGCGTCTGGCCGGCGTTATTGCACCTGCCATGGACCTGCCGGCGGAATCCTCCGAAGAGATCATCGGTGCGGCGCTCGACGACTGTGAACCCATTCTGTCGGGCTTTGTGCCGGAAGACCGGGTCGTCATCGTCACCTCCGACATCACCCGCTACACGGGCAGCGAGATCTACCTCCCCCTCTTGGTGGAGCGTCTCAGCCGCCGCGGCATACCGGACCGCAACATCGAGATACTGATCGCCCTCGGCATCCACCGCAAACAGACGCCCCATGAGCATGAAAGGATCCTTGGGCAGCTCCATGGGCGTATCAAGGTCATTGACCATGACTGCGACGATCCCGCCGGACTGACCACCTTGGGAAGAACCTCCGCCAACATCGAGGTCAGCATCAACCGCCGGGCAGTGGAGGCCGACCGTCTCATCCTGACCGGAGTGATCGGTTTCCATTATTTCGCCGGCTTCGGCGGCGGCCGCAAGGCTCTCCTGCCGGGCATCGCCAGCCGGCAAGCCTGCATGGCAAGCCATTTCAGCGTGCTCAATCCTCGGCCCGGCAGCGGCAAGAGCCCTCTGGCCACCACCGGAAACCTTGAGGGAAACCCGGTGCACCAGGCCATGGCCGAGGCCTGCGCCATGGCTGGACCGGACCTGATCCTGAACACGGTCCTCTCCCTGGAAAAACGCGTCATTGCAGCATTTGCCGGACAATGGCGCGAGGCCCACGAGCGTGGTTGCCGCTACTACCGGGAACTCTTTTCCTATCCCATCGCCGATAAGGCCGACCTGATCGTGGTTTCCTGCGGCGGTTTTCCCAAGGATATCAACCTGATCCAGGCGCACAAGTCCATGGAGTATGCCTCCCGGGCTCTCAGGGAGGGAGGCGTGATGATCCTCTTGGCCGAGTGCCGGGACGGCTTCGGTCATGCCACGTTCTTCAACTGGTTCCGGTATCGCTCCCTGGACCTGTTCGAGGCGGCGTTGCGGGAGCGGTACGAGATCAACGGACAAACCGCCTATTCCCTGCTGCAGAAGGCGCAGCGTTTCACGATCATCCTGGTGTCCCGGCTTCCCGACCATCAGGTGGAGGAAATGGGCATGATACCGGCCCAGTCATTGGAAGACGCCATGAAAAAAGCGGAAGAGCTGATGCCGGCAGGGTGGCGGGCACTGGTCATGCCCGAGGGGGGTAGCGTGCTGCCCATGCCTCGTATCCTGAGCGGTTAATTCATTCCTTGTAATTCCGGTCCCTTTAGCCCCTGGCTACGTCACTGCTCCTTGGAATAGTCCGGCTATGCCTACGTCGTCGCGCCTTGCCAGAAACTAAAATTCCTCGGGATTACTGCGGCGAGCTAACCGCACAGGACACAAGGCCTTGAAACCGCGGGCCATTCTACACAAAAAGGGCGTACTCCGTGAATGCAGTACGCCCTTTTTGTCTCGATTGAATAACGCCGCTATTATTTTATGACGCAATCGATGATCGCATCGATTCTGCGATTCTTCTGTCTCCCCTCGGCAGTGGTGTTATATGCGATGCGGCGCGTGTAACCGTACCCTTTGGCAGAGAGGCGGGAGCGGTCGATCCCGAAGTTCACCGCCAGGTAGTTCACCACATTTTCGGCGCGCTCCTGGGAAAGCTTCATGTTGAACTCGTAACCGCCAACGTCATCCGTATGCCCCTCGATGACGGCGGTCGTCGTCGTGTACTTCTTCATGTAGGCGCCGACCTTGGCGATCTCATCCCGGTACAAGGGCTTGATGTCGGCCTTGCCGGTATCGAACTCCATCTGGAGCGACATGCAGAGCCGTTCGGGGGGCTGGATCTCCTTGACATCGAAGGCACAGTCGATGACGGCCTCTATGCGTCGGTTCTTCTGTTTCCCCTCATCGGTGGTATTATCGGCGACCGGACGGGTCTGGCCGTATCCTTTTGCCGTTAGGCGGGACCTTTCGACGCCGAATTTTTCAACCAGATAGTTCACGACACTCTCAGCGCGTCTTTGGGACAGATCGAGGTTGTGCTCCGGGGTGCCGACGTTGTCGGAATGCCCTTCGATGACGGCAGTGGTGTCAGGGTACTTTTTCATAAAGTCACCGACTTTGGCCACCTCGTCGTGGTATTCCGGCCGGATGTCGGCCTTGTCGATGTCAAACTCGATATGAAGTGTGATGCAGTATTTGTAATGGCCCGGAGCCGGCTCAGCCGCCGGTATTTCTTCAAGCGGGGCTTCAGGGGCCGGCGCCGGGGCGGCCTCGGGGGCAGGCGTCGGCACCGGCGTTGCCGGAACCTCAACCGCCGTTACGGCCTGTGTCGTACCGCCGAAGGGTATGTAAACGCCAATGGAGTACTCGAAATTATTGAAGGTCGTCTCATTGGGGCCACCGGATATGTAGAGGAGATGGCGCACATCGCCCCGCAGTGCAAGGTTGTCGGTCAGGAACCACTTCAAGCCGACGCCGTAATCGAACGCGCCCCGGGGCTGGATGTTATCGAAATTGAGGCCGGCATAACCGGCGGCGACATAGGGGACAAGGGTATTGTCCGGGAAAAAGTGATACAACATCTCACCGCCGTAGCGGTACATGTCCATTTTCCTGTCCGTTATGGTCGATTCCGTGTGTACGTAATCGAAGAGGCCTTCCACTCCGAACGCCTTGGTGAAATTGTAGCCGAGCCGGACACCGTACACCGGGCTGGTGTCGAGATGCTGCTTGCCGTCATAGGTGTAGCCGCCTATCACGGGAGAAACGGAGAAGTCCTCCCCCCTATTGCCGGCTGAGGCAACGGTTGCAAGCGCTGCCATCAGACCTGCGACAACCAGTGTAAGCGTTTTCTTCATAACGGAATCTCCTTTCATGGCGCTGTAATAAATAGTTAGTTTTCGACAGCTATTCCTCGCGCAAGACACTCAAGGACATTTGGTACAACGCATTATGAATAATAGCCTGGAACTGTCAAAAAACAAGGCAGGGAGTTTTTTTTTCGCGGGCAGGCAGGCTGATGGGTCGTGCTGCTTGCATTATGACCGGACGTTGCAGTATTATTTTCAAACATCTATTGTAGAGGAAAGGGAGGCACGCATGTTTTTTCCCCAGTTCAGGGCACGCAGGATTCGTGGCAGCGAGACATTCCGACGAATGGTCCGCGAGACGACCCTTTCGGTTAACGATCTGATTTATCCCATGTTTTCGGCATTCGGCAATGGGCCGCGGAAAGAGGTTTCCTCTATGCCGGGCATCTATCAACAGTCGATTCCGGATATCGTTGCGGAAGCGCGCGAGGTGTATGACCTGGGCATCCCGGCGGTATTGCTGTTCGGGATCCCGGAGGCAAAGGATGCGGTGGGAAGCGATGCCTATTCGGATACCGGCATCATTCAGGAGACGATCCGGGCGTTGAAGAAGGAAGTGCCGGGGCTGGCGGTCATCACCGATGTCTGCATGTGCGAATATACCGACCATGGCCACTGCGGCATCATCAAGGACGGCGACGTCGACAACGACGCTACGCTGGAACTCCTGGCCAAGGAGGCTCTTTCCCATGTCAGGGCCGGTGCCGACATGGTGGGGCCCTCGGATATGATGGACGGCAGGGTTGCAGCCATCCGAGAGACCCTGGACGAAAACGGGTACGATTCGATCCCGATCATGAGTTATGCGGTCAAATACGCATCGGGTTATTACGGTCCCTTCCGCGAGGCAGCGGACTCCACTCCCCAGTTCGGCGATCGCCGTTCCTACCAGATGGACCCGGCCAACCGGCTTGAAGCGCTGCGCGAGGCGGCGGCGGACATCGAGGAGGGGGCCGACATCATCATGGTCAAACCGGGTCTTCCCTACCTGGATATCCTCCGTGACCTGCGTAACGAGTACAACCTGCCGCTGGCAGTGTACAACGTCTCCGGAGAATACAGCATGGTCAAGGCCGCCGCCCAGAAGGGGTGGATCGATGAGAAGCGGGTTGTCATGGAAACCATGCTCGGGTTCAAGCGCGCAGGGGCCGACATCATCATAACCTACCACGCCAAGGATGTGGCCCGCTGGCTGAAGCAACCATAGCGCCCGGTGCGGCTAACCGACCTTGTTCAGTTAAGCCGTTCCTGCATCTCTCTCTACTTCTCTTATGATGAGCCCCTCCTGCCCTCTTCGGGGAGGGGGGGCAACTCCGGCGGCATGGCCGGCAATGACGACGGTCTGGGAAGCGAAATGCCCTTACCGGAGGCGTTCTGAGGTGCTGTTGTTCCTGACTGGGTGGCCGCAACCTTTTGTGGGATCGCGGCATGCAAGCAATCAAGCTGGGTTGCGAATACCGCGCAACCCAGCAGATGGCGATCCGCAATTGTTTTTCAACTGTCTGTCAGCGACGGAACGGACTCTGTGGCAGGTAACGCGGCAATTCCCCGCGGACCTCGACCTCCGGCGCATCTTCCAACTCCTCCTGATTTCCGCTGTCGTCCTCGTAATCAGCTTCTCCCACAGCCCAGTCATACACCTTTTCCGAATCCAGCAGCACCGGCTTGTCCGGGTACCCGAAAACCCGCTTCTGCATCGCCTCGTCGTAGAGCCCGATGCAGCCGTGGGAAGCGGGACGTCCCGGCAGGTCGCGGGCGTGGATCCAGTACCCGACGCTGTTCTCGTCGATATAAAACCTCATGGCATTGTCCATGGGGTACTGTTCCTCCTCATTCTGGGTCTTGTAGAGCGACGACGTGTGGTTCTGGTCCCGCGCACTGATGCGGAACAGCCCCGTGGGGGTCGGCGCTTCGGCCCTGCCGGTGGCAGCCGGGACGGAAAAGACGAGTTTTCCGTGTTCATAGGCCCCCAGCCACTGTTCGGTGAGATCCACCAGGATGTACTTCTCCTTACGCAGGGCAGGCTCGTAAAGACGGGGGAGCGGTGTATAACCGCGGATATCGTTCATGCTGTCCGGCACTTTGATCGTCATGCCGGGATACACATGACGCCGGTCGATGCGATTGAAACGCGCCACCCAGACCCAATCCCTGCCGAAGAGCGTCTCCAGGGATTCGTCCGGCTGGATGAAATGGGGATGCCATCTGATGGACTTGAGGCTGGGGTACTCCACCCGGGAAAGATCCTCCAGTGCCTTGTCGGCAGGCGAAGCGTCCGGTTCGCTGGTTTCGGAAGGCGTGCGCAGCACGGTGCCCCCTACCAGCAGGGAGGTTATAAGAGAAATCAGGACAATTTTCTGGGAAAGCCCCATTCGGCTGCGACGCATATAAAACCCTTCCAATTATTGAACTTAGCGAAGATATAATATTCGTTTACCATGAGATATTCAACCTCTTGCTGCGGGCGGCATGATAAATCTCTGGCAGCATAACGTTTCTCCATGCTATTTTCCTATTTAAGCGCACTCTACAGGCGGCTTACAGGAGCTATCATATGGCACACGACACCCAGCAGGTCCCGCAACAGGTCAGTAATCAGTTTGCCAGCGACAATTACGCCGGGATCTGCCCGGAGGCCTGGCAGGCCATGGAGGAAGCGAACCAGGGATTCGTCTCCTCCTACGGTGACGACCGCTGGACCGAGCAGGCCTGTGAAAGCATCCGCCGCCTGTTTGACGCAGACTGCCAGGTGTTTTTCGTCTTCAACGGCACTGCTGCCAATTCGCTGGCCCTGGCTTCATTGTGCCGCTCCTACCATAGCGTCGTCTGCCATGACATGGCCCACATCGAGACCGATGAATGCGGCGCTCCGGAGTTTTTTTCCAACGGCACGAAGATTTTGCACACCGCCGGCGCCAACGGCAAGCTGGACCTGGATGCCGTGGAATTTGCCATCACCAAGCGCAACGACATTCACTACCCCAAGCCACGGGTCCTGAGCCTGGCCCAATCAACCGAACTGGGAACGGTCTATACTCCGGGCGAGATCCGTGCGGCCTGCGACCTGGCCCACTCCCATGGCCTGCGGGTACACATGGACGGTGCCCGCTTCGCCAATGCCGTGGCGTCGCTGGAGGTCACGCCGGCGGAAGCGAGTTGGAAGAGCGGTGTTGACGTACTCTGCCTGGGGGGTGCCAAGAACGGCATGGCCATCGGCGAGGCGGTGGTGTTCTTCGACCGGGTGCTCGCCGACGAATTCGAGTACCGCTGCAAACAGGCCGGGCAGTTGGCCTCCAAGATGCGCTTTATCTCCGCTCCATGGATCGGGATGCTGGAAAGCGGCGCCTGGCTGCGGAACGCCGAGTGCGCCAACCGTCACGCCCGTCTGCTGGCCGACCAACTGGCAACGATACCGGGCGTGCGCCTCATGTACCCATGCCAGGCCAACGCAGTCTTCACAGAAATGCCGGAAAAGGCCACCACTGCACTGCGCGCGGCAGGGTGGCACTTCTATTCATTCATCGGCACTGAGGGCGCCCGCTTCATGTGTTCATGGCTGACAACGGCACAGGATGTCGCCAGCCTGGTCGCTGCGGTCCGGCAAGCCTGCGCAGAGCCGTAAGGCCGCAAGGCACAAAGGAGGAAATCATGGTCAAGACGGCAACATTCGAGGCCCTGCTGGAGGATACGGTTCCGGACGGCAAGGGTGGCTACCTTTTCACCCTGGAGGGGAAAACCTATACGCTCAGTGATAAGGACGAGGTTCGCGGCATAGCTGAGTCACACGGTTACATCATCATATATTAGCCTGATAGAAACCGATTTGGTTTACGTCTTTCTGTAACTTTTTAACATTTGCGCGTCAAACGCCAACGAGCCCTTCAGGTTTGATCCTGAAGGGCTCGTTGGGTATTTATTCCCGGCGGCGACCTACTTTCCCAC
>JARLHN010000042.1 GCA_031292255.1 Oryzomonas sp. | reverse complement strand
TTCGATTATAACGACGATACTATTGTCGTACCCGATATTTCTGTTACCCCCGTCCCTGAGCCTGGCACAATGGCGCTGTTGAGCATCGGCATGTTTGGCCTTGCTGTTTTTGGCAAGCGCAGAATGGGGAAAAAGTCCTGATATGATGCTAAGTCGCATATCGTATTACGAGAACTACACTCTGACTTTCTTTCTAACCTGATTAGCGCTCATCTTCCGCCACATGGTCCCCCTTTGTTCAAGGGGGACTGATTTTTAGCGGGAGATTGGCGCTAATCGCATTTCTAATGTTTATCAGACAATTACCCTTCCAACCAAGATTTCCCCCCCTGCAGACTATGCCGGCAATCCAACGGGCCTTGCGGCGAACAGACGAATTTAATTCTCTTCCATTCGCATCTATCCAGAGATGATCCGGACCTGCTGACCGGCGACCTCATGGGTGATGTTGTCAAGGGAAGGCCGCCTGACGGTCGATAAGGAAAAAACCCTGTCTTGACACGCAATGAATGGCTTGATACCTTCTCAGTTCAACTTGACGGTAAAGGAAGTTTTCTGAAAAGGAGCGAGTCTTCATGTCCGGAACCACCAGGATCGTCATTCTCGACGGCTATACCATCAATCCCGGCGATAACCCCTGGACCCAGGTCGAGAACCTGGGTACCTGCACGATTTATGACCGTACCCCACCCGAACTCACTTTGGAACGTGCCGCTGAGGCAGATATCGTTTTGACCAGCAAGGTCAAGCTGAATGCCGCCCTCCTGAATGTCCTTCCGAAACTCAAATACATCTCGCTTTTGGCAACGGGATACAACAATATCGATGTGGCCGCCGCCGGCCAGCTTGGCATTCCGGTCTCGAATGTTCCGGCCTATTCCACCGAATCGGTCGCCCAGACCACCTTTGCCCTGCTGCTGGAACTGGCTGTGCAGGTGGGCATTCACGATGCAGCTGTCAAAGCAGGCGAGTGGACCCGCTGTCCCGATCATTCCTTCTGGAAAACGCAGATTACCGAGCTGGACGGCCTGACACTGGGCATAGTTGGTTATGGTACGATTGGCCGCGCTGTGGGCCGAATCGGCGCCGCTTTTGGCATGCGGATCATCGCCCATGCCCCTCGCATACCCCGGCAGGCGGGGCCGGTCCCGGTACGTTTCGTCGGCCTGGAAGAGCTGTTCTCTACGGCCGACGTTGTAAGTCTCAACTGTCCCCAGACCAGCGAAAATACCGGGTTTGTCAACTCTCGGCTTCTGGGGCTGATGAAGTCCAACGCCTTTCTGATCAACGTGGCGCGGGGCGGGCTGGTAAATGAGGCCGATCTGGCCCAGGCGCTGCATACCGGGCGGATTGCCGGGGCAGGGCTGGACGTGGTTGCCCATGAACCGATGCTTGCTGGCAACCCACTGCTTTCCGCCCCCAACTGTATCTTTACGCCCCATATCGCCTGGGCTTCACTGGCCGCCCGGAGGCGGCTCATGAATATCGTTGCCGCCAACGTTGCTTCGTATCTTGACGGAGCGCCGGGCAACGTGGTTAATAGCCAGTACCTTACGCCAGCCGGGAGATTTGACAATGAAAGTAATCCAAGATAATCCGTCGAAATCGTTTCCCATACTTGTGGTGGATGACAACCGCCTTCAACGGACCGTTCTCGAAACGAGCCTGAAGGCGGCGGGATTTGAGGTGGTTGTTGCTGAAAACGGCAAGGAAGGCCTTGATATCTTCAGGCATGGGTATTATCCGATCGTCATGACCGACTGGGTGATGCCCGAGATGTCCGGCCTTGAATTGTGCCGGGCCATACGCAGCGACGATTCCGGCCGTTATACCTATATCATCCTTCTGACCTCCCAGGATTCCAAAAACGATATCATTGCCGGCCTTGAGGCGGGCGCCGACGAATATCTGATCAAGCCGGCCCATCAGGCCGAGCTGGTTTCCCGCCTGAAGACGGCCAAGCGGATACTTGAGTTGGAAAGCTCGCAACAGCGCTATATCGAAGAGATCAAGAGCCTGTCCCTCATCGATCCTGTGACCGGGGCATTCAACCGTCGTTACATGGACGAGCATATCTCCCAGGAGATAAAACGGGCGTACCGCTATGAACGTTCCCTCTCCCTGATCTTGGTAAGCATCAACCGGTTCAGGGATGTTATCGTGGCGCATGGGCACTATTCCGGCGATGTGGTGCTCAAACAATGCGCCGATTGTCTGGCGGAATCGATTCGCAAGGATGTGGACTGGCTGGCGCGCTACGGCGAGGAGTCGTTCATGGTGGTGCTGGCGGAAACCAACATGGCCGAAGGTATGATCGTGGCCAAGCGCTTGCGGCTCAGAATAGCCTCTCTGGACATCAGGATGCACGAAAAGGAGGTGCGGGTAAGCGCCAGTTTCGGCGTGGCGGGCTTTACCGCAAGCCAGCAGAAGTTGGGGATGACGGCGGACGTGCTGATAGACAATACTGATCGCTGTCTTACTAAAGCCCGGGAAGAGTTTGGCGAAACAATCAGGGGAGTCCAGATCGGCTAGAACGGACAACCTACAGTGCAATAATGGTATAAATTTAATATATAGGTATGTATACGTTAGGTTTCATTCAAACCATTAGAGTCACAGGGGCATAGAGATAAGTATTTCAGAGGGTTAAACTATATTTGGGCTTAATTCCCCTTCAACCATTGCAGATTTGAGAATATTTGAAAAACTTTGTGATTTTCTCCGTGTCTCTGTGTACGAACTGCCGATTTGGTTAGATACTGCAATTTTCCCCATGGCCTGCCCCTACCGGCAGGCCCTTTTTTTTGCGCTCTGCCACGAATTTAGGATTGCGCCTCGGCTATTGACTTTATCAATGCAAAGGGTATTCTCGGCACATCATCATATCGTGAGGACGCCATGAAATTGATTGTCGACCACCTGAAAGAAAAATTCATCACCGGCCTGTTCGTGGTGATCCCGGTAGGTATCACGATCTTTATTCTGACATTTTTGTTCAGCTTTGCCGATGGCATCCTGGGCAGCTACCTGGATTCCCTGTTCAGTCTCATCTCCCATCACGAACTCCATATCCCCGGCCTCGGCATGATCACCGGCGCGGTCGTTATCTATCTCGCCGGCATCCTGGCCACCAATGTCCTGGGAAACCAATTTCTCAATCTGGGTGATGAACTGTTGTCGCGCATACCGCTCGTCAAATCGATCTACTTGTCCAGCAAGCAATTGATCCAGGTGTTTAAGGAGGGAAAGACCTCCTATCGCCGGGCTGTCTTTGTGGAGTGGCCACGCCCCGGTGTACGCGCGATCGGGTTTGTTACGGCCGAGATCGAGCGCGACGGGTTACCGCTGGTGGTGGTCTATGTGCCGACCATGCCCAATCCGACCTCCGGTTTTGCCCTTTTCTTCAAGGAAGACGAAGTGTTCGACAGTGGCATGACCGTGGAGGAGGCCGTGAAGTTCGTGGTTTCCGGCGGCATGGTGGTAATGTGACTGAGCCCGTATCCCGATCCGCCCCTGCCGGCACCGTACTGAGCCCCTCTCTTCACGAAACCCTTAAAAACGTTTTCGGCTATACCTCGTTCCGGCCTCACCAGCAAGAGATCATCTCCGCCATCATTGGCGGCGAGGATGCCTTTGTTCTCATGCCGACCGGCGGCGGCAAGTCGCTCTGCTACCAAGTGCCGGCCCTGCACCGGCCTGGCGTGGGCATCGTGGTTTCGCCGCTCATTTCCCTGATGAAGGATCAAGTGGACGCCCTGACGGCCAACGGCGTCGCTGCCGCGCTCTACAACTCTACACTGAAGGAGGCTGAGGCCCGGCGGGTGCTGGCCCGTCTTCATAGCGGCCAACTGGACCTCTTGTACGTCTCGCCGGAACGGCTGATGAGCGACGCCTTTCTGGAGCGGCTGAAGGACCTTGATATTGCACTGTTCGCCATAGACGAGGCCCATTGCGTTTCCCAGTGGGGGCATGACTTCCGGCCGGAATACGTGCAGCTTGGCCGGCTGAGGAGCCTGTTCCCCGGTATCCCGTTGATCGCCCTGACCGCCACTGCTGATCCCCAGACGCGCAACGACATCATCGGGCGCCTGGGGTTGACGGAGGCGGTCTGCCACGTGGCCGGTTTTGACCGCCCGAACATTCGCTATACGGTCCTGGAAAAGCAGAAACCGTTTCAGCAATTGAGTCTCTTTCTCAAAACACGCACCGCTGAGGCCGGGATCGTTTATGCGCTCTCCCGCAAGCGGGTGGAGGAGTTGGCCCGGCACCTGGCCGAGGCCGGCGTCAAGGCCGCTCCCTATCATGCCGGCCTTTCGGACAAGGATCGCCAGCAGACCCAGGATGCCTTTCAGCGCGACGACCTGCGGGTGGTCGTGGCAACGGTGGCGTTCGGCATGGGGATCGACAAGCCCAATGTGCGCTTTGTGGTGCACTATGACCTGCCCAGGAACATCGA
The DNA here is from genome assembly GCA_031292255.1 of Oryzomonas sp. Lineage (GTDB taxonomy): Bacteria > Desulfobacterota > Desulfuromonadia > Geobacterales > Pseudopelobacteraceae > Oryzomonas. Next base: position 133,745 of record JARLHN010000042.1, on the reverse strand, counting down.
AAGCTATTACCAGGAAACCGGCCGCGCCGGCAGGGATGGGCTGCCGGCCGAGGCGCTGCTGCTGTTCGGTTACGGTGATATCTCCATCTCCCGGGCCTTGATCGAGAACGGCGGCAATCCGGAACAGATGCGGATCGAACTTCACAAGCTGAACGCCATGGTCGGTTTCGCCGAGGCGCTTACCTGCCGCCGGCGGGTACTTTTGGGCTATTTTGGTGAGCATCTTGAGGAGGATTGCGGCAACTGCGACGTTTGCCATAGCCCGCCTGAGCGCTACGACGCAACAGAGGATGCGCGGAAGGCCCTTTCCTGTGTCTACCGGGTCGGACAACGCTTCGGCATGGGACATGTCATCGAGGTACTGCGCGGTTCCCACAGTCAACGCATCCTGAGCCTGGGGCATGACCGGCTGTCCACCTACGGCATCGGCAAGGATCTGTCCCAGGACGTCTGGGGGGCGATCATGCGCCAACTGCTGCATCTGGGCTACCTTGAGCAGGATGTGGGCAATTATTCCGTGCTGCGGTTGACGCCCCGTTCAAAACCGGTCCTGAGGGGTGAAGAGCGGGTGGTGCTGGCTCGGCCGCGGGTCAGGTTGGCGGCGGTGAAGAAGGAACCAAAACAGGGCAGGGGAGCGCTGGACTACGACCGGGAGCTTTTCGAGCGGTTGCGCGCCCTGCGTAAACGTTTGGCAGATGAACAGCAGGTGCCGCCCTTTGTCGTGTTCGGGGACGCCACCCTGGTGGAGATGGCCGCCTACCGCCCCGTGGATGACGATGGCCTGGCGCGTATCAGCGGGGTCGGGAAGCATAAGCTGGCCCGCTATGGGACGGCATTCCTGCGGGTGATCCGCGGGGATGATGAATAGAAGGGGAGTTGGGCCCTGGATTCTATCGTTCCCGCATTCCGGTGTGGGAAGATATTATTTGGAGCATATGCATGTAGCATAGCAGGATATTCATGAGAGATAAGTGCTATCATAATATGATTGCAAATAATGCCATTTCATGGTTATAATTTCCGTATGAATAAGTCCCATCGAAAAACGCTGGATGATATTTTTTTACAACCGGTTCCAGCAACGTTAGAATGGCGTCGCATCGAATCTCTTTTTATCTCGTTAGGCGCAGAGACTATTGAAGGTGCAGGATCTCGGGTTCGCTTTGTTTTGAACGGCATCATGGCCACATTTCACCGGCTACATCCGGCAAAAGAGGCAAAACCATATCAAGTTAGAGACGCTAAAACTTTTTTGGAGAACGCGGGAGTAAAACCATGAGCACGATGATTTTTAAAGGTTATGCAGCAAAGATTGAATACAGCGATGAGGACGGGTGCTTCATTGGTCACATAGCAGGGATTAAAGACGTCATTGGTTTTCACGCCGATTCCGTCAAAGAGTTGCGTGCTGCCTTCATTGAAGCTGTGGACGACTATCTCGCTGCCTGCGAAAAGTTGGGAAGGCCACCACAAAAACCTTATTCAGGCAAGCTGATGTTGCGGGTCCCGCCTGAAGTCCATGCCCACGCCGCGATGATGGCTGAAGCTCATGGGAAGAGTCTGAACCAATGGGCTGCGGACGTTCTCATGTACGCTACATGAGCATCATGCAGAACTATCAAGCCTTCGGTTTTTGAGAAATTTGCCGCTGCACCGGGAAAACAAGCGACAATATCTGTAGCATTTAACTTTCATTTTGCTTTTACAATCAATGGGGTAGCCGACAAAGCTACCCCATTGCGTTATTTTGTGATAGAACTATCCGGAATAGTTGAACCCATACTCGTGGTAGTTTTGATCCAAATTTTCATACTTCGAGCGACACATGAAGATCGTCTGTCCCAATTGCAATGCCGGCGGCACCATCCCAGATCATGAAATTTCGGATCAGGGGCGTTTTCTGAATTGTCCGCGCTGCCAGCACGGCTTTACCATAAAAAAACCGCGCCCCGAAGGCAGCGCATATCAGGTGGACACCTGCCCGTCATGCAACTTCAACACCTTTGGGGATGAATCCTTCTCCACCTGTCCCAAGTGCGGGGTTGTCGTCAAGGTTTTTGTGGAGCGGCAGCGGGATGAGGCGCAGCGCCTCCGGGATCAGGAACTGCTTGCCAAGAAGTTCTCCCACAACGAGGCGCCTTTGCCATCTGAACGGGAAACGAGAGCCGTTGCCGATTTTATCGAGACGCTGCACCCGGTCAACCTCGTCGAGTGGGGAACCTACCTGGTAGCCGTAATCATGGCGGTCATGGGGCTCTGGGGGGTGGTCGGGTATTATGGCAGCGACATTCAGGAGCAGCTGTCAGCCCAACGGGAAGAACCGGTGTCGGACTGGTACGTTTTCCTTCACTACGGCGCAATGCACTGGGTCCAGTTGCTGTACGGCTTGGCACTTCTGGCGACAGGGATGCTGTTGACGAGGCGGAGAGCGCAATCGCTCAAGATCCTGTCGCAACTGCTGTGGGGCGCGATTTTTTTCGTACCGGTATACTTTGTCACGGGATTCGTTGTCTGGATAATGGAGCCGATACCGCATTCCATCAGCGGCTATATCATCGAGGTGGTGAATATCGCCCTTATGACGGGACTTTGGTGCATTCCCCTGTTTCTGCTGATACGTTTTCTTGCGGACCGCCGGATAACCTCTGTCGTGAAGCAGTAACGTATGATGTTGAAGGGTTCCCACGGCTTTTAGCGGGCCGGTGAATTGAAAAAGCCCGTCGGATGGTCATTCCGGCGGGTTTTTTCAATCAATGGGAGATGGGTACTATTCCCCTCCCTCGGGTGTGCTCCCCTGTTCCGTTTTGCCGCCTGGTTTACGACGTCTGCGGCGCTTCTTGGCCGCTGCTTCGCCGGTTGCCCCCTCCGCAGGTTTGGGGGTGACAACGGGAGCCGCCACCGCGGCAGTAGCCGGTTTTACGCGCCCGCCTCTCGCGGGCCGGGCCGTCCGGTCGCCGCCCCTGCCCGGGCTCGAGCCCCGGCCGCCGCCGATTTTTGCCTCTGGTTTGCGTTTGGGCCGCGGGGTACGCACGTAGTCGTTGACGAACAGATCATCCTCGGCCCATTCGGTGGGGATCTTGTCCTTGATGAACTCCTCGATGGCTTCCAGGAAAAAAGCGCCGTCCTCATCCGCCAGCGAGATGGACTTGCCCTCGGAACCGGCCCGAGCGGTGCGTCCGATGCGGTGGACGTAATCCTCGCTGTCCTGGGGCAGGTCGTAATTGATGACATGGGAAACCCCGTCGATGTGCAGGCCGCGCGAGGCAACGTCGGTGGCAATCAGGATCGGGAGATCCCCCTGCTTGAAATCATCGAGTATGCGCATGCGTTTGCGCTGTTCCACATCGCCGGAGATGACGCGGCAGGGAAAGCCGTTGGCGTTCAATCGGTCGTACAGGTACTCGGCCTCACGCTTGGTATTGATGAAGATCATGGTGCGCTCCATCCCTTCGCGCCGCAAGAGTCCCAACAATAAGGGAAATTTTTCCTTGCGGGAAACGTGGTACAAAACCTGTTCGACCCGCTCCGCGGTCATCTTTTCGGGCGTAACCGAGAGTTTTTCCGGCATGTTCATGAACTCGTATGCCAGCTCCATGACCCGATGGCTCAGGGTGGCCGAGAACATCATGTTCTGGCGTTTGTCATAGGGGGGGAGCCGCCGCAGGATAAAGCGCAGGTCGGCGATAAAGCCCATGTCGAACATCCGGTCGGCCTCATCGATCACCAGCATCTCGATCCCCTTGAGGGAATAGACCTTCTGTTTGAGGTAGTCGATCAGCCGGCCGGGGGTGCCGACCACCACATCGGTCCCCTCCCGCAGGGCGCTTCGCTGTTTCATGTAGTCCACCCCACCGTAAATAGCCTGGGTGACCAAACCGCAGTGCCGGCCTAAAAGTTGCGCATCGGCCTCGATCTGCACCACCAATTCCCGCGTGGGTGCGAGGATCAGGGCTCGCGGCCGCTGCTCACTTCCTTTGTTCTCCAGGAGACGGGTAAACAGGGTGATCAAAAAAGCGGCGGTCTTGCCGGTGCCGGTCTGGGCCTGGCCGGCTACATCCTTGCCGCCAAGAGAGAGGGGGAGAGTTTGCTCCTGGATCGGGGTGCACTCGCTGAAACCAGCGTCCCGGATGCCTTGCAGGACCTCTTCAGGGATTGGAAGCTCATTAAATCGCATTGCGTAGTTCCTTGTGTTGCTCGAAATAACCGGTTACTGCCAATTTCATAGCATATACCGTGACGTAGCGTCTGGCAATGGAAAGATGAATATTTATGCGCGGCGCAACGGCCAGAAATGCTTTGACAAACCGTTTTTCATTCCTTTACTATGGCAAAACTTAACTATCAAGGAAGTCAACTGATGCAGGCCGCTCTGAATATCATCGGCGACGAGCTCAAGCTCGTCGAACAACAATTCCGCAAAGATCTGGAATCCGACGTACCCCTCATCCGCAAAGTGGGTGAATACGTGCTATCCAGCGGCGGTAAGCGCGTTCGGCCGGCCCTGTTGCTGCTCGCCGCAAGGCTGTGCGGCTACCAGGGGAACAAGGCGGTTCCACTGGCAAGCGTGATCGAATTCATTCATACCGCCACGCTGTTGCACGACGATGTCGTTGACAGTGCCACTCTGCGCCGCGGCATCGCCTCGGCCAATACCCTGTGGGGCAACGAGGCCTCGGTGCTGGTCGGCGATTTTCTCTTCTCCAAGTCCTTTTCCTTGATGGTCGGCGTTGGCAGCCTCGATATCCTGCGGGTGCTCTCCGATGCCACGACGGTTATTGCCGAGGGAGAGGTCATGCAACTCCTCTGCACCGGCGAGCTCGACCTGACGGAAGAGCGTTATGTCGGTGTCGTGCGCGCCAAGACCGCCATCCTCATGTCGGCGGCATGCGAGGCAGGGGCGATTCTGGGAGCCGTTCCGGCTGACCGGCAGAAGGCCATGGCCGATTTCGGCATGGAATTGGGGATCGCCTTCCAACTCATGGATGACCTCCTCGACTACACCGCCACCGAAGAGGAGTTCGGCAAATGTATCGGCCATGATCTGGAAGAGGGCAAGATCACCCTGCCTCTGATCCATACCCTGCGCCATTGTACCGCCCCGGAACGCTTCGTTATCGAGGCGGTAGTGGAAAAGGACGAGATGTCGCTGGATGAGTTTCGCGAAGTCTCAGGCTTGGTCAGGAAGTATGACGGCATAGAGTATACCGTTGAAACAGCCCGGCGCTACATTGCCGCAAGCCGGGAGCGTCTCGGTCCGTTCGAAGCCTCGCCGGTCAAGGATGCCCTGCTGGGGCTTGCCGACTACGTGGTTACCCGCTGCCGCTGAAACGTTTTGATTGCCGGTTAATTGTGAATTCATTTGGAGGTATAATGAAACGGTATCTCTTTCTTGTTATTTTGGGTGTAATTGTGGCATTGACGGCATGCAGCAAAAAGGAAGCGGCCAAACAACAACAGGGACCGCTTCAGGAAAACAGCCCGGTCCCCGCGATCACGGTGAACTCCCTGAACGGCAAGCCGCTGAATCTTTCGGACCTGAAAGGGAAGGTGGTGCTCCTCAACTTCTGGGCAACCTGGTGTCCCCCTTGCCGCGAAGAGATCCCTTCCATGATGAAGCTCAACAGCGCCATGGCCGGCAAGCCGTTTCAGATGGTTGCTGTCTCCATCGACGAAGGAGGCCAACCGGCGATCGAGTCGTTCTTCAAGACCAGCGGGTTCAGTCTGCCGGCCTATACTGATCCGGATAACCGCGCCGCCAAGACCTATGGTATAACCGGCGTGCCCGAAACCTTTATCATCGACAAGAGCGGTATCCTGATCAAAAAGGTGATCGGCCCCATGGCATGGGATTCTCCCGAGGTCTTGTCGTATCTGGATGGGTTGACGAAATAGTTTCCATCCGGGAACTCCGGATGAGAAATTATTTGTTTTCCATTCGGGAAAGGGCCGTTTCCGGATGAAAACGAAATAGGAGTCTTGCCGTGTATTCACAGCATGTCACATACGCGGGCGCGCTCATCGCCGGGCTGCTTTCATTTCTTTCGCCATGTGTCCTTCCGCTGATCCCCTCATACATCACCTATATCACCGGCCTCACCTTTGCCGATCTGCAGGCAGAACATCCGTCCCACATCGTCCGCCGGAAAGCCATGCTGCATGCGCTGGCCTTCATTGCGGCCTTCACCTTGGTTTTTGTGCTGCTGGGGGCCTCGGCCACGTTTGTCGGCTCGTTTCTCCAGGAGCATATCGGAGTGGTGCGCAAGGTCGGCGGGGTGTTGATCTTCCTCTTCGGTGTCCATGTGACGGGGCTGGTGCCGATTCATTTCCTGATGGGGGAAAAAAGGGTTCAGCTTCACCAGAAGCCTGCCGGCTACGTGGGAAGTTTTCTGGTGGGAATCGCCTTTGCCGCCGGATGGACCCCCTGCATCGGTCCGATTCTGGCCTCGATCCTGATGGTGGCCGCTACCGAAGGGAGTATCATGCAGGGCATCATCCTGCTGCTGCTGTATTCTCTGGGATTGGGGATCCCCTTCTTCCTCTCCGCCCTGGCAATGCATCAATTCATGACTGTTTTCAACCGTTTCAAAAAGTTTATCCGCGTGTTCGAGATATGCACCGGTCTTTTCCTGGTGCTGGTCGGTATCCTGATCTATACGAACGGCCTTGCGCGCCTTTCCGGCTACGCCAGCATGCTCTTCAAGGGGATTGAATGAAGATCCACCGGGCGCGGCACTCCATACAACTGGCCGTGTCGCAACTGACGGTGACCGAGGCCTTCTACGCCGGCATTCTGGAGCTGCCGTTGCAGCGTTCCTTCACTTCCCCGGGAGCTCCGGATCACCTGGTGATGGACATGGACGACATTGCATTGATCTTCGTCGAAGAGGATGACGTCATCAGGTCCCATCCGATGCTTGAGCCCCGTTTCAGCATGTTTCCGCGCGGTATCGGCATGACGTTGCATTTTCATGTCGATGATATCGAGGAGATCAGCGAGGCTATCGCGGAGGAGGGCCTGGAGATCCTCTACCCCCTGGAGATCAAGCCATACGGCATCAAGGAGATGTGGTGTTTCGACCCTGACGGCTATCTGGTGGTGTTGGATGAACCACTGGAAAAGAGAATAAGGGCCGGCGCATGATTCTCCTCTGAAATGGGCGATAAATTAGCTTGACCTCGACCGCGGGGGGTGTTAATCTTTTGCCACGAGAGATATTGACTACCTTTTAATCCAGCCCGAGAGGTTGGCAAGGGTTGCACAGATGACGGACGAAAATCATATAATTGGGAAGGGCCTTGCCGCATGCGCGGCGAGGCTCTTTTTTTGTGTCTAACGGAAAGGTGGCCGACCATGACGGACAATGTGACGGTACTGATGGATGAAAGTGGGATCAAGCGGGCGTTGATCCGCATCTCCCACGAGATCCTTGAGCGGAACAAGGGGGTGCGGGATGTGATCCTGATCGGCATCCGTTCGGGCGGCGCATTTCTGGCCGAAGAGCTCGCCAAATCAATTGCGGTGATTGAAGGGGATGCCGTCCCGGTGGGGTCGGTCGACATCACCCTTTACCGGGACGACATCAAGAACAATGCCCCCCATCTGCCGGTGGGAAAGACGGAAATCGGCTTTTCACTGCAGGGGAAAAAGGTCGTCCTGGTGGATGATGTGCTCTTTACCGGCCGTACCATCCGGGCCGCCATGGATGCGCTGATGGATCACGGCAGGCCGGAATGCATCCAACTGGCTGTGCTGATTGACCGGGGACACCGGGAACTGCCGATCCGGGCCGATTTTGTGGGACGCAATGTGCCTACCAGTTTAAAGGAAAATGTCAAGGTCGTATTCAACGAGCTGAATCAACCGTTTGAAGTCGTTCTTGAAAAATAGGGGAGGGGGGGCATGGCAGAGTTCAAACACAGGAATATCATTGCACTCAGAGACCTGACAAGGGAAGATATCGAGTTGCTCCTGGCAACGGCCGAAAACATGCGGGAGATCAACAGTCGCGACATCAAGAAGGTCCCCACGCTGCGCGGCAAGACCATAATCAACCTGTTTTATGAGGCATCGACCCGCACGCGAACGTCCTTTGAAATTGCCGCGAAACGTCTTTCCGCCGATACCGTGAACATCTCCCCCTCCACCAGTTCGGCCACCAAGGGAGAGACCCTCGCGGATACGGCCCTGAATCTTCTGGCCATGAAACCGGACATCATCGTCATGCGTCATGCGGTTTCCGGCGCCCATTACCATCTGGCCAAAAAGGTGTCCTGTTCGGTCGTCAACGCCGGCGACGGCGCTCACGAACACCCATCGCAGGGGCTTTTGGACCTTTTGACCATGAAGGACTGGTTCGGCCGGCTTGACGGTCTCAAGGTGGCTATCGTGGGCGACATAACCCATAGCCGGGTAGCCCGCTCCGATATCCAGGGATTGACCAAGATGGGGTCCCACGTCTACCTGGCCGGTCCGCCGACCATGATGCCGCCGGCGGTCGAGAGGCTGGGCAGCGTCACGGTGTGCGCCACCATGAAAGAAGCCATTCAGGATGCGGATGTGGTCATGATGCTGCGCATCCAACAGGAACGCCAGGGCAAGACCCTTATGCCCAATGCCCGGGAATACTCGCGCTATTTTGGGCTCAACCCGGAGAACCTCAAGCTGGCCAAGCCGGGTGCCATGGTCATGCACCCCGGCCCGATCAACCGCGGCGTGGAGATGTCTTCCTACGTGGTTGACGGCAGCCAGTCCCACATCCTCAAGCAGGTCGAGAACGGCGTGGCGGTCAGGATGGCCATGCTGTACCACGTATGCGGCGGCGAACTGGAATAACGAAGCGGACGCTTTTACGCCAGCTCGGCGTAAGTCTTCGGTATCGTTTGTAATTTCGGCCGTTGGCCTCACCCATTGGGCGCCTTCGCGGTCCAATTTGCAAGCAAATTGTGCGGCATAGCGCTGCTCTGCCTCTGCGCGATACCTCGGCAGCGTTGATCTGACGAAAAATCGACCGTTTAAAGGAAACACATAAACCTATCATTTAGGGGTGACTATATGAATCTTTTGATCAAGAATGGCCGGGTGATCGATCCTTCCCAAAATTTCGACGATGTGGCGGATGTGCTGGTGGAGGCCGGGGTGGTGAAGGAGATCGGCAAGAGCCTGAAGGCTCCTGCCGGCGTGGAAACTGTCGATGCCGCCGGGAAGTACGTGGTGCCGGGTCTGGTTGACATGCATGTGCACCTGCGCGATCCGGGATTGGAATACAAGGAGGATATTGTCAGCGGCACCAGGGCTGCTGCCGCGGGCGGTTTCACCTCGATTGTCTGCATGCCCAATACCAAACCGGCCATCGACAACAAGGCCGTGGCTCACTATATCATCAACAAAGCCAAGTCCGAAGGCTTCTGCAACGTCTTTCCGGTCGGCTGCATCACCTACGGCATGGGCGGAGAGCGTATGGCTGAAATGGGTGAGTTGAAAGAAGCCGGTTGCGTTGCGGTTTCGGACGACGGTAGACCGGTCGCCAATGCCGAACTCATGCGCCGCGCCCTCGAATATGCCCGGGGGATCGGTATCCTGGTCATCTCCCATGCCGAGGATCTTGCATTGGTTGGTGAAGGGGTCATGAACGAGGGGTTCACCTCCACGGAACTCGGCTTGAAGGGTATTCCCCGGGTTGCCGAGGATATCGCTACGGCCCGGGACGTAATGCTGTCCGAATACACCAGCTCGCCGATTCATATCGCCCATGTCTCCACCCGGGGATCGGTGCGCATCATCCGCGAGGCCAAGGCCCGAGGCGTCAAGGTTACCTGCGAGACGGCGCCCCATTACTTCACCCTGACCGATGACGCAGTCAGGGGCTACGACACTAATGCCAAAATGAACCCGCCGCTGCGCGAGGCCGATGACGTGGCGGCCATCAAGGAAGGCCTCAGGGACGGCACCATCGACTGTATCGCTACCGACCATGCGCCGCACCATCTGGATGAAAAAGACGTTGAGTTCAATGCGGCCCTTAACGGCATTATCGGCCTGGAGACATCGCTGCCACTCTCCTTAAAACTAGCAGAGGACGGAGTCTTGACGCTTCATCAATTAATTGAAAAAATGACCGTTAACCCTTCAAAAATACTTGGCATTATGCGGGGGAGCCTGCGGGTTGGGAGTGTGGCCGACATCACTGTGATCGACCCGTCCGCCGAGTGGACGGTGGAGGTGGAAAAGCTGGCTGGCAAATCCAGAAACACACCCTTTGGCGGGTGGCGGATGAAGGGGGTGGCGACCTGTACCATCCTGGACGGCGCGGTAGCCTTTTCCCGGCAATGATAGCCGAATAGCAGTCATCGAGTCTCATCAAAAGGAGTCATAACGTATGAAAGCAGTCCTTGCGCTCGCCGACGGGCGCATTTTCGAGGGTACGTCGTTCGGAGCCAGTGGCGAGGCCACGGGAGAGGTGGTTTTCAATACTTCTATGTGCGGCTACCAGGAGGTTTTGACCGATCCTTCCTATAAGGGCCAGATGGTCACCATGACCTATCCCCAGATCGGCAACACCGGCGTCAACTCCGAGGATATCGAGAGCCGCGGCCTGTTCCTCTCCGGTTTCATCGTCAAGGAATATATCGACTTTTACTCAAACTGGCGGGCCACTATGAGCCTGGACTCCTATCTCAAGGAGAACAGCGTGGTGGGCATCCAAGGGCTCGACACCCGCGCCCTGACCCGGCATTTGCGGGATAGGGGCACACAGAACGGGATCATATCCACGGTTGATTTCGACCGGGAGAGCCTTGTCGGAAAGGCACTGGCCGTCCCCAGCATGACCGGCCTGGACCTGGCAAGCGGCGTTAGTTGCGACAAGCCGTACCACTGGACACAAGGGTTGTGGGACCTGCAGACGGGATACGCCACGTTCGATCCCGCCACCCTGAAGTACAAGGTGGTGGCTTTCGATTTCGGCATCAAGTACAACATCCTGCGCTGCCTCGTGGATGCCGGCTGCGATGTGACCGTGGTGCCGGCCAATTTTCCGGCCGAAGAGGTGCTGGCCATGAATCCGGACGGCATCTTCCTCAGTAACGGACCTGGAGATCCGGAACCTCTGACAGCCGTGATCGAAAATCTCCGCAGGCTTATCGGCAAAAAGCCGATCTTCGGTATTTGCCTCGGTCACCAGTTATTGGGATTGGCCCTGGGGGGCAAGACCATCAAACTCCCCTTTGGCAACCACGGCTCCAACCTGCCGGTCATGGACATGGCAACCCGCAAGGTCGAGATCACGGCCCAGAATCATGGTTTTGCCGTTGATCTCGACTCCCTGGGTCCAATGGCCCGCCTGGGGCACGAGAACCTGAACGACCAAACCGTGGAAGGGATTTGCCACTGCGATCTGCCGATCTTCTCGGTGCAACATCACCCCGAGGCATCGCCGGGGCCGCACGATTCCCATTATTTGTTTGGGAGGTTTGTGGAAATGATGGAGAAGTGTCGCTGAGGACGGTCGCCGCTTTTGCGCCAGCTCTGCGTAAGTCTTCGGAAGGTCCTTGTGCGGCGTAGCGCTGCTATGCCTCCGCGGCCCCCCTCGACAGCCTTGATCTGCACGGTTGCCGCTTTTGCGCCAGCTCTGCGTAAGTCTTCGGGAGGTCCTTGTGCGGCGTAGCTCTGCTACGCCTCCGCGGCCTCCCTCGACAGCCTTGATCTGACGCAAAATCGGCAACCGAATGGAAACTGTAAGACGGCATATTAAACAACAATGAAATGGCCTTGAACTATCTGACTCTTTATCAATCCGGTGAGTTGTTGGAACGTGTCCGCGCAGCCTACGCCCGTTTGGCTGCCTGCGACCTCTGCCCCCATGACTGCGGCGTGAATCGCCTTCAGGGGGAGCGCGGGATCTGCGGCGCCGGGGCGCATCCTGCAATTGCCTCGGCCAATGTTCACAACGGCGAGGAACCGCCTATCTCCGGCAACCGGGGTTCCGGTACGATCTTTCTGACCGGGTGCAGCCTGAAGTGCCGCTTCTGCCAGAATTTTCCCATCAGCCAGATGGGCAACGGCGAGACGATAACAACAAAGGTCCTGGCCGGCAGGATGCTCAAGCTCCAGCGGCAGGGGGTGCACAACATCAACTTTGTCACCCCTACCCACTACCTGCCCCAGATTCTTGCCGCACTGTACCTGGCGATTCCCCTGGGATTCCGGCTTCCCATTGTCTGGAATTCCAGCGGCTACGAGAAGGTCGACGCCGTGAGACTCCTGGACGGTGTGGTGTCTGTCTATCTGCCGGATATGAAGTACATGGACAACGGGACGGCAGAGCGCATTTCCTCGGCCCCTGGCTATCGTACCCACAACCGGCCGGCAGTCGGCGAGATGTTCAGGCAGGTGGGGCACCTTGAACTGGACGATGACGATGTTGCGGTCAAGGGCCTGATTATACGCCATCTGGTCCTGCCGGAGGGGTTGGCGGGAACGCGGGAGACCCTGTCCTGGATCGCCGGAAATCTTGGGACGGAAACCCATATCTCATTGATGCGCCAGTACTTTCCGGCTCATCAGGCCATAAATACGCCGACCCTGGGCCGCAAGATCACCGAGGGCGAGTACGCTGAGGCGGTGCAGGCGCTGGAGGAGTCCGGCCTGGAGAACGGCTGGGTGCAGGAGTAGCAAAGGGGTAATGCGCGATATTGATCGGGATCATATCACCTCCCTGAGGCGGCAATCTGCTATCGGGGCGGCGAAGCATTGAGCATTGTTCAAGTGACGAATATTGTAGGTTTCTCACTGGTCACCTCGGATGAACAACTTGCGAGGCACGGAGAAGGATTTATTGCAGCATGAGATGCAGGAAGAAGTACGGTACAGGATTACTGCCAATTACAGGTTAGGAGTTATCGTTACATGCCCAAAAGAACCGACATCAAAAAGATCCTTATCATCGGAGCCGGCCCGATCGTCATCGGCCAAGCCTGCGAATTCGACTACTCCGGCACCCAGGCCTGCAAGGCCTTGAAGGAAGAAGGGTTCGAGGTGGTGCTGTTGAACAGCAACCCTGCCACCATCATGACCGATCCGGATTTTGCCGACCGTACCTACATCGAGCCGGTAACCCCGGAAATCCTGGCCAAGATCATCGAGAGGGAGCGCCCCGATGCCGTGCTGCCGACCCTGGGCGGCCAGACGGCGTTGAATACCGCCGTGGCGGTGGCCGAAGCAGGGGTCCTGGACAAATTCGGCGTGGAGTTGATCGGAGCCAAGCTGCCGGCCATCAAGAAGGCCGAGGACCGCACATTATTTAAACAAGCGATGGAAAAGATCGGTTTGGCCGTACCGTCCTCCGGTCTTGCCCATAACTACATGGAGGCCATGGAGGTCGTCAAAACGATCGGGTTTCCGGCAATTATCCGCCCGTCGTTCACCCTGGGCGGCACTGGCGGCGGCATCGCCTACAACATGGAAGAGTATGAAAAGATGGCCCTGGCCGGCATCGACGCATCGCCGACCAACGAGATACTGGTGGAGGAATCGGTCATCGGCTGGAAGGAATACGAGCTGGAAGTGATGCGCGACACGGCCGACAACGTGGTGATCATCTGCTCCATCGAGAACTTCGACCCCATGGGGGTCCATACCGGCGACTCCATCACCGTTGCTCCGGCCCAGACCCTGACTGACAAGGAATACCAGATCCTGCGGGACGCGGCCCTCATGATCATCCGCGAGATTGGCGTGGATACGGGCGGCTCCAACATCCAATTCGGTATTAACCCCCAAAACGGCCGGCTGGTGGTGATAGAGATGAACCCTCGCGTCTCCCGGTCGTCGGCCCTTGCCTCCAAGGCCACCGGCTTTCCGATAGCCAAGATCGCCGCCAAACTGGCCGTGGGATATACCCTGGACGAGATCACCAACGACATCACCCGCGAGACGCCGGCCTGCTTCGAGCCTACCATCGATTATGTGGTCACCAAGATTCCCCGTTTCACCTTTGAAAAGTTTCCGGCCGCCGATGCCGTCCTGACCACTCAAATGAAATCAGTGGGCGAGGTGATGGCCATCGGCCGCACCTTCAAGGAGTCGCTTCAAAAGGCGCTCCGCTCCCTGGAGATCGGTTCCTCCGGTTTCGAGTCACGTCTGTTCGATCTGGATACCGAGACCCGTCGGGCGCTGACCGTCAAGGAGCAGCAACTCCTGGTGGAAAAACTGCGCACCCCCAACTGGGAGCGGCTCTGGTACGTGGCCGACGCCCTGCGCAGCGGCATGACCGTGGCCGAGATCCACAAGCACACCGCAATCGACCCCTGGTTTTTGCATAATATCCGCCAGATCATCGAGATGGAAGGCCGGCTCAGGACGGTTGAGCCGAAGGCCACTGATGAGGAACATCTGAAGCAGATCATCCGCGAAGCCAAGCAGGCAGGGTTTTCGGACAAGTTCCTGGCGCGGCTTTGGAAGATGGGTGAAGACGAACTGCGCGAACTGCGCTGGTCGCTGGGGATCCGCCCGGTGTATAAGCGGGTGGATACCTGCGCAGCAGAGTTTGTTGCCTATACCCCGTATATGTACTCAACCTATGAGGAGGAATGCGAGGCCGAGCCGACCGACCGCAAAAAAATCATGATCCTGGGGGGCGGCCCCAACCGCATCGGTCAGGGGATCGAGTTCGACTACTGTTGCGTGCACGGTGTCTTTGCCCTGGCCGAGGACGGATACGAGACCATCATGGTCAACTGCAACCCCGAGACGGTCTCTACGGATTACGATACCGCGGACCGGCTCTACTTCGAGCCGCTGACCTTTGAGGATGTGCTGGAGATCGTGGCCAAGGAAAAACCGGTGGGCGTGATCGTGCAGTTCGGCGGCCAGACGCCGCTCAAGCTGGCAGTGGCGCTTGAGAAGGCCGGCGTGCCGATCATTGGCACCTCGCCGGATGCCATCGACCGGGCCGAGGACCGGGAACGGTTCCAGGAGATGCTCCATAAATTGGGTCTGCGCCAGCCGGAGAACGGCACGGCCCGTTCCTTTGAAGAGGCCGAGAAAGTGGCCGACCGCATCGGATATCCGGTCGTCGTCCGTCCATCCTACGTGTTGGGCGGACGTGCCATGGAGATCGTGTATGATGCGGAGAACCTGCTTCGCTATATGACAACCGCCGTTCAAGCCTCGCCCGAGCACCCCATCCTGATCGATAAGTTCCTGGACGAAGCCATCGAGATCGACGTGGATGCCCTTTGCGACGGCAGCGAAGTGGTGATGGGCGGCATCATGGAGCATATCGAAGAGGCCGGTATCCATTCCGGAGATTCGGCCTGTTCGCTGCCGCCGTACTCCATTTCGGCCGATACCGTGGCCGAGATTCGCCGCCAGACCGTCATGATGGCCCTGGAACTGAATGTCAAGGGGCTCATGAACGTGCAGTACGCCATCAAGGACGGGGATATCTACATTCTTGAGGTCAATCCTCGGGCTTCGCGCACCGCGCCCTTTGTTTCCAAGGCAACCGGCCGCCCCCTGGCCAAGATAGCGGCCCGGGTCATGGCTGGTAAAAGCCTGAAGGAACTGGGGGTTTCCGGCGACATCATGCCAAAGCATATATCGGTCAAAGAAGCGGTTTTCCCTTTTGTCAAATTTCCCGGTGTGGACACGATCCTCGGACCGGAGATGAAATCCACCGGCGAAGTGATGGGTATAGGCTATACCTTTGCCGAAGCCTTTGCCAAGTCGCAGCTGGGGGCCAACGTGAAGATGCCATTATCCGGCAATGTCTTTATCAGTGTTCGTGAAGTCGATAAGAAACATGTTGTAACCACGGCGGAAAAGTTGTATAAAAATGGTTTCGGAATCCTTGCTACCGGCGGCACCGCCGCGTTTCTGGAGGAAAAGGGGATTCCGGTCAGACGGATCAACAAGGTTATGGAGGGGCGCCCCCATGTGGTCGATGCCATCAAGAACGGCGAGATCAGCCTGGTGGTCAATACGACCCAGGGAGCCCAGGCAGTGGCCGATTCCTTCTCCATTCGCCGCGAATCGCTGATGCAGGGCATTGCCTATTATACCACGGTGGCCGGTGCAAAAGCGGCGGTGGACGGCATTATTGCCCTGAAAGAGCAGGACCTGAGCGTCAGGACCCTGCAGGAATATCTGAACCAATAGGAGCCTGACAACGACAACTTGAACATCTTGCAACTCATCTTCCGGCCATCTTTGACCGCAGCTCAATCACAAAATCCTCGACGTAGCCCTGCTATGCCTGCGGTTTTGTTCAATTGCTCCAGCCAAATCTGACCAAAATCCGAGCGCAATTTTGTTCAATTTATTATTGCTCGTCTCCTTAGCGGCCACCGGCAGAGCCGTCGCCGATACAAATCCATTTTTATTTGCATTATTATGTGCTTAGGAGCTCAATAGTAGATGTCCCACTCCATTCCGTTAACAAAAGAAAGCTATGAGTCGTTGCAGGAAGAACTGAAACGTTTGGTCCGCGAGGAACGCCCCAAGGTTATCCAGGATATTGCCGAGGCCCGCAGCCATGGCGATCTCTCGGAGAATGCCGAGTACGATGCCGCCAAAAACCGCCAGGCCTTCATCGAAGGACGTATCCAGGAATTGAATGGTAAACTGGCCCGGGCCTATGTTGTGGATCTTTCCGGCATGAAACCGGACAAGGTGGTCTTCGGCTCCACCGTAACCCTGTACGATACAGCCTCCGAGGATGAGGTGTCGTACAAGATCGTCGGCGAGGATGAGGCGGACATCAAGCTGAGCAAGATATCGTGTACATCCCCCGTCGGGAAGGCCCTGATCGGCCACAAGTTGGACGACACCGTCAAGGTCATGGTTCCATCGGGAACCAAGGAATACGAGATCATCGACATCAAGTACGAATAAAACCGATTTCAAATCAAGGATGTCATCAAGGCGGCGAGGATCGACGCGACGAAGGCGTGCAAGTAGTGCGTCGAGGAGCCGAAGACGCACCAACAAAGAATAGCGCCTTGATGTGGAACTGGAATAAGATGGAAGGGTGTACCCCTTCAGGGAAGAAGGCAACCATGGCAGATAATATCACCAAGAATATGACATTTTTTGAAGTTATGCGCATGCATCCCGCCGCGGTTTCGGTGTTTCAGAAGTACAACCTTGGATGTGTCGGTTGCATGGGAGCCCAGAATGAAAGCCTCGAACAGGGGGCAAAAGCTCACGGTATCGATGTGGAGGCGCTGGTGAAGGACCTCAACGCGGCCATTGCCTGATTTTCCGGCTGTCCGCCTGCTTTACCCTGCCTCCGGGGATCATTTCCCCGGGGGCTTTTTTGTGCCTTTTGCCATACAAGAAATTTATGATTTTCGTCGGTATTTAATGCCAAGCTTGTCCATGCGAGCCCTTAAGGTATTCGGTTCAATGCCAAGCATTTCCGCCGCACCACCGGGGCCGTAAATCTTCCCCTTGGCCATTTCTAGAACTTTAGTGATGTGCAACGACATTAATTCGTTAAGTTTTAGTGGAGCATGCGGACTACTACCTTCGTGGATGTTGTGGGGTTCGTTGTTGTGATTGACGAGAATTTCAGAATCGAATAAAAGTTGGCCTCCTCGGTACCTTATCAGTTCTCTTTCCACCAAATTTTCCAGTTCGCGAACATTTCCAGGCCATGCATAATTCATTAGGCGTTGCAAGGCGCCCGGCGCAATAGCCGGCGGCATGACAATTTTTAACTCCTTGCTTTTCCGCGCGACCAAATAACGGGTTAACGCGGGGATATCCTCCTTCCTATGCCGTAACGGTGGAATGACTATAGGAAAGGTATTCAAGCGATACCAGAGATCTTCGCGAAACTGGTTATGAGAAACCATGTTTTCCAGATTGCGGTGAGTGGCCGCTATCACCCTTATATTCACCGGAACCATTTTGCTGCCGCCGACCCGCTCTATCTCATGGTTTTGAATTACGCGCAGTAAACGAACTTGGGCTTGAAGTGGCAGTTCTCCAATCTCGTCCAGAAAAATAGTCCCGCCGTCAGCTCGTTCGAATCGGCCGCGCTTCTCGGTCACAGCTCCGGTGAACGCCCCCTTTTCATGACCGAACAACTCACTGTCGATGAGGCCTTCCGGAATTGCACCGCAGTTTACTTTTATGAATGGCCCGTCCTTACGCGGCGACGTGAAGTGAATCATGTTGGCAATCACCTCTTTCCCCGTCCCCGTTTCTCCCAAGAGCAGCACAGAATTGTCCAGCGGCGCCACCTGTCTAGCCATTTCCATCACACTTTGCAACCCCGAATTTTCACCAATAATTTCCTCGATCGTATCGGAGAAAAGTTCTTTACTCAGAAAGCGGTTGTCGTCGAGAAGAAGGTCCCGATATTTTAAAAGCTTTTCGTGGGCCAAAGCGTTGGCCAAGGCAATAGCAAAGGGTTCAGCAGCGGTGGCAAGCAATTCGACATGGGACAAATCATATATCCCCACGCCCCTGGCCCGAAGAGACAAACCTCCCAATAATTCGTCCTCGACCCAGAGTGGTATATGAATCACTGAATTTTCTTCGAGTTTTATAAATCGAGCGAGTCTTCGAACGAGTTCATCCTCATCCGGATAAATAATGGTAGGTTTGCGCCTTTCCCATAACTGGACCTTAGCCCAAAGATCGCTAGGAACAGGAATGATTTCATCAATGAACTCCTCTTTTCCGGCTGTGACCTGAGCGATGCTTCTAATGGCTGCAAGATCGGTGTCGCGAATGTGAAGACTGAGGTTATCTATCGGTATATGCCGTCTCAAATATTCAAATGCATTGTTAAGGGCGGTTTTTATCTGAAGGCTGCTGCATATTCTTATCGTCACTTCCCTGAAGAACACATTTTTATCAATCATTGAGCACAAGCCCCCTGTTTCTTAGTTCAAATACCGGTCAGTATCAAAATTTTTGGTGAATTTTAACATTTTCACCAAATATTTAACAAATAATCACCAAATGTTTAATAAATGACAAGATGTTTTTATAACATACTGTTATTTATCAATATTTTAATTGGCATGAATATGGCTAAGAAATAATCAGGAGGTGAAATCGAATGGCGAATTTACTTTATGTAACCTGTGACCTGAAACCGGTCAACGAATCTCGTTGCCTGAAGATTGGTTCTGAGTTTCTGTACGAATACATTAATTGCAACCCCTCAGATGAGGTTTATATGCTCGACCTCTACCGCGACAATATCCAGCATAGCGACGCCGATGTCATGAGGGGTATGGAAAAAATGCACAACGGTCACCATTTGGCGGCCCTTGCGCCAGATGAACAGCGCAAAATTGGTCGTATTATGAAGCTTATCGATCAATTCATAGCAGCCGACAAGTATGTGTTTGTGACGACGACATGGAATCTGGGGTTTCCTCTTGAGCTCAGGATGTACATGGATACAATCTGTGTCGCCAGCAACATCTATCGATATACTGACATCATATTGAAAAACCAGGGCAGGAAATGCCTTTTGATTTACTTTGTAGACGGATTTGATTCCGAGGAGAAGGAAACACTTAGTGTGGCATATATCAAATCTGCCATGCGGTTAACGGGAATTGAAAAATTCGAGGTCATGACTGTCGGAAAGAGTAACTCGACATCTGAAGAAACCAGAGACAATATTAACAATGAGATCAAAAAAGCTTTGGAGGTCGCCGTGCGTTTTTGAAGCGGACCTTAAAATGTTTTCATCGTAATTTGGGCTACCTTGCCGTTTTTAACTAAGTGCCACAATTTACTTATTTAAAATCAATTAAATAAAATGATAACTAGATTGTTTAAAATTAAATATGGCAATTTTTCCTCAAGAGGATGTCTGTCATGAAAGACTTCAAAGCCTACTTCTCCCCCCATGACTATCCGGCATGGCGTGACATGCTAATACTATTGGTCTTGTTTGGCGGGGCCTTCTTTCTCTTTCTGGGCCATGCCGGACTGATCGAGCCGGACGAAGGGCGTTACTCGGAAATCCCCCGTGAGATGCTGGAAAAGGGCGACTTTATTACCCCAACGCTTAACTACGTCAACTACTTCGAAAAACCGCCCCTGCACTACTGGCTGAATGCCCTCTCCTTCAAACTTTTTGGGTTGAATGAGTTCGCCGCCCGACTTACCGGTACACTGGCGGGGCTTTTGACCGTGCTGCTTGTCTACCACACCGGCTGCAAACTGTTCGGCAGGCGCGAAGGGCTGTTTTCTGCCTTCATCCTGGGAACCTCCATCGGATTCCTCGCCCAGTCCCGCATCAACCTGACCGACATGACGTTGACCTTTTGCCTGTCGGCGGCCCTGTGCTCTTTCATTATTGCTGTCAATGACCGCGGGCGGCACAAAGGGAGCTACTATTATTCATTTTTCCTGTTCTCGGCTTTGGCCGTGCTTACCAAGGGTCTGATAGGGATTGTCCTTCCCGCGGGTATTATTGCCATCTATCTCGCAACTACCCGCCGTTGGCACCTGCTGAAAGAGATGCGTCTGACCGGCGGCATCGGGCTTTTCCTGACTGTGTCGGTCCCCTGGTTTGCGCTGGTTTCGTCGCGTAATCCCGAGTTTGCCCGTTTTTTCTTTATCCATGAACACTTGGAGCGCTTTCTCACCAAGATCCATGGCCATTATCATCCCTTCTGGTTCTTTATTCCCGTTTTACTGGCGACCATGTTCCCCTGGTCATTGTACGTCCTGCGTGCCGTGGCGCGGGCTTGGGGCGAGCGGCGACATCCGGGCGGTGACCGACTGGTGTTTCTGCTTGCCTGGGCCTCATTCATCTTCCTCTTTTTTTCCGGGTCCCATTCCAAACTGATCCCGTACATTCTCCCGGCATTTCCGCCGCTGGCCATTCTGACGGGCAAGATGTTCTCCGATGCGATGGATCTGGAACAAAGGCGCTTGTTTGGACCGGAAAACGCCATACTTGCAGTGTTCCTGATTTTGATGGCTGAAGCGGCAATAATCTATCCTCATGTACAGGAGCTTGCGCCGCTTCTAACTGGGGCGGGCCTGGTGCATCCGGGGAGCTCTCTGTTGACGAAACAGCCGATCCTCTCGCCGGTTGGGGGCACAATTGTGGCTGGCATGACAGCGGTCATGGGAGTAGTGACTTGGCTAGCCGACCGGAAAAGGGATGTCCTGATGTTGTTTGCCGGTCTTTGTCTCGGCTCCTATTTCCTTGCGACAATAGGGCTTCAGGTATTCATGGAAGGTATCGAACTCAAGAAATCGTCAAAAGAGCTTGCAGCGAAGGCGAGACGGTTCGCACCACCTGATGGTTGCCTGGTCTCATTCGGCTATGAACAGTCTTTACCGTTTTACACCGGAAAACGGGTGGTGGTCGTGGGAGACAGGGGCGAACTGGAGTTTGGGAGCAGACAGGGGAACCAGTTTGCCTGGTTTATTGAGGAATCCGATTTCATGCGGCTGTGGCAGGGAGGGCAACCGGTTGTCGTGTTGCTTAAACGAGCGGACTACGATCGGCTTGCCCCCCGACTCGTCCCCACTGCCTCGGTTCTCGGCTCCAAAGGCAAAAAGATGCTGATTTGCAACAGAGCCACGACAGAAGGCTCTTGGCCGCAAACTACGAAGCGGTTGAAAAACTAATACAACTTTTGGCTCATAAGCCGGAGGAGGTTTATTTCCAACTAACGAAGCGGAGAAAGACAAATGAATTCTGTGTGGATTGCTTTTTCGTGTGGGTTTCTCGTGAGCAGTTTGGCAGGAGTTATAGTGATATGTCTCTGCATTATCAACAAACAGAAGAATAACTCGTGAGGCCATAACTGATTGGCAGGTATGTTGGTACTCAATCAAGTATAAGTTTAATGAATATTCTGAGTAGCACTAACCAACAAGTTGACATACTCCCAACTGGTTATCGCACGAAGCGCAATTATGAACTGTATCAACTGGCTTTGACTACGTATCTGGAAATGTGGCAAAGGCTGAAAAGACTTTAAAGCAGTCGGGGGATTTTGCTACGCGACCGGCGCTTTGATACCGGAGAGAATCCTATGAACTACAAATTCGTTCCCACATCACCCATGCGTAAAAAAGCATTGATGTTCATTACGACCATCCTGATGCTTCAGCTATTTTTGCCCCTGACAGGTACGGCAGCGGAGGGGGGCTGGCAGGAAGTTGGTGGGCGCTTTGGTGTTCAGGCCGGACCGAAGCATGAATATTTTCATCTCTACGAAGCCTTTGCGGTATATGAGTTGCCCTGGGACTGGCGACTGTCTTCGGGGTGGGGCTTGGCACCCCAGCTTGAGACATCCGCCGGTGCCCTTGTTGGCGGCAATGAAACCGGCTTTATCGGCTCATTGGGAACAGGTCTCGCCTTCAACAAGCCGGGAAACGGCATCGCACTGGAGGCGGGTGGTAACCTCAACCTTTTGGATAGGCGCCAATTCGGCCGACAGGACTTCGGGAGTATCCTCATGTGGGGTGCGTATATGGGGGTTTCCTACCGTTTTACCAGCAGACTGGGAGTAGGATATCGCTTACAGCATTTGTCGAACAATCGCATTTTATACACCAGCAACACCCCCAATCCTGGGGTCGATATGCATATGATTGGGGTAAGTTGGCATTTTTAACGGCCAAGGCACTTTGAGAATGCCTGTGCAGTTGAAGTTGATTAAATATATGACAAGTCGGAATCAAATAAATCTCAATGTGCAGACGTGATAATCTCATTAGGGAACTGCGATGGCAACATACCACTAAGATGAAATTAGGTATTCATGACAGTTCCATACGTCTGTCACGACATGGCCAGCGACGTATCGATAAATGTTCCCTAAGGTGGAGATGGCGGCAGTGTCGCCTGAAGTAAAATCTGACTGGGTCGTCCGGGAATTGAGATTGATAGGAATGCTATCGTAAGGAAACAGAGAGGGAACATCGTGAAAACATCAAGAATTGCCCTTTATTGGGCCATAGCAATACTAACAATTATGGCGGCACTATGTCATTTGTCCCAAGAGCCGCCGCCTGGCTGGCCCATAAATATTGTTCACCTGCTAACCAAATACAAGTTCAAGTGATGAGGCCACCAAGGTGTTTTTTATGGCGGCATCTTCTCCATATTTAGTCAGGAGTTACTGGATCAGTTTGCCACGTAACATTCTTGGAAAGTGCAACACGGAAGAAGGGCCATACCATACTCAAATGCAAAAGGAGGTAGTTGCCATGAAACTTCAGGAAATCAAGGAAATTGCCAGGAAGCTGGGAATGAAAACAGGAAATTTGAAGAAGGGTGAGCTTATCCGGGCAATCCAGACCGACGAGGGAAACATCCCCTGTTTCGGGACCGGGAAAGCGACCGAGTGTGGCCAATCAGCATGTTGCTGGCGTGGGGACTGTAACTGATTTATGTTCTCTACTAAGGATGAATGCCCACTATTTTTTGGCGTTTGTCAAGTCTTTGCCCCTTGGAATTATCTTGATGGGAAGGTCCAGTTATGGAACAGGGCAGCTGAGGGAATTTCCGGCTGGCGGGAAGACGAGGTGCTTGGCAGGTCAATCAAGGTTCTTTCCGCGGATTCCTGAAAAACATACGAGGAGCTTCGCAAACGGACATTGATGAAGCAGGTATTCACTTCCATGCCGTTAAGCGCTACCAGGAAGGACGGTTCGGATATACAAGTCAGTTATTCAACTGCGCCGGTGCTTGATGCGAAAAACAATGTCATCGGCACCGTGGCTGTTCTCTACGACATCACCGAAAAAATGAAACTGGAAGCGAAACTCATGAACAGTCTGGAGAAGGTGACCCGGGTGGTAGACGAGACGGTTAATGCCTTGGCGTCGGCAATAGAAAAAAGTGATCCCTATACGGCGGGGCACCAACAGCGGGTGGCTCAGTTGGCGTGCGCCATTGCCGGAGAGATGGGAGGTTTCGACGATGACAGGATGAAAGGTCTTCGAACGGCGGCGATGATCCATGATATCGGTAAGCTGTATGTTCCAAGCGAGCTGTTGAGCAAGCCTGGGCAGTTGACGGATATAGAATTTGGTCTGATAAAAACACATCCGCAAGCCGGTTACGAAATTTTAAAAGAAATCGAATTCCCCTGGCCCATTGCCCGGATTGTCCAACAGCACCATGAACGTTTGGACGGAAGCGGTTATCCAGTTGGTCTGGCGGGTGACGACATCCTCCTGGAGGCACGCATAGTGGGGGTTGCCGACGTCGTCGAATCGATGTCGTCTCATCGTCCTTACCGTCCCGGCAAAGGGACCAAGTTCGCTCTACGGGAGATCAAAATGGCTCGTGAGAGCAGTTATGATCCAATCGTCGTTGATTCCTGTTTGGCATTATTCAGAAATGGATTCGTGCTGCCGACTGAATGAAACTGGTCATTTTCTCTTTTTTCAATCGGCGATAGGAGGAGGAATGGGGATATTGAAGTGAGTCAGGTTTTTGGGGACCCAAATGTTGGAAGGAGGTGCTGCAAATGGGCGCGATGATGCGAAACGAATGGCACTGTGTGCACCCTTGAACTAGGGAGAAACGCCATGACCGAACAACATAAGAAATGGTCGCTCAGAATCGCAGGTATTCTGATTCTCGGTATCCTGGGAATAACCGCCTGGCAGAAATTGGGCAGAAATGACAAGGGCAGGGGGCTTGTCAGCGGCAACGGCCGTATTGAGGCGACAGAGATTGATGTTGCCGCCAAGATAGCAGGCCGGATAAAAGATATTCTGGTTCGAGAAGGGGATTTCGTCACCGCCGGCCAGGTTGTGGCGGTCATTGATACCGAATCCCTTGAAGCCCAACTCCGGCAGGCAAAGGCGCAGATGCAACTGGCGCAAAATTTCGTTGCCACGGCATATAGTCAACTGGCGCAGCGCGAAAGCGAGAAAGCAGCGGCGTTGGCGCTGGTTAGGCAGCGCGAGGCGGAACTCGATAACGCGCGGAAGCATTGGGCCCGTTCGTCGAGCCTTGCAAAGGGAGGGGCGATATCGCAACAAGCGGCCGATGACGACAAGGCACAACTCCAAAGCTCCGTCGCCACAGAAAGTTCGGCCCGCGCCCAGGTCGCCGCCGCCGAGGCTGCCATTGTATCGGCGCATACCCAGATTGACGCGGCAAAATCGGCTGTCGAGGCGGCGCGGGCTGCCGTGGAGCGCATTCAATCGGATATCAAGGACAGTGCACTAAGGTCTCCCCGCGATTGCCGGGTGCAGTACCGGGTTGCCCAGCCCGGCGAGGTGGTCGGCGCTGGCGGCCGGGTGTTGAATCTGGTCGATCTGAGCGATGTCTACATGACCTTTTTCCTGCCGACGGCCGCGGCGGGACGGGTGGCGCTCGGTACCGAGGTGCGGCTGATACTCGATGCCGCTCCCCAGTACGTAATTCCAGCGAAAGCTACTTTCGTCGCCGATGTGGCCCAGTTTACCCCAAAGACCGTGGAGACGGCCACTGAGCGCGAGAAACTAATGTTTCGCGTTCGGGCGCACATCCCCGTGGAACTGCTCAAAAAGTATATCACCCAGGTCAAGGTCGGGTTGCCCGGCGTAGCCTACGTACGTCTGGACTCTATGGTGCCGTGGCCGGCTCGCCTGCAGACAAGGCTCCCGCAATGAATGGGCACGTTTCCTCAAGTTGCCCTCTCTTACCGACTGCTCCCTCCGTAGTCAGGGTGGAGGGCGTCTGTCTGCGTTACGGTAAGACCTTGGCCCTTGGCGCAATCAACCTTGAACTGCCATCCGGCCGCATGGTCGGTATCATTGGACCGGACGGTGTGGGCAAGTCGAGCCTGTTCTCACTGATCGCCGGTTCACGGGCGATCCAGGGTGGGCGGGTCGAGGTGCTGGGCGGCAATATGGCCGACAGGCGTCATCGCCGGGCCGTCTGCCCGCGGGTAGCCTACATGCCCCAAGGGCTCGGCAGAAACCTCTACCCGACCCTGTCGGTATTCGAAAACATCGATTTTTTTGCCCGACTGTTCGGCCACAGCCGGCAAGAACGGGAGCGCCGCATCGCCGAACTGCTGGCCGCCACCGGACTGGCCCCCTTTGCCGACCGCCCCGCCGGCAAGCTCTCCGGCGGCATGAAACAGAAGCTGGGCCTGTGCTGCGCTCTGATCCACGACCCGGACCTGTTGGTCCTGGACGAACCCACCACCGGCGTCGATCCCCTGTCGCGCCGGCAGTTCTGGGAGCTCATCGGCCGCATTCGAGCCGGCCGAACCGGCATGAGCGTGTTGATCGCGACTGCCTACATGGAGGAAGCCGCCCGCTTTGACTGGCTGGTGGCCATGAACGCCGGAGGCATACTTGCCACCGGCACCCCAGTGGAGTTCCTGACCCAGACAGGCACCAACTCACTGGAGGAGGCGTTCATAGCCTTCCTGCCCCCGTCCCAGCGCGAAGGTTACCAACCGGTCATCATACCTCCCCGGGATACGGACGCTGCTGGAAAGGCCGTCATCGAGGCCCACGACCTGACCATGCGCTTCGGTAATTTCGTTGCCGTGGACCACGTGAGTTTCCGTATCGGACAGGGTGAAATCTTCGGCTTCCTGGGGTCGAACGGCTGCGGCAAGACCACCACCATGAAGATGCTGACCGGCCTGTTGGCGGCCAGCGAAGGAGAGGCCTCGCTGTTTGGCCGTCCTGTGGACCCCCATGATATTGACACCCGACGGCGTGTCGGCTACATGTCCCAGTCATTTTCCCTTTACAGCGAGCTCACGGTCCGCCAGAATTTAGTGCTCCATGCCCGCCTGTTCGGAATGCCTAAAGAACGGATCGTGACACGGGTGTTGGAGATGGCGCGGCGCTTCGGCCTTGAGAAGGTTATGGGCAGCCTGCCGGACGCCCTGCCTCTGGGGCTACGGCAGCGACTGTCCCTGGCCGTGGCGCTGATCCACGGTCCAGAAGTGCTCATTCTGGACGAGCCGACTTCCGGGGTTGACCCGGTGGCGCGGGATGGCTTTTGGCAGATCATGATCGACCTGGCGCGTCGGGACAAGGTAACCATCTTCATCTCCACCCACTTCATGAATGAAGCCGAGCGCTGTGACCGGATCTCGCTGATGCACGCGGGGCGCGTGCTGGTAAGTGACTCTCCGGCGGCGCTGATCGCTGCTCGTGATATAAACACGCTGGAAGAGGCATTCATCAGCTATCTGGAGGAAGCGGCTGACAAAACGGAAGGCGGTCTTGCTGCAGCGACGGCCGCGGAGATAACCGCCGTTCTCCCATCCTCTCAAGGACCAAAATCTGCTGACTCTGACGCAGGGAAGAGTTTTTTCAGCCTGCGACGCCTGTTCAGCTACACCCGGCGCGAGTCGCTGGAACTGCGCCGCGACCCGATCCGTTTGGCCCTGGCCATGCTGGGCAGCGTGATTCTGATGCTGGTCATGGGCTACGGCATCACACTAGATGTGGAGAACCTCTCCTTTGCAGTGCTTGATCGAGATCAGACCACCATCAGCCGCGATTATACGTACAGTCTCTCCGGCTCGCGTTACTTCAGCGTACATCCGCCAATTAAGGATTACGCCGACCTGGACCGGCGCATGCGTGCCGGTGAGATCAGTCTGGCGATCGAGATCCCGCCCGGCTTTGCCCGCGACCTGCATCGCGGCACGCCGGTTGCCGTTGGGGCCTGGATTGACGGTGCCATGCCGCAACGTGCCGAAACGGTGCGTGGCTATGTGCAGGGGATGCATGCCCTCTGGCTGGCGACCCTGGCGCGGCAGGCCCTTGGCAGTGCCGTAACGACAAGTACGGCCAACATCGAGACGCGGTTTCGCTATAATCCGGATGTAAGGAGTCTGCCGGCCATGGTTCCAGCCATAATTCCGCTGCTTTTGTTGTTGATACCGGCCAGTTTGACTGCGCTTTCGGTAGTGCGCGAAAAAGAGTTGGGGTCAATCGTCAACCTCTATGTCACCCCGGTTACCCGCCTTGAATTCCTGCTCGGCAAGCAGATCCCCTATGTCGGGCTGGCGATGCTGAATTTTGTGTTGCTCACGGTGCTTGCCATATTCGTGTTCGGCGTACCCCTCAAGGGAAGTTTTCTCACCCTTACCGTAGCGGCGCTGCTCTATGTCATCATCGCCACCGCCTTTGGGCTGGTAATGTCAACCTTCATGCGCAGTCAGGTCGCCGCCCTGTTCGGCACTGCGGTCCTGACCATTCTGCCGGCAATTTCTTTCTCCGGGATGATTGAACCGGTCTCCTCGCTGGAGGGCGTTGGGGCATGGATCGGCAAAGGCTATCCGACCACTCATTTCTTGACGATTGCACGAAGCACCTTTTCCAAAGGGCTCGGTTTCGCCGATCTTCGTGCCTCTTTTACCCCACTGGTACTGACTGTTCCCATTTTAATAGGTCTTGGGGCAGCTTTACTGAAAAAACAGGATCGTTGACCATGCATGCCGCCAACATTCTCCATCTTGGCGTCAAAGAGTTGCGTAGCCTGTTACGCGACCCCATAATGGTCGTATTGATTGTTTATGCCTTCACATTCTCGATATATGCGTTTGCGACCGCAATTCCCGATACCCTGCACAAGGCACCCATCGCCATCGTCGACGAAGACCGTTCGCAACTCTCGGCACGGATCGTCGATGCCTTTTTCCCGCCGCTCTTTCAGTTGCCGGTATTGATCACGCAGAACGAGATGGATGCCCGTATGGACGCCGGTCTCGACACCTTCGCCATCAACATCCCCCCCAGCTTCCAGCGAGACGTGCTTGCCGGACGCAACCCCACCATCCAGCTCAATGTCGATGCCACAAGAATGGATCAGGCCTTTACCGGCAACGGCTATATCCAGACAATTCTCGACAGCGAAATAAGGGCATTTGTGCAGAGGTCTCGATCAAATGCAGCACCTCCGATCGATCTTGCCCTGCGGATACGTTTTAATCCCCAGTTGAACAAATTCTGGTTCAGCGCTGTGATGGAGTTCATCAACAACATCACCATGCTCTCTATCGTACTCACCGGCGCGGCGCTAATCCGCGAACGAGAGCATGGCACGGTGGAGCATCTGCTGGTTATGCCGGTAACTCCTTTCGAAATCATGGCCGGCAAGGTGTGGGCCATGGCGCTGGTGGTACTGTTCGCAGCGGCTCTTTCGCTGGTTTTTGTCATCCAGGGGATACTTTCCGTGCCCATCGAAGGCTCCATTGCCCTGTTCCTGGCCGGCACCGCGCTGCACCTGTTCGCAACCACATCGCTCGGGATTTTCCTTGGCACTATCGCGCGTTCCATGCCGCAGTTCGGTCTGCTGCTGATGCTGGTTCTGCTGCCGCTGAATATGCTTTCGGGCAGCGCTACGCCTCGGGAAAGCATGCCGGAGTTCGTCCAGTTCGTGATGTTGGCGGCACCGAACACTCATTTTGTCATGCTTGCCCAGGCTATATTGTACCGTGGTGCGGGACCCTCTGTTGTCTGGCCGCAGTTTGTTTCGCTTGCCCTGATTGGGACGGTCCTGTTCGCCTTGTCTCTGGCGCGCTTCCGTAAAACCATTGGAACGATGGCATAAAGCTGTATGCAAAAGATTGAATAAAAATAATAAAAAATGCAGAGGGGAGGTCGCCATGCGACTCTTTATCGCAATCGAAATTCCCGATGAAATCAAAAAACAACTGGGAGGAATGCATACCGACATACCCGGTAGCCGCTGGGTGCCGTTGGAGCAGATCCACCTGACCCTTTCGTTCCTCGGCGAGGTGGATGACACCACACTCGATCTGCTGACCGGAGCATTGGCAACAATCATGGTGCCCGGCTTCAACCTTTGTTTCAGCGGTACGGGCTGTTTTCCCGACCGACGCCACCCCAAGGTGCTGTGGGTCGGGCTGGAGCCGGAGCCGCTACTGAACAGCCTGGCTTCCCTGGTACGCGAAGCGGTGCTGGCCTGCAACATCCCCCAGGAAGAACGCCACTTTTCCCCCCACATCACCCTGGCCCGCCTCAAGTTACCCACTCCCCGCGAGGTTGGTGCGTTCCTCGATCGACCCCCAAAACAGGAGCTTCCGCAGTTCAGGGTGCGGGAGTTCACCCTCTTCCAGAGCTTGCTGACGTCTCAGGGAGCCGTTCATACACCGGTGAAGACCTTTGCACTTTCCCCGCCATAGGAAGGAATCAGAGGAATTCGCCAAGCGCTATTGCCCCGTTTGAGGTGGATTTTGGCGCCGCTATGGTGTATAAAAGCTGAATTATCTCTGGCTTCAAACATCAGCGCGATTCCGGAAAGTTGCCATCTCACCATGGATACCGCCTCAGGCCATTCATTATCTATTGCCTTTGTCAAAACCGCCCCGGAATTGAGGGTCTTTCCGTGCCGAAAGTAACACTTTCAGCCGAAAACGCCCTGGTCATCCCCCCCGAGATGCTCAATCATCTCGGTATCGGGCCGGGCGACACGGTTTCCGTTGAGTTGAAGGAAAAAGGAGCGATTGTGCTCCGTGCTGCGCGGGAATCCTGTCCCTGCCCCGTCCTTCCCCTGAAAGAACCAGGGAATGTGACAACAGGTCCGGTTCTCCCAAAGAAGGATGACTCTGCGCTTAAGGAGGCCATCGCCCGCAAGAACCTACAGACCCGTATGCAGTTCATCAAGGGGGTCGGGCCGAAACTCTCGGAACTTCTGGAGAAACGTGGAGTGGCGACCGTCGAGGACGCCCTGTACCTGCTGCCGCATCGCTACGAGGACCGCCGCGAGCTGACCCCCGTTGCCCGTTTGAAGCCCGGCACGAGCGCGGTTTTTACCGGAAAGGTGCTTTCGGCCGATATCACGGCCACCAAGGGTGGAAGGCGGTTTTTCGAGGCCCTGGTGGCTGACGACAGCGGTTCCATCGCCTGCAAATGGTTCAACGCCAATCCTACCTTCATGAAACGGATCTGGAAATCTGGCCGGATCGGCATCTTTACCGGCGAGGTCACTCAGTTCGGCTACCAGCGCGAGGTGCACCACCCGGACGTGGAGTGGCTGGAAGAAGGAAAATGCGTTCAAGATGTGTTGGCGGCAGACCCGGTCAACTTCGGCCGGATCGTGCCGGTCTACCCCCTGACCGAGGGATTGGGGCAGAAGGTCATGCGCCGGGTTATGAAAGAGGTGGTGGACGGCTTTTTGGGCTCGCTTCAGGAACTGATCCCCACATCCATCCTGAGTCCGCTGCTGCTGCCCGGCCTGCGCGAATCCGTGAGGAATCTGCACCTGCCTCCACCTGAAGCAGGGCTTGACGACCTCATCCAGGGGCGTACCCCGGCTCACCGGGCTATCGCCTTTGACGAATTTTTTTTCTGGGAATTGGGGCTGGCGCTCAAAAAAAAGGGGGTTGCGCTGGAAGAGGGTATCGCCTTCCAGGTTACCCATCGCTACACAAAGCAGTTGGCCAAGTTGCTTCCCTTCGAGCTGACCGGTGCCCAACGCCGGGTCCTGTCCGAGATCAAGGCGGATATGATGGCGCCCCATCCCATGCACCGGTTGGTACAGGGGGACGTGGGGAGCGGCAAGACGCTGGTGGCGCTGATGGCAGCGCTGGTAGCGGTGGAAAACGGCTATCAGGTGGCCATCATGGCCCCCACCGAGATCCTGGCGGAACAGCACTGGCATACCGTCCACCGCTTTTGCGGCGAGTTGGGTGTTGAAACCGCGCTGATTACTGCGGGCATGAAGGGCAAGGCCAAGACAGAGGCCCTTGCGCGTGTGGCGGCCGGCAGCGCCCAGATCGTCATCGGCACCCATGCCGTGATCCAGGACAAGGTGGAGTTTGCCCGCCTGGGGTTGGGAGTCATCGACGAACAGCATCGTTTCGGCGTCCTGCAACGGGGCATCCTCAGAAAAAAGGGGGCCAATCCCGATATCCTGGTTATGACCGCCACCCCGATCCCCCGCACCCTCGCCATGACCCTGTTCGGCGATCTGTCGTTGTCGGTGATCGACGAGCTTCCACCGGGGCGCACGCCGGTGGCAACAAGAATCGCCTTTGAATCCCGGCGGCCGCAGGTGTATGCCACGATTCGCGAAGAGGTGTGCCAGGGACGGCAGGCTTATGTCATCTACCCGCTGGTGGAAGAGACGGAGAAGTCGGACCTCAAGGCCGCCAGCCAGATGGCCGAACATTTGAGCCGTGATGTGTTTCCCGATCTGCGCATCGGCCTGCTGCACGGCCGCATGGCGCCGGATGAGAAGGAGGCCGTGATGGGGTCCTTCAAAGCCCGTGAAGTGGATATCCTGGTATCCACCACGGTCATCGAGGTGGGAATTGACGTCCCCAATGCCACGGTAATGGTCATCGAGCATGCCGAACGTTTCGGCCTCTCCCAGCTCCATCAGTTGCGGGGGCGAGTGGGGCGGGGCACCGCACGGTCGCGCTGTATCCTGCTGACCACGGGCAAGCTCTCCGAGGATGGTGAAAGGCGGCTTAAGGTCATGGAGTCCACCAACGACGGCTTTCGCATCGCCGAAGCCGACCTTGAGATTCGCGGCCCCGGCGACTTTCTCGGTATCCGCCAGTCGGGCATGCCCGATTTCCGGGTGGCCAACATCCTGCGGGACGGCAGTATCCTGGAACAGGCGCGTCAAGCGGCGTTCGGGCTATTGGAGCAGGACCCGGAGCTGTCGGCAACGGGTCACGCCCCCCTCAGGGAAGAGTTGCTGCGCCGCTGGGGGCAACGGCTGGAACTGGCCTCGATTGGGTGATTTTTATCCTGAGTAGCACTCTTTTTTTGTCAGATTGTTCCCCCCTTTAACAAAGGGGGCAGGGGGGATTTGCTTTTAAAGATCAAGGGCCAATTCCCCTCAATTCCCTTTAGGCCCCAGAGGGTCCTTTGTTAAAGGGGGGCTTTATCGTTAGCGGAAGATCGATGTGAATCAGCTTTTTTCATTGATTGACAGTGAAGGATTTTACGGCATGCGTCTACTGACCGGTTCGGATGTTTTAAAGAAAAACTTTAATGGTTCAATTATAACTATTGGAAACTTTGATGGAGTTCACCGTGGACACGCCGAGCTGTTTCGGCAAGTGACAACAGCGAGCGCCCAACGCGGTCTCCCGTCAGTGGTGGTAACCTTTGAGCCGCACCCGTTGGCGGTGCTGGCGCCGGAAACCGCTCCACTATTGATCACCACGTTTGCGCAGAAGATAGCCCTGATCGCCGAAACAGGCGTCGATTGCCTGGCGGTGCTCGAGTTTACGCCCGAATTTTCCCGGATGCCGGCCGAGGCTTTCGTTCGCGACATCCTCGTCGGTTTCCTGGGGATGCGCCATATCATCATCGGCCACGATTACGCCTTCGGCAAGGATCGTCAGGGTAACCGGGAATCCCTGGAGCGCCTGGGGAGCGCCTGCGGCTTTACCCTGGAGGACATAGACCCGGTCGGAGACGGGGAAGCCATCTTCAGCAGCAGCCTGGCGCGCCGCCTCATCAACAGTGGGGACATGAGGGCTGCCACCGTCATCCTGGGGAGGTATCACGTCATATCCGGCATGGTCGTGCATGGGCGGGAGATCGGCCAAACACTCGGGTTTCCCACCGCCAACATCTCGACCCGCAACGAATTGATCCCGCCCGATGGCGTTTACGCGGTCATGGTTGCCGTGGAGGGGCGCCTACTGCAAGGTGCATGCTGCATCGGCAACAACCCGACCTTCGAAGGGGAGGGGCGGACTATAGAGGTCTTTCTGGTGGACTTTTCCGGCCGGCTCTATGGCCACGAGATCGCCATCTGCTTCGTGGAGCGGCTGCGGGGATTGGCGAAGTTCCCGGACGCCGGTGCACTCATTTCGGCCATTCAACAGGATGTGGCCACCACCGGTACGGTCCTGGCCTCGGTCGATCAAGGTCTGATCAAACCCTTGCTTTCCTCTGAACAGATCGGAGCATGACGTGAAGCGTACCTTTGACTTGAAATTCTGGCTGGGGATCGGCATCAGTGTCTTCTTCATGGCGATGCTTTTCAGGAAGATCGATTTCCACCAGTTGGCCGCTGCCCTGAGGATGGTGGATTACCGCTATATAGCGCTGGCGGTAGTGTTCACCTTTATCAGCTATTTCCTGCGGGCGGTGCGCTGGCGTTATCTGCTGATCTCCGAAAAATCCATCTCGCTCGCGGTGCTCTATCCGGCCACCATCATCGGCTACATGGCCAACAACCTCCTCCCGGCCCGGCTGGGCGAGTTCGTGCGGGCCTATGTTCTGGCCCGGCGTGAGGGGTTGGAGACGCCGGCGGTTTTCGCCTCCCTGGTGATCGACCGGCTGTTCGACGGATTTACGGTGCTCGTGATCCTGCTGGTAACCCTGTTCACTCTGCAATTGCCCGGCGACATGGCCGATGCCGAAACAGCGTTGCGGGCCGGCGGTGTGGTGATGTTCCTGCTCTACTGCGGCGTGCTCATATTCCTTTATCTGTTGAAACGGCAGACCATGAGAACCCTTAATCTGGTAGAATGGCTCCTGAAGCCGTTCCCCCAGAGGGTGGCAGGGCGCCTCATTCCGCTCTTGGGCTCGTTTATCACCGGCATCAGGTTGTCCAGGCGAAGCGGACATCTCCTGGCCATTCTGGGGTCATCGTTTCTGATCTGGACGTTTGCGGTGCTTCCGGTTGATATGACGCTACGTGGCTTCGGCATCCATCTCCCCATTACCGCTTCCATGTTCATCCTGGTCCTCTTGGTATTTGCCGTCATGGTGCCGGCCTCGCCCGGCTTTATCGGTACCTATCATTACGCCTGTTACAAGGGGCTCTCAGCCTTCGGCATTGCCGACGCCACCTCGGTCAGCATTGCCCTGATCATCCACGGCACGGCATTTTTCCCGGTCATTATCGCCGGTTTCTATCATCTCTGGAGCGGAAAATTGAATCTACGAAATTTGAGTGCATCCAAAGAATATGTGAAGGGGTAGGCATGGACTGGTATCCGACTCCCAGTTATCTTCTGAAACGCCGGGTAATTCTGGAATATCTCAAACGATATGACATGAAGACCTTTCTTGAGGTTGGATGCGGTTGCGGTGATCTGCTGCATGTCCTGGAAGGCATGGGATATCACGGGTTGGGCATTGATATATCGCAAGACGCTTTAAATATCGCTGCACGTGGTCTTTCAAGTGGTTCTGTCAGGCTTCATTGCTGTTCTCACCTGGAAGTAAAAGAGCAATTCGATGTGGTAATCGCTTCCGAGGTGATGGAACATCATCACGATGATGTCGTTTTTTTATCACAGCTGCGCGATCGTTTGTTTGATGGGGGGCGCCTGCTACTCACGGTGCCGGCCCATATGAAGGATTGGGGAGCCAACGATGATTTTTGCGGCCATGTTCGCCGCTATGAACGCGATGAGCTGGAAAGTAAGTTGAACGCGGCGAGGTTTGGCGATATCGAGGTATATTCCTACGGTGTTCCTGTCTATAACATAATGAAACCCTTCTATGACCGGGCTATCGTTTCTAAATCGAATCAAGCCGATCAGATGGACAAAACTGCCGGAAGCAGCGGAATGTGGTTATTGACACATGGCGGAGACGTGTTTCGCTTTATGTTCAACGATGTGACGATGTATCCATTTTACCTGTTGCAACGGTTCTTTTACACGACGAATCTCGGTAAGGGCTTCTTTGCGGCAGCACGCAAAAAGGGGTAGATATGAAACGCTTTACGATGGATTGTTTTCGTTTTGTCGATGTGTATATACTCCTTTCGTTTACAATTCCCTTCAGCGTGTATATGTTGACACTGGCTCCTTCGGTGACATTCTTCGACAGCGGCGAGTTTCTGACAGCTGCCTATTCGTTGGGTTCCGCCCACTCTCCCGGCTATCCCTTGTTTCTCATGTACGCAAAACTGTTCACTTGGTTGCCGCTCGGCAATATTGCCTTTCGCATCAACATGGCCACGGCCTTTTCTTCGTCCTTGGCCTGCCTGAGTGTCTATCTTCTGACGACCCGTCTCCTGAAGGATGAACAGATTGTCGTGAAACAGGAACTTTTTGCCCGCTTTGCCGTCAAAGGGGCAGGATTGGCCGCAGCTCTCACCTTTGGCGTCACACCGCGACTCTGGCTCCAGTCCAATCACGACAAGCCGTACCCGCTGCTGGCCTTCATAACCGCCGTTATTTTTCTCCTGCTTTTGAAGTGGCGTAAACATTACCTAATGGGTAGTGAACGGCCCGCCTATGTCTATGTCTGCACCTTTCTGGCCGGTCTATTCATGGCATTGCATCAGTCGGTAGTCCTTCTGTTGCCGGCTTGGTTTCTGTTTATTGTCCTTACTGACTGGCACATGATCCTGAGGATCAAGGAACTGATTCTCGCAACAGCTTTTGCGCTTTTCGGATTTTCCGTACATTTGTACCTACCGTTGCGGGCAACGCAAAACCCGCTTCTCAACTGGGGGGATACCAAGACCTACGGCCAATTCATGTGGCATTTTTTGCGTAAGGGATATCCCCCTGAACCTCATCAACGTGATGCGAACCTTTTATGGGCACAGATCAAGGCATTCAATATTCCACATGAGTTCACCTGGCTGGGAGCGGTATTACTGGTCTTTGCCCTTGTATGTTTGTGGCGACGCCAACGCTGCTTTGTTATCGCCTACCTGACAAGCGTTGCGACCTTTTTATTAGTTATTGCCGGATATTTTAACGCTACAACCGATACGATCTTCCTGACCGAGGAGTTTTTTACCCCGCTCTACCTGTTGACCGCGGTGCTGATCGGCATCGGTCTGTTTCATGTGCTCGGGTTTGCGCTGCGCAAGGCACAGCTGCCCGAGCGTAACGACATGCGGGTATATCTCCTGGTGACGGTCATGTTCTTTATGCTCCCGGTCTCCCTGTGCGCCGTGAATTATTATGAAAATGACCAGCACAATAATTACATTGCCTACGATTATGCCAGCAATTCCCTGCGATCCCTGCCCCAGAACGCGATCATGTTCACCTGGGGTGACAGCGGCGCCTTTCCGCTTTGGTATCTGCAGGGGGTTGAGCGGATGCGCGAAGACCTGGACCTGCCCCATACACCCCACCTGGTATTCGACTGGTACCTGGACTCCATGCCGCGGTTATTCCGGAATTCCAATCTGAAAAGGGTAGACCTTCAGAGCATGGACCCTGAATCATGCCTGCGCTTGGCCATTGCCGAAGAGATCAACCAGAGGCCGGTGTATATCGACTTTTCGACCCGCTATTCGGTCACGTTCAACGAGTATGTTCCGGTTCAAAGGGGGCTTGTCTATCGCATGCGCCGCAGTTCCGAACCGGGAGGGTTGCCCGATGTTTCGGTGTGGGAAAATTACAACAACCGGGGGATTCTGGAAAAGATATCCTTCCTCGACCTGGACACCGGCAAGGCGATCCTGATCTACGCCAACAGCTATCTCGAGACCGGCGAATTCCTGCTCAGTGTCGGCCGAACCAGCGAGGGGATGCGCATGCTGGCCATGGCAGGGCAGATCTCGCCCGAGATGAAACCCAACATTCAACAGGTGCTTATGCGCTTCGGCATCGCGAGGTAATGAGATGTTTTCTTCTCTGAGCGGATCAAGCGGGGTGTTCGGCATTATCGGGCATCCCGTGCGCCATACCCTTTCCCCTGTCATGCAGAATGCGGCCATGCAGGCGTGCGGCCTCGATGGCGTCTTTGTTCCGTTCGACGTCCAGCCGGAACGCCTCGGCGAGGCTGTTGCCGGCCTGCGCGCGCTCGGGGTCAGGGGGGTGAACGTGACCATACCCCACAAGACCGGCGTCGTACCGTATCTCGACGGGCTCGATGAAAGCGCCGAGGCGGCGGGCGCCGTCAATACCATCAGCAATGAGGACGGTCGCCTGGTCGGCTACAATACCGACGGCGGCGGACTGCTCAGGTCTCTGGCCGAAGATTTTACCTTTACCCCCGAAAACAGCACTGTCGTCATCATCGGAGCCGGCGGCGCGGCCCGCGGCGCCGTTGCCGCCATCTGCCGGGCCGGCGCCCGGCGCATTGCGATCGCAAATCGCAGCAAAGACAGGGCCACAGCCTTGGTTACTGCCATGGAGGGACGCTACCCCGGTACCATCCTGGCGGTCGCCGACTACGGCGAGCAGTTGACCCCCATTCTCCGGGAGGCCGATCTGGTGGTGAACACCACGTCGCTGGGTATGAACGGCGAAGTCATCGCCGGTCTTGAGCTGGAAGCGCTCGACCGTGATGCGGTCGTCTACGACATGGTCTACGCGCCGCCGGTTACGCCATTGCTTCAGCAGGCGCAACGGTTGGGGTTGCGCCACGCAAACGGGCTCGGGATGCTGGCGGCTCAGGGGGAGCTGGCCTTTCGTATCTGGACCGGAATTTTACCGCCCCTTGGCCTGATGAAACGTGTACTGGCCGGAATATCCGCGCCCTGACTCGTTGGTTTTGTATTTATCTTGACAAACCAATCGCATTACATATAATAACTAGCTTTCATTTTAAGCGCTGCCGTTTAGCGACGGATACGGATTGATACATGAAAATCAGTGTTGACCATATTCAGGAAAAAGCGCTTACCATACAGATTGATGAACCGGTTGATTCTTTTCCGGTGCTTTCGGGGATGCAGGCCGACGGCACATGCTTATTCATCGGCCCGGTCAGAGGTCAGGTCAGCGCTGTTCGCGAATACGACCATCTGCGGGTTGAGGGCAACGTCGATGTAGCGGTAAGCTTGACCTGTTCCCGTTGTATCGCGCCGTATGAAACCCATATCGGTTCGAACTTCACGATCTTTTTCCGCAAAGGCTCGATGGGCCAGGAAACGGATGAAGAAGAGACCGAACTGAATGATCAGGACCTCGTCTCGGCCACATACAGTGGTGACGAGATCGACCTTACCCATGAGATCGAAGAACAGGTCGCCATGGAGGTCCCGTTCAAACCGCTTTGCAGCGAATCATGTAAGGGGTTGTGCCCGACGTGCGGGAAGGACCTGAACCAGGGGGAGTGTACCTGCAAGCGTGATAGCGTTAATTTCAAGTTCAGCGCCTTGAAGGATTTCAAGGTTTCCCGATAATCATCACGGTGGCGGTTGTGCCGTTCCACCCAAAAAAGGAGAATCGACATGGCAGTACCCAAGAAAAAGACCTCCAAATCCCGGAAAAATATGAGAAGGGCTCACGATTTTCTGACAACACAGTCGGTTTCGTCCTGTCCCCAGTGCAAGTCTCCCAAGCTTCCCCACCGCGCCTGCCCGACCTGTGGCACGTACAAGGGCAAAGAGGTCATCGATCTTTCCTCGGCGCAGTAACCGTTTGTCGTCCATGTTACTACCGGGAATGATGAGAGTTGCCGTTGATGCAATGGGGGGGGATAACGCCCCTGCCGTGGAAGTTGCGGGAGCCGTTGCCGCCTGCCGGGAATTTGGCATAGCGATAACTTTGGTGGGGGATCGTGCCAGGCTTGAGGACGAGTTGTCCAAGCACCGGATAAACGGCCTCGACATTGATATCTTCCATGCCAGCGAAGTTGTCGGGATGCACGACTCTGCCTCGGATGCGGTGCGCAAGAAGAAAAATTCTTCCGTACGCCTGGCTTTTGAGCTGGTCAAGGAGGGAAAAGCCAGCGCCGCGGTCAGCGCCGGCAACTCCGGCGCCACCATGGCGGCCGGCATGTTCGTGCTCAAGCGTATCAACGGCATCGAACGTCCTGCCATTGCCCAGATATTTCCGACCCTCAAAGGGAAGACCCTCGTGCTGGACGTAGGGGGCAACGTCGATTGCAAGCCGCAACACTTGGCCCAGTTCGCCATCATGGGCGAGGTCTATGCCCACTATGCCCTGGGGATCACCAACCCGGCCGTCGGCCTGTTGTCAAACGGCGAGGAAGACTCCAAGGGCAATGAGCTGACCCGTGAAACCAACACCATCCTGAGGGAGACGTCCCTCAATTATGCCGGCTATGTGGAGGGGCGCGATCTCTTCAAGGGGACCGTGGAGGTGATCGTCTGCGACGGTTTCGTGGGGAACGTGGTGCTCAAGCTGTCCGAAGGGCTGGCTGAGGCGGCGGCTGCGATGCTGAAGCAGGAGATCGTCAAGAGTTGGGTGTCGAAGCTTGGCTATCTCTTTGTACGCTCCGCATTCCACCGTTTCAAAAAGATTGTCGACTATGCCGAATATGGCGGCGCTCCCCTCTTGGGCATCAACGGCGTGGGCATGATCTGCCACGGTGGCTCCAACGTCAAAGCTATCAAAAACGCCATTCGCTTTGCCCACGACTATGCCAAAAGCGGCGTCACCCAACGGGTGGCCGAGAAGCTGTCGGAAAACAGCATGGTCAACACGCAGCGCGACAGCCAGAAAACACAGGCAATCGCATGAAGGAGTATGCCATGTCGAGAGCCCGGATCACCGGGACCGGTTCAGCTCTGCCGGATAAGATCATCACCAATCGCGACCTGGAGCAGATGGTTGAAACCAGCGACGAGTGGATTACCACCCGGACCGGCATCAAAGAGCGACGAATTGCCGCGGATCGTGAATATACCTCGACCTTTGCCGTCGAAGCCGGCCGGCGCGCCCTGGCCATGTCCGGAACCGGGGCCGATGAGCTCGACCTGATCATCCTTGGCACCGTGACCCCTGATTTCCCTTTTCCGGCCACAGCATGCATCATACAAAAAGAGCTTGGGGCACATAAGGCAGCGGCGTTCGATCTTTCGGCCGCCTGCTCCGGCTTCATGTACGGCCTCTCCATTGCCACGACCCACATTCGCGCCGGTGCGGCAAAGAAGGCTCTCGTCATCGGAGCCGAGGTCTTGTCGCGCGTCGTTGACTGGACGGACCGCAATACCTGCATTCTCTTCGGAGACGGCGCCGGTGCGGCGGTCGTTGAGGCGTGCGAGGGGGAGAGCGGCATCCTTTCCACGCACATTTTCAGCGACGGTTCCCATTGGGACCAGCTCTACCTGCCCGCAGCCGGGAGCAGGAACCCCGCATCCTGCCAACGCACCATCGACGAGCGCCTCTATTATCTCAGGATGGAAGGAAACGATGTGTACAAACATGCCGTGCGGGCCATGGAAGAAGCTGCCATCACAGCCCTCAATGCAAACGGCATGTCGCCTTCCGACATATCGCTGTTCATTCCTCACCAGGCAAACCGCCGCATCATCGACGCAACCGCCAAACGTCTGGGGCTTTCCGAGGACAAGGTGTTCGTGAATCTTCACACCTACGGCAACACGTCGGCC
Organism: Oryzomonas sp.; assembly: GCA_031292255.1. GTDB lineage: Bacteria > Desulfobacterota > Desulfuromonadia > Geobacterales > Pseudopelobacteraceae > Oryzomonas. The sequence continues at coordinate 92,547 of JARLHN010000042.1, read as the reverse complement.
GCTTCGATTCCGATCGCCCTTGACGAGGCAAACCGTTCCGGTGCCATCAAAAAAGGGGACATCGTACTGATGGATGCTTTCGGTGGCGGCTTCACCTATGCTTCAGCCCTGGTACGCTGGTAGGTTCCGCTTCCTTTCCTCGAATAGGAGATGGGGTTATTTTATTGATTGAAAGGTAGTTCCCATGGGTAAAACCGCTTTCATATTCCCCGGTCAGGGATCCCAGTATCCGGGCATGGGTAAGGATGTTGCCGATGCCTTTCCGGTTGCCCGACAAATCTTTGAAGAGGCTGACGATGCCCTCGGCGTGAAGCTGTCCGCCACCTGTTTTGCAGGCAGCGTGGATGAACTGAAGCTGACCGCCACTACCCAGCCGGCCATCCTGACCACCAGCATCGCCATACTGCGTGTGGTCGAGCAGGAAACCGGCCTCAGGGCCGACTACCTGGCCGGGCATTCCCTTGGCGAGTATTCTGCCCTGGTCTGTTCAGGCGCCCTTGGCTTTGCCGATGCCGTCAGGACCGTTCGGGCGCGCGGAACCTTCATGCAGGAAGCGGTGCCGGTCGGCGTCGGCGCCATGGCTGCCATGCTGGGAATTGAAAAAGAGGTGCTTGAGGATATTTGCCGCGAGGCGGAGCAGGGTGAGGTAGTTGCGCCGGCCAATTTCAATTCGCCCGGACAGATCGTGATCGCCGGCCATAGCGGCGCCGTGGGGCGCGCCATAGAGATCGCCAAAGGCCGCGGCTTCAGGAAGGCCATGTTGCTGCCGGTCAGCGCCCCGTTCCATTGCGCCTTGATGAAACCAGCGGCCGAACGGCTCGCGGGGGTTCTGGAGACGGTAACGGCCAACCCGTTGAAGCCGCCGGTGGTCGCCAATGCCGATGCCGCCCCGAATGACGACTATAGCCGCGTCAAACAGCTTCTGGTGGCCCAGGTCTGCTCCCCGGTCTTATGGGAACAGTCGGTGAACGCCATGGCGGCGCACGGTGTCGTAAAGTTCGTTGAGATAGGCCCCGGAAAGGTCCTGTCGGGACTGGTCAAGCGGATTGCGAAAGAGGTGGAAACCGCAAATATCGAGGATAGTGCCGGCTTAAAAGCGTTGACCGTGTAACCGCAATCAAAAGGAGTGGCTATGCTCGATATCAACGAAATCATGAAGATACTGCCGCATCGCTACCCGTTTCTGTTGGTGGATCGCATCGTAGAATTGGAAACGGGCAAGCGTATCGTCGGCATTAAAAATGTCACCGTCAACGAACCGTTCTTTCCCGGCCACTTTCCCGGGCACCCGGTCATGCCGGGGGTGCTGATCATCGAGGCCATGGCCCAGGTAGCCGCGATCCTGGCCTATGTTTCGTCCGACGACAGTGTCCGCTCGAAGGTTACCTACTTTGTGGGTATCGACAAGGCCCGTTTCCGCAAGCCGGTCGTTCCCGGCGACCAGCTTCGCCTTGAGCTTGAGGCTGTCGGCTGCAAGCGCGGCATCTGGATTTTTAGCGGCAAGGTGCTGGTAGCCGACAAGCTTGTAGCCGAAGCCGAGTTGAAGGCGACCTTTGCCGACAAATAAGAACCCTTTTCGGGCGCAAACTATTTCGTTTCAGCGCTTCAGACGCTGCTGATATATGAAAGGAGTGGAAGATGCCAAAGGATAGAATAGCTGTTATCACGGGTGCATCCCGTGGCATAGGCCGGAGTATCGCCCTGGCACTGGCAGCCCAGGGCGCGACGATCGTTGCCGTTGATATGGACCAGGCGGCAACCGATGCCGTTGTTGCCGAATTGAAGGCTGCCGGCGGCAAGGCCCTGGGGGTTGTGGGCAACGTCACGGTCCCGGCGGATGCGGAGCGGATGATCGATGCCGCCATGGAGGCCTTCGGGCGGGTCGATATCCTGGTGAACAACGCCGGCATTACCCGTGACGGCCTTCTCGTGCGCATGAAGGACGAGGACTGGGATGCCGTGCTTACGGTCAACCTGAAGGGTGCGTTTCTCTGCACCCGTGCCGCTTCCAAGGTTATGACCAAGCAGCGTTACGGCCGGATCATCAACATCGCTTCGGTAGTGGGCCAGATGGGAAATGCGGGGCAGGCTAACTATTGCGCCAGCAAGGCAGGCCTGATCGGGCTCACCAAGTCCAATGCCCGCGAACTGGCCAAACGCAGCGTTACGGTCAATGCCGTCGCACCCGGTTTTATCGCCACCGCCATGACTGACGCCCTCTCGGATAAGGTGCGGACCGAACTGACCGCCCAGATTCCCCTGGAACGGCTGGGCAGCGCCGACGATATCGCCAATGCGGTGGTATTCCTGGCAAGCGAGGCTTCGGGCTACATCACCGGGCACGTGCTTTCCGTGAATGGCGGGATGTACATGTAGGCTGTAAATAAATCTTTGACTTTTGATTCGTTCATTGTTAAGAAGCTGTAGCTCAAATCGACTACAACCTGTTACGGGTTACCACAACACGGAGGTGAAAGATGTCTGACATTGCAAAACGAGTAAAGGAAATAGTTGCGGAACAGCTGGGTGTGGAAGAGGCTCAGGTCGTTCTCGAGGCATCCTTCATGGATGACCTTGGCGCCGATTCGCTGGATACCGTCGAACTGGTCATGGCCCTTGAAGAGGAATTCGATATCGAAATCCCCGATGAGGATGCCGAAAAGATTCAGTCCGTTCAGGACGCCATTGACTACATCACCGAGCACAGCTAATACTGACGACGGATTACGTAACAGGGGAGGGGAGACACTCCCCTCTTTTTGTTTATTCGGGTCATTATCTACGAGGAGCACTCAAACATGAGAAGAGTCGTAATTACCGGCATTGGGCTTGTTTCTCCTCTGGGATGCGGCAATGCCAAAAACTGGGATGCACTTGTCAATGGCCGATCAGGCATCGGACCGATTACCCGTTTTGACGCCTCGGCCATGCCGGTGCGCATTGCCGGTGAGGTTAAGGACTTTAATCCCGAAGATTTCATAGACAAAAAAGAGATCAAAAAGATGGATCTCTTTATTCAGTACGCACTGGCTGCTGCCCAGTATGCCATGGAAGACTCCGGTCTGGCCGTCACTGATGAGAACGCCGAGAGGGTTGGGGTGCTCGTGGGGGCCGGCCTTGGCGGGCTGCCGACCATTGAAAGGTACCACAGCGCGTTCCTTGAAGGTGGGTACAAGAAGATTTCCCCTTTCTTCATCCCGATGCTGATCATCAACCTTGCCCCCGGCCACATCTCCATAAAGTATGGCGCCAAAGGCCCCAATATCTCTTCTGTTTCGGCATGCGCTACCGCCACCCATTCCATAGGCGATGCGTACCACATCATCAAACGGGGCGACGCCGACGCCATGATTGCCGGAGGGACCGAATCCACGGTAACGCCGCTCGGCATCGGCGGCTTTGCCGTCATGAAGGCGCTTTCCGATCGTAACGATAATCCCCAGGCTGCTTCGCGCCCCTTTGAGAAAAATCGTGACGGTTTTATCATGGGAGAAGGCGCCGGCATCGTGATCCTGGAAGAGTATGAGGCCGCCAAGAAACGCGGCGCCAAGATCTACGCCGAAGTTGTCGGCTATGGCCTGTCCGGTGACGCCTACCATCTGACCGCGCCGGCGCCGGGCGGCGAAGGGGCTGCACGCTGCATGAAGATGGCTCTTGCCAATGCCGGGGTAAACCCCGAGCAGGTTAGTTACATCAATGCCCACGGCACCTCGACGCCCATGAACGACCTGTATGAAACCATGGCCATCAAAACCGTCTTCGGCAATCATGCCGCTAAGGTGAAGATATCCTCGACAAAGTCGATGACCGGCCATCTTCTGGGCGCCGCCGGCGGAATAGAGGCGGTATTCAGCTGTATGGCAATGGAGAAGGGCGTGATCCCGCCGACCATCAACTATGATGAACCGGATCCCGAGTGCGATCTCGATTACACCCCCAACATCGCATGCGAGGCCAGGGTCGATTATGCCATGAGCAACAACTTTGGTTTCGGCGGCACCAACGCCTCACTGCTCTTCAAGAAGGTTTGACATGAAAATAGCACTGGGATGCGACCATGGCGGCTTTGCCCTGAAACAGGCTCTGATTCCTTTCCTGCAGGGCCGGAATATCGAAGTTGCCGATGCCGGCACAAATTCGGAGGATTCGGTGGACTACCCTGATTTTGCCGAGCGGGTAGCGCTTCTGGTTGTCCACGGAGAAGCGGATGCGGGCATTCTGATCTGCGGGACCGGCATCGGCATCTCCATTGCAGCCAACAAGGTGCCGGGCATTCGCGCGGCGCTGGTTACCGATACCTTCATGGCCCGCATGGCCAAGGAACACAACAACGCCAATATTTTGGTGCTGGGAGGCAGGGTAATAGACGAAACCACGGCGCATGAATTGACTGCCGCCTGGCTGGACGCCTCCTTTGAGGGGGGACGGCATCAGAAACGTCTGGACAAGATCGCCCAATTGGAACAAAAATACCGCTGCGATTGATTGTCTTTCCGGTACCATTACGTATTACAACAGCGGGACTTGGTGCCAAGTCCCGCTCCCTGTTTTCCGTCCCCGCTTACTGAATTCAACCGATGAAGGAGTAGACATACCATGTCGATTCTTGAACATTTTGATCCCCAGGTTGCCGAAGCCATCCGTCACGAGACCGAACGGCAGGAGTACAATCTTGAACTGATCGCTTCGGAAAACTTCGTTTCCGAGGCGGTGCTTGAGGCCCAGGGAAGCATATTGACCAATAAATATGCCGAAGGCTATCCCGGTAAGCGCTACTATGGCGGCTGCGACCATGTGGACGTGGTGGAAAACCTGGCCATCGAGCGCGCCAAGGAGCTTTTCGGCGCCGAGCATGTCAATGTCCAACCTCACTCAGGCTCCCAGGCCAATATGGCGGTCTATTTCGCCGCCTGCAAGCCGGGGGATACCATCCTGGGCATGAACCTCTCCCACGGTGGCCACCTGACCCACGGCAGCCCGGTCAACTTCTCCGGGAAACTGTTCAACATCGTCCCCTACGGCGTGTCCCCCGAGACCCAGACCATCGATTACGCCGAGGTGGAACGTCTGGCCGAGCAGCACAAGCCGAAGATGATCGTGGTAGGGGCTAGCGCCTACCCGCGCATCATCGATTTCCCCGCCTTCCGCGCCATCGCCGACAAGGTGGGGGCGGTGGTCATGGTCGACATGGCCCATTTTGCCGGCCTGGTGGCGGCCGGCCTGCATCCCAGCCCGATCCCCTATGCGGAATACGTGACCACCACCACCCACAAGACCCTGCGCGGCCCGCGCGGCGGCATGATCCTCTGCCGGGCGGAGTTTGCCAAGGTCGTCAATTCCCAGATATTCCCCGGCATCCAGGGCGGCCCACTGATGCATGTCATCGCCGCCAAGGCCGTGGCCTTCAAGGAGGCGCTCCAGCCGGAGTTCAAGGCCTACCAGCAGCAGATCGTGAATAACGCCCGGACCCTGGCTGCGGCCTTGGTGAAGCGGGGCTTCAAACTGACCAGCGGCGGCACCGACAACCACCTGATGCTGATCGATTTTTCCGGCACCGAGATCACCGGCAAAGCAGCCGAGGAGGCCCTGGACAAGGCGGGCATCACGGTCAACAAGAATACGGTTCCCTTTGAAACCCGTTCCCCGTTCGTCACCTCAGGCATCCGGGTCGGTACGCCGGCCGCCACGTCCCATGGCCTGAAAGAAGCCGAAATGGAGCAGGTGGCCGCGTTCATCGCCGATGCCGTAGCCAATATCGGCAACGATGAGAAGCTGGCCGCCATCAAGGTCCAGGTCAACACGATGATGAAGAGGTTCCCGCTCTATGCCGACCGGCTGAAGTAGGGAAGGGTTTCCTGTTGTTTGCCAAGACCCGCCGCTTGCCCCGGCGGGTCTTTTTTTTTGTTGGCTATCTTATTGATGATCCACGTCTTAATAGTACTTGGGGATGCACACAAATGGAGTTATATTGGCATATCCATGCATAAATTTACCGGCTGAAACAGCAACCGGATATGATCAAAACAGAAGGGAGAATAAACATGGGAACCAAAGGCCGCGAGATTATCGGAATGAATGTGGATGAGTTGCTGGATCTTTTACGTCGGGCATACTGCGACGAGTGGCTTGCCTACTATCAGTACTGGTTGGGGGCAAAGCTGGTCAAGGGACCCATGAAGGACGCCGTTGGTGCGGAATTGCTCCTGCATGCCACCGAAGAGCTGCTACACGCAGACATGGTGGCGATGCGCATCATTCAGCTTGGCGGCACCCCAGTCACAAATCCGGAAGAGTGGTATAAACTGACTAATTGCGGGTATGAGGCTCCTGATGACCCCTTCGTAAAAACACTCCTGGTTCAGAACATCAAGGGGGAACAGTGCGCCATTGGTGTTTATAAACGGCTGTTGGACATCACGCGGGACAAGGACCCGGTTACCTACAACATGGTGCTGACCATACTGCAGCAGGAGGTAGAACACGAGGAAGATCTGCAGTCCTTGCTTGAGGACTATGAACTGTTGGTTCGGGCAATGAAGGAATAATACCACCCGACACTTCCATCTTTCTTTCGTTTGCACACGAGGAGGCCAATATGGGCCGGAAACTGCCGATATATGTAACCCTTATGATGATGCTCGCGCTTAGCTTGGTGCCCAAACCAGCATTGGCCGGTTCCCCGGTTTTTAATGTTGACCTTGAATTTTACCCATACTATCCGTCACTCATCAAGTGGGATAAGTCTCCGGCTGAATTCACCCCGCCCAGTGTTTGCAAGAACTGTCATGTAAAACAGTACAAGGAATGGACCGGTTCGGTGCATAGCTTTGCGTTTCGTGACCCGGTCTATCAGGGGGAACTCAACAAAGCGAATAAGGCGGTAGGCCATGAAATAACCCGCCAGTGCGAGGGTTGCCACTCTCCGGCAGGCATGGTGACGGGTGAGATCAAGGGACCGGGAAATACCGGTTTGAGTGAAATGGCTCTCGCCGGGGTCTCGTGCGATATCTGCCATTCGATCAGCGGCGTCACCCATTGGCAGACCCCCTCGCACGAACCGGAAAACGGCTCCTTTATTCTCTCTCCGGGCATAGAGAACAAAGAGGGTGTGCAACTCGTCAAGCGCGGCCCGATCAAGCCGCACAGCGGGTGTGGCGGCGGTTTCCATGAATGTGCCGAATCCGGGCTCCATCTCCGGGCGGAACTTTGCGCCTCATGCCATCAGGTCTATCATCATGACGCTCATTTTCCCTTGGAAGCGACCTATAACGAGTGGAAGCATGGTCCCTACGCTCAAAAAAACATCCTTTGCCAGGACTGCCACATGGTGGACATTGAGGGCTTCAAGCATTCCGCCGATCAATTTGCAAAACCGGATCGCAAAGAATACAGGCATTACTTTAATGGTGCCAACTATCTGCTGACCTATCTCGCGGCTGGAGCTGCAAAAAAGGCAGGGGACGATGAACAGGCAAAAATATTGATGAAACAGTACGATATGGCTGTAGAGCGATTAAAATCGGCCGGAGATCTCGAAATATCGCCGGAGTACCAAAACGGTCGGCTGGCCGAGGTAAAGGTGCGCGTCAAGAATGTCCGTGCCGGCCACAATCTACCCACATCTCTCACCAATGTCAGGCAGATGTGGCTGGAGATAACAGCAAAAGATGAATCAGGGAAAATCATTATGTCGAGCGGGGTAGTCAAAGCCGACGGCACACTACCAGACAATAGCCGCATCTTCAACTCCGATGGCATGGGGGAGAATTTTCACTTCGCCGTAGACCCGTGGGTGATAACATCATTTTCGAAACATGACACCATCAAACCCAAGGGGTATAAGGATGTCTTCTACGGGATTGCCGCCCCTGGAGGCGTGAAGTCGTTATCCATTGAGGTTAAACTTCGATACCGTCAAGCTGACCAGAAGGTTGCAGAGGAGTTGCTGGGTGCCGTGCCCAAGGACATCGAACTGGAAAAAGTTTACGGTCTCGCATCAGTGCCGCCACTTCCTGTGGTTGATATGGTGGTTAAGCAGTCGGTATTTGCAACAGAGCGTTAACTTTGATCACGCTTTCAAATTCGAAAAAACTGATAATGGAAAACCCAATGCTGTATGCAATACGGATTGACACGTTATCTCGTGTGATGCTCCCGCCCGGAGGGCAAGTGCCCCGTTCCTGTGCCGAACTGGCGCGCCTGCTGGAATAGTGACGCTATGGCGTTGAAACGTTTGTTCACCGCCAATATTATTGATTACAGATTGACAAGAAACTTTCCATGGGATATTTATATCAAAAGGTAGCACGAATACAAAAATAGTAACATGTTATGTGCTTATTCTAATTATTTGTAACACGATTGCGTTTGGGAAACAGTCTGATGAACGGTTTGAAGGGACAAAACCTCCCCATAATGAACGCAGTTATGGTTTCGCTGACACTCCACGCCCTGGCGGGATGGGTTTTTCTGAACATCGCGCGAGATATGACAAATCAAGGAATTGTCCCGCCTATCGAATTTTTCGTAGTCCCGCCTCCAACGCCTGAACGCGTAACACCGGTAGCGCCACAGGCTGTACCGAGACCGGCGCAAAAAAATGTGGTTACACGGCATCGGCAGGCCACTCCACCGTCGCCGGTCGCAGCAACCAAGGCGGTCAGAGAAACCCCTGCGGTGCCGAGCCCGATAAAGCAAAAGGTTGAAGCAACTCCACCGCCATATCCTGCCCCGGCTGTTGCAGTCTCTCCGCAAGCAAAGGAACCGACCTTTTTCCATTCGGCACCGTCATCGGTTGCCGTTGCTGCCGTTCCTGTCGCATCACGTGCTCCAGCCGCCTCACGGAGCGCCACAGAAGGGGCCACAGACACGGGCACGGTCATCGGACCGAGTTACGGTGCTGCGTATCTTCGTAATCCTGCTCCGCCTTATCCCATCACTGCCAAAAGGCTCAAGCTTCAAGGGACGGCCATTGTCCGGGTACTTGTCTCTCCCGAAGGGCAACCAAAGAATGTCGAATTGGAAAAAACCTCGGGAGTGAGGCTTCTGGATGATGCCGCCGTGGAAGCGGTAAAGCATTGGTCGTTCGTGCCGGCACGACGCGGTAATAACCGCATTGCGGCATCGGTCAATGTCCCAATCCGTTTTCATCTGGAGTGACCATTCCTTTTACAGGAGAAAATCCATGAACACTGCGCACAGGAGGAGGGATATCAGTGCACTGTAAGGTTTTTATGCGATGGCTTGTAATGGTGACCGTTGCCGTCTTCCCATCGGCCACTTTCGCCGGAGGCGTGCAGACGCTGGATACTGTCGAGGTCACCGATTCCGCTGATCACCTGATCGGTAGCGCGGATTCTTCCACGGAAGGAACCGTGACGCAAAAACAACTTGAAGACCGGCCGATGTTACGCACCGGGGAGTTGCTGGAAACAGTTCCCGGATTGATAATCAGCCAGCATAGTGGCGAAGGAAAAGCGAATCAATATTATCTGCGGGGAGTCAATCTCGATCACGGCACCGATTTTGCCACAACCGTTGACGGCATGCCGGTCAATATGCCGACCCATGCACATGGACAAGGGTATTCAGACCTCAACTTCGTCATGCCGGAACTTCTCAGCGGCGTCCAGTATAGAAAAGGCCCCTATTATGCGGACGAAGGGGATTTTTCCGCCGTAGGCGCCGCACACATGGATTACGTGAACGAATTGAAACAGAACATAGGCGTGCTGACCGGTGGCACCGACAGCTACCAACGGGGTTTTGCCGCCGTATCCCACGATTTGTTCAAAGGCAAACTTCTGGTTGGCCTGGAATTGATGCATGACGACGGGCCGTGGCAAAACCCCGATGACTTCCGGAAAATCAATGCGCTCGTGCGCTATAGTCAAAAAAACGGGCAAAATGAATTCAACATCGATGCAATGGCGTATTACGGCAAATGGAACGCTACGAATCAAACGGCGGAACGCGCCATTTCCGAAGGGCTGACGCCGTACTATGGCACGCTTGATCCGGCTGACCAGGGCTCTTCGTATCGCTACAGCCTGTCCGGCCAATGGCAGCACACCGGGGAAAGTTCGATCACCAAAGCCGGCGCCTACATGATCGACTACGGAATGGACCTGTACAACGATTTCACTTACTTTCTGGGAGATTCTGCCAATGGTGATCAGTTCCACCAGAAAGACCGGAGGATCATCACGGGGTTAAAGGCCAGCGAAACCTGGATGGATAAACTTCTTGGCCATGACATGGACAACACGATAGGGGTGCAGATCCGCAATGACAATATCGCTCCGGTCGCATTATATTCGACCGATTCCACAAATTATGTCGGCACGACAGTCCAGGACCATGTATCGCAGACCAACGTTGCCATATATTTACAGAATGGCTTCAAGTGGGCGGAAAAATTCAGAACCGTTGCGGGATGGCGCCTGGATTTCTATCACTGGGACGTGAACGCCAATGTGGCGCAGAATTCCGGAGCCCTCAGCCGCGCCATCGGCAGCCCGAAACTGAGCATGATCTTCGGCCCATGGGATAAAACGGAATTCTTCATCAATGGCGGCTATGGATTCCACACCAATGACATACGCAGCTCAACGGAAAAAGTAGATCCGTCGTCAAATTTGCCTCTCCCCACGGTCGCGCCCCTGGAACGGGCCAGGGGGGCCGAAGTCGGCGCCCGCACGGCGATTATCCCTCACCTGCAAAGTGAACTGACCTTCTGGTATCTGAATCTGGATTCGGAACAGATTTTCTCCGGTGACTCCGGTGTCACAACGCCCAGTTTTGCCAGCAACCGTTACGGCATTGAATCGGCAAACTACTATACGCCTGTTCCATGGTTCACGCTGGATGCCGATTTTGCCTATTCCGTGTCTCACTTCATAGGTGATCCGGCCGGATTATATATTCCGGGATCTCCGACATGGGTAATTTCCGCCGGTGCAGCCATAGACGATATTCATGGTTTTTTCGGGAGCCTGCGGATGCATTACTTTGGTTCGCGCCCTCTCATTGACAACGACGTTGTTCAGTCAAATTCCAGCACCATCGTCAACGCCAGGGTAGGCTACAAATTCCACGACAAACCCTTTGAAAACTGGCGACTTATGGTAGATTTCTTCAATGTTCTCAGTAACAAGACCAGCGATATCGATTATTACTATACTTCCAGGCTTCCAGGTGAACCGCCTGCCGGGGTAAATGATATTCACACCCATCCTGCCGATCCGTTGGAAGCACGGGTCACCTTGCAAATGGCTTTTTAAATTCAAAGGGAGTTCACTCATGAAAGCGATTATATATGGTCTCATGCTGATTTGCATGATGTCCCTTGTAGGCTGCGGCGACTGTGGAAATGTCGCAAAGTTGAGCGGTTCAGGCGCCGGTACCATTCTGACTTCCAGCAACGGCAGTTCCTGGGCCGGCCAAGTATCGGGAACGGCAAGCCAGTTGAACTACGTAACCTTCGGCAATGGGCAATTCGTCACGGTAGGCGCATCCGGCACGATCCTCACCTCGCCCGACGGTATGACCTGGACCGGCCGGACATCCGGAACGACATTCAATTTGTACGGCGCGACGTACGGCACTGTCGGCAATGGCCTGTTCGTAGTGGTGGGAGACGGCGGCACCATTCTCACTTCTCCCGACGGAATAACCTGGACTACCCGGGCTTCGAGTCCCATCGCGAACCAATTAATTGGCGTGACCTTTGCCGATGGTCAATTCGTTGCGGTGGGCTACAGTGGGATAATGTACTCGTCCGACGGTGTCAACTGGAACTCCGTAGCGACTCAAAGCTCGGGCATAACCGGCCCGACGGTCGATCTTTACAGTGTTGCGTTCGGCAATAACCGTTTCGTCACCGTGGGCACATATAACGGCTCCCAGATGAGCTACAACGGCCTCATTGGAACTTCTCCCGACGGCAGTACCTGGACCACCCTGCCATACACGTCGAATTACCTGTCCGGCGTCACCTATGGCGGAGGTCAGTTCGTTGCCGTTGGACGCGAGGGTTCAATCCTGACCTCTCCCGACGGCAGCACCTGGACACCACAAACAGCCGCACCAATTGCCAACTCCACCTTGACGCCCTACTTGATAAGCGTCATCCATGCCGATGGTCAATATGTTGCGGTTGGTAATTACGTCGGAACAAATCCAAGCACGGGTTTCATTCTGACCTCTTCGGACGGAAAGAACTGGAGCATGGCTACCACGGGAACGACGAGCAATTTGTATGGCATCGGTTATGGCGTTGTTTCCGGTGTTGGCACGTACGTGGCTGTTGGAGGACAATAAGAACGGTTTTTTCATTGGCTATTTTTGCTCAATCCCTCGAAAAGGTAAAATTAGCCTATGTTGAGGTTAAACCATGTTGGGATCGATGGGACAAATTCAAAGCTCGGGACAGGGCAGTACGGGGCGTTTTTAAAAACCGGCAGTCTGGCCTAACCCCAACAATCATGCAACCAACTGCAAAATAGTGTTGAGCTTACCTCGCAATAGGCTGTTTTAGCGTGTTTATTTTGGCTCGATTTATTTTCGCTTGTTGCAAGGCCCAACCCCAACACTTAAGAAGGAGCCTTAGGGTGCGGGTTCTGATCAGACGCCGTTTTTGGGGGTGGAACGGCCTAATATCCACCGAGCCTGAAGGATGATATTACGATTTTGTAGGAAACAATCAAGGTGAACAGGAGGTAAAGGATAAGTGTGATTGTGATGAGCCGACGTGTAAAAACCGGAATTACCTGCACCATGCTGCCGCGAGTCCTAAAGGGTGTAAGCACCCCAACACCCATTCCCGCCACCGCTGCACCGAATAGTAAGGCATAAATGGGATAACCGATGTATCCATACTCCTTCTGGAGTATGTCAAAAGGGCAGTGGTGGGATGGGAGTTCATAGATGTATAGACTTATAAACGACACGATCGACGCGATCCCGACAACAAAGGCTGCGCAGCTCAGTGCCGAGAATAGGTAGCCGCCGCGTCCGGTACGATAACAATACACGCCGGAGAGCAGCGTTGCGGCCATGACGACGTAAAAGACGATCATCATCGGGGCACTTGGCAGCGAGGCGAGGTCGCCCGAGATCCCGGGCCTCTCCAGGCTGAACAGACTACCGCAGCACGAGGTGATGACGTCGGCATGCAGCTCGGAAAAATAAGCGTACAGGTAGTAGAGCTCGTACAGCGATAACGGCGCTATGGCTATGAGCCCGGCGTACTTGACCCTAATGAGCGGATAGTCGTGACCCCTGTTGTCGGCATGGTTGACTATGAGCCAGACACCTGCGAGGAGAAAATTGACGATTTTCAGCAGCAGCAACGGATAGCCGAATGCGTTGGCGTTGAGGGTGCCCGCAGCACACATGGCACCGGTAATGAGGATATGCAGCCGGTCCGCCGTGTAGATAAGCAGAAACAAAGAGATAAGCTCGAAGGTAAGTGAGTAGCTTACCAGCGTAGAAATCAGATAGGTGCGTCTTTCAAGTTCGAGCTGCAATTCGCTGCCGCTTTGCAGATCCCAGTTACGCAGGATGCGCACCCCGTACCACCCCGCGTAGAGCATCATGAAACAGGTAAGGAGTGCCCCGATGAGCAGGGCCAAAATGGCGGGGTGCAGGATCATGGATGGGTCCCGCAACCGGTTATGCGGCCGTCCCGCATCTCGATGACCGCATCCGCCTGCGCGGCACCGTAAACGATCGGGTCATGGCTGGCAATCAGGACGCTCTTTCCCGCCCCCTTGAAACCCGCGACCAGCTCCATGAACTCCTCCGACAGTCTGCTGTCGAGATGGGCCGTCGGTTCGTCGGCGATGATCAACAACGGATCGTTGACCAGTGCCCGAGCGATGGCGATCCTCTGCATTTCGCCGCCGGAGAGCCGCTCGACCCGTGAAGCGGCGTGACGCGAGACGCCGAGGGTCTCCAGCAGCTCCAGCGCTCTCAGGCGCACCTCAGCGACCGGTGCGCCGGTCGGGTAGGCGGGGAGCATGACGTTTTCCAGCACGGTAATGCCACGGACCAGGTTGAAATGTTGAAAAATGAAGCCGAACATCCTGCGCCTGATCGTGGTGAGAAAGCGCTCCGGGAGGCTCGTTATCTCCACGGTGTCCTCTACGGCTAGGCCCGGCAAGCACACTTTTCCGACCCCATGTAACAGTATCCGCCCCGAAGTGGGGCGCGCCATGCAGCCGATGAGCGTGAGCAGCGTGGTCTTTCCCGAACCGCTCGGCCCCTTCAGGACGGTGAGCCCACCGCGGCTGATCCTGCAGCTCACCTTGTCCACGGCGATGAACTGGTTCGCCTGTCCGGCGTTGAATGTTTTGCTTGCCTCAATGAGTTCGATCACGGTCAGGACCTCATGGCTGTATCGGGGTCCACCGTGGCCGCGAGCCAGGATGGAACGATGGTGGAGACGGTATAGGGGCAGACGGTCAGGAAGAAGAGCACACATAAGAGGTAGGGGTCGACGAAAGGTGCCAGCTTGAACTGCGGATAGAGCACACTCCACCCCTTGAGCGCCTGTTCGAAAAAAGGTGCCGAAAAGAAGAATACGTGCAGGTAGGCAAGGCATACTCCCGCCAGGTAGGCGGTAAGGGAGATGACCATCCCCTCGAAGGACTTCAAAATCAACACGTCGCCGGTTTCCCAACCAATGGATTTCAGGATGCCGATCTCCTTGCGCTCCTCGGCGGAAAGGCCGGTCGCCTTGTCCCAGGCCAAGATGACGAATGAGAGTACCGCCACGAAGAGGAGGACGATAACCATGCCGCCGCGCCAGTCGAAGACGGAAGCATAGGTCCGCAGCATCTCGCTTTTCAGGATTGGCCGGGTGTCAGGGAACTCGTGAGCGATCTTGGCCGCAACGGTGGGCACCTCGACCTTGTTCCTGACGCTGACTGCCAGGTCGGTGGCGCGTCCAGCGGGGAAATCAAAGAGGGTGCGGAAATCGTCTTCCCTTATCTGGATCAGGTCAGCGGCCACCAGTTCGGAGTTGCTGGCAAGGATCTTCTGCACGGAGAAAACCTGCGAGGCCCCCTTTGCCCCCCGCAGCGACAGATAGTTCCCGGCGTTTAGGTGCATGAGCCTCGCCACCCCACTGCCGAGGTAAATTGACTCCCTCCCCGGCGGGTCGTCGCCGGAGGCAACCAAGGTAAAGTTGGCCCTGGTGACGGGGTCGTAGTAATAGCCCCAGAAGCGCGGTTTCACCTCGCTCACTCCCCTGATGGCGGAGATCTTATAGCCGTAGGCAACAGGTATTGGATCGTCTCTTCCCGCTACCAAACGCTGCACCACGAGGTCGGGTGCCCCGTCGAGCACCAATGCCGCCTCGCGTTTGAGCGCCTGGATAAAGAAGACCAGGGAGGCGATGAAGAAGACGATCACGGTGTACATCCCCAAGAGCGAAAGGTTCTTACCTTTGCGTCTGAGCAGGGAGGAAAGGGCAAAGTCGAGTATGTTGCGATATCGTTCGATGCGGCGGTTCATCGTTTCTCCCTGACAAAGTCGGGTGGTGCCATTAGACTTCCGGAAGGGAAATGTTCCAGTGCCATGGGATGATCCTGGAAGGGGGCATGAAGGTCGGCCATGGCCGGATTTCTCGTGTAGCGTGCCTCGGTGAAGAGGCAGAGGTCGGTGAGTTTGAGTCTGCGCACCAGTTCCATGTTCGAGGCGATGTGCGCTCCATCACTGGTGCGGCTCAGATACGCGTACAGTCCAAGGAGCGCCAAGCTCAGCATCAGGCTGCAGATAAGCGTCAAAAAACAGGTGGAATAACGCACGGGGCAAAATACCTCTTTGGAATTTTCAGGTATAGGCGGCCTGAGACTATTCGAGTGTGTTCAGAAGGTCCGGGGTAATCTGCTGGAAGCGGATCAGCCTTCGGCCCTGATGGTCCATCTCGAAACCCTTGGCATCGCCCTTATTGGCGAATGGTATCAGCTCCTTGCCCATCGGTCCGTTCACGTTGCTACCGACGACGTAGTACGCCTGCATGCCGTCGATGACGGCCAGGGTATAGTAGTCCTTCACGCCGAGGAAGGCAATGTCGGCGCGTTTCTTGGTCGGATCGTACTTTTTGGGATTGGTATAGTATTTAAAGAGGTCTTTCGGCCCGTCGAAATAGATCTTCGTGCCGTCCCTGTACACAATGGAGGCATTCCAGTCCGGAAATTTGGCGACGAACATCCCACAAACCGGGCACTTGGCATCCTTGGGCACGGGTTCGTTTTTCGCCGCAGAGACAGAAAGAGCGCTCAGTAGGAGACACGACGTTAACAACAGCATTGTTTTATTGAAAAAACGTCCTCTCGATTTCGTCATCTGAATAGTCCTCTCTCAGTAATAGTATTCTCATCGCAGCCAGGCAAAATGGATAAGCCGGACATCAGCAATAATAAAAGCAGAATCAGAGAACCAAATCTATTCATGGCATCCTTTCTTCCCACATGCATTGCGCGTGATTGACATTTTCCGTCAGAACATCGCATGTATACCAGCAGTGAGATACCAGTCGGTGGCCAACTGCACACCATTTACATTTTGATAAAGCGGCATACCTCCTTCAACTCCCAAGCTGACAGGACCAAGAGCATAGCTTACGCCAACAAAACCGTCAACACGCTGACCACCGTAATTATTGGGATCAGTATAGTTCCGTTTGTGAGGATATGACGACATTCCTGCCTGCCGCTCTCGTCTTCCTTGACTTTGTTCCCGCTCTTTGGCTACTATGCCGAGTTATGAAAAAGCTAACCAGACAAATACGGATCGGATCGGTTCCCGTGGGGGGCGACGCCCCCTGTTCAGTGCAATCCATGTGTTCCACCGACACGCGGGACGTTCCCGCCACCCTTGCCCAGATTGCCGGAGTGGCCACCGCGGGCTGTGAGATCATACGGTGCGCCGTGCCTGACATGGATGCGGCAGTGGCATTGGGAAAGATCAAGCATGAAAGCTCAATCCCGGTTATCGCCGACATCCATTTCGATTACAAGCTGGCCTTGCAGGTGCTCGAAGGAGGTATTGACGGGCTGCGGCTCAATCCCGGCAATATCGGCGACAAATGGAAGGTGGCCGAGGTAGTCAAGGCAGCGGCTGAACGCCGGGTGCCCATCCGGATCGGCGTAAATGCCGGTTCTCTTGAAAAAGAGCTGCTGGAACGCTTTGGCCACCCCACGGCCGAAGCCATGGTTGAATCCGCCCTGGGGCATGTGCGTATCCTGGAGGATCTGGGATATCGGGAGATCAAGATATCCCTTAAGGCTTCGGACGTGATGAAGACCGTTTCCGCCTATCGTTTGCTCTCGGAGCGGGTCGAATATCCCCTGCACATCGGCATCACCGAGGCCGGGACCATATTTTCCGGGACGATCAAATCCTCGGTTGGCCTCGGTATCCTGCTGGCCGACGGCATCGGCGACACCCTGCGGGTTTCCCTGACCGGCGATCCTCTCGACGAGGTCAGGGTAGGGTACGAGATCCTGAAAAGCCTCGGATTGCGCCAACGGGGCGTCAACTTCGTCTCCTGCCCCACCTGCGGACGGTGCCAGATCAACCTGATCAAGGTTGCCGAAGAGGTCGAACGCCGGCTGCAGGGAGTGGACAAGCGGATCACGGTCGCGGTGATGGGGTGCGCCGTCAATGGTCCCGGAGAGGCCCGCGAGGCGGATGTGGGCATTGCCGGCGGAAAAGGGGAGGGGCTCTTGTTCCGCAACGGAGAGGTCATCCGCAAGGTGCCGGAAGACAAGTTGGCAGACGCCCTGCTTGAAGAGATAGACAAACTCTGAAAAACCTGAATCCGTGACACCTCCATGCCTCCGCTGATCCGGAAGACCTCTGCATGTGCATTTGAAGAGTTTGCGACGATCAGGCGGAGTACCAGCCGATTGAGTGAGTTGTCACGACATGGCGGCGTGCGGGCCCCGGCTCTTCCGGACACTACGGCCTTCCGGCGTCACGGATTCAGGAAAAAAGGTACAATTCTAGACTGAGGTGACAATGCTCTATTCCAGTTATTTCATCCCCACCGTTAAGGAAACCCCTTCCGACGCCGAGATCGTTTCCCACCAATTGATGCTCCGCGCCGGCATGATCCGGAAGCTGGCCGCCGGTATCTACACGTATCTGCCGATGGGGCTGCGTTCCATCCGCAAATTCGAGAACATCGTCCGTGAAGAGATGAATCGGGCCGGGGCCATTGAACTGCTCATGCCGAGCGTCCAGCCGGCCGAACTCTGGCAGGAGTCGGGGCGTTGGAACTTTTACGGCAAGGAGTTGCTGCGTTTCAAGGACCGCAAGGACGGTGAGTTCTGCATGGGACCGACCCATGAAGAGGTCATCACGGACATGGTCCGCCGCGAGATCAAAAGCTACCGGCAGATGCCGATCAACTTCTACCAGATCCAGACCAAGTTCCGTGACGAGATCCGCCCCCGTTTCGGCTTGATGCGCGGTCGGGAATTCATTATGAAGGATGCTTATTCGTTTGACGTGGACAGCAGTGCCGCGGATGCTTCATACGAGCGCATGTATAACGCCTACGTCCGCATCTTTGATCGGTGCGGGTTGAATTTCCGCGCCGTTGAAGCGGATTCGGGCACCATTGGCGGATCGTTCTCCCACGAGTTCATGGTGCTGGCGGATTCGGGCGAGGATGCCATTGCCTCCTGCGACTCCTGCCGTTATGCCGCTAACGTGGAAAAGGCCGAGTCGCGGCCGACGCAACCGGGGGCCGCCAAAGAAATGCTACCGCTGGAGAAGGTTTCTACGCCTGCCATGAAGACCATTGCCGATGTCGCGGCTTTCCTGAACATTTTGGCCGACAGGACGATCAAGACCCTGGTGTACTCTTCGGGCAGCGGCGACTTTGCCATGGCGCTGTTGCGGGGAGACCATGAGCTGAATGAGATCAAACTCAAGAACTGTCTGGGCTGGGACGAGATCGAGATGGCGACCGAAGAGGCGATCATGCGCATCACCGGTTCGCCGATCGGCTTTCTCGGTCCGCTGGGGCTCAAGGAACAGGTTCCGGTCATTGCCGACCTGGCTGTCGAAGGCATGGCCAATGTCGTCATGGGCGCCAATGAAAAGGATATGCATTTCATAAACGCCAACCTGGGACGTGATTTCCCGGTTGAACGTTTTGCCGATATCCGCACCGTTGTGGCGGGCGATGCCTGCCCCCGCTGCGACGGGGGCAAACTGGAGATGTGGCGCGGCATCGAGGTGGGGCATGTCTTCAAGCTCGGCACCAAGTATTCGACCTCCCTCAATGCCACCTATCTGGATGCCGACGGCAAGGAGCAGGTCATCTTCATGGGGTGCTACGGTATCGGCATTGGCCGAACCGTTGCAGCGGCCATCGAGCAGAACCATGATGAAAACGGCATAATCTTCCCGCTACCCTTGGCCCCCTTCCATTGTTCGGTGGTGGCCCTGAACGCAAAGGATGCCGGGGTCATGGCCGCAGCCAAAGAGATCTACTTGAAACTGGAGCAGCAGGGCGTGGAGACGCTGTTCGACGACCGGGACGAACGGCCGGGCGTCAAGTTCAAGGATAACGATCTGATCGGCATCCCGCTGCGCATAGTGGTCGGCAGCAAGGGGTTGGCCGAAGGAAAGGTCGAGGTCAAGATCCGCAAGACCGGCGAGGTGCTCCCGTTGCCGGTGGAAGAGGCCATAACGAAGATCCGGCAGCTCGTAGACGCTACCCTGGTACCTTGTAACACTTGAAGTAACGCATATAATCCCCTCCTCCAGCGGGGGAGGGGACTTTCTGAAATACTTAACCTTCCAAGGTACCGGCATGAGAGCACCCTATCATCTATGTGTTATGAGGTTGTGATGCAGAACATTATATGGGATCCCCAGCATGAATGCATGCTCCGTGACGAGATCGGGCAACTCCAGCTCGAACGGCTCCAGGCGACCCTCAACCGTGCCTATAAGAACGTAACCTGTTACCGGACGAAGTTCAACGGTCTGGGTATCGTTCCCGAAGACATCACCTCACTGTCCGATCTGGCAAAGCTGCCCTTTACCACCAAGGAGGACCTGCGCCTCAATTACCCGTATGGGATGTTTGCCGTCCCGCTCAGGGAGGTGGTCCGTATCCATTCGTCCTCCGGTACGACGGGAAAACCCACGGTGGTGGGATATACCAAGAACGACCTGAAGACCTGGTCGAACCTGGTGGCCCGTTTCATGACCGCAGCCGGCGTCACCCATGACGATGTGGTGCAGATTGCCTTCGGCTATGGCCTGTTCACCGGAGCTTTTGGCCTGCACTACGGCTCGGAGACCATCGGCGCGGCCGTGATCCCCATGAGCGGCGGCAACACGGAAAAGCAGATCATGATCATGCAGGATTACAAAAGCACCGTGCTGGTTTGCACGCCGAGCTATGCCGTCACCATCGCCGACCGCATCGAAAAACTCGGGATCGATCCCAAGACCCTGTCCCTCAAGGTGGGCCTGTTCGGCGGAGAGCCCTGGTCGGAATCCATGCGCCGGGAGATCGAGTCGCGCCTCTCCATCAGCGCCACGGACAATTACGGCCTCTCGGAGGTCATCGGCCCCGGCGTTGCGGGAGAATGCGGGTACAAATGCGGCATGCATATCTTCGAGGACGCCTTTATCCCGGAGATCATCGATCCCGAGACCTGCGCGGTGCTGCCGCCGGGAAGTGTCGGCGAATTGGTGCTGACGACCATCAGCAAGGAAGCCTTTCCCATGATCCGCTATCGGACCCGGGACATCACCAGCCTTGATTATGATGTCTGCGAATGCGGCCGGACCATGGTCAGGATGAAGAAGACCATGGGCCGCTCCGACGACATGCTGATCATAAAAGGGGTTAATGTCTTTCCATCCCAGATCGAAGAGGTGCTGGTGGCTATCGAGGGATGCGAACCGCATTACCAGCTGGTTGTGGACCGCAAGGGCGCCATGGATGTTCTTGAGGTCTGTATCGAGGTTACCGAGCATATCTTCTTTGACGAAATGAAGAAGCAGCGGGCCTTCCTGGAGATGGTGGAGAAGAAGATCGACTCCGTGCTGGGGGTCGGCGTCACTGTCAAACTGGTAGAACCCAACAGCATCCCGCGCAATGAAGGGAAGGCCAGTCGCGTCATTGACAAGCGGCGGTTGTGAATGGCTGGAACCGATCATCCAGATAACCATGTTTGGTTAATAAAATTCTGCATTTTATTTTTGCCATTTGAAACTCCAACGAAGCGCGGTTGTAGGCATCCCATTCCAGGTCAATCCACCTTCCGTCAGACCATCAAGTGCCGACGTTGCGTCATCCCCGGATCCGGTTCCCACGAATGGTTGCACGTCGGCAAGAGAGCTGTTTTTAGCTACGTTGAAACTTCGTTTTCAGCGACCTGGCAAGGAAAATTGAAATCCGTTCCTGAAGACGGCAAGACAAGCATCCACAACCGATGTGTCATAGGCCGTCCCGCGAACTCTCGTTATTTCTTCAAGCGCGGATTCTACTCCTTTGCCAGGTCGGTAAGGGCGGTGCGAGGACATGGCTTCAACGACGTCGGCAACTCCTGAAATTTGCGCTTCAAAAAGAATATCGTCACCCTTGAGCCCTGCAGGGTAGCCGCTGCCGTCCAGACGCTCATGGTGCTGCCGGACGATAAGGACATGACACATTCCGCACTGGATTAAGGTTCTCTTTTATCTTTATTGCCGACATTCAAATAAAATAAGCTTCTCGGTAAGGCTTCTTGAGCTAAGTGCACTGATTTCCGCGCTTACCCTTTATGACATTGTTGTAAGACCGAGGCGTCGGGTAAGCGAAATTTACATCTTCACATTCGGCAAATCTGTCCAGTACGCCTTCCCATATCTCCTGGTTGCTCTCGCGCCTGTGGCGGGATTGACAGGGATGACACACAGTCAGGAGTATGCCGCTTGCTTCGACGGTGGTGAAGACCTTCGGAGTCAGGTCGATCGGTACTATCAGAAAATCCCTCGCAAACTCCTTCAGTTTGTTCTGTTGCATATCAGCATTTTTTTGCCCTTGTATCCCAGAATCGAAGCATTGGGGACAAGTTGGGGGGCAATCCGCTCAAAGTCAGTTCTTTTAAGCAGGACCACAACGGGCTGCTTTTTCTGCCACAACCGTATGAAACCGGTTTCGTCAACAAACCACGCTCTCTGGTCGCCTTGTTTGCTTCCAAAATCCAGTTCACCTCTGTCCCCTACGACCACAACTCGCTTCCTAGTATAAAACGGCAATGACTGTTCATAACCGAAGGAAACAAGACATCCGCCTTGAGATGTGGCCTGTTGCGCCAACAACGCAAGCTCTCTTGAAGATTTATTGAGCTCGATCCCCTCCATGAAAACCTGAAGTCCAATGGTTTCCAGGAAGTACGAGCTGATGCAGAGACCTGCGAACAAGATCAACAAATCCTTTTTCCGGCCAGCAAGCCAGATCGACACTCCCAAGCCTAGTGACAGACATGCGGCAACAACCCCTCTTGTTGGCGAAAGAATTGGCTGTTTTGTAAAGAGCGAGATGTCGGATTGCACGAGACCCGAGCCCGTAAGAACCGGCGCAAGGTCCCGCACATGGGGATAAACAACCGCCAACACTGTCATCGCGACCAGGAGCGTTCCCAGAATGGCACTTTCCGGTCCAAACGTTTTTTGCTGCTCCCGGTCCATCAAATCGGAGAACATCTTGCCTGTCAGGATTGCCAAGGGGGGGAACACCGGGAGAATGTACGGGATCAGCTTGGAGTGTGACACGGAAAAAAAGAGGAAGATGAATGCTGCCCATATAAGCAGGAATATCAGTCGCTCCCCATCCTGGTGCCGCCTCTCGCCCCACGCCCGCGCAACGGCTCGCACGGCGTAAAACGACCAAGGAAGCATGGTCAACAGCAAGATGGGGATAAAGAACCAGAAAGGTTGATAACGGCCATGGACCTTGGTGAGAAAGCGTTCGATGTGTTCATGAATAAAGAAGAAACGGGGAAACTCGGGATTGCGCAACGATACCAGCACAAACCAGGGAACCGTTACCGCCAGGAAGAGCCCAATGCCGCCGGGCAGGCGCATCTCTTTCAACAGATACCAGCGGTGGGTCTTCGCAAGGTAGATAATGATGATACCCACCGGAAAGACAAGCCCAATCAGTCCCTTGGTAAGCACGGCCAGGGCCGAGAACAGGAAAAACGAATAGTAGTAGCGCCCTTTGTGCCGCTCATGGTCATTGGCAGCGATAATGAAGCAGCACAGGGCCGCCGACAGGCAAAAGGTCAACGTCATGTCGGTCAGGTTGATGCGTGACTGGGCAAGAAATCCGGTTGAGGTGCCCAGGATGAAGGCCGAGAACAGTCCCTCGCGCCTGCCGAACAGCTTACGGCCGGTATGGTAGACGAGCAGCACGGTCAGAAGCCCCGCCAACGTACCGGTAAACCGGGAGGCAAATTCGTTCATCCCGAATAGTTTAAATGAGATCGCATTCAGCCAGTAGTGCAGGGGCGGTTTTTCAAAGTAGTCTATGTAGTTAAGCGTGGGAGTGACAAAATCACTCTTTTCCAGCATCTCACGGGGGATTTCCGAGTAACGCCCTTCATCAGGTTCTATCAGCCCAGCATGGCCCAGGAAGAGGAAGAAGGCTCCGCCGAACAGGATCAGGAGTATCAGTAAGTCGCGTAGTGCTGGATAGCGGCGGGGCGAAAAATAGGCGTATAGGTATTTCATAGCATATATCCCTGTTGTTACAACTTGTCTTCCCCAAATTTCTGTATTCCGATGATGATAGGACAACTTCACTACTTGAATGACTGAGTCTAAAAATTAAACCAGCTTGACATTCTTAAATAAGTTACTCGTTGTCTGTAACCTGCTGGATATTTTAACGCTTAGAGCCACTCAACTTCGCAAGCGTTAATTTGAGTCGTTCCACTGCCAGTTGAAACTCCCCCAACTCGGCACTGTCCTCTCGAAGGTAGAAATTTTCCATTTCTTTCTTCTCAACCAGCCAAGATACAAGCGCAGCGTTTGCGATATCGAGCGCATTTAAAAATTCCACCATCAATTCCGGATCTTCTTCTGAAAGTTGATCTGCTATGCCTCGGATGAAGGATCGTGCTGCGCCGGATGAGTAAGATATCTTGGCTTCATTTTGCATGACAGAACCCTTTTCTGTATTCTTTCGACCTAATCAAGGCCGGTGCACATTACTTCTCCGGTTGCTCCATCCGCGCTTATCCAACAGCCTCCATCCGATGGCGTTGCACCACTGCAAAGCGGGCAATTGTCCGGTCGGAATCGTATCTCCGGTTGATTCCCACCAGGTCGAAGAGCCCTCCGAAACGCACGTCCCCTCCTGCAAGAGCTTCGAGCATTCCGTTTTTCGTCACCATATACCCATCGAAATGGGTCCATAACTGTTTCTGCCCCCAACCCCTCTGAGACCCGACTCGCCCGTAGACATCGGGAGGAATGCAGATTAGTCGAAATACGTGGGGATCTAGCCCAATGTCCCGGACAATCGTGTTTCCCCGATCAATGAGGGCTTTTTCTATGGTAATCCGGCTGAGACCTCGGCGATCCTCAAAGCCGAGGGCCGAGAGGAGCGCGGAAGCAGGAGTCTCCATGCCGGGATCCGGCTCATCGAAATCCTCAACCAGCACGTCTTCCTCTACAAGGTAAGGAACAAACCTGGCGCCACCGGAATTGACTAGAGGATGGAGTGTGAAAAGCTCAACAAACTCTCGAAAGGCTGCTGGAACATCGACAGAGAGTTGTATTTCTTTCTTCCGCGAGTGGCTGATCTCGTCGGTAACAGTCGGATGCCAGAGATGCTGATATAGGGAAGCCAGGTCATCACGTGAGAGTTTAAGAAACTTGCTGCCAGCTTCCAGCCGGATAGGAGACAGACCTTTATCTTGGGCGCGTTCCACTATATCCTGTGAAAACTTGATGGTTAGATCCTGAGCTTTTCCAGTGGTTAGCCAAGTGGGGCTAGAAGTTCTCTCCGCTCTGCCTGACTCTTTTTTTTCCATCAGAGCGGCCAATTTTTCCAGGTTGGCAAAATCACCACTATTCAGAGCTTCGAAGGCCTTATGTTCGATCCGCGAACCGGTCAATTCCACCTCCTCGGAGGTTTTCGTTGAATGTGTTTTCATGGTTGCCATGACACTCTTTCGAGCCGCATAAAAAACCTGCCAATCAGGATCGGCTGTCTGTAGCCGTTCCAGTTGTGTTGATAACTTATGCAGCAGTGCCTGAGGATCAACGTTTCTCGCAAATATCTGTAGTCCCGGGGAAAATGGGTCTAAAGGAGGCTCCCCCGGTTTGTAGATCTTTTCCCCGAGTTTGCGGAGTTCTTCTGTTTCCGACAAAGTCCGCTTCAGGCTCGACATCCGGGAGCTCAAATCCTTTACCTTCATCCAATTTGTTTCCTTCATGGCAACGAAAATACGATTCGACATTTTCAATGTTTCGTTCTCCATGAACTGAAGTGCGGTGAATTCTCCCTCGCTCAGGGCCGGCTCCAAATGATCTCGAGCACGCTGCAGATACAGGTCCCCATAAACCGTATCGACGAGCGCAGCTTCCAGGAGATCTTCCGCAAGGCGCCAGCGGTCCGCGGCTGATGTGTTCTTTTCATGCAGATTCATGATTCACTCCTTCATCGTGTCTGACTTCGGTTGGGCGGACATCTATTGCACTGCTAAATTCAGAGCCTCAAATCTGTTGGATCTTCCTTCTCCACAACAATACTCAATTTTCGGACCGCTTGCGGATCAATAGACATCGGGGATATACTTGAACGGGTAATCGGGTGATTTGTACGCCCCTTCCTTCTGCCGCTTCGGGAGCACCACCTTCTCGCGCGGCGCTTCCTTGTAAGGTATCCTGCCGAGCAGGTGAGTGATGATGTTCAGGCGCACCCGCTTTTTGTCATCGGACTTTGCCACGTACCAAGGAGCCCACGGAGTGTCGGTCGCTGCGAACATCTCGTCACGCGCCTTGGTGTAGTCGTGCCATCTGCTGAAGGACTTGATATCCATCGGAGAGAGTTTCCATATCTTGCGGCCATCATCGATACGTCCTTCAAGCCGGCGGGTCTGCTCTTCCGGGCTCACCTCCAGCCAGTATTTGAGCAGAGTGATGCCGGATTCTACCGCCAATTGTTCGAAAGGCGGCGTAACTTGCAGAAAACGTTTTGCCTCCTCTTCGGTGCAGAACCCCATCACTCGCTCCACCCCGGCGCGGTTGTACCAGCTGCGATCGAAAATGACCACCTCGCCGGCAGCGGGGAGGTGGTGCATGTAGCGCTGGGGGTACATCTGGGACTTTTCCCGCTCCGTTGGCGCGGGGAGCGCCACCACGCGGAATACCCGCGGACTCACCCGCTCGGTGATCGCCTTGATCACTCCGCCCTTGCCGGCGCCGTCGCGCCCCTCGAAGATGATGCAGACCTTCAGCCCCTTGAACTTGACCCATTCCTGGAGCTTGACCAGCTCCACGTGCAGCTTGGCCAGTTCCTTCTCATACTCCTTGGTCTTCAGTTTCTCGCCGGCTTTTGTGCCGTTCTCCTTCCCCTTTTCCTCTTCTTTTTCACCTTTCATCGATATCAATCCTTTCTCTGATATTCTCATGTCACCCCGCCGTGACAGACACACGAGGGAAAATGAGCTTACGTGAGTGGGTGCGGCGGCCATTCCTTTCGATCCTGACTGGTCTTCTACGTCGCATCCTTCGTTGATTACGGCTGAAACAACTCCACCGCCTGATCGAGAGTAAAGAACATCCGTTCATGCCCAATCCTCTCCCAGAGCGGAGATCGCCGGATTAGCTCCAGAACATAGGGATTCATCGCCACCAGCGCGATCACGGTCCCGGCTTCGCGAACCTGTTCTTCCCCATCGGTCAGCATCATGAGAGCGGTGTATTCCATGTCGGGTACGGCGCTCAGGTCGAGGACCAGGATCCGGGGAGTGAACTCGGCGATAAGTGCCCGCATCTCCTGAACCAGACGGGGGGCATTGGCAAAGAATATCGCTCCTTCAGGGCGAAGCAGCAAAAGGCCGGGATAGGTTTCGTCCTCCGTGTGCTCTGGAGACAGGGGACGGAACACGTTGGTCCCCGGCTTGCGCCCCAGCACATGGATAGGATGGGTATTGGCGCGAACGATGAGCGACACCATCGACACCAGCACCGCCACCAGGAGCCCCTTCAGGGTGCCCAGCACCATCACCCCGAAAGCGGCGATGAGGGCCCAGTGAAACTCCATGGTCCTGATAGTGAGAACGGCGCGAAACTCGGCCGGGCTGACAAGGCCGATACCGGCAATGATGACGACGACGGCCAGGGTGGCATTGGGCATCATACCGAAGAGGGGCGCCAGAAAGAGAAGCGTAGCCATGATGACAGCGGCGGTGACCAGTCCCGATATCTGGCTGCGCGCATCCGCCCCCTGATTCACCGCCGTCTGCGACGTTCCACCTCCGCCGGGCATACTGTGAAAGAAGCTCCCGGCGAGGTTCGCCAGGCCGGTCGCCACCAGTTCGTGATTGCCCTCGGGTGGAAGACCCCCCTTCTGAATAAAGGCACGCCCAGCGACCGCCGTCTCTATGAAACTCATCAGGGCGATGCCGAGGGCCGCCGGCCAGAGTTGCCTCATCAGGTTAAGATCGGGGAGGGCAAAGGTCGGCAGTCCGGCCTGGACCGACCCCACCTGCGAGATGCCGAACCTGTCGAGTCCGACAAAGTCCGACAAGGCAATGCCGATCGCCACGGTTATCAAGGTGGCCGGCAGTCGCGGCGCGAAGTGTTTTAGGCCGAGCATGAGGGCCAGCATTGCCATGGCGAGCATAAAGGTGGGAAGGGACGTTTGCGGCAGGTGTGTAAATATCGAGACGATATCCTGAAAGAAACCGGTCTTGGCGATATGCACGTTCAGGAGTTTGGGAACCTGGCCCAGCACGATGACCAAGCCTATTCCGGCTTTGAAGCCTATAAGTACCGGGTGGGAGATCAGGTTGGCCACCACGCCGAGCCTTAAAAGTCCCCCCAGCAGCAGGAAAGCCCCCACCAGGAGCGACAGGGTGGAGGATGCCGACAGCAGTGTGGCGGCGTCGCCGCCGGGGGCAACCGTAGCGAGAGCGCCGGACGCCAGGATAGCAATGGTGGAACTGGTCGTTACGCTCAGGAGACGGGATGTCCCCAGAACGGCATACACCACCAGCATCACAAGCGAGGTATAAAGCCCCACCACCAGTGGCAGGCCTGCGATGGCGGCATAGGCCATGGCCTGCGGGATGATCACCGCCGCCGTCGTGAGACCGGCGATCAGGTCGAAGCGAAGCCATTCCATCCGGTAGCAAGGGAGCCACTCCATCATGGGAAGTATCTTGCTGAGCCTGTTCATTGACATTGCACCTTACCTGATTATTGCCAATTCCCTCTCTTGGCTGGAGAGGTATCGAACCATGTAGTATTCGAATGGATAGTCGCTATCGTAATAGCGGAAGCTTTCCCTAGAGCGCAAATCCACTGTTTCCAGAGCGGTGATCCCCGCCTCGATCTCGGTGCTGGCCCCGGTCCCACCGAAAGGATCGATAGCGTTCATGATCGCCCAACGCACCCCGCCATCGACCGCAAATCCGCCTGCGCTCCGGACCGTGTTCGGACCGAGGATGGGCAGAACCAGATACGGCCCGGTACCGACCCCCCATGCTTCGAGGGTGTGGTCGAAGTCCCCGTTCTCCCGCCTCCAACCGAAGGCAGTCGCAGGATCGAAAAGGCCGCCTATCCCAATGGTCGAGTTGGTCAGAAACCGCCCGAGGGTCACCAGGGACTTCTTTCCTTTAGCTTGCAGGATGCAGTTGTAAAAGGTCTGAACCTCGCGGATATTGGTGAAAAAGTTCCTGACCCCCGTCCGGGCAAAGGGAGGAACCACCCTTTCGTACCCGGCAACGACCGGAAGGAATACATAACGGTCGGCCTCATAGTTGAACTTGTACATGCTCCTATTGAAACCTTCCCAAGGATCGCGCGTGCGCGAAACGTTCTCGTCGTCGCTGAATTCGCGCACCGTGTGCATTGGCGGAACGTCGTCGGGGAGGATGGCGCTTCTCGCAGCACAGCCGGAGAGGACCAGGACCAGAACGGTGATGAAGATCGATTTGCTCGTGTTGCTACACATAAGGTCCCCCGCTCTACCACGTTGACGAGCGCAGCCTAGCGATCAGAAAGGCCATGTTGTCGCGGTATTCAAGATTACCGAGGTGCCCGCCGCAGGGATAGACCTTGAGACGGGGGCCGAAAACCTGGCGCAGATAGTCGAGTTCTCCCGGAGCCAGGATGAAATCGTCCTCGTTGGTGATCACCCCTATTTTCGCGGAGGAGGCGAGGTAACTTTCAATGCTTCTGAGGCTCAATGCATCGAGGAGTTCCTCCTTGGTGAGGCCGGGGCGCCTGCTTCGGAAATAGGGATAAAAATACTCGTTGAAGTAGTCCAGGAAGGAGAGATGAAGAGTGGTCCAGAAGTAGTCGTCGAGGGTATCGCTGTTTTTCAAATCCCTGTTCTTCGGCACGACGTAGCCGCCATGGGTCATGACGTCGGAGGCGAAAATCATGCCGGCAGAACCGATGCGAAAGGAGACCGCGATTGCACCCCCTGCTTCGTCCCGGTTCAAGAGTTGGGCCTTGTATCCCGCGAAGAGAAAATCATCATCGATGGCAATGAAGTCCCCCTTATGGTAGAAGTCGGTTACTTTCGCCATCACGCCATTGTAGAAAGCTCCGATCCTCCTGGGGCCTCCAGGGATCCGGTCCAGCAACCCCTCTATTCTCGACACCGAGTTGTAGAGGCTCACCGCCGGGTTGAGCATCAGCACCCTGCGGAAATCGAAGACCTTACGATCGTCATCCAGCCTGGCGACGAAAGCAGCCTCGGTCCCGCCGAGGCTGTATCCGGCGAGGCAAAAATCGGAGACCTTGATGCGTCCCTTGGATTGGTCCCAGATTTTCTCCATGACTCGATAGAGATCAACGGCATCGTCTGACAGGTTCCCCGGGAGATGAGTGGTAGAGGCGTCGATGATGAAGTTGGGAAAAGTCGGGGAGGGGAGCGCGATTACGTGGAACCCCGCATGGTACAGGTTCGCCATGAGGGCGAGCGCATACCTCGACCTGCTGCTTCCACCGGTCCCCGCGATGATGAAAATCAGTGGGGCCTTCCGGTTCTGGAACGCCACCGTGTAGCGCAGTCCCTGGTCGTAAAAGAAGAGCTCTGGCTTTTCCCGGTTCGTTTCCAGTACCATCGTCTTAACGGGAACATCCCCGTGAAGATCCGGTCTGAAGCTTTGCGGAGTACCCAGAATCGTCGCAGCGTAGGAATCCTCAATCGGGTAACCGTAAACGGTATCGCCCGCCCAGGCAAAATCTGGCGTAAGCTGAAGGAAGCAAATGAGTATGGCTCCCACAATTTTCATGGCTGATCCTTTCTCTCAATCCACCACGCCGCTGTCACAGTTCTTTCGGAGCTGTTTGTTAAGCACACAGATTCTGACCTGCCAATAGCGATGACCTGATAACTGCCAAGAATCTTTGTAACTCTATCGGCTTGGAGAACATTTCCGAAATGCCTGCATTAACGGCTGCCTTCGAAATTTTTGAGAGATCTGCCCCGGTTACCAGAACAATACGCATATCCGAAGGCTGCTCTTTTATCGTGGTTGCCAACTCCACGCCGTTAATCTCCGGCATGTTGAAGTCGGTAATCATCATTCTGAATTTATTGTGCTTCAATGTTTCCAATGCGTTAATCCCGCCTGACGCTGTGCTGACATCAAATCCTTGAGATTCAAGGAGCATGCTGAGAAATTGTAGATAAATGATGTCATCATCAACGAGAAGGATGTCCTTCGTTTTCATTCTGAACTCCTTTTCAACCTGCCTGTCGTTTTGCAGTCTCGCTGATCCCCCTACCGGCTAGATGCGAGGACTCCCCTGATCCGGTCGAGATCGGCCCCGGCCAGCCGGTACTCCAATGAAGCCTGTAACTCATCCATTTCCGCCTTTTTCAGTGCCGCAACCGTTTCGGCATGTTTTGCCGCCGTCACCGTCCCGGCTTTAAGCCCGTTTTCGCTGAGCCGCGCATTTTCCCTGCACAAAGCAAGCGCCTCGCGGGCGACATCCATCATCTGTTTCGAGCGGTCCAGCTTCCGGTATGCCTTGTCGATCTCGATCCCGAGCCTCTTGTCTATGCGTGCCAGGTTCTCTTCCGTCTGCGACTGCTGTGCGACCCTCTGGCCAATCTCTCCCTTCCGTTTCCCCCAGTCGAAGATGTTCCAGGTCAGCTCAGCTCCGAAGATGCCAACGTTCTTTTCCACAAACGGCGCTCCGTCCTGATAGCCGTACTTGGCAAAGATTGTTACATCGGGGATGTACTCGTACTTTGCCGCCCGCACCGCGTGACGCGACTTTTCCACGGTTTCGCGAGCGGCAAGCAGTTCGCCGTTTCCGGCACGGGCTTGGTCATAGGCTTGGTCCTTTAACGGTTCCGTCAGCTCCGGCAGGCCGACCTCGGTCACTTCCAGAATTGCATCACCGGGCAGGCCCAATAAGTCGTCGAGGTCCGAAGTCACGTCCGAGATGCGGTTCTCCGCTGCTATAAGCCCCTGCCTGCTCTGGAGCAGATTGGCCCGCGCCGCTATCGTCGCTACTTCGAGCAGATTCCCTGCTGCCACCGCCTCCTCGTTCTCGCGCATGCTTTCCTGAGCCGCAGTCAACGAGGCCTGGGCGGCATCCCTTTCCTTATAGGCAATCAGCAATGTGTAATAGAGTTGATGAACCGCGAGAACCGTTTCGTTTTCCGATTTGGTCAGCTCCGCTTTCGCAACGCCGCGATCCTCCCGGGCAATCTCATTGGCTTCACGGATTTTTAATAGCTGTGTCGTCGGTTGCGCGAGGGTCGTTTCGCTGTACAGCATGGTTGATCGGCTCTGGTTTAACTTCACATCGTTGTTGGGAAAAGGGCTGCCGCCGACATTTCCCAGGCTGCCCGCCGGTATGGTGATAAGCTGCCTGTCCGACAAAGCCATAACCTTTGTGCTGTTGGAAAGGAGCGGAAAATACTGGGACCGCGCCGACACTATCTTCTGATCGTTTTCCGTCACCCTGCTCCTGGCGATCTTGAGCACCGAGTTCTGCTTCAGGGCCATTTCGACCGCCTGCGACAGCGTCAGGGAATGCTTCACCGGCTCTGCCAAGGCATCCCTTCCAGCCACGAGAAGAACACATGCCATGATCACCATGGTTACGGCAGCTCCGTGCTTGCGGGCCTCATCCTTGGTGGAGCGGGATTTGACGGCCACGAAGATGACGGGAACGACCAGAAGCGTGAAAAACATCGAGAAGATGAGGCCGAAGGCGATGACGCTCGCCAGCGGGCTCCAAAGGCTCGACCCGGAGACGATCATCGGTGTCACCCCCACGGCGGCCGCCATCGTGGTGAGGAAGATGGGCCGGAGCCGCCTGGCCCCCGCGTCCCGCGCAGCCTGCTCCAGGGTTTCTCCCTCGGCGACCCGTTCGTTGCAGTAATCCACCAGGATGATGCCGTTTCTCACGACAATGCCGCACAGACTGATGAGTCCCATGAACGCCGTGAAACCGAAGGGGTTGTGGGTTATGACGAGCCCGAAGACCGCCCCGAACAGGGTGAGCGGTATCGAAGCCATGACCACGAGCGGCTCGGAAATGTTCCTGAACTGCACCAGCAGGACCAGGAAGATCGCCACCAGGCTGATCCCAAGAGCACCGAGCATCTGCGGAAAGGTCTCATCCTGATTATCTTTTTCGCCGCCGTAGGAGATTCGGTACCCAGCCGGCAGTTCCAGCGCCTTGATCTTTGGCATTGCCTTCTCCAGAATTTTCGAGGCGTAGTGCCCCGGTTTTGCAAAGGCACGAATCGTCAAGGTGCGCACCCCGTTTCTGCGGACGATCCTGCTGGTCTGCCACTCCGGAGCCA
This sequence comes from Oryzomonas sp., assembly GCA_031292255.1. Lineage (GTDB taxonomy): Bacteria > Desulfobacterota > Desulfuromonadia > Geobacterales > Pseudopelobacteraceae > Oryzomonas. The sequence goes on along the minus strand of JARLHN010000042.1, from coordinate 59,501 downwards.
GTGACGCAACGGCGCGCAGTGGAACCCTGGCACGGGTCAGTTCCGAGTTGAGATAGGTATTTCCGATGTCTGCGAAGTTCGAGCGCGAGACCTGGTCAAGTCGCAACTTGATGGAGACCGGACGGTCTCCTTCCCAGAACGTGCTGACCGCGGCGCCGTCGAATGCGCCGGAGAGGGTTTGCGATACCGACGCGTCGTTAATGCCGAGACGGTTTGCCAGTTCGTCGTTGACCTTCACATCCACCATGTACGAATCGTTGAAGTAGTCCCGAAACACATAGTCGGCATACGATGCGCTCTCCAGAATCCCCTGCACTTTTTCCCCCAGTTGCTTCAGTTCCACTATGTCGTCGCCGGAGATCCTCACTTCGATAGGCGCTTCCATCTGGGCCCCCTGCTGAAGTTCCTTCACGATCACCATCGCCTCCGGCGCCACTGCTGCCAGTGATGGGCGCAGTTCCTTCACCAGCCGGTCGGTATCCTCCACCGAGGCGGTGTTTACGATGAACTGCCCGTAGGCCCCGTCGGGCTGCTGCGGGTTGACGTTATAGTAGAATCTCGGAGCGCTCTGACCGACGAAGGTGGCGTAGTGGGCGATTCCTTTCCGGGAGGCAAGGGCCTTTTCGATCCGCCCCATGACTGTGTCGGTCGCTTCGATCCGCGTCCCCTGGGGCATCCAGACATCTATCACGAACTGATCGCGTTCGGCCGAAGGGAAGAACTGTTGCGGCACGAAGGCAAAGAGCATGACCCCGAAGGCGAACGCACACCCCCCGAGAGTGAAGGCGAGCCACTTCTTTTTCATGAAGATGTTGATCCCGATCCCGTATGTATCTTGGAGCCGGTCAAGCAGGCTCTTCTTCTTTACCTGGTCCTCCGCGGCGTCGTGGTCGTGCAGTCCTTTCTTGATAAACGTTCTGCAGAGGAGGGGGGTCAACATGGTAGCCACGATGAAGGAAACCGCCAACGCGATCGCCACCGTGATGGGAAGCGCCATGATGAATTCGCCGACCGAACCGCTGATGATCAGGAGCGGCAAAAACGAGGCAATGATCGTGATGGTCGCGGTGAGGACCGGTACCAAGACTTCGGTCGCACACCTCCATGCCGCCTCAATCTTCGGAACCTTGTGGTCCAAGAGTTCGACGTAGTTGTCGGCGATGACGATGGCGTCGTCCACCACGATCCCCAGGACCATAATGAGCCCAGCGATGGAGACCTGATGCAGGGCGATGCCGAAGGCGTTCATGGCGCCGAGGGTACCGCACAGGGTTACCGGTATGGCGAGGGCGGCGATGAGAGCTACCCGTAGCGGCAGCAGAACGATGGTGACGATAACCACGGAAATGATGGCCAGCAGGAATTCGTGGCTCAGCTTCATGATCCGCTCTTTGACCACCCCCGGCTGGTTGGCAACCAGGTCCAGTTGCACGTCGGGGGGAAGTAGCACCTTGAGGCGCTGGAATACCTTATCCAATTGCTCGCCGAGCTCGACAATGTTCTTCCCCTTCTGCATATCGACGGAAAGGAGCAGGCAAGGGTCGCCGTCGTAGCGAACCATGAACGTCGGGTCCTCATAGCGGCGCTCCACGTTGGCGAAGTCCTTGATATAGAGAGGATGGCCATCCTTGGAGACGTCGACGAGCACGTTCCGTATCTCGTCCTCAGTATTGAAGATTCCGGTGGTCCTCATGGGGACCTTCGCTTGGTCGGCGTCGAAATTCCCGCCGCTCTGGATGGTGTTTCGTGCTCTCAGGGCGTTCGCTATCTGATGCGGGTCGGCAAAATACTGCGAGATCCTTTCCAGGCTGCCGGAGATCCGGATTTCTTCCGACTGGTTTCCGTAGGTGACGATTTTCCCCACCTCTCGGACGGTGCGCATTTCGTCGTGAATCTTGTCCGCAAAGTCCCGCAGCTCCCGATATCCGTACCGCTTACCGTGGACGGCTATCAGCATGGCAACGGTATCGCCGAAATCGGAATCGACCACAGGCCCCATGACCCCGGAAGGGAGTTCGGTGCTCTTCACCACATTCAGCTCGTGACGTAGCTTCGCCCAGAAGACATCAGCGTTCTTGACGTTGTCCTCCAACTCGACATTGATAATGGCGACGCCGGGACGGCTGGTCGAATAGGTCTTTTCCTTGCGCACCTCCGGGAACTTGAAGATATGCTTCTCAAGGGTTTTGGTTACCTGTTTCTCCACCTGCTCGGAGGTCGCTCCGGGGTACATAGCCATTACAAGGCCGGTTCTGATGGTGATCGTCGGATCTTCCGTCCGTTGCATTTTCAGGAAGGCATGAATGCCGAGCATGACTATCATCGCCGTCAATATGAGAGTGACGGGGGGGTAGCGAAGCGAAAATTTTATCGGTGACATACTATTGATCCTCTCGCGGTTCCCGGTTTATTTTCGAGCCGTCTGTTCTGTTGCCGATACGGTCAGTCCATTTCTCAGCTTTGTCTGCCCTGCCAGAACGATCAGTTCATTGCCGGAAAGGCCGCTCTTTATCTCGACGTCTTTATCTGCTGTCGCTCCGATTTCCACACGTTTGGTGTACACGCGCTTCTGATCGGGGTAATAGACGTATACCTGCGTCGCTCCCTGCGGGTCACGCACCACGGCGTCGCCTGGAAGCGTCGCCATGGAGACCGTCCGGTCGCCGCGGATTCTTGTTTCCGCCACCATCCCGACGCGCAACAGGTGCCCTGGATTTGCCACCGTGATCCTGGCCATGTAGGTTCGGGTGTTGGGGTCAGCGGAGATGTTAACGACGCGCACCGTTCCCGGGAATGGTTTCCCCGGCAGTGCAGGAACGGTGATATCGGCTTTCTGTCCGATCCTCACCAGATGTATGTCTGTCTCCGGCACGCCGACGCTCACCTCCAAGGGGTCCATCTGGACGATCTCGAAGACCGGGCGTCCCGGAGAGGCTGTGTCGCCGGGCTCTATCGATCTGTTCGCGATGTAGCCGTCCATGGGCGCACACAGCGTCGCATCGGACAATGCTTTTCTGACAACATCAAGGTGCGCGGCAGACTGGTTGTAACTTGCCTTTGCCAAAGCCTTGTCTTCCTTCTGGCCCCCGGCCTTTGCTTGCTCATACTCCTGTTTCGCGTGTTCATATGCTGCCTTGTATTTCTGGAAGTCGTTCGGCGCCAAGCTCTTGGAGTCGTAGAGCATCTTCATGCGTTGATACTCGTCCTCGGCCCGTTCAAAGCTGATACGAGCCTGCTCCAACAGCTCCGGCCTCGCGGAATGCATTGCTTTTTCCAGGGCCGCTTGAGCACTGGCCGCCTGCGCTGCGGCGCCTTTGAGCGAAAGGGTGAAGTCGGTGGGATCGATCCGGGCCAGGACTTGGCCCTTTTTTACGTATTCCCCCTCTCGTGGCCCCACGAACACCACTTTGCCGGAAACGAGAAATGATACGTTTGCCGGTGAGTACGGTGTCGAAACGGTTCCGCTCACAGAGACGGTTTCCCGTTCCTGAACCTGCTGTAACCTTCCTACGATCACGGGGATAGAGTCGCTGTTCGCTTCCTTCTTGTGCGGCTCACCTGCGCAGGCAGTCAGTGAAACTCCCAATAGTGACAGGCCTACGGCCTTTAGAACGGATGAAAGACTAGTTTTCATTTTGATGCTCCTTATCCTGAATTTCTCTTCTGTAGCGTCAACTGTTTGTTCCGATCGCGCTCCACTTGCGATGATTACGATCAGGAGCATGAGATAAAGGTGAATCCAACTTTCCGTTCCTCCTCTCAGAAACGCTGCGCCAGCTCCAAAAGTTTGCACCGAACAGCTTGGTACTCCTCCTCAGATCCTTGCTCCGAGTCGTCACCCCCAAGGAGTGCCGTTTCCTGATCTGTCACGCCGAGGAAATTCAGCACCGAGCGAAGGTATACAACGCTCTGGTCTTGCTCCTGCACGAACCTGTAAGGTGAACATGCGTGCAGATGCAGGGATTTCCTGAACTGGTCGGGAAGCATGCTTTTTGCTCCCTGCGGCGTTATACGGTAGGTACGGTCACGAATACAGATTGCATCGATGTACATTTTGAACTCTGGCGTAAACCAGAGGTTGAGGCTGTGTGTGACGAAGACGTACTTGTCGCAGCTGCGAAACTGATCGGCGAGACGCCAGAGTCGGGCAATCTTGTGCCGCTCTCCATCCGAAAGGAGGCCGTAATCCTCGCCGCGCTCGACCCGAGCCCAGACGTTGAGTACGTCCTGATCGACGCGCTGGATGCTGTCGCGGTAAAGGTCGAGAACCTGCACCTCGTCCTTCGGATTCCAGCGAATGTATTCATCCAGGAATTCATTGCCGAGCGAAAGGGCACGAGATCTATCCTGTGGCATAACATTGCAGGTGACGTAGAGTAGGTTGGCCATGATGTTCTCCTTTGCATTGACACTGTCCTTTTAATAGCGATAAGCGTGCCAACATATCTAAATAATTAAATCAGATACTTACATTACAACCCGTCTGGCATATCCACGATATTTCATGTATTATGTTGTTATATATCGAGGAAATGGGTTATAATCCGAAATACCACGGATAATGGCGGGAGGTCTAAAAACAGATGGGAACAAAAACGGAAGGGAAAGGCACAGTCGGCGTGGTGAGCGGCATGTGTATGGCACGCCGCGACGATTTCACCAGGGAGATAACCCTCAGAATCTGCAGCAGCCTGGAAATAAAAGAATCGTTGCGCAGTGCATTCGAGTATCTGAAGGAATATGTCCCTCTCGAAGCTTTGGTCCTCGTTATCATAGATGAGCGACTGGGGGCGATCCGGCGCATTGAACGTGCCTCTGAAGATATCGCTCTTCCTCCCAATCTCATCCCACTACCGGAAGGGATGCCGCAGAAGATTGCCGCAAGGAATTATTCAGAACCATTTATCGTGGACATCGAAAAAGATGAGATTCTTGGTGCGCTCGCACCAATGGCGAATTTCGAAGGGAACACGCACTTGATCGTTCCTTTGCGCATCAAGGGGGAGTTGATCGGGTGGCTTGTTTTGCGGGCATCGGGAGAGGGACTATACGGCGAAGAACATCTTGAACTTGCCGGCTGCCTTGCGGAGCCGTTTGCGATTGCCCTTGCCAATGCCCTCGCTCACGAGGAGGTACTCCGCTATCAATCCATACTGTTGGACGACAAGCGCTTCCTGAACCAGGAGTTGCACGGCGACGCCGCAGACGGGATCATTGGCGGCAATACGGGGCTGCGCAATGTAATGGAGATGGTGCGCCAAGTGGCGCCACTCAACAACACAGTACTTATCCTCGGAGAGACCGGGACCGGCAAGGAGATGATCGCCAACGCGATTCACGTCTCCTCGCCGCGCAGGAATGGACCTTTCATCAAAGTAAATTGCGGCGCGTTGCCGGAAAATCTGATCGACAGCGAGCTCTTCGGTCATGAGAGAGGGGCTTTTACCGGGGCGATGGCTGAGAGCCGGGGTCGCTTCGAGCGGGCCAACGGCGGGACCATCTTCCTGGATGAAATCGGTGAACTCCCGCCGAACGCACAGGTACGGCTGCTACGGGTGCTGCAAAACCACGAAGTTGAGAGAGTAGGCGGGAAGCGCCCGATCCCCGTCGATATACGGGTTATCGCGGCAACGCACCGCAACCTGCAAAGCATGGTGGAGAAAGGGAGCTTCCGCGAGGACCTCTGGTACCGGTTGAGCGGCTTTCCCATCGTCGTGCCGCCGGTGCGGCAGCGGAAGGAGGACGTGCCGGCCCTTACTCGCCACTTCGTGACGGTCAAAACCAGGGACTTCGGAATCGGAGTACCCCCGTCAATCGCGCCGGGGGCACTGCATCGGCTCATGGAATATGACTGGCCTGGTAACGTGCGAGAGTTGGAGAACCTGGTCGAGCGTGAGCTCATCCTGCATCGTGGCGGGCCACTAACCTTCAGCACGATTCTGCTCAACCCAGAACAAAAGAACATGCCGCTTGCCGCCGGCAATGGCCGCTCACTTTATCCACTCAATCTGGACGAGGCAAACGCAGTGCATATCACTGCGGTACTTAAATTGGCCAAAGGGAAGATCGATGGTCCAGGAGGTGCGGCTGAGATGTTGGGGATCAACCCAAGCACGCTACGTTCACGTCTTGACAAGCTCGGCATCAGCTATCGCCGCCGGGGTCGGGAAAGCAACCGATAAGAAACGGCTCACATAACCTATTGCCAATTCAAGAAGATCAAGGTTCGAATCCGTGAGTGTCCTGCCTCGTAAGCGCATGGCCCGTTTTATATTTTTTGCTTATTGATCTTTGGATTTGCGGAATCGGTTGCGGTATTCCGCGAAATCCGGGACAGTTCGTTTATAGCCCGAAGACATGAGCGGCGACGTGATCACGAAGTCGGCAGTGGTGCGGTTGCATGCCACAGGGATGTTCCAGAGCACGGCGATCCGCAGGAGCGCCTTCACATCCGGGTCATGGGGCTGGGGTTCGAGCGGGTCCCAGAAAAAGATGACAAAATCGATTTCTCCTTCGGCGATCTTGGCGCCGATCTGCTGGTCTCCGCCCAGGGGGCCGCTTTGAAGCTTGGTGATGGGGAGGTGGAGCGCCTGCTCAAGCAAGGTTCCCGTGGTTCCCGTGGCGTACAGCTTGTGTTGGGCAAGCAGATCCCGGTTGAAGCGGGACCATTCAATGAGATCCTGCTTCTTGTTGTCGTGGGCCACGAGTGCGATCCGTTTGGGCGGAACGATCTCTTTGTCTTTCGGCTGTTTTGTCATCCAAGCGCGCCTCCTGTCCAATATGAGCTGCATACCAACATATTTTGGCCGTATTTGCCAACGAAAAAACCGATAGACATCAGGTAAATATTCCCCCCTCCAGCGGGGGGAGCTGTTTTTTGACTTACATTCTTCTATTGAATAAGGTTCTGTTTGCCCGTTTATGCAATTAATGGTAATCTCCCAGCATGCATACCATGGCGAACATCATTATTTTGTGTGGGCTGATATTCGGTCTCACGCTGTATTTTTTCACTCGTAATCGATAGCTCACCATATTCCTTGAAACTGAAAGGGGAAAGGCCGCTCCTCTCGGGAAAAGCGGCCCTTTTTCGTTAAAGTTTCCTGCCGGATATTTAATGATCGACGAATTGCACACCTATCAGCGTGGAGTCTTTTCTGACTACCTTGCAATGATAGGTGACAGGAGATAACAATAACACATCCAGCGTTCCCGTGTTGCCCACCTGGATGCAATCCTGAACCGTGTCGGCAATTTCAACAGCGGCACCCATCGTGGATATATTATCAACCAGACAATTATATTTTTTGCCGTTTATTTCCAATCGACACTTTGTCAGGAGTTCGAGCCTGTTTTCGCTTCGTTGTTGTTCCAGTTTTCCAGTCATGGCTTCTCCACGATAACCATCCGGTTGATGCAGGCGATCCCTTGTCTCCGATGTAATCCTCTTCGAAAACCTGCTACGGCGTTGCCCCTATGGTCTCCGTATTCCTTTTGAATTATACCATGTTATGAATCAAGTGCGAGAATTTTCAAAATTTTTAAAATTTGCATACTCCATTATGTTAACGGGGATGAAAAGTTTTCCTGCCAAAGGCATTCCGGGGGAAAATCTCTCTTCCCGTGTAACCTTTTCGGGTTTCGTGCGTTTTATATGGATACACGTCATCAAATACGCCTGGAGAGGAGATACGATGAAATTCGCTGTGGCTGTTATGATAGTTACGCTTTCGGCTGTAGTATTCGGTATTTTCAATAGGCGTTGGGCAATTGCATGCACCTTTTTCGTGCTGCATGTAGCGATCGGCAGCTTTGTCATAGGTTGTATGTCACACTGGGCGACGGAGCACCAGCACGTGGCGTACCCATGCGGGTCACATGCACCCGGCAATGGCAATGCCAGGGGGTAGGGGAGGATACACGAATACACGCTTCCGTGATGACGGCGCCAAAAGGAATCCGCGGTTGACCGTTGTCAGGTCCGGAAACCGAATTTTCAGGAACAAAAAAAGCCGCGTCGTTGGATGCGGTTTTTTTGTAGGCACTTCACAATCATCCTAAAAATAAAGGATGGTTTACCTGGAAAGATGAGTTAGTCTGTAAACGACATTGGAACGCCCGGGCTTTATTATAAGCGACCGGTTACGGTAGTGCTTCAAGGAGAACTCAATGCATGTCGTTGCCATCTGTAATTGGAAAAAGGAGTCTGCCGAGTTGGTTCAAGCACTTGCCGGCGCTCTTGGAATAACGGTCTATGAAGCACGGCAACGGGTGTTTGGCAACGGACCTGCCGTTGTGGCCAGTTTCGCCGATCAACAGCCGGCCCTGACGTTGGCCGGGAAACTGAACCAGAGCGGAATCGCCACGCTGCTCCTCGACGCTACGGCAGTCCGCAGCAGTGCCGGCTATTTCATCGTGCGCCGTTTTGAGTTTAAACAATGGTGCATGAGCATCGAGTCGAGCGACGGGCAACGGACTGAAATCCCTTACGATGAGATTGACCTGCTCCTGCCGTGCACGAGCATCGTCGGGGTATCCGAACAGAAAACCGTTACCGAGCGCAAGCTCAGCATCGGCAAGACCATCCTTTCCGGAGGCATACCGGTGATCACGAAGGTCGAGCGCCGGGAGGCAGTAACAAGCGAAGAGCGCACCAAGGTCCTCTATCTCTATGCCGGCAAGCGGCCGCCGGTCATCTTCAGCCAGATTGGCATGACCTTCGATGGACTCGGCGAAGCCATGAAGTTGTCACGGGAACTGAATTTTGCCCATCTGACACATGAACTGCGCCGGTTATGTCCCGGAGCGGTTTATGATGACCGGTTGGTCAGCCAGATGGGCCAAGTCCGGTTACTTGGCCCCGGCATGAACCCGGAAACCAACCTCAATCTTGCGGTCGAGGTACTTGCGCTGAGTCTGCGCGGAAACCAATAGTTCGCCATCCCGAGTTTCCGGATGGAAACAAATTATCTTCGCTGGCCACAATTAAGCACTTCGCGCACCTTGGTTGCCAGGTCCTGCATCGAGAAGGGCTTCTGGATGAAGTTGACTCCCACTTCCAACATGCCGTTATGGGCGATGACGTTGGCTGTATATCCCGACATGAACAAATGTTTGATGTGAGGATGGAGTGGCAGAAGTTTTTTTGCCAGGTCCTGACCGTTCATCCTGGGCATGATCACGTCGGTTGCCAAAAGGTGGATCTCGCCGCTGTGCTCTTCAGCCGTGTGGATTGCTTCCTCGGGTGTGTTTGCCGGCAACACGGTGTATCCCTGCATTTTCAACATCGTCGTGGTCATTTCCAGGATCGCCCGCTCATCTTCCACCAGCAGTATGGTCTCTTGGCCACCAACAACAAATACTTCGGCGCTTTCCGCCGCATGCGCCGGCCTTGAGGCGACATCATGCCGGGGCAGGTAGATATTGAAAGTCGTTCCGTGATCCTTCTCGCTGTAGACATAGATGAGGCCGTTGTTCTGCTTGACGATGCCGTAGACCGTTGCCAAACCGAGACCGGTTCCCTTGCCGACGCCTTTGGTCGTGAAGAAAGGCTCGAAAATGTGACCTAGAGTCTCCTTGTCCATACCGCAGCCGTCGTCGCTCACGACGAGCAGCACATACTCCCCCGGGACAAAACCTGTATGATGGTTGCAGTAGCTATCGTTGCAGACGATGTTTCCCGTTTCTATGGTGATCTTGCCGACACCGGAGATAGCGTCTCGGCCATTGACGCACAAGTTTACAAGAATCTGATCGATCTGGGATGGGTCCATATTGACCGGCCAGAGATCGGTCGCCGGCAGCCAGGTGAGTTCGATATCCTCGCCGATGAGCCGTTGCAGCATGTTGAGCATGCCGGTCAGGATCTTGTTCAGATCGAGCACCGTGGGTGCCACCGTCTGCTTGCGGGCAAAGGCCAGCAATTGCCGCGTAAGGTCGGCTGACCGCTCACCCGCCTTGTAGATTTCCTCTAAATTGTCAAAGAGTGGCAGCGATGGGTCTGTCTTCATAAGCCCCAGTTGCGCATGGCCCAGGATGACCGTCAGCAGGTTGTTGAAGTCGTGCGCAATACCGCCCGCCAACCGGCCCACCGATTCCATCTTCTGGGCAAGCTGGAGTTGGGTTTCAAGCTTATCCTTCTCCTCCTCCGCCCGAATCCGTTCTGTCACTTCCGCCAGGGTGTACACAAGCCCGGTCACATTCCCGCTGTCATTTTTAAGTGGTATCAAGCTCCAATCCCAGTAGGTCACGCCCCGTTCGGTCTGGTCCGGAAACTCAAACGGTTTGGCTGTTGTAAAGAACGACTTACCGGTATTGACGACATCTTGAAAGATGGCTTGATTCTCCTCATGGGGATAGAGGTCGAACAGGTATTTGCCGGGGAAAAAATATGGTTCGTGCCGGCAGGTGTCGGCATAGGCGCGATTAACCCATCTATAATTGAATTGCGGGTCCAGGAACACCGTATTCACGTAAGTATGTTCCAACACCCCCGACAGTATCTGATTGGATTCCAAAAGCCGCTCTTCGCTAATTTGCAGGGTTTCTTCCGCCAGCTTGCGTTCTGATATGTCTTGATCCATTCCCCGGTAGCCGAGGTAAACTCCTTTACCGTCGTAGAAGGGGACTCCGCTTGTCTCCAGTACAATCAGTCTGCCATCCTTGTGTCGAATGATTTTTTCCAACCCATGAAATGGTGCCCTCTTTGAGCTGATATCTTTAAAGGTTTCCCTAAGGCGGGACGCTTCAGCTTCAGGCATCAGCTCAAAGGACGTCTTCCCGAGAATGTCCTCTGGTGTATAGCCCAGCAATTCTTGAACCAACGGGCTTGTGTACGTATAGATGCCGTTCGCGTTGATCTCCCATATCCAATCATGGGATGATTCGATCAGATTGCGGTGGAGCTCTTCCTTCTCCTGGAGTTTCTTTTGCATTTTTTCAAAGTAGATGAGTATCATGCCAATGGCAATGGAGAGCGCGAGTATACTGCCGATAAGGAAGCCCCAGGGGGCAAACCATTTTATAGGGCGCAGCAGGGGGTAGTCAGTCTGATGCACTCCCCAGGCGATAAACAGCCAGCCGACGATGTGTCTGGCTGTTTCGCCGGGTTGTGCATGTTTCAGGAGTTGCATACCCGTATAAAGATAGGTCAATGCCAGAAAGGCAAAAACGGGAATGGTGACAAACATGAGCGACAAGCCTTGGAATAATGAGCCGATAGTCCAAAGGGCCAACGCCCCACCGGTAATTATTGGCCATTTTATGGGCGACTTGCCGATGAATTGCATAGTGCCGTGTAAAAGCAATACTGCGCTGGCGATAATAAAGAGGTGATAAGCAGTGTTAGTGAGATAATTTTCCTTCCAGGTCAAGGCGACAACCAGACTGAGGTATCTGAGCATGCATACCCCCCAAGAGGCCGCCCATATCTTTAAGAATTTCTCCCGGTAACAAAAATAGAGATAGGCATTCGCCAACATCAATACGAATACTGAGCTTGCAGTTGTAAATGCAGCCATTAGAAGCCAGGACATTCGAAACCTCAAACCACCAATGATAAAAACATTTCATTTTAGATGAAAATCTGCAATTGTCACATTAAATATCATGTGTTTTTTGGGTGGCTGATTTTCAAATTTTGGATTTCACAGGTCGAGGCAGCAGGGGCTTGCAATTTGACAAGTTGTAAAATTGATTTAAGACTGCATTTATTCAAAAACCACTGAACTGCGGTTCTAATCGGATTTCCATCATCGCAAAGTAATAATTTGCCGTGACGAACGCCTTGTCGGCAAAATGGGGGCATATCGACCCCTTGACCAATTCGCAAAAACGCTTTACAGGGCAAATTTGAGAGCCACCCAAAGAGGATCTTTTTAAAGAAAATAAACCAGCCTTACTTTTTCACCAATGCTTCATGAAATTCAAAATCAGCCATGGGAATTTATTCGCGCGATACTTCATGCTGCCAAAGAGGGCTATTATTATACTGCCATGGCCGATAGATGCCCCCAAATAACAATACCTCTCGTACTTTACATAATATAACTTATGGGACATTTTTGTTTGTGTTCTGTTTATCGGTCATAGCGACACCTCCTCCTGATAATGGCTTTGACGATCGGTTAAGAGCCAAGGGCTGAATAGGTGTTCTACCTCAACGAACACGTCCAAATCCGAATACATAGCGCCATGGGCGCGCGAGCCAAAAAACTGAAATCCACCAAAGGCACCGCATAAGCCAGACGCTTCTTAAAGTCACTAGCGATGCTGAAGTTTTTTTTCGTCATAATTTCCGGTCACTTTGGTCGTGTTTTTACAGCGTTAAAATTTATTGTGCAAAAGCAATTAATATTACTATAATGTACGCCCGATGAAGGATAGACCCAATTGAATCCAGATCCATCGCACCTCACACATTTTGTCCGAACTGGAAGAGCCGGACAGGAAAACAGGAAAATTCAACATGTCTTTTATGACGTGGCAAAGCACCTTCGAGCTTGATATTAAGGAATTCGACGATCATCACAAGCACCTTATTGGTCTGATGAACGGCCTTCACTCCAACTTTACAAACGGATCAGGCAAAGAAGTTCTTGGTGCGGTTGTCGGTGAACTGATAGATTATGCTTCGTACCACTTCCTTGCCGAGGAAACTTGGATGAATAAACACAAATATCCAGGTTTGTCACAGCATCAAGATGAACATACCGCATTCAAAATAAAGATCGTTGAGTTTCGAAATGACTTTCAAAATGGAAAGGCTGAGCTAACTATTGAGGTGCTTATATTTCTTATGAGATGGCTGACCGAGCACATTTTAGTTTCTGATGCTCAGTTCGGAAACTTTGCAAGAAGACTATCTATTAACGACCATTGAGTTAATTTATACCAATCCCGATACCCTGCCCCCAGATAATTCCTGCCCCTTGAAAAAAAATGAGATTAAGCGTATTGATAACTTATGCGTCTGATGCCGGACAAGATGATGACCGACAAAACTCCCGCCCGGAAGATATATTCACACTAAAGAATAGGATATGAAACTGTCAGTTCAAATCAAGTACATCTGGAGAGTTGTTGCGATTTTCCTGCTCATTGCAGTGCTCAATGGCGGACAGGTTTGCCTTGCGGGACAACCCGGCAGAACATCCCCCTCTGAACCGTTCACTTCCAATGCCAATTTAAACGAATTGGAACAAATGATCGGCAATGCCAGGGATATTTACGAGAAGACAGAGGTAAATCGCTGGAAACATCTCGACAAAAAAGTGAATTCCATAGTCAAGGTCGAACAACTCCTCCCCGGTATGACCCCTGAGAAGGACATGCCCTATTATAAAAATCTTATGGGGGTCACCTCTGATCTTGAACGGGCCATTGCCTCACAAGACAGAATAAACGCCATGAAATCGGCGAACAAGATTATGATCCTCGGCGCCCGTCTGGCCGAGGCGCATAATCCGCCGGTACCGATAAACGTTGCGGTAATCGCTTATTGCGGCCGCAAGCTGGAGATATTGTCGGAAACCGAAAACGTCCTGGACCTTTCCGACACGGTTGCCAAATTACATCTGTCGTGGCAGCAGTTGATTCCCCAGGTCTCGGCCCATGGCGGGTTAAAGGAAGTCAAAAAGTTTGCGGAAATCATGAAGCGTCTTGAGTCGGCAAAAACATCCGATGAATATGGCAAGCTGGCCTCCTCAGTGGTCGAAGAAATTGAATTTATTGAGAAAATATTTAAAAAATAGACGTTTGACGCCGGCGGCATGATTACGGGGACTTTCTTTCGGGCAGCCGATCAAGGGTGCCCATTTTCATGAAGATGGACAGCCGAGGGCATTGGGGACCGGAAATTACCAACACTTCATTGCCGGCCAGGGAGTCAGTTTCGATCCGGAAACTCCGGATGAGAAATTATCGGTTTCCGGATGGAAACGAATTAAACTTGCAATTTTGCGTGACTGTCAGTAATATAACAAAGTTTCATAACATATGAACACATGAGGAGCCCCTTTCGGTATGAGCAAAGAAGAAGCAATTGAAGTTGAAGGAACGGTTATTGAGCCACTCCCCAACGCCATGTTCCGTGTCAGGCTGGAAAACGACCATGTCGTTCTTGCCCATATTTCTGGTAAGATGCGAAAATACTTCATCAAAATTCTTCCCGGCGACAAGGTGACCGTAGAACTCTCACCCTATGACTTAAGCCGCGGCAGGATCACCTATCGCGCCAAGTAACATCTCTTACGAGCCGGCTGGTATGATAGCCCGTCCTTACGATGGGCTTTGTCGTATCTTGAATATCCAATTTATTTCAGTGAGGAACGAATGTACACAGTAGCAGATTTGAAAAAAGGGCTGAAGCTCACTCTCGACGGTGATCCCTACCTCGTCATCGCCTTTGACTTCACAAAACCGGGCAAAGGCCAGGCGCTCTACCGTACCAAGATGCGCAACATGATAAACGGGACCATTCTCGACCGCACCTATCGTTCCGGAGAGACCTTCGAGCCCGCCAGTCTGGAAGAGCGCCAGATGGAGTACCTCTACAAAGAGGGAACCCACTATACCTTCATGGATCAACAGACCTACGAACAGGTCGTCATGGAGGAAGCGGCCATGGGCGATGCCAAGAACTTTCTGCTCGAAAACCTCAAGGTGGACGTGCTGCTGTTCGGTGAAAAAGCCATCGGCGTGACGCTTCCCAACTTCGTCAACCTGCGCGTCATCCAGACTGAACCTTGGGCCAAAGGTGATACCAGCGGCAACGATTCAAAGCCAGCCACGGTTGAAACCGGATACGTCCTCAGGGTGCCGCCTTTTATCGAAGAAGGTGAGTTGATCACCATCGATACCCGCAACGGCGAGTATTACACCCGCGTGAAAGGGTAACCGCGACGACCGCAGTCCCTTGCATGCTGTGAATTTCGACAAGCAACAAGAAAGCCCGCCTCAAGCGGGTTTTTTTTGTTGCTTGTCGAGCCGGCTGACCAAGGCTGTGGTTGAGCTTGTGGTCCGGGGTGTGATAGTCTGCCGACGAACCAAATCCCGAAAGTAAAAAGGATGCGTCAATGTCATCATTTCGTCGAGCCAACCTCCACCTGCGTGCCCGGATCATGCAGGCCGTCAGGGAGTTTTTCGTTGCCCGCGGGTTCCTTGAGGTTGAGACGCCGCACCGGATTCCGGCCAATGCTCCTGAAGAGCATATCGAGCCGGGCCGGGCCGGCGCCGGTTATCTCCATACCTCGCCGGAACTCTGCATGAAACGGCTGTTGTGCCGGGGGTATGGGAAGATCTTCCAGATTTGCCGTTGCTGGCGGGACAATGAGCGCGGCAGGCGGCATGCGCCGGAATTCACCATGTTGGAATGGTACCGATGTGATAGCGATTACTCGGATCTCATGAAGGACTGCCAGGAGTTGCTGGAACAGGTGGTACGGACGGTGTGCGGGGGAACGATGCTGTCGTACCAGGGCGGGGAAATCGGCTTCGGCGACGGCATGCGGCGGATTTCGGTTCGCGAGGCGTTTGAGCGCTTCGGGGGGACAACCATTGAAGCGGCCCTGCGCAACGGCACCTTTGACGAGATCATGGTCACTGCCATAGAGCCTGCCCTGCCGCAGGATAAGCCGGTCATCCTTATGGATTACCCGGCACAGATGGCCGCGCTGGCCCGTCTCAAACCGGGCGACCCGACGGTCGGCGAGCGGTTCGAGCTGTATGCCGGCGGTCTGGAGCTAGCCAATGGATTCAGCGAACTCAACGATCCCCACGAACAGCGGACGCGCTTCCTGGAGGCCAACGCCGGTCGCGCCCGTGCCGGTCTCCCCGCCCTCCCCCTCCCGGAACCGTTTCTGGCCGATCTGGGATACATGCCGCCTGCGGCCGGAATCGCCCTGGGCATTGACCGGCTGGTCATGCTCTGTGCCGATGCTGAAAGGATCGACGATGTAATCGCCTTTACGCCGGAGGAGTTGTAATGTCCTGATAGGCAACCCGTTCTCCCCGGTAGGTGGTCACAAACACCCGATCCCCGTCACGCTCGAACATATCCGGCAATATGGGCACCTTTCCCTTGCCCCCCGCCAGGTCGATCACGTAGTGGGGAACCGCCAAGCCCGAGATATGGCCGCGCAACGACTTGATGATCTCAAGGCCGCTGGCCAGCGGAGTGCGGAAATGGGCCGTTCCCTTGACCAGATCCATCTGGTGTAGATAGTACGGCCGCACCCTGATGCCCAGGAGCCCCGACATGAGATCGCGCATGGTGCCGACGTCGTCGTTAACCCCCCGCAGGAGCACGGTCTGATTGCCCAGCGGTATGCCGGCATCGGCCAGCAGGCCGCAGGCCCCGGCCGACGCTACGGTGATCTCGGTGGGGTGGTTGAAGTGCGTGTTGACGTAGAGTGGATGGAAACGTTTCAGCATGGCGCAGAGTTCCGGAGTCACACGCTCCGGCAGAGTGACCGGAATGCGGGTGCCGATGCGGATCACGGAGACATGCTTGATGGCGCGCAAACGCGTGAGAATGTCGTGAAGGGACGCATCGTCGAGCATGAGCGGGTCGCCGCCGGAAAGGGTAACATCGCGAACGGCCGGGGTCGCCCTCAGATAGGCCAGGGCCTGGTCCAGCCTCTCGCGGCTGGAAGTCCGATCCCCGCACCCCACATGGCGTTTTCTCATGCAGAAGCGGCAGTACACCGGGCAGCGGTTTGAGACGAGCAGCACGACCCGGTCGGGGTAGCGATGGATCAGTCCGGGGACCGGGCTGAGTGAAACCTCGGCAAGGGGGTCGGAAAGCTGGCCGTCATCCTCAAGCTCCCGGATATCAGGAACGCACTGTCGCCAGATGGCATCGCCCGGCTCCCGGATAAGGGCCGCATAGGATGATGAAACCAGAAACGGATAGCGGGCCGCCACCGACCGGATGGCCGGCATCAATGTTGGGTTTATGTTTAATTTATCAATGGTTATGCTTGAATAGGTGATGTATTTCATGAGGATTTTAGACTTTCGCGTTCTTGGAAAAAATGTAGTTGACGGCAAAAAACAGCTCGACCTCTTGAGAGAAAACACTCTCACTCAGGAGGCCGTTTATGGAGTACAAGGGATGCCGTCATATCCCCAGCGCCCTGTTGAGGCTATCACATTTCCGGCTTAATCTCTCCCAAAACATTTGGTCCGCTTTTCCTGGAAGTGCTTTTTGGGGCAAAGCTTACCCTGACCGAATATATTTACATATTTTAAAATAAAGAGTAAATTCAGACTACAAAGGGTAATTCTCATAAATCACCTCTCATTATTATGAACCAAGACTTTTTTCAAGGGGCTCAGGTGTATTGTCATCTTTTCAGGAGGCAATAATGCAACCCTCTCCAAACGCAATGGATCGAGAATTCAGCCACAGCCGCAAAGCGGTCGAACAGGAACTTGAGGAGTTTTTTACATTCTTTGAAACCTCATCCGATCTGATGTGCATAGCGGATATTTCCGGACATTTCAAGGCGTTGAACCCCAGTTGGGAAATGACTCTTGGTTACAGTAATGAGGAATTGATAAGCAAACCATATGTCGATTTCATCCATCCGGATGATAAAGAGAAAACTCTTGGAGTAATTCAACAAAATTTGAAACTCGGGATTCCTTTATTCAATTTTGAAAATCGGTACCGTTGCAAGGATGGCACATATAAATGGTTTTCCTGGAGGAGCAATTCATTTCCGGAAAAAGAAGTAACCTATGCCATAGCCCATGATATCACTGAACGCAAGCAGATGGAACTTGAACGAGAGCAGTATTACACCTTCTTTAAAACTTCCAGCGATATGATGTGCATAGCAGACCCAAATGGTGCTTTTATCAGTGTAAACCCGGCCTGTACTGAGATACTTGGATATTCCGAGGCTGAACTCGCATCAAAGCCATTTATTGATTTTATCCATCCTGACGACAAGCAGAAAACACTTGATGAAATGGCACGGCAACAAAAAATCGGTTCATCGTTAGCGTTTGAGAACCGCTATATTTGCAAGGATGGTTCTTGTTGCTGGTTATCCTGGGGAGCTGTTTACAATAAAGACGAAAATCGCACCTATGCAATTGCCCGTGACATTACCGATCGAAAGAAGTTGGAGGAAGAGAACCTTTTACTCGAACAGCAATTACAGCACGCCCAAAAACTGGAGAGCTTGGGGGTGCTGGCCGGCGGCATCGCCCACGACTTCAACAATATTCTCACCTCCATCATCGGAAACGCCGACCTGGCATTGATGAAGATAAACCCGGAATCACCCGTAATACATAACCTGCACAATATCGAGCAGGCAGCCTCTCGGGCCGCTGACCTTGCCAAACAGATGCTGGCCTATTCCGGCAAAGGTAAGTTTGTTATCAAAGATCTCGATCTTAGCCGACTGCTGGAAGAGATGCTCCACATGTTGGAAGTATCCATTTCCAAGAAAGCCGTGCTTCGGCTAAACCTCTCCCCAAATCTTCCTCCTGTTGAAGCTGATGCCACCCAGATGCATCAGATAATCATGAACCTGGTGATCAATGCTTCAGAGGCCATAGGCGATAAGAGTGGCGTCATTGCTATCACCACTGGCTGCATGGATTGCGATAAAAGCTATCTGGAGGGCACCTGGCTGGCCGATAACATCGACGAAGGACTTTATGATTTTCTGGAGATAACCGACACCGGCTGTGGCATGAGCAAGGAAACAATGGCCAAGATCTTTGACCCCTTCTTTACCACCAAGTTTACCGGAAGAGGCTTAGGCATGTCTGCGGTCATGGGGATTGTCCGGGGACACAAAGGCGCCATCAGGGTATACAGCGAACCTAATAAAGGCACAACGTTCAAGATACTCTTGCCCGCATCCGCTAAACCGGTCGAGCTTTTCAATATTGACTCTTCTAAGAATAATTGGAAGGGGGAGGGAAAAGTCCTGCTGGTTGACGACGAGGAGACCGTGCGTGGCATTGGCAAAGAAATGTTGGCGGAACTTGGCTTCACTACCATCACCGCCAACGATGGCAGAGAAGCCATTGAAATTTTCAAACAGACCCCTGATATAGTTCTTGTCATTCTGGACCTGACGATGCCTCACGTGGACGGTGAGCAGTGTTTCCGGGAACTCAAACGGCTCAAGTCCGATGTAAAGATAATTATGTCCAGCGGCTTCAACGAACAGGAAGTCACTCAAAAGTTTGCCGGCAAGGGATTGGCCGGATTTATACAGAAACCCTACAAATTGTCTATGCTTAAGGACGTAATACAGAAGAATTATTGACCGAAACCACTCACACAATTTATTTAAACTAACCGGAACTCCGCTCCTTCAGCTATAGTGCTGGCCGTCAGTTTACCGCCCATATTCTGTCCAATAATCGTTGACCGAGTTCTTGTCAGAGAGAAATTCTTACGTCTGGATAAATTCATTACCCCTGACAATCTCTCCTGATACTGGGTGTCGAAAATCATCCATTCAAGATATCAAGAATTTGTACTTTCCGGATGAGGCCGCATCGATTCGCATGGCGGCAATCCGTCTGCATGACCGAATTCACTTGAAAATAAACATAGTATGTGAAATATACAAGAGATTAAAACCATCTGTTGTGCTGTGACGGCGGTATCCATGTACACCAAATATTTCGGTTTCAAAGAAAAACCTTTTACCCTGACGCCCAATCCCCGTTTCATCTTCCTCAGCAAGCACCATAAGGAGGCGTTCGCCCATCTCCTGTACGGCATCAACAGTCATTATGGCTTTATTGAACTGATCGGCGAGGTCGGCACCGGCAAGACAACGGTGTTGCGCACCCTGCTTGGGCAGCTTCAGGACAAAAATTACCGTACGGCCCTGATCTTCAACCCCAGCCTGACCGGCGTGGAGTTGTTGCGCAGCATCAACTCCGAATTCGGCATTGATGCAAGCAGCCCCTATGCCAATGAACTCCTGGCGGTTCTGAACCGCTTCCTGTTGGAGGAAAATACCAACGGCAGGACCGTTGTCCTGGTCATCGACGAAGCCCAAAATCTTGATACGGCAACTCTGGAACAGATCCGGCTCATCTCGAACCTGGAGACCGAGGATGACAAGCTGATCCAGATCATCCTTGCCGGACAACCGGAGTTGGAACAGCTGCTCTCCAAACCGGAGTTGCGCCAGCTCAATCAGCGGATCGCCGTTCGCTACCGGCTCAGCCCGATCAGCATGGAAGAGACCCGCGCCTATATCCGTCACCGCATGGAGGTGGCCGGCGAGAGCGGAGGTGTTTCCTTCAGCCGCTATGCCATTAAGTACATCTACCTCTATACCCGCGGTGTCCCCCGCATGATCAACATCCTCTGCGACCGGACCCTTCTGATCGCCTACGGGGATGAGCGCCGTCACATCAGCGCCGGCATCGTCAGCCGGGCCATCAGGGAAATCCTCAATCTGCCTCGGAACCGGTTTGTGACAAGGCGTGCCTCCACCACGATCGCCGCCGCCGTCATGGTGGTGCTCCTCGTGTTTTTGGCCGCACGGTTGCACCCCGGCCATCTTAGGCGGTTGATGGGCCGCTCTTCCGCCCTTCCTGGCGGCGCGACAACGGAACGGTTGGCAGGGGAGTCCGCTGAGAAAACCTCCGCCAAAGAGTCGGCCAAGGTCTCGCCGGCGGCCACATCGGACGGCCGGCAGCTCTCCGGCGTGGAACAGGAACTTCTTTCCTACGACCAGGTCAGCACCCACCTGCATGTCCTTAACGCCCTTCTGAGCAGTTGGAGGGTTCAACCCTACGCTGCGGCCGGCGTCCGCCTGACAACCCCGGATACGTTTTCGCGCCTGGCCGCCAAGCGGGGATTGCGCCTGACCCCCTTTCGAGGAACCCTCGACGAGGCCATCCGTTTTAATCTCCCCTTCCTGGCGGTTACCAGGGTATCGGGCGACCTGGGTGCCTACTGCCTTGCCGTGACGGCGTTTCGAGGCAGCTCCGTGACCGTCTCCCCCGCCCTGTTCGGCAGGAGCCTCCTCGACAAAAAGGAACTGTCTTCGCTGGCAAACGGAACCTTCTACCTGGTCTGGAAAAACATCGGGCACATCCCGGACACCATAACGCCCGGAGAACGGCGGATTGAAATCGGCACTCTGCAACGGCTTCTCAGGCAAGCCGGGCCGTACCATGGACCTTTTGACGGCATCTACGGCGATGCGACTGCCGCGGCTGTTCGGGAGTTCCAGCGTTCCCGCGGCATTGCAGCGGACGACATGGTGGGCGAACTGACCCTGGCTGCACTCGTGTCATACGACAGGAGTGCCGGGGTCCCGTCCCCTAAAGAGAATTGATATGGTGAACAGATGAGTTCCATTCTCAAGGCGCTGAAAAAACTGGAAGAGGAAAAATCTGCCCGGACGCCGGACGCCCTCAAGATCGACACCGAGATCCTGCGCGGCGGAAACCCGTCCCGCTTTCCCTATCGCAATGTCACCCTGTTGGCTGTTCTGTTTTTCGCCTGCGGCTCCGCATTGACGTACCTGTATGTGAGGCAGGGGGCTCATCAGGCCGACAACCTGCCGCCCCGGACGGCGCAGCATACGCCGTCCGGGGCGGCAGAACCTCGGAAGACCATGCCGGCGGAAGGCGATTTGTCCCGGACCGTGCAGGTCGAACCGCCGCGCTCCCGGGCAAAAAACGCGCCGGCATCTACATTGCGTGCAAAGCACCTCAAGAACAGCCGCGCCACGGCATCTGCCGTGACAGGGCAGCCGAAGCCGGGCATTGCGGCCACGCCGCCGGCAGCACCACCACCGGCAACACCGGTCAAACGCATCCCCACCATCAGGGTGGACGGCATTGCCTACCATTTCGGCAGCGCCGACAGCCTTGCCGTGGTCAACGGAAACACGGTCTATGCAGGGGCAATCGTTGAAGGGGTAAAGGTTGAAGAGATCGGGAAGGATCGGATTCGATTCAACTATGAGGGGGAGAGGTTTGAGGTCCCCCTGGGCAAGTCCAATTGATAGGGTGTTGAAAAACGTTTTTCATCAACCCGTCATACCGGCTCCAAAGCAAGGATGAAATCAAGGCAGCGGGGATTGAGGCGACGAAGGCATAAAGGTAGTACGTTGAGGAG
Organism: Oryzomonas sp.; assembly: GCA_031292255.1. Taxonomy (GTDB): domain Bacteria; phylum Desulfobacterota; class Desulfuromonadia; order Geobacterales; family Pseudopelobacteraceae; genus Oryzomonas. Next base: position 37,378 of record JARLHN010000042.1, on the reverse strand, counting down.
CCGAAGAGAATAGCGCCTTGATTTGTAATCGGTATCAGGCGCCGTCAGCGCACGATTACCCTGAAAAACTTTACCAGATAGTCCGCTCCTGACCAGATGGTCAGCAGGGTTGCGATCCAGAGAAAAAACATCCCCACATTATGCATGTTGACATGCACCAACGGATTGTCGATTCCGAACAGCCAGTTGTAATCGTAATGCAGCACCAACCCCAGAATGGCGACTATCTGGAAGATCGTCTTGAACTTGCCCAGATCGCTGGCTGAAATGACTATCCCCTCGTTCGACGCAATCCCCCGTAGTCCGGTAATAATGATCTCGCGTCCCAGGACCACCAGCACCATCCAGGCGGGAACCCTCCCAAAAGGCAGGATCATGATCAAGGCCGCCATCACGATCAATTTGTCGGCGATCGGGTCGAGAAACTTGCCGAAGACCGTGACGATCCCCATGCGCCGGGCCAGGTAGCCGTCGAGCCAGTCGGTAATGGACGCCAGGGCAAACACCGCGGCAGCCTGCAAGCCTGCCGGCCGTGACGGCGACAGCAGCAGGGACGCCATGAGCGGTATGGCTGCAATCCGCAGCATGGTCAGCATATTGGGCAGATTGAGTATGGGGTGGGACTTGCAGGTAGTCATGAGTTCATTCGGCCTGATAAGATTGCATATAGGATAACACCCTGTTGACATAAGTGCGGGTCTCGGCGTACGGAGGAACTCCACCGAATTTGGCTACCTTGCTGAGCCCGGCGTTGTAAGCCGCCACGGCCAGGGACACATCGCCGCGGAACGTATCCAGCAGGAAACGAAGGTATCTCACCCCTCCCTCCACATTGTCCCTTGGATCGAAACTGTTGCCGACCTTGAGTGATCTGGCGGTGCCCGGCATGAGTTGCATCAGTCCGCTGGCCCCCTTCGGGGAAACGGCATTGGGATTGTACCCGGACTCGGCGTGGATGACCGCCTTGATGAGTGACTGGCTGACCCGGTATTTGTCGGCATAGGTCTTAATGATATGGTCATATTCGGCCGGGTTGACCGAGGCGGCGAATTTCAGCCTCGTGCGCAGTAGCCTGTCCTTTTGGAGATCGCGCATGAAGATTTTGAAACGCTTGTCCGTCGGGGCGTCGGTAAAGTGGACGATCCCTTCCTCATCCTCATAGCGGTAGATGTCGGCATGGGCGGACATGGCCGCAATCAACGCGATCCATAGCCCCGCAACTATGGAGAGTGCCACCCGCTTGTTACTGATGATGTGATCCGGTCGCATAGCTTTCCATAATCCCAAATAAGTATGAATAGTTCAAGAAGAAACACGCAATGTCCGGTTTGGTATTTGCAGTTAGCTCCCCCTCCCGCCAAGTGGAGGGGGGGACTTTAGAACATGTTTCAGTAAATGCAATTTCCCAACCGGGCATTACTGCGAACAAATTCGTTACGACATGCTCTTGTGACGCCTGCCGTAGCGTTCCAGCCGGTCGTTCATCTCGCCGGCCAGTCCCCGATGGATCATATCCCAGGAAAAACGCCACCCCCAGTTTCCGGATGCCGTACCAGGAAGATTCATGCGGGCTTTGCCGGGCAGGCCAAGGACATCCTGAAACGGTATGATGACCGTAGTGGCCACGGACATCAGGGCTGTCCGGATGATGTCTGCAACAATATCGCGCCCGTCCGAACCGACATAGTTTCTCACCATGCTGCGGTGGTGTTCATTCTGGCTGGTATACCATCCCAGGGTGGTGTCGTTGTCGTGCGTGCCGGTGTAGACCACGCTGTTTTTGACATGATTGTGGGGCAGGTAGGGGTTGTCTGGGCCGGAATCAAAAGCGAACTGCAGGATCTTCATGCCGGGAAAGCCGAAACGGTCGCGCAGGGCCTCGACTTCGGGAGTGATGACGCCCAGGTCTTCGGCAATGATGGGCAAATTCCCCAGCGCAGAATGGACGGCCTCGAACAGACGTCCCCCCGGCGCGGACACCCAGTTGCCGTGCTCCGCCGTCCGCTCTTTGGCCGGCACCTGCCAGGCCGCCTCGAAACCGCGGAAATGATCGATGCGGACACAGTCGAACAACGAAAACGCGTGGCGGAAGCGTTCGATCCACCAGTTGAACCCCTGTCCTTCCAGCGCTTCCCAGTTGAAGAGCGGGTTGCCCCACAACTGGCCGGTCTTGCTGAAGTAGTCGGGCGGTACGCCGGCCACGGCGGTCGGCTTCCCCTGGTCGTCCAGCAGAAAAATATCCCGGTTGCGCCAGACATCGGCCGAATCATAGGCCACGAAGATCGGGATATCGCCGATGAACGACACACCACGGTGGGCTGCATATGCCCGCAAAGATTGCCACTGACGGAAAAATTGCCACTGCAGGTATTTTTGGACCCCGATTTCGGGCCCCAGTTTACGCGAAGCCTTCTCGTAGCCATCCGTCGTGAGCAGTGCCGCTTCCCTGGGCCATTTATGCCAGCTCTTTCCCTTGTAAAGCTGTTTGAGGGCCATGAAGAGCGCAAAATCGTGCAGCCAGGGCGTCGTGTCGCAGAAATGCCAGAACTCCTCGGTTCGTGAGTTCTTTCCGGCTGCAAGGAAGGCCGTGGCGGCCTGGTGGAGCAGACCGAGCTTCAAATCGGAAACGTCGCCAAAATCCACCAGTTCTTCGGGAAAACGGCCGCCACGCACCTCAAGCGGCAGGTCGCCTTCCGCGGCAAGCTGATGGAGGTCTATCATAAGCGGATTGCCGGCAAATGCCGACAAGGAGGAATAGGGTGAATTGCCGCAGGCAGGCGGGGTCAGGGGGAGCAGTTGCCAGTAGCTCATCCCCATGGCCGACAGGATGTCCACGAATCTTCGCGCATTCTCTCCAAGCGTGCCGATACCTTCGTGCCCCGGAAGAGACGTCGGATGAAGCAGGACCCCGCAACTTCGTGCCTTCAGCATGATCGCCTCCTGAAGCGTGTTGCTGCAATTATGCATATACAAGTAGACTTTGCAAATAAAATCAATATTTTGACAATAATTACAAATATGATTCAAATATTAATCTCTTTCCGGTATAGTCATGGAATCCTGAACATCAAAATAATTTTTATTTTCACGGCCCCATGAAAATGCAACCCTCGGACATACCGATAGATGCTATCGATACCAAACTTCTGGGGTCCCTGATCATCGAACTTAATATTTCGCGCCGCTATTCCAAGTCCTACCCCGCCGGACACCCGGTCATCGATGCCTCCCTGAACAAAGTTGTCGCCCATTATGCAAGACTTATGGAGGCGCATGACGAAATCGTCATTGCCGCCGCAAAAAACGCCCTGTTGGTGGAAAACGCCACCCTCGACAAATCTAATCTTGTCTTCCGCGACTTTGCCGGCGTACTTTTCGAGCACGGCATCGGAGCCCTGGTATTGCGGCGAGGCCTGACTGTTGAAGAGCTCGGGAGCTTCAACCTGATCCTGGGGCTCAAGCGCGAGGAGGTCAGCGAACAGGGGGGAATAGAAAGGATATGGGAACAATCGAACATCCGTGCCCTTGGCCTCCGCGCCATCCGTTATGATCTCTTCAACGCCACGGAAAGCGACATGGCGGCCGGTTCCCCACCGATGGAACAATCCGGCGAAGGGCTCTGGGAGCGTTTTGCCCGGGGACTGATGGATGGCTCACTGGGGGGCGGGGGGGATGATGCTGCCGGTATTGATCCCAAACAGCTTGCCCAGGCCTTCAACCGCCGTTACCGCGAATCGGGCGCCGGCGGAGAGGACGAGCATATCGAGGTCTTCGCCGATCTGATCGGGCAGCAAAAGAGCAACCGGGGAGACGGCTCCGGCAGGCGGATTCCCGGCAGCCGGATTGCAACCTTTGTGGAAAATCTGGACCCTGAACTCCGCCGCAAGTTTTTATCCAAGACCTTCAATACCGCTGAATCGGGTACAAGCCCGGCGCTCGAAGAGGTCCTCGGCCACATGCCCGACCACGTGATCGAAGGTATCCTGGAGGACATCGGCAGCGACAGGGTCCACGTTTCGCCTGCCATCATGACGCTTTTGCAGCGGTTGTCCATTCACTCGGCCAGCGGATCGCACGATTCTATTTCCTTTGCCCAACTGGCCGACGCGGGTTCCCAGGAAAAGCTGCGCATGATCTTCAACGAACATGACGTCGAGGAACAGGGCGCAGAAGATGGACGGCCGACGTTACAACCGCCCCCCCCCTCCGACGCGGAAGCCCTGTCGCCCCGGCAAGAATTTACCCTCTTGCGGGAAACCATGCAGCCCGACTGGCTGGAAAGCCGCGTCGGCGAAATTATCCTGCATCTCGCAACAGCAGGAGAAGACCCGGTGGAATCGGAAAGCCTGGCCCAGAATCTCGGGGATATGTGCAGTTATCTGCTCCAGACCGGCGACTATCACCAACTACTCGGGATCATGGAACAAACGGCCTCACCTACCCTCCCCGCCGCTTTCCGGGACCTCCTCAGGGATCGATTCAGCCGCCGCGACTTCCTGGAGGAGATCTTAAACGGCCTCACCACCTGGGGCAAAAGCCGCTTCGATGACATCCGCCTGCTGATCGAAACGATCGGCCCACCATTCATCGATCCGCTCCTGGACATCCTGGCAACGGAAGAAAGCATGTCATTGCGCCGTTTCATGATGGACCGCCTCCTGGAATTCGGTCCTGCCGCCAAAGAACCGGTCCTGGCGCGCCTTGAGGGCCAGCCCTGGTATTATCTGCGCAACCTTCTCATCATACTGCGCTCACAGGAAGACCCCGAGATCATCCAACACATCCGGCCCCTGGTCATGAACAAGAATGCCAAGGTCCGTCAGGATGCCTTGCGCACCCTGCTCTCCTACAATGACCCGATTGCCGTGCACCAGATTCTGCGGGACTTGGATAGCAGCGACAAGGAAACCAGGCTGACTGCCATCAATCTGGCCGAGAAAAGCCGTTCCCCCGATGTCCTTAAAAAGCTTGTGGCGATTATCGCCAAAAGCGGTTTTTCACCGCTTGATCTCGAACTGAAATGTGCTGCAGTCCAATCGCTGAAAGAGATCGGGAATGAGGAGGCGCTTCCCGAATTACTCAAGGTGCTGGGCTCCGTAAACCTGATCCGCGCCAAGGCGCTTGGCCGGCTCAAGCTCGAAATCGTCCGCTCCCTTGAAGGTTACCCCCCAAAAAACGCCCTGCCGATCCTGGAAAGGATTGCCTGGGGCGGCGACGAGTTGGCGCGGCAGGCCGAAGCATGCCTGCGGGTTGTCAGGATGAAATCCAATGGACAGTGAAAGCATCATGGTACGGGAATCCGTCCGCTCGTTGCTCTCGGCAACGGCAAATGCCGCACTCTATTCCATGGGGCATCCCCAGGTGGCGCGCCTGGCCGAGTCGGCCTATAAAGGCATCAGCGCAGCCCTCGGCGTCTCCCGGCAGATATCATTGACGGTTATCGAGGATGAGCTGATCATCAACGGTGAGCCCCCCTTCTTCAGTCTCTTTCTGAATCGTTTTGCCGAGGTACTCAAATCCAGGGGCATTGGCCACTTGAAGTTTACCGAGGGACTGAGCCGCGAGGAGATCATCGCGCTCATCGCCGGCCTGGCCGCCCAGGAGGGTGGAAAAGCGACCTTGAGTTCCAGCGAACACATCCGCTTCGGTCACGTGGAACTCCGGGAGGGGAGCGGCGGCGATTATTCCGCTGTCTCCGGCGAGGGAGACGCCCAACGCCAGATCCCATTACGGAAAATGCCGGCCGAAGAACTGGCCCGTTTTACGGAGATCTACGAGGCGTTGATCAAAAGGCAGAAGATGAAGGTTGCCGGTATCGCCGATATCGTTTCCGGGTTCATCGCCGCCTTTGGCCGGGAGGGCGAATCCCGGCTGGTTGCTGTAACCATGCGCAGCAATGAGGAGTATACCTTCACCCATTCCGCCAATGTCTGTATCCTCAACCTGGCCCAGGCCATGTCGCTGGGCATCGAAGGGCAGATGCTGCATGACATCGGCATTGCCGCCATGCTGCACGATATCGGCAAACTCCTCATTCCCGAGGAAATCCTCATCAGAAAAGATAGACTGACTCCCCAGGAGTTTGAAATTATGAAAGAGCACCCGATGCTGGGCGCCCGGCATCTCCTGGAGGTTCCCGGCGTTCCCCGGCTGGCGGTGGTGACCGCCTACGAACACCACATGAGGTACGATCTGACCGGCTATCCCGAGGCGCCCGAGGGGTGGCGGCTCAACCTGTGCAGCCAGATCACCATGATCTCGGATTTCTTCGATGCCATGCGAACCCAACGCCCGTATCGCAACCCAGTGGACCTGCGGACCATCGTCAGCATGATGCTGGACAAGTCCGGAAGCGACTTCAACCCCCTGCTGGTCCGGAATTTTCTGAACATACTCAAACGCATGGTCGAGGCGCACCATTCCTGATATCCTCCCTCTTCCCGCTCCTGACAATCCCCCTTCCCTTCTTGACATTCCCCGTCACCGTGCTTACCTAACATAGAGGAGAGCAGCAAAATTTCATTGCATTCCAAGGAAAGAATCATGGACTTCAACCGTCTGACGCAAAAATCACAGGAAGCCGTTGCAGAGGCCCAGAACAAGGCCGTTACCAGCGGCCATGTCGAGGTGGATGGCGAGCACCTGCTCTGGGCGTTGCTGGAACAACAGGATGGCTTGGTGCCGCGCCTGCTGACCCGGATGGATGTCCGGCCTGAAATGATCAAACAAGAGGTCGAAGCAGAACTGGACCGGCGTCCCCATGTCTCCGGCCCCGGAGCCGAACCGGGCAAGATCTACGTCTCCCAGCGGCTGTCGCGTATCCTGGTGGCCGGCGAGAACGAGGCCAAGCGGCTCAAGGACGAGTATGTCTCGGTGGAACACCTCTTCATGGCGCTTTTGGGCGAAGGGGACAAATTCCCTTCCGGCAGGATACTCAAGCAGGCCGGCATCGACCGGGAGAAATTCCTCAAAACCCTGACCGACGTGCGCGGCAACCAGCGTGTGACCTCTGCCAACCCGGAAGCCAGTTACGAGGCCCTGGAGAAGTACGGCCGCGATCTGGTCAAGTTGGCCAGGTCCGACAAGCTCGATCCGGTCATCGGCCGCGATGAGGATATCCGCCGGGTAATCCGCATCCTGTCGCGCAAGACCAAGAACAACCCGGTGCTGATCGGCGAGCCGGGGGTCGGCAAGACCGCCATCGTGGAGGGCCTGGCCCAGCGTATCGTGCGGGGTGATGTGCCCGAAGGACTCAAGGACAAAACGGTCTTTGCGCTGGACATGGGTTCGCTGGTTGCCGGGGCCAAATACCGCGGCGAGTTTGAGGAGCGTCTCAAGGCGGTCCTGAACGAGGTCAAGGAGGCCGAGGGGCGCATTATCCTCTTTATCGACGAACTGCACACCATCGTGGGGGCCGGCAAGGCGGAAGGTGCCATGGATGCCGGCAACATGCTGAAACCGATGCTGGCCAGAGGTGAGTTGCACTGTATCGGCGCCACCACACTCGATGAATACCGTCAGCATATCGAGAAGGATGCCGCCTTGGAACGCCGCTTCCAACCGATCCTGGTGGAGCAGCCCTCGGTGGAGGACACGGTCTCCATCCTGCGGGGACTCAGGGAGCGTTTTGAGGTGCATCACGGCGTCAAGATCCAGGACAACGCGCTGGTGGCGGCCGCCACCCTTTCGAACCGTTACATCACCGAGCGTTTTCTTCCGGACAAGGCCATCGACCTGGTGGACGAGGCTTGCGCCATGCTGCGTACCGAGATCGACTCGCTCCCATCCGAGTTGGACACCCTGTCCCGCCGGGTCATGCAACTGGAGATCGAGGAGCAGGCCCTGAAGAAGGAAAAGGACCCGGCCAGCCGGGAACGGCTGGAGACGCTCCGCAAGGAGCTGGCTTCGGACCGGGAAAAGGCCACGGCCATGCGGGCCCGCTACGACACGGAAAAGGTGGCCATCCAGCGCATCCAGGGGTTGCGGGAGCAGATCGAGAAGACCCGCCGCGATATTGAACAGGCCGAGCGCTCCTACAACCTGGAACAGGCATCCAAGCTCAAGTATTCCGAACTGCCGGGACTGGAAACCGCCCTGAGGAACGAAGAAGCGTCCCTGGGCGAAAAGCAGGGGGGGCAAAAGCTGCTGCGGGAGGAGGTCACCGAGGACGAAATCGCCGAGATAGTGGCGCACTGGACCGGCATCCCGGTCACGAGGCTGGTGGAGGGGGAGCGTGACAAACTGCTGCGCCTGGAGGATATTCTGCACCAGCGGGTGGTGGGACAGGACGAGGCGGTCCGGCTGGTGACGGATGCGGTGCTGCGCGCCCGCTCCGGCATCAAGGACCCGCGGCGGCCCATCGGTTCGTTCATCTTTCTTGGGCCCACCGGGGTCGGCAAAACCGAACTTGCCCGCACCCTGGCCGCGGCTCTGTTCGACTCGGAAGACAACATGGTGCGGATCGACATGTCGGAATACATGGAGAAGTTTGCCGTGTCGCGCCTGATCGGCGCGCCTCCCGGTTATGTGGGGTACGAGGAGGGGGGACAGTTGAGCGAGGCGGTCCGGCGCAAGCCCTACAGCGTCCTTCTGTTCGACGAGATCGAGAAGGCCCATCCGGATGTCTTCAATATCCTTTTGCAGATCCTTGACGATGGCCGGGTCACCGATAGCCACGGCCGCACGGTCAGTTTCAAGAACACGGTCATCATCATGACCTCCAACATCGGTGCCCCGCACCTGCTGGAGGGTATCACCCCTGACGGAGAGATCAGGGAAGACGCGCGCCGGGCCGTCATGGACGAACTGCGCGCCTGTTTCCGCCCCGAGTTCCTGAACCGGGTGGATGATATCGTGCTCTTCAAGCCGTTGCACCTGGACGAGGTGGTGCGTATCACCGATCTGCTGCTGGGGCAGTTGAAGGAACGGCTGAAGGATCGCCACATAACCCTTGAAATATCCGATGAAGCCAAGCGCTTCATTGCCCAGGCGGGCTATGATCCGGTCTACGGCGCCCGGCCGCTCAAGCGTTACCTGCAGCGGGAACTGGAGACCCGCGTGGCGCGCGCCATCATTGCCGGCAATGTGGCGGAGGGGAGCCAACTGCGCGTTGAACTTAAGGATGGCGCCCTGGTTGTCAGCGGGGCGAATTGAAGATATCCGGAAGTAAGGGCCTAAGGTTGGCGCCGCTTCCCCCCACTTGAGGGACATATAAACCTGATGTAGGGGCGCCGCTTGCCGCGCCCCTATCTGTTCATATATTTCACCGCCGGTTCAACCAGGACCGGCTTTTGTCCGCTACCCCCATTTTTCCCCTTCATCCTCTCTCTGCTTGACAAAGTTCCCTCGCAGGAGAATAATTCTTTGCTTTAGTGTATACAAAACCAGAAGGGACCGCACGTTATGCTCATCGAAAGTGACTTCCTCGTCATCGGCAGCGGTATTGCCGGACTCTCTTTTGCGCTTCAGGCAGCCGACCATGGCAGCGTCGCCATCGTAACCAAGCGTGACATCTCCGAATCAGCCACCAAGTATGCCCAGGGAGGCATTGCCTCGGTCTTCTCCACAGAGGACTCTTTTGACGCCCATGTGAACGACACCCTGGTGGCCGGGGCCGGCATCTGCCACGAGGATGTGGTCCGCATGGTAGTGGAGGAAGGCCCCCAGACCATCCGCAACCTGATCGAATGGGGAGTCAAGTTCACCACCTCCAGCGGCAGCGACAAATACGACCTGACCCGTGAGGGAGGGCACAGCGCCCGCCGCATCCTGCACGCGGAGGACATCACCGGCCGCGAGATCGAGCGGGCCCTGGTGGAGGCGGTCCGCCAGCACCCCAACGTCCAGGTATACGAACACCATATCGCCATCGACCTGATCACCCAGGCCAAGATCGAGCGCCGCCCCATGGTGCAGAACCGCTGCCTGGGGGCCTATGCCCTTGATATCAACACCGGTACGGTCAAGACCTTTTCGTCCAAGATCACTCTTCTGGCGAGCGGCGGGGCCGGCAAGGTCTACCTCTACACCTGCAATCCGGATGTGGCGTCGGGCGACGGCGTTGCCATGGCTTACCGTGCCGGCGCCACCATCGCCAACATGGAGTTCATGCAGTTCCATCCCACCACCCTTTTCCACCCCCTGGCCAAGTCGTTCCTGATCTCCGAGGCGGTTCGCGGAGAAGGGGCTATCCTGCGGCGCCGGGACGGCACGGCTTTTATGGAGAAATACCACAAGCTCAAGGACCTTGCGCCCCGGGACATCGTGGCGCGGGCCATCGATCATGAAATGAAGGCCAGCGGCGACGACTGCGCCTTCCTGGACATCACCCATGAGCCGGCGGAGTTCGTGCGCAGCCGCTTCCCCAACATCTACCAGACCTGCATGGAATTCGGTCTGGATATGACCAAGGAATGGCTGCCGATCGTGCCCGCTGCCCACTACCTGTGCGGCGGCGTGGCGGTCAACACCGATGCGGAAACCGACCTCCCCGGACTTTATGCCATTGGCGAGGCCGCCTTCACCGGGCTGCACGGCGCCAACCGCCTGGCCAGCAATTCATTGCTGGAAGCCGCGGTCTATGCCAGCAGGGCCTATCACCATGCCATTCAGGCGGTCGGGAGCTTGTCCAACGGCCACCAGGAATTGCCGGCATGGGACTCGGGCACTGCAACGAACAGCGATGAAATGGTGGTGGTTTCCCAAAACTGGGACGAGATTCGGCGCAGCATGTGGAACTATGTCGGAATTGTCCGTTCCGACAAGCGCCTGGAACGGGCCATGCGGCGCATCAAGCTGATCCAGGACGAGATCGAGGAGTATTACTGGAATTTCATCGTCACGTCGGATCTGATCGAACTGCGTAATATCGCGACCGTGGCCGAGCTGATCGTGACCTGTGCCCAGATGCGCAAGGAGTCCCGCGGCCTGCACTACAATATCGACTACCCGGAGCGGGACGACATCAATGGCAAAAAGGATTCGTTCATCAGGAAGCAGTTTTAACCGCTGAATAAATATATCATCGCACGCGGATCAAACCTGATCACTTCGGATTAAAATCTGATTGTTATCAAAATTTAACCGATGTGATCCGCGTGAAGCAGACTTTAATTTTTATGCAGTAATTCTATTTTCAGGGGGAGAATCCATTGGACATCAATGAAATCCGCATAAGGATTGACCTGCTGGACGATGTGCTGCTGCGCATCTTCAATGAGCGCGCCCGCCTCGCCCTGGAGATCGGGCACCTCAAGAAGGGGCTGAACCTGCCGGTCTTTGATCCGGCCCGGGAAAAACGCATCTTTGCCCGCATGAAGGATGATAACCCCGGCCCGCTTGACGATGGGGCCATTGTAAGGCTGTTCGAAAGGGTTGTGGACGAATCGCGCCGCCTGGAACGCATCATGTCGCATCAAGATGAAGAGGCATGACAGCCGCGCCGCAGCCATACGGAATCAGGTCGATTTGCTTCACGCACTGGATGAGAGGAGTTAGATCAACATGTTGATTATCATGAAGAAACATGCGCCAGAAGAGGTTCTTGACCAGATAAAGGAATATCTCATCACCCATGACTTCGACATTCACCAATCAACCGGCGCCAACCGCACGATCATCGGTGTCATCGGCGATACGGACACCTTGGACGATCATAAGATCGAGGCCATGCCGGGGGTCAGCCAGGTGGTTAGGATCAAGAAAGACGATTGAAAATCTGCTGCGGAGCCGTAATGTCCGGCTGGTTTTTGCTTTACGTCAAAATTCCCCTCATTCGCCCCTCCGGGGCACCTTCTGCCCAAGGGAGAAGGAACAAAATTCATCCCCTCTCCGCCCGGGAGAGGGGGGCCGAAGGCCGGGTGAGGGAGTAATGCAGGGTTTTAAAGACTAAACTGACGGCGGGTCGCCCCGCCGTTTCGTCATTCCATCATCTTCTTGATGTCTTCGCATTTCAGGGGAACCTCGATCTGTTCCCCGTCCTTCATCCGCTTGAAGGCCGCCTTGCCCGAGGCCACCTCATTCTCTCCGATGACGACGCTGTAACGCGCGCCCAGTTTGTCGGCGCGGCGCATCTGGCTCTTCAGGCTTTTACCTTCGTACTCCATCTCGACCCTCACACCGGACCTCAGCAGATCATGCATCAGCCGGAAGGCAAAATCTCGCTCCCCTACCCCCATGGTGGCGATGAACAGGTCCGGTTGGCGGGAGAAATCCTTATCGCCCAGGAGCAGCGCCACGCGTTCGAATCCGATGGCAAAGCCGATACCGGGGATGGCCGGGCCACCCAGTTGGGATATCAGGCCATCGTAGCGCCCACCGGCCGCCACGGCCGATTGCGAGCCCAACAGGCCGGTTACCAGCTCGAAGGTGGTGCGGGTGTAGTAATCCAGGCCGCGTACCATGCGGTGGTTGATGCTGTACGGGGTGGCGGTCGAATCCAGGTAGCCCTTGACGCCGGCGAAGTGGTCGTCGCAATCCCCGCAGAGATGATCCAGCACTGAAGGCGCGCCGACGGTGGCCTCGATGCACCCCGGCACCTTGCAATCCAGGATGCGCAGCGGGTTGGTTGTGAAACGGCGCCGGCAGTCTTCGCAGAGACGGTCCAGACGTTCCTCCATGAATGCCACCAATGATGCACGGTAGGCGGGCCGGCAGTCGGGGCACCCCAGGGAATTTATCTGCAGGGAGGGTTCGTCCAGGCCGATCTCCCGGAACAATTGAACCAGCATGTTCAGCACCTGGGCATCGGCCAGGGGGGCGTTGACGCCGGTGATCTCAGCGCCGATCTGGTGAAACTGGCGGTAGCGCCCCTTTTGTGGACGTTCGTAGCGGAACATGGGACCCAGATAGTACAGCTTGGCCACGGGGTCCTGGGCGTAGAGCTTATGCTCGATAAAAGCCCGCATGACACTGGCCGTTCCCTCGGGACGCAAGGTGACGCTGTTTTCTCCCTTGTCGGTAAAGGTGTACATCTCCTTCTCGACGATGTCCGTGGCGTCGCCGATTGAGCGGCGAAACAGTTCGGTCTTTTCCATGATCGGAACCCGGATTTCGGAAAAACCGTTCAACTCGAAGACGCGGCGGGCGGTCTGTTCTATATACTGCCACCGATCCGATTCTGCCGGAAGGATGTCGTTGAATCCTTTGATTGCCGTAATGGACATGTGTGTTCCTCGGGTTTGTGAGATAAAAAGATAATCAGTTTGGGTCAGGGAACAAGAGTATAATGACTAACGCAGTTTTTCCCGTTGGATTTGCCGGTGTACATGGCTTTGTCGGCCATCTCCAGGAGCTCATACTTGGACAGTGAGTCATCGGGACAACAGGCAAAACCTATGCTGCAGGTCAGGCGGATGTTGTAGCCTTCCGACGCCTGGAAAACATGGGATTCGATCTGCTGCCGGATACGTTCGGCGACCATGCGGGCAATGTTACATTCGGTCTCCACCAGGATGATGGTGAACTCGTCACCGCCATAACGGATCACCACATCGATCTCGCGCACCGATTTTCGCACCAGGAGGCCCATTTCCCGCAGCACCTGGCTTCCCACCAAATGGCCATAAGCGTCGTTGACCGTCTTGAAGGAGTCGATATCAAGAAATAAAACGGCAAGATGCGACGAGTAGCGTTCGGCCCGTTTCAATTCTTGATTGAGTGCGATCTCCAGATACCGGTGGTTGAACAGGCCGCTCAGATCGTCGATAAAGAGCATGTCCTTGGCGCGGGAATAGGTTTCCGCATTCTCTAAGGCCTGTGATGACTGCTCCAGCAGGAAGAGGATGTTTTTCCGTTTAAGCTGGATATCGGGCAAACGGTGCTCCGGTTCGTCGAACAGCACAATCACTCCCTGAAACATCCCCCTGCTGCAGACGTATATCAGGCAGGCCTCTTCGTGAGCGTCCCCGGCCTCGACAGGAAGCATGATCGTGTCAATGCGGTGGTTTGCAGGCGGTTTCCCGGGGAGCATCTCCAGGACAATCCTGCGGTAATGCTCGGCGTTATTGGACGAAAGACCGCGCACCTCTTTCAGCTCAAGTTCGTCGTCGGCCAGGAAAAAGCCGAGATAGCGCCCGACACCTACCTCGCGAGCCACCGCTTCGACCATGAGATGGTAAATCCGCTCCAGTTCCAGGCAGCCGGCAATGGTCTGGCTGACTTGAAACAGGCTGACCATCTTTTTGAGATCTTCATTTTCATTCAAAAGCCGGCGCTGCTGTATGCACAAGGCAACGGAATGACGGAATTCATCGAAATTGACCGGTTTGAGCAGATAATCCCGCGCACCATGTTTGAGGGCAAAAATGGCTGAATCCAGGTTAGTGTTGCCGGTCACCATGATGACGTCGATATCGGGATTGGAACCCTTGACGCGGGACAGGACCTCCATGCCGTCAATCTCGGGCATTATCAGGTCGGTAATCACCAGGTCATAGTGGCTTTCGGCGAGCATTTCCAGACCTTCGCCGCCGCCTGGGGCGCAATCCACCTCATACCCCTCCTTCTTTAGCAGGTCGGAGAAGGTTTCCCGAAAAAACAGGTCATCTTCTATTATGAGAATTCTTTCCATCAGGTTGGCCCGTGGTGGATGCATTGAGAACATTGAGATAATTGTAGCATCTCTTTACCGCATTTAAACAGGGCATGTCAAATTGCTTTATCTTGTTGCCGTGCTATCAATCCGGACGATAGGGCGTTGCGACGCTCCAGGAAACCCCGTCGCTGGTCAATTCAACGGTGCCGTCCAGGTCTGTGCGCCATGTTTTGATTCCGCGTTTTTTCAGGTGCTCAATGGTCTGACGGGCCGGAAGCCCAAAGCTGTTGCCGCGGCCGGCCGAGATCAGGGCCACAGACGGCGAAACCTTGCCGAGCAACAACTCCGACGTTGAGAAGCGGCTGCCGTGATGGCCCGCCTTGAGCACGGTGGATGCCAGATCGGCCTTGTCCGCCACCATTCGTTCCTCGGTGGGAAATCCGGTGTCACCGGTGAAAAGCATGCTGAACGAGCCAAAACTGAGCCTGAACACCAACGACTCCTCGTTCTCGTCCACCTCATCGGCAGACGGCCTCAGGCTGACCACATCCCGCGGCGGGGAGAGAACGGTCAGCTTGACACCGCCGGCAAAGGTGAATTCGTCGCCGGCGGCCAGGGACCGTCTCGGGACGTGCCGCTCCGCAAGAACCGCCTGTAATTGCTGGTACTGTTCGCCGCTCCCTCCTTGGACCGTCTCCCAAAATTCATTCACCGGAATAGTGCGGACAATGAACGACATGCCGCCGATATGGTCGGGGTGGCTGTGGGTCAGTACCAAACGGTCGATTCTGTGCACACCGAGCTTTCCAAGGGCCGGTCCCAGGATCAGCCGGCCGAAGTCGCGGCCGTTGTCGTGCAGCAGGTAGCCACCCGAGTCCACCAGCATGGTCTCGCCTTTGGGAAAACGGACCAGCAGCGACTCCCCCTGCCCCACACTGAGCATGACAACATGCAGGCGCCCGTCAACCGTTGCCGGCCTGCTTACATGGATTACAACGGCCGCCAGGGGCAACAGGGCGCACAATGCAATTGTGCTTCGGGAGCGGCGCAGAAAGGTGACCAGAAGCATGAAGCAGATATAACACGCCATGTCCAACTTGGTAATACCGTGAAAGGTGATGAGCGGAAGCCGGGCGAACACGATTACCAGCCAGTTGGAGAGTGCGGTGAGTTGCGCGGCGCCCCACAACAGCAGTTTGGCTGCAGGCGGAAAAAGATAGACGAACGGCAGGGCGCAGAAGCCGATCACCAACGCTCCGAAGCCAAGGATCGGAACAATGAGAAAGTTGGCGATGATGCCGTTGAGCGAGGTCTGGTTGAAATAGAACAGAACCGGCACGATAGTGGCGCACGCTGTTGCGCAGGATACGGTAAAAAACTGCAAAAGGTGGCGCTGCCAGGAGCTTGTCAGTTTTTCGCCGATCCCCCGGACCAGGCGTGCGGCGATGACTATGCCCCACAGGGCCGTGAAGGAAAGTTGAAAGGCAAGATCGAACAGGCTGGGTGGGTGGAGGGCAATCAGCAGTAAAGCCGTCAGCAGCAGTGCATTAAGCCGATCGGTTTCCCGTTCGGCATGGAGCGCCAGGACAAAGACGGCCAGCATGATGACCGAACGAACGGTGGCTGGCGCGGAGCCGCTCAGCAAGAGATAGGCCAGCATGGCCGGTACGGCGATCAAGAGCGCAGTGCGCCGCAAATCGAGACGGAGTGCCAGGAATTCGGAACGGGTCGTCAGAAACAGGGCTGCCGCGACGATGAACCAGGCGATGATGCCCACATGAAACCCGTTAATGGATAGGAGGTGGTTTACTCCGGCATTTGTGTAGGCATCATTCAGGCTGTCGGGGATACGTCTTTTGTCGCCGACCAGGATGGCAGTCAGAACCGATGACAGTTCCTGGTCCGGTACCGCAACCCGGATGAAATCGCCAAGTCGTCGGGCAATGAGGTCAAAACGCCGCAGGAGCGAATCTTCGGCCGCGCCGCGAACCAGAACGACCCGGTCCAATGTGGACACCATGCCCGTGGCCGTTATCCCTTGATAGGCCAGGTAGCGTCCGTAATCGAATTCGCCCGGAAGGCCGAGCCGATGGGGCACTGATATTCGTGCCGCGCACCGTATCCGGTCGCCGCGCGCCAGGACGACGTCGGTTTTGGCCACATCGACCATCAGTCTGCCGCACGCGGGAACAGGACGCCCTTCTCTGGCAAGCCCCTCCACCTGCAACGCAAAACTGCTGCCCTGGATGGTGGTCACCGGTCGTGACTTCACGATCCCTTCGATTATGACCGGTGTGCGTGCGGCAAAATTCCGTATGTCGCATGCCGGTAAAGCCGGATTCAGGTACGGCCCCAGGGCATGCAGACCCAGGACGAAAAAAAAGACTGCTGAACAGAGAAGAAAAGGAGCGCTGTTTTTGATCAGACAACTGAGCAGCAGACAGCAAAAAACAGCGGCAAGCACACTGACCGGCACCGTAACGGCACTGCTGTCCGCCAGACAGAGCCCTGCGGCCATGGCCCAGAAGGGGATCAGCAGCGGGTGGCGGCGGAACATGGGGGGCTTATGGACTGAGTGGGGTTATGCAGGCGGACATTCATCCTTTTTTCTCCGTAGGGGAGATCGGTCCGGCGCTCGCGGTAACAGCCGAAGAGGACATTGTCCGAAAGATACCAGAATGGCGCCGGAGATACAATCTTTCGCCAAATACTTGTAAACATACCGATAGAATGATAGATATGTAGAAACTGCTCCTTTATCATCCGGGGTTTCCGAATGGAAGCAAACTAACGGAGAACTTTCATGAATGAACACATCCTGATCGTAGATGACGAGGAAATGATCAGAGAACTGCTCGTCTCGGCGCTCATCCAGGAAGGGTATGTCTGCCATCTGGCATCCAATGTGGATGAGGCGTTGAATGTCTTGAGCGAACATCCCGTCGATATGGTCATTTCAGACATCATGATGCCCGGCAAAAGCGGCGTAGAACTGCTCAGGGACATTAAAAAGGTCGATGCCGATATCGCGGTCCTTATGGTCACCGGACTCTCCGATATGAATACTGCCCTGGAATGCATCCGCCTCGGCGCGGACGATTACATATCCAAGCCATTCAGTATCAACCGTGTTTTTCTGACAGTCAAAAACCTCATCGAAAGACGGATGTTGGCAATCGACAAGAAAAACTACCAGATCAGTCTTGAATTCAAGGTCCTGGAACAGACCGAACAGATCCGCCGCACCATGAACGATTTGCACAAGGCTTACGACCACACCCTGACAGCCCTGGTCAGAGCCCTGGATGCCCGCGAAAAAGAGGTTGGCTCCCATTCGGAACGCGTGATGAACTATACCTTGCTGATGGCCGCCAAACTGGGTATCTATGGCAACGACCTGGAACAGCTGGCCAAGGGGGCTCTTCTGCACGACATCGGCAAGATCGGCATATCGGACAATATCCTGCTCAAGCCGGGTGCCCTGAATGACGACGAATGGATCGATATGCGTCGCCATCCCCAAGTGGGATACGCCATCCTGTCAGAGATTGAATTTCTGAAAGGGCCTGCCGAGATCATTCTAACCCATCACGAGCGCTTTGACGGCATCGGATATCCAAAAGGGTTGAAAGGCGAACAGATCCCCATCGGTTCACGGATATTCGCCCTGGTGGATACCCTGGACGCCATGACTTCGCACCGCCCCTACCGCAGGGCGCTTCCATTCGATGCCGTCATCAGCGAGGTGAATACCTTCCGCGGCAGCCAGTTCGATCCCGACATCGCCGACCTCTTCCTCTCCATCTCCCGCACCCAATGGGAGGAGTGTGCCGGCAAGAAATTCATATGATCCTCAGCCGTTAAACAAAAAAAAGGAGGAACGGCATGACCCGTTTCCCCCTCTTTTTTGCATAGTGCAACGTGCCGCAGGTCACTCATCTTCCCAGTCGTCCCGGTCGTCGTCATCCCGGTCGCTCAATCCATCCCCGTAGACGTCGTCATCCGCCTCCTCCTCGTCCTGTGGTCCTTCGGACAGGTAAGGATCCGACACGGGGCGTGTATCGTCTTTCTCGGAGATACGCTCAAAGCGGGTCAGCAATTCCCCGTTGGTGCAGTAACGGCCTTCCTTGAGGCTGCACCGTTCCAGGTCGCACAGGTCGAATAACTGAATTTCGCTGCAAAGCCGTTGTACCGGCTTATCCGTTTCCTGTTCTTCAATGTCGTCTTTGTCCGGCACGACCTACCCCCCGTTCAAAAATTCGCCGGCCTTTTCCACATCCTCGCGGCAACCGATGTAGATCGGAGCACGCTGGTCCAGGCTCTCCGGCACGATATCCAGTATGGGAATCCTCCCGTTTGTGGCAGCTCCTCCAGCCTGTTCCATGAGAAACGCCATGGGATTGAGTTCGAACAGCAGTCGCAGTTTGCCGTTGGGGGTATCCGTGAGGGCCGGGTAAATGAATATCCCTTTCCCCTTCATCAACACCTGATTGATATCCGGCACAAAGCCGCCTGAATAGCGCAGTTTTAACCCCTTGTCCTCCAGATAGCGGACAAAACGCTCGTTTTCTGCCGTGTATTTATTGCGCAGGCCGCCCGGAGCATAGATATCCCCGCTCGGTTTCATCTGGATATTATCCCTGGTCAAGGTGAATTCCATCAACTGGTTCATGGTGAATTCGTAGACCCCCTTGCCTATTGAGTACACCAGTGAAACCCGCGGTCCGTAGAGGATATACATGGCCCCTACCATTTTGCGACCCGGCTGGAGCAACTCGCATCCCTGGTAGATGCCGACAATGGTTCCCACCGCCAGGTTCACGTCCACAAGGGACGAACCATCCAGGGGATCATACGCCACCGAAAACATACCCAGGGGATTGCTGGTGACCTGATAGATCTCTTCCATCTCCTCGGAAGCGATATTGCACACCACGCCGGAATGGACCAGGCGCTTGCGCATGATGCGATCGGAGAGCACATCCAGGGCCAATTGCTCTTCGCCATAGAGGTTCGAGGTCCCAGCGACACCCAGATCACCGGTGCGCACCGCATTGATGACGTATTTGCTCGCTTCGGCGATCTCACAGAGAAGATGAACCAGATTGCCGCTGATGTTCTGTTCACGCAAATGCGCGCGCAGATCGATCTGGAATTTTGTTTTACCTGGTTCGCTATACATTGCCGCCCTCCACGTTGAGTCAAAATTATTTGAGTAATACAATCGTGAAACAATACTGTAAATAGCCCTTTTTAGCAATACTAAAACCCTCTCGGGACGGGCTGGGACAGCAAAAAATGTAAAAACGACAATTGCGAAACAGTGCATTTTCTCACGGTGGCCGTATGACGCACGGTGATTACCGGGAGGGCGCGTTCTTCCGGTCCAACGGCTTGTGCCGCATCCTGAGAACAACCAGGAAAAAGGGTATTATTCCGGATAACAATCCCCACAGGAACGGGTTTTTGCCGCGTCTTTTTGCCATATGAAAACCAATGGCGGCAGGCAGGCAGAACAGTAACAACAGGAAAGCCAGCTCGCTCATTTTTTCCTCGCAAATAGCGGGTAATTATTTTACAAATGATAGTGTCCCGTGCCATTCAATCCAAGCGGGTTATAATCATACCACAACGAATCAGGAGGTGAAATCACGATGGCAACCTGGAAATGTACATGCGGATTTACCAAGGAAGGACGATGCAAGCCTCAAAAATGTGAAAAGTGCGGAGAAAAAGGGCAGTTCGTCAAGGCTGAGTAGCCGGGACATCGCCGAGGGCGTCACCAATTGCTCGGGTCGCCCCCGGCTCCGGTTTTATCTGTTATATCAATGAATGGTCTTCCAGCGGGAGAGCATAAGATCCCAGAAGGCCGCGGCAGCCGGAGAGAGTTCCCTGCCGTCCCGGCAGGCTGCATAGAATTTTCGGGAGATGTTCAACCCGGGTATTCTGACCGTTGTCAGTTGTCCGTGGCTCAGCTCTTCCGCGATTACCATGCTTGAAATAAAGGCGTAACCGGTGCCGTTCAGAAGAGCGCGCTTGATCGCTTCGCTGCTGCCGAGCACGGCAACGATACGTAGCGCATCCTTATTGATCCATGTGCCGGTAAAGGCTTCGTAGACCGCCTTCTGGGTTCCCGAGCCCTGCTCGCGCACAATCATCGGCACCTTGCACAGTTCGGCCTGACTGAGACTCTGTTTGCTTTTTGCGGCGATATCGGACGATACGGCGCACACGATGGTGTCCTTGCCCAGGGCCTCAAAATGAATCCGTTCATCGTTGAAACGTCCGCCGATGAACCCCAGTTCCACCTCCTCGTCAACCAGTTGCCGAATGACCGACGTACTATCCCCCTGCAGCACCTCCAGCCGCACATTGGGACATTGTTTGAGGAATTGATCGAGCATCGCGGGGATCAGGCAGGTTCCGGGCGTATTGCTCGCACCGACGCGCAGCACCACATCCTCCATGCCGACGAAACGGCGCACAGCCGAGCGGGACTCGTTGCATTCGGCCAGAATTTTCCTGGCGCGGCCCAAGAGCAGCTTGCCGACCTCGGTCAGAAGGGCGCCCCCCCTTCCCCGGTCAAAGAGCCTGATGCCCAGTTCCTCTTCAAGGCCCTGGATATGCTGGCTGGCTGTGGATTGGGTAATGCAGGTCTTATCGGCGCCCCGTGAAAAGCTGTGGGTTTCGGCAACGGCAACGAACACTTCGAGTTGTTTTAACGTCATGAAAAATAGCCTCTATTTGTAATTACGATATTTGTAATCGTAATTTACAAAATCCCGGTTTATGTTTCAAGATAAATTACCCCCAGCCAAATCAACGACCCTTTTCATTTCCGCGATGGTTCGAAAAGGCATTTCACTTTCGAGTAATGCCTGTTTGGCCATGATGCGTTCTGTGATATCAAGCAGGGGGGTGTCGCTTCCAGACGATCTTCCGCGCGATGGAGCAGGTTAGGTGGGGCTGTATTCGCAGTACCTCCATGGCTGTTTTTCATAACTGGCCCCATATCAGAACTTAGGATTAATGCAGTTGAACCGGATCGTATAACCGATTGATTCCAGGCAGGCCACGACAACCCATCGCAATATAGCTGAATATCAGAGCTAATCAGATCTGATTTATAGCACATCCGGAAGAAAATTGAATGGAGTTTAAAATAGTCGCCGTTTATGGAATCGAATTGGCCTGGCTTTAAGCAGATGACTGATGGCAGGATAGGGTCTGCGAAGAAAATTGCTCGCAAATACCGGTTCAACTAAAAAGGAGTGATGGGAACCGGATTTAATGAGTGAACAGGAGGTATTGATGGTAGGAGGCGAGGTCCGCCCCGCCTCCTACCCGGTTGAACATAGTGTTCCGTGCGGTTAGTTCGTACCTGTAATTCCGGCTCTTTTGACCGCTGTCGTCGTTGCGGCTCCTTGATGTAGACCCTGCAACACCTTCGTCGCCGCGTCTTGGCACCAGCCGAAATAGCCCGGAATTACTTCCCACCACTAACCGCACGGGACACTAGAAACGGTTCTGAATTCCGGTTGGATCAGGGAATTCGAGTTCCTTCCTGAATTTCAACTTGTTGGCCCCTCTGTCGTTGAGGTACTTGGCAAGCTCAAGATTGACTTTTACCGGAACGCTTACACCAGCCTGAGCCAATGCCTGTCGAAGAAGCGCTTCAGCCTTGGCGCCAAAGGCAATTGAGTCTCCCAGCACCCGCATCGACTCGCTGGGGTTGTGGAAACCGACGGAGTTCTCCGCTCCGATGAAAGTGCAGCGGTAGAAGGCTTCTTCATAGAGATTTTTTGCCTCGTCGTAAAGCGTCTTGTCGATGGTCTTGCCGGCGGCTTGGGCATTATTTGCCATCTCAAACAGCTTAGCCACAGTGGCTGTTTCATAACCAGCGCGTATTTGTAACGATACGGTTCTATCCTGAATGGCAAGAACCTGGTTTTTGAGCCACTCCGGACTTTCCGCATGACACTGCAAACAACCCTTCAATCCATTTTTCAAAGGACTCGTAATGCGATGATCGGATGCCTTGTGGACGCCGACCTTGGTGTACGGCATATGACAATCGGCACAGGATGCGCCTGCTTTCCAGTGAACACTGTTGTTGGAGAAGAGTTCGTATTCAGGGTGGCGGATAAAAGCCAGCTTGAATCCGGTAACGGTTTGTTTCCATTCGGCGTAGGAAGGGTCGCTCTTGATCTTTTTGATGATATTTTCGATGGTGATATTGCCGAGCTTGCTCCCCTCCCATGGGAAGAACACCCCGGTTGAATGCATATCCTTATCTTTGGAGATAACGTAGGTAACGTGGCACTGGGCACAGACAAGAGTTCGTTTTGTCTGGTGGTCAAGTTTGGTGGTATCCACTCCAATACCGCGCAGTGCGGCACCGAGGGTGAAATCGCGTGATATGACCAAGGACATGTCCTTGTTGTTGTGGCAATCACTGCATGAAACGCTGAGGGTGGCGTTTTTTTGGTCAGGAATTTTTGCCAATACTTCCTTGTATGGCGTCTTGTAGTAGTCTGCTCCCATGGTTTTCACAAGGTGATTGACGTACGGGGTCTTGCAGGTAAGACAAACACCGCCGGCCTTGACACGTGATGCGTCGATATCAAGCTGGTCCTGTACCATGTGCGAATGTCCACGGGGCTCGTTATAACCGATACCGAAACCCCACCCGTTAAAGAGCAGGGCCAGGTAAGGATATTCGGAGAGCTTGTCGACCATCGACGTGGGGTTGTCGTTGCCCCGTTTATATTTGCTCAGACCTGGTGTCTCGGGCGGTTCCGCTGTTTTCTTCCACATCTCGTATTCGACCGGGTATGCTTTTCCCCATTCCGCCGGATCGATCGTGCCGTCCGCAATCTGCACCGCCCTCACCTGCTCGGCTTTTTGCGGAGAGCAGCCGTTGACCGATAACCAAATAACCGTTACTGCAAACACCGATATCAATGCTCTTACCTTCATGCTGAACCCCTTTCCGTGAATATTTATCGTGTTTCAATAGCACCGCTGCGTAAATGGGTAATACTTCGATGGCAACTCCAGCATTTTTGTTCCGTGTTGATCATGGAGACCAGTTCTTCGTGGCAACGGATGCAGTTTGCCTGGAGCACCTTGGCACCATGTTCGGACAGCTTGATCCGTTCCGGGGTGTGGCCGGAATAGAAGAAGATCGCGTCCTTCATGCCGTCGATCGACTTCCAGATGTAGTGGATCGCGAGGTTCTCGTTCGGCAGGTGGCAATCCACACAGCGGTTTCTACGATGAGCTCCGGAATGCAAAAAAGCAGTGTGTTCACTCTCCATGACGTGGCACCCTGCACAAAAACCGGGAGAGTCGAATTTTGCCAGTATTTGGGGCGGCCCCACTAACAGGAATGCCGCTACCGGTATTGCGACAACGGCTGCAAGGCCAACTACCATCAACCGCTTCTTGTTTAAAAAACACGACATGCTCTCACCCCCCTCCTATGCTTTTCTTTCATCATCCTTTTCGCTGCATGCAATTGATGTTCAATCTTTGGTTTTAATTTTATTTTCACGTGTATGTTTCTTGATTTCCCCTTTCACGTGGCATTCAGTACAGGTAATCCTGACAGGATGGGGAGAGAGGGGAGCACCGTTCAAACCGGTACCGTGACACCGCAAACAATATTTGCCGTCAGCCGTATCTCTGAAGGGATGGGGGATTGCGGGCGGTTGACCCTCGGCATATCGGGCATCTGATTCGTAATCTTCCCGCTCTTCGGCCTGGACCGGAAAACTGAAGAAGCTTGCACAGGCAACAACGGCAAGAAGACATACTGCTACGTTCATGAGTTACCTCCTGAAGGAGAATGAATGCGATGCCACCAATCACGCCTCACGCTTTTTCAATCTTGACCGCGCACTTCTTGTAGTCCGGTTCGCCGGATATCGGGCAATAGGCGTCGAGACACAGTTCGTTGATCAGCTTGCCCTCGTCGAAGAAGGCCACGAAGATGTTACCCTTCTCGGCCTTGCCGCGGCCGTTCAAGTTCACCGGCAGGATGATCGTGCCACGCCGCGAGGTAATTTTCACCTTCTGGTGGTCCTTGATGCCGAGCCGCCCGGCATCGACGGGATGCATCTCGCAGACCGCAGAAGGATTGGCACGCATGATTTCCGGCACACGACCGGTCATGGTGCCGGTATGCCAATGTTCCAGCACCCGCCCGGTGCAGAGCCAGAACGGATAGTGCCTGTCGGGCACCTCCGGGGCAGGCTCATAGGGACGGGCCCAAACAACCGCCTTATAATGGTCTGCCTTGTTCTTGTAGAATTTTATCCCTTCACCCGCCTTCACGTAAGGATCGAATCCCTCAACGTAGCGATACGTAGTTTCCTTGCCGTTGACTACCGGCCAGCACAGGCCGCGCGCTTTGGTGTATGACTCATAAGGTGCCAGGTCTTTGCCTTGGCCCTCGCCGAACTTGCGGTATTCTTCCCAGATCTCCTTTTCAGGGTACGTGTAGGGGAAAAGGCTGCCATAACCAAGCCGCTTGGCCAGTTCGATGGTTTGCCAGAGATCGTTCCTGGCCTCGCCGGGCGGATCGATCTGCTTGAACCAGTGCTGTGTTCGGCGCTCGGCATTGCCGAACATGCCTTCCTTCTCTATCCAG
The DNA here is from genome assembly GCA_031292255.1 of Oryzomonas sp. GTDB lineage: Bacteria > Desulfobacterota > Desulfuromonadia > Geobacterales > Pseudopelobacteraceae > Oryzomonas. The sequence continues at coordinate 12,191 of JARLHN010000042.1, read as the reverse complement.
CAAGCGGAGGGGAGGATCACGTCGGCAAGTTCAGTGGAACGGGTGGGATAGATGTCGGAGACGACAATGAAGCGGCCGTCTCCCTTGCGCGCCCCTTTACGGTAGCGGCTCAGGTTGGGTAGCGACTGGAAGGGGTTGGTCACCTGGATCCAGACGACCTTGATGTCGCCCCGGTCCAAGGCACGAAACATCTCGGTGGCGTTATAGGTCGGTTTGGCAGGAATCTTTTTGGGATCGATGCCCCAGATCCTGGCGGCCTTTTCGCGGTGTTCGGGATTCATGACCACCATGTCTGCCGGCAGGCGATGGGTGAAGGTGCCGACCTCGCGGGTCGTGCCGCAGGCCGAGGGCTGGCCGGTCAGCGACATGGGATTTTCGCCAGGTTTGCAGATCTTGCTGGTCAGCAGGTGGACGTTGTAGGCCAGGTTGTTGACCCAAGTGCCGCGGGTATGCTGGTTAAAGCCCATAGTCCACAGGCTGTTGACCTTGCGGCTCTTGTCGGCGTAAAGGTGGGCGAGTTCCACGATGGTTTTGGCCGGAACACTGGAGAGTTTTGCAACATATTCCGGAGTGTATGGCTTGAGGAACGCCTTGTATTCATCAAAACCGATCAGCTTCGGTTCATCGGCAAACTTGAATTTGTCCTCCAGACCGTAGCCGATGTTTTCCTTGCCCCGCTTGAAGACCACGTGATCCTTGATGAATTGTTCGTCGTAGAGCTTATCCCGGATGATGACGTGGGCGATGGCATTAAGCAGGGCCAGATCTGTTTGGGGATTGAATTTCACATATTGGTCGGCCATCTGGGAGGTTCGTGTGTAGCGGGTGGCGAAATCGATGATTTTGACCTGCGGGTTTCTCAGACGGTTGTCGATCATCCGGGAAAAAAGCACGGGATGGCATTCAGCCATGTTGGCTCCCCAGAGGAAAAAGGTATCTCCCAAGTCCAGGTCATCGAAGCATCCCATAGGCTCATCGCCGCCAAAGGTGCTCATGAACCCCGTAACTGACGAGGCCATGCAGAGACGGGCGTTGGGCTCCACATTATTGGTGCCGATGCCCCCTTTGAAGAGCTTGCTGGCGGCGTAGCCTTCGAATACGGTCCACTGGCCGGAGCCGTACATGGCAACCGAATCGGGACCATGCTTGTCGATGGACTCTTTGAATTTGCCGGCGATCAGGGTCATGGCCTCGTCCCAGGATGCCTCAACCATGGTGTCGCCTTTGCGGATCAACGGTTTGGTCAGCCTATCCGTGCCGTACAATATTTTGGAGAGAAAGTACCCCTTGATGCAGTTGAGCCCCTTGTTGACCGGGGCCTGCGGATCGCCCTTCGTGGCGACGATCCTGCCGTCCCTGACACCTATGAGCACGCCGCAGCCGGTTCCGCAGAAACGGCAGGGTGCTTTTCCCCATCTAATGTCGCCTTCACTAGCCGAGGCATCCTTCGGCCGCAATGAAGCCGCCGCCGATGCCCCAGCGGCGGCAAATGCGGCGGCCGCGGCACTCGCCTTGAGAAAATCACGTCTGGATAGTCCTCCCATACACTCCTCCTGAACTGCAAAAATGTGAGGCATAATCGAAATTCAAGCTGTCAGTGTGCAATATCCTCGAAATTATGGTAGGCCAACCTGACGGCCTGTATGCCCTCAACCTCGTAAAGGCCGGCTACCAGCTCAACCTCTCCATCAACCGTATCCGCTTCCACGACCGCCACGATCTGGCCGTCCGGCAGGATGCCATGGACTTCGACGCCATTGATGGATGAAATACGCGATGAGACCTCTGCGGAGCATCCTTCAGCGCAGGTGATGATGACACCGGAAACCGGCATTTTTCCTCCATGAACGAAACAAACGTCCTATTCGGGCACGTGGTCGATTTTACCGAACATTTTCAGGCTATCACTCGAAGCGTGGCATACCTGTTTCAGCGTTTTGCTATTCTTTTTCGTATGCCTCGACAAGACCTCGATAATGGGTACTGAACTCCGTGCCGGACTGCATTTCCGCTCGTTGATATTCCCTTGCTATTTCCGGGCGCATGCTTTCGGGAATCACTCTTTCCGCCAACGGGTAGAGGATATCGTCCTCTTTAGCGATATGGTCACGCAGAAGAGTTGCGTAGGCCATGGCGTTTTCCGCGATGTCGCCCTCCTGCCCCGGAAGGCCGGCCATAGCCTCATTGACGGCAGTTTCCATCCCCCGCACATACGCCCTGCCCTGTTCGTGTTCCATGAGCATTGCCGCTACCGGGCTGTTTTCCCGCGGCATGCTGTTTTCGACCAGCGCGGCAAAAAGTACATCCTCTTCCTTGGCATGATGAAATCGGTCAGCGTAATTGCGGATAAAATCGACACCATCCAGGTAGAATTGCCAATCTGAGTAAGACCTCTCTTTCGTCCTGAGGGCATGACGCTCCAACAGTGCAATCATGCGCAGTATCAGACGATGTTCGTCTACAAGTGTCGTGGTAATGTCTGTCTTCATCAGTTCCTCCTGGTGCCGTCAATACCGACAATCACGGTTTCCAAGGGGATATCCCTGCCGCTTTTTTGAATGGCTTCCCTGACCATGATATCGAGCCCGCGGCAACAAGGCACTTCCATGATTGCCACGGTGACATGAGGTGTTTCATTAGTCGAAAAGATCGTAGCCAACTTTTCCACATAGGTGTCGGTTTCATCGAGTTTCGGGCAGGCAATCGCCAGCGCCTTACCTTTCAGAAGATCCTGATGCATGCGTCCCATGGCATAAGCTACACAATCGGCGCAGACCAGGATTTCCGCATTCATGAAGTACGGAGCGGCTGGCGGGACCAAATGAAGTTGTACCGGCCACTGTCTGAGTTCAGAAGCAGCCTTGCAGTTGTTTGTTGCATCGTTTACCGGCCTCTCAATTACCTTTGCCATGCTGCCAGGGCAGCCACATCCCAAATTACCCATGATTTATTCTCCTGTTGTCGCTAAGAACTCGTTGATCTCCAGCTCTATTTTCGCTTCATCTTCCTTTGACAGGCCATGAATGGAGACCACATCCTTCAGAAGGCAGATCCCCACTTTGCAGGTAATACAGCCGATGTCATAGCGGGCAAGAACCTCGCCGATACCCGGGTAGGTCTGCATTACATCCTGTATCGCTCTATCACCAACTCCGTTGCTGAAGTTCATTGGGCGCCTCCTTGCTGTTTGATGATTATCACGTTAGCAAAAAAGCGGTTGACGGATATTGATGCAGATCAATTAATTGCAAACTTTTCAGAAAGGTCGTGGACGGATTTTAGAGATGGAACAGCGGGAAAAATGGTACTCCACGACAGAAATCGCAGGCGGATGTCATGAGGGGGCATTTACTTGGATAATTCGAGGCATGCAGGGAAATTGCATTACCGCGTTTGCTGATCATGACTCTCAACGCGACAAATTAAAATATTTGACGTGTGTCATGCAACTTGGGATGGAGGAAGGTTACGCTGGAGACAATAGGATAGCAATCAAATTCGATTTAAAAAGGAGCATGTTATGCGTGATTGCGGATCAGTCGGATTATCTGGAGCCGGTCCTCTTGCCTCCGGCAGGGATCTTGTGGAATTTGTGCTCTCAGCTCATGGCGGAACCGTAGCATCGTCATCGGTGCCGAATGGGGGACTGGAAGCAACGTGCCAAGGTTGTGGCGCATGTTTCTTGCTGAAAACTTTCGTCCAGGCCTGCCCGGAGTGTAATGGCGTGCATGCCGTATCCCCTCTTCGCGCCAGTGATCAGGCTGCCATTCAATTTGCCGGAACAGATTTTGTGCGGTCAATTGCCTTTGAGAGTTTGCCGCGCATGGCCGGAGGGGACAAGTGATGCTCACTTCAAGTGAAATAGTGGTTACCGTAACCATATGGATATTAACCGCGGTCGGCGGATTTTTCGGAATACGCGCCGCAGTGCGCAGAAGAAAAGGGAAACGTACCGGCAAGTGATGTGGTCAGCGCAACAATGCCCTGGAGCATGCACATGCCGCTCCGGAGCGACACAACGCCGCCGGTTATTCTCCGGGGGTTAGGAGGCTGGCAACAACAACAAGTTGAACAGAATTGCTAGCCCCCTAAGTGCGCCTGCCATTTATTTCGATCTGGGGGCATAAGGTGATATTACTCGCGCCACAACTTCTGACTGAATTTCAGCCGGATCGATTTTGGCCCGCTGCAATAACGCTCCCCAACTCGTACTACCCCCTCTGGCATTACGATAAATCTGGATCGCCGGCTGCCGGATTTTTGCCGCAATCAGTCCGGCGAGAACAAGTTCCTGGTTCCCGGCGCCAGCCTTGCGTAGCGCCACCAATTCCGGTTCACCATAAAAACGGAAACGCAGCAGTAGTTCATTAACAACTTCATTGGCCAGTCGTTCGTCAGCAGCATTGGTCTTCAGCGCTTCAGCGACCCTGGTTCCCAGCGACTTGGCAGGAATAGCCGATACAGTGGCCACCTGCCGCCAGGATCCTTTTGTTGTGCGCTCCTGTATCAGAGCTGCCGGATCGGCCCCGGATCGGGCTGCCAGCCAATAGGCCACCCACAGGTTATCGGCGGAAACTCCTCTTTGTTTATTGATCACGATGGTTTTCTTATCGACGCCAAAGGCTGCGGCGAAGAATGAGTTCTGGGTCGTGGCCAGGAAATAGGGATCGGCCGCTGCCGGGCGTGCTGCATCGTAGGAGCGGTCGGTAAAACAGTGGCAGGTAATGGCAGATACGGCAAATGCCGGTACAGGGAGCATGAAGAGGATAACAACACCAAGACGAAATGTATTACCGGTCGAGTGACGCATACAGGGACCTCCTTCGGGACACTAAAGCCAATGCTTTGGGTAGGAACGATGAAACACAACGTTATTGGTACAGATGGCAGTTGCCAAAAGGATCAGGGCCCCGGCCAGTACCGGCAGCAGGATAAAACCCGGACCAACGGACCCCTGTACACCAATCAGAGCGGTAGCCCCTCCCGGCGGATGGGTTGTATGGGTCATGTTCATCACGAAGATGGCCAACCCCACCCCAAAGGCCATGGTCACCGGCGAGGAGCCGAAGAGGGCGACCACGACCACTGCCACCGTGGCTGAGACGAGATGTCCTCCGACCAGATTGCGAGGCTGGGCCAACGGCGACTCCGTAGCGCCGAAAAGGAGAACCGCCGAAGCACCGAACGAGCCGATCAGCAAGGGATGGCCCACCAAAGTGGTTATCTCGCAAATAGCGAGAATCCCCAGCGTCGCACTGAGAAAGCTCCAGGCGGCATAGCGCAGGGACATCGGTGGCCGCTGACCCCAAATGGGTGCCTTACAGCGCCGCGGTAGTCCGGCCAGCCTTTTTTTGATCGCTATATTTTTCCTTATGAAGATTGAGACGTGTCGTTTCATATGATTTCCTATGGCGCGTGAATGGTTCCCATGAACGGGTCTCTTTCAATCATGTCCCGGAGGCAGGCTTATCCCGCCCCCGGGAACACAATCTATTTTGCGGCAAAGGGATCCTTGATCTCATCCTGCGGCTTGAACAGGAGCTTTTTCGTGCCGCGGTTGTTCACGTACTTGGCCAGTTCCAGATCGACCTTCTCCGGAACCGTTACCCCGGCCTTGGCCAGGGCTTGGCGGAGAAGTCCCTCGGCCTTGCCCGCATGACTGGCCGCATCGCCAAGGATACGGAGCGCCTCGCTGGGGTTGTGGAAGCCGGTGGAGTTCTCGGCGCCGATGAACACGACCCGGTAGAATGCCTCTTCGTAGTGGTCCCGGGCCTGGGCATAGAGATCCTTGTCGATCTGCCGGCCTGCGGCCTGGGTCTTGTTGGCCGTCTCGAACAGCTTGGCCACGGTGGCGGTGGCGTAGCCGGAGCGGATAAACTGGGACATGGTCCGGTCCTGGATGGCGAAGATCTGGTTGCGCAGCCATTCGGGCGATTCGGCGTGGCATTGCTGGCATGCCTTCAAATCATTCTTCAGCGGGCTCATGATACGATGGTCCGAGACCTTGTGACTTCCCACCTTGATATAGGGCATGTGGCAGTCAGAACAGGCAACGCCCGCCTGCCAGTGCACGCTGTTGTTGGAGAAAAGCTCGAATTCCGGGTGACGGATGAAGGCCAGCTTGAATCCGGTGACGCTCTGGGTCCATTCGCCGCTCGGCGGATTGTTGCGCAGTTTTTTGATGATGTTCTCGATGGTTATGCCGCCCCATTTGCTGCCTTCCCAGGGGAAGAGGACGTCGGTTGACTTCATCTGCGTATCCTTGGTGATACTGTAAGTGACGTGGCACTGTGCGCACACCAGGGTCCGCATGTCCTGCTGGGACAGCTTGGACCGATCGACGCCGAGCGTGTCCAGAGCCGTGCCCAGGGTAAATCCCCTGGAAAGCCGCAGGGACATATCGTTGTTGTTGTGGCAGTCGATGCAGGTTACCCCGAGGGTTTGGTGCTCCTGGGGAATGTTTGCCAAGACCTCCTTGTACGGCTTGGAAAAGTAATCCTTACCCATCTTGCCCTGCAGAATCGGGGCGTACGGCGTCTTACAGGTCAGACAGGAACCGCCGGCCTTGTAGCGCCCTGGGTCCACATCCAACTGGTCCTTGATCATGTTAAGGTGTCCTCGCGGCTCGCTGTACTCCGAACCCATGGCCCAGCCGTTGTACAGAAGCGCCAAGAACGGGTATTCGTCGAGTTTGTCGGGTCGTTCCCGTCCCTCGTCATTCCCCTTTTTGTACTTGCTCTTGCCCGCCGGATTCGGTTCGCCGGTCTTTTTCCAGAGTTCGTGCTCTATGGGGTAAACCTTTCCCCATTCCGCCGGTTCGACGGTGCCGTCGGGGATCGTGGCGGTCTTTACCGGCTCGACCTTCTTGGGGGCGCAACCTGCGCCGATCGTCACGGCAATCATCAGCGCCAGTGCTGTACAACTTTGCAACATCTTCATCCTGTTCTCCTCTCTTTCTGGTTGTTATCGGGTAGCAACGGTGCCGGTCATCCGGTGGCGCAACTGCCGGTGGCAGCCCCAGCACTGCCGTGTGGTATCCAACTGTGAAACCGCCTCGGCGTGACAGCGAATGCAATTGCTCTGTACGACCTTTGCCCCATGGCTGGACAGCGTGATTCGTTCCGGCACCATGCCGGTATTGAACGAAATCACATCCTTCATGCCGTCGATCGACTTCCAGACATAGTGGACCACGTGGTTACCGTTCGGCAGGTGGCAATCGACACAACGAATCCGCCGATGGGCGCCGGCATGGCTCCAGGCGGTGTGCTGCTCCTCCATGACGTGGCAACTGGCGCAGAAGTCCGGCGATTCCGACAGCGCCAGCAATTGCGGCGGTCCGAAGAGCAGAAAGGCAGCGACCGCAAGGCCGACAAAAACGAGCGACAAAATTGTAATAAAGCCTTTTGGTGACTTCAGGAACTGCATGCATCCTCCTTGACGTTACATCTGTTTGCTGCCGGTAAAGCGCCGGGCAGATGGCCGCGAACCCCCACACGGCAAGGAATCCCCCGGCGATCAGCCTGGTAAGAGGTGGCACGAACGAACATGTTCGGCACAAACTCAAGGTAGCATTAATTACAAAAATGACTTTGACCCAGATCAATAATATCGTGATGAGGTAAGTCATGACCACCGGCATAACCGGTGGTTTAGGGAACTTCATCAATCAAGGATGGTGTTTCGGGATGGATTGGGTAACGTGTGAAATGGGCAGGAATAGGTTTCGTTGGAAATAGCATTTTTGACAGCTTGGCGGTCACTGGGCCTACCGATGTAGATCCCATTTAACCTTGGAGACAACTCAAAGAAAAAAGCCCTCAGATAAACTCTAAGGGCCCTAAATTACAGGTATTCCCTAAGGGGAATACGTTCGGACTTTTTCAGCGTGAAATTCTTTGTTCTGCTCAGCCGACATTACCCTTTGGCAAGAGCTAACGTATCCTTATCATGATAAAGATTATAGTTTGAAGTGACCTACCAATTGTTCCAGATCACTTGCCAGTTTATTGAGGGCAGAAGCCGCTTTCGCGGTCTCATGGGCCCCGGTCGCCGTCTCCTGCACAACATCGGTAATCTGACTTATGTTGGAAGAGATCTCTCCCGTGACAGCAGTCTGTTCTTCCGCGGCCGTTGCTATCTGGTGAACCTGTATGGTGACATCGTTGATTGCATCCAAAATCTGTTGAAGTGCCTCTCCGGATTTTCGTGAGCTATCCATGCCTCGTTCAACTTCAGTGACGCCGTTCTCCATGCTGCTGACCGCTCCACTGGTCTCCTGCTGAATGCCTTTGATCATCGATGCAATCTCTTTGGTTGCCCTGGTCGTTCGCTCGGCCAGAGCCCTCACTTCATCGGCCACAACAGCAAATCCCCGTCCCTGCTCGCCTGCCCGAGCAGCTTCGATTGCAGCGTTCAGTGCCAGCAGGTTGGTTTGGTCCGCAATATCCTCGATCGTTCCAACAATCGCCCCGATTTGATCTGAACGGGCTCCCAGGCTCTCAACAGTATGAGCTGATTCCCTCACACTTTCAGCGATATTCTTCATCCCCTCCAGAGTATCCTGCACTACCTGAGCTCCGCCTCGTGCATTGTCACTGGCACGATTTGAAACTTCAGCCGCCAGTGAGCAGTTGTGTGAAATATCATTGGATGTAGCTGACATCTCTTCGCTGGCCGTTGCTACGGTGGTGGATTGACAAGCCACCTCCTCGGCAGCTGTTGCAATTTGTTCAGCGGTACTGTGAAGTTGTGCAGCCGAAGTTGTTACCTGTCGTGTTGTGCTGGATACCTGAGAAATAATGCCGCGCACATTGTCCACAAAACGATTGAACCAATGGCATACTTCGCCAAATTCGTCATGGCGGGCCTCGTCAAGGCGACGGGTAAGGTCACCCTCACCCTCGGCGATATCCTTCAGCATATACACAATGCTTTTGAGTGGCTGGCTGATGCTGACAAAGAGCATCAATCCGATTGCCAACGCTGCAACGGCCATGATCAAGGTGATGGAAATGCTTGCAATCAAACCTATTTCTGCTGCTGTGGCCAGCTTGTCAGCGCCTTCAATAAGGCTTTTTGATAAATAGTCCTCGACATCTTTCATGGTGTTTATTTTTTCAGTGATGGTCGAGAACCATGCCTCCGGGGAAATGTCGAGGGCACTTGTTGAAGACTTGGCCAATACCGCAGCGCGTATCTCATCCACCTTTGCAGCAGCCGGCGAGTTCAGTTTTTCATGGGCGTAGCCAAGATCTTTTTGACGGGCAAATTTGGAGAACATGGTTAAATACTCGTTTTGAGCAGCTATAACACTCAAAAAACGACGATAGGTTTCGTCCTCAAAATGGCCTGTACTCAGAGCCGCATTCAAAGTTGCCCGTTCGCGGCCTGCCTGTTCTTTAACGTTCAGAAAGGAAAAATAGGTAATGGCATCCCTGACGACTTCAGCCTGGTTGCTGGTAGTAGCAATCGAAGAAATTATTTCAAGGTAACCGTCGATAGCCTGTGTATAAAATGCGAAAGATTCTTTTACCTCCAGTTTCTGGCCGTCGGCGGAGCTTCTGATTGCGGATAGTTTTTCCAGATTCACACCGGCCTGTCCGAGAGAAGATTTTACCTGCACTAGAACCGCTGCATTGGCAGTTGAAAATTCATTTAGTTTAGCGATGCGCCCGTTGGTTTCCTCTCGCTGTTTTGCCAATTCCGACTTGAATTTTTCTCCTTTTGAAGCCAGAAAACCAGCAGTCATGCCGCGTTCCTTCTGTAGCTCGTGGATCAAGGAACTTGAAACGACCGCAAGTGATGCCAGTGTTTTCGATGCTTCCGTATTACTCATCGTGTCATAGCGCGATACGACATCCTTTATCGAGAAATAGAGCATGCCTGCTATCGGCAACAACAGCATGAACAACATCTTGGTCCCGATCTTCAAGTTTTTCAGCATAAATAACGATCCTTTGGGCCATCTGTCATTAAATTATAAAGTTCAAACATTACAGGGGCATTGTCAGCTATCAGGTTTTCATCCGGAGTTTCCGGATGGAAACTATCTGGTAAAAAATCAACCCGAATATCCGGAGGAATTTCAATGGGCATAAGCATGACTCTGACCGCCAGTTAAAGCTCTTGCCCTGTTTCACGTTTCGTGATGAGACGCACCTGGCGCTCATGATACCAGTAATACCAAACCCAATTGAGCATGACAACGATGCGGTTACGAAAACCTATCAGGTAGTAGAGATGTAGCAATAGCCAGACCAGCCAGGCGAAGTACCCCCGGAAATTCATGCCGAAGGCGCTCGCCACTGCCGCGTTCCGGCCTATTGTCGCCATGGTCCCCTTGTCTCGATACCGGAATGGAGAAGGAGTTCTGCCCCCCTCCCTTGCCAGGATTGCGTTTCCGGCGTAGATGCCCATCTGCATGGCTACGGGAGCGGTCATGGGCAGCACAGAGCTGTCCTGTTTCAAAAAGGCCATGTCTCCGATGACATAGACTTCAGAGTGGCCGGGCAGTGTCAAATCCGGCTCTACCGGAATCCTGCCCGCGGCCATAGGGGGAGTATCCAGAGTTGCCGCCAGTGGTGCTGCTTTTACCCCTGCCGACCAAAAAAGTGTGTGGGCCGGTATGACGGCACCGTCGTGCAAAATGACCTGTTCAGGGCCGGCATCCACGACGCGGGCATTGAGAAGCACTTCCACGGACATGCTGCGCAATTTATTGAGCGTGTACATGCGCTGTGACTCCGGCATGGCAACCAGCAACTCGTCGGTCGCCTCAATCAACACCACTCTGGCGGCTTGGGTTTTCAGTTCCGGGTAGTCCTTGGCCAGGACAAAATGGACCAGTTCGACAAGCGCTCCGGAAAACTCGACCCCCGTGGGACCTCCGCCCACGATGACAAATGTCATCAGCGCGCGCTGGCGGGCCGGATCAGGTTCAATGACCGCGCGTTCGAAGGCGGTGAGTATGTGGTTACGCAATGTTTCGGCGTCCGACAGCTCCTTGAGGTCAAAGGCATTGCGTTCAACAGATGTGAGACCGAAATAATTCGTAACGCTGCCGGCTCCGATAACGAGGTAGTCATAGTGGATGGGTCCGGTATTGGTCAGGAGGTCGTGTGAGGCAAAATCGATCCCGGTTGCCTCGGCAAGCTGAAATCGTGTGCCAGGCCAACTTCGAGCCATGGCACGTACGGAATGGGCGATGGATTCCTGCTCTAGTCCGGCGGTCGCAACCTGGTAGAGTAAGGGTTGGAACAGATGGTAATTGTTCCGGTCAACAAGGATGACATCGAGTCCTTTGCCTGCCAGGACTCGTGCAGCGTGGATCCCACCAAATCCCATGCCTACAAGGACAACCCGTTTTTTCACTATAATCCCTCGTTCTCGATATCGATGCTGTCGTTGTAGAATCTCAAACCGATGTGCCTGTCAACTTTGTTTCGCAGGCTGTCAAACGTTCCTTCAATTCCTTTTCTTTCTTCCAGCGTTCCGTTACGTCCCGCATGATCGACGCGCAACCAACCATGCCGCCTGCTTCGTCGTGCAGCAGTACTATGCTGAACTCCAGCGAAACACGGCTGCCATCCTTGCGAACGCTTGGTGACGAAAGAAGGCCGGTTTTGTATTTCGTATCGCCGGACCCCATGACCTGCCGATAACCTTCCCAGTGTCGCCCCCGTAGATTTTCGGGGATGATCAGATCGAGTGATTGCCCTACCGCTTCCGCGGACGAATGGCCGAACATCTGCTCTGCACCAGGGTTCCAGAAGCTGATGATCCCTTCTCTGTCTGAGACGAGAATCGCGTCGGGCGAATCATTTACCAGCTGTTTCAATAGTCTGTCCATATTCCCTCCCGAGGTGGCACCTGATAACGTCGCCGGGTGCTTATACTCTACGGCTTTGGCTCACATGGATGTTTATTAATATCAAATAACCCGTATATTCTCGACTAAAATCTGGAAAGGCCGGAATATATGTTGAAGCCATGAACGCCCCGCGGCATGCCGCGGGGCGTTCATGGCCCGTTACAACCCAATTGTGGTTCGTTATCCCAGTATGGCCTTCAGGTCGGCATCGGCGGTGGTGATCGGGCCGAGGTTGAAGTTTTCCACCAGGAAGTTGAGCACGTTGGGGCTGATGAAGGCCGGCAATGACGGCCCGATCTTGATGTTCTTGATCCCCAGG